>JBEKDI010000089.1:0-24019 GCA_050014435.1 Verrucomicrobiota bacterium | reverse complement strand
GTCGCCTGGGTCGAGGAGGAGTTTGACGCGCTCTGGGAACATTCCTACCCACTGCCCGACGCCATCGTCGAAGAAATCAAGCGCGTCGCCGACCGCGTCGAGATTCGCTTCGCTGAAGTTCGGCCAGACGAACTGCCCGGCGCGGCCCTGGCCGAAACGCCCATCTATCGCGGCGGCGAACAACTCCAACCGTGGCAGCGGGCATTCGTCACCATGTTCCTAAAGCACCGCGAGACTTACGGGAAGGCGCGCCTCCTTTTGGCCGATGAAGTCGGCGTGGGCAAGACTCTGTCACTCGCCGCCAGCGCCATGATCTCCGCGTTGCTCGATGACGGCCCGGTTCTCATTCTGTGCCCCTCGACGCTCACGTTTCAGTGGCAGGTTGAGTTAAAGGACCGGCTCGGCATCCCCAGCGCCGTCTGGTTGTCCGGGCAGAAGGTCTGGATTGATCCTCAAGGCCATACCATCAAAACCCAGGGTGCCGAGGACATTACCCGTTGCCCGTTCCGCATCGCCATCGTCTCCACCGGCTTGATCGTCCATGAATCACAGGAGGCTCGTTTCCTGCTGGGCCGCAAGTTTGGCACTGTCGTTCTGGACGAAGCCCATAAAGCCCGGCGTCGCGGTGGTCTCGGCGAAAACAAGGACGAGTCGAACAACCTTCTCGACTTCATGCTGCGCATCGGCTCGCGCACCAAGAATCTCCTGCTTGGCACCGCCACCCCCATCCAGACCGATGTGCGCGAGCTTTGGGATCTGATGCGCATCCTGAACGCCGGCGCGGATTTCGTCTTGGGCCGGGAAGCCATGAGCATGTGGGTCAACATGCAGCGGGCTTTGCCGGTGGTGAAAGGCGATGAAGTCCCGCTCGACGAGCGCGACGCCTGGGAATGGCTGCGCAACCCGCTCCCGCCCGGCGACGAGGAACCGCTGGTCGCCAACTTGCGCCTCCAGCTTGGGATTCCCAACAACGCCTTCTTCACTGATAAGGGCTTCGGCTCGCTCGAATTTTTCGCCCAGCAATCGATCCTCCAGACGTTGTCGCCCGGCTTCTATCAGCAACACAACCCCTTCGTCCGCCACACCGTCCTGCGTCGTCGTCGGACGTTGGAAGAAGCGGGCCTGCTCGAACGTGTCGCCGTCGAAGTGCATCCGGTTCCCGATGCGCCATCGACCGCGTATCCCGGCGTTCACTTTGACGGCCTCGGCTTGCTCACAAACCACCCGTTCGACCTCGCCTACAAAGCAGCGGAAGATTTCACGACCGCCTTGCTACAGCGCACCAAGGCCGCTGGCTTCATGAAGTCGCTTTTGCTACAGCGCATCTGCTCCAGCTTTGCTTCCGGTCGCAGCACGGCCACCAAAATGTTGGGGCGCGAGTTGCTTGAAGATGAAGAACAGGCCGCCTTGCTGCTGGAACCGCTCAGTTCCCTCACCCCTTCAGAAGCTGGCCACCTCCAAACTATTATCGAGGAATTGTCCCGCCCGGAGGCGCACGATCCCAAACTCGCCGCCGTCCGCTATTTCCTGACGGAACATCGCACCGAGGGCAAAACTTGGCTCGAGCACGGCTGTATCGTCTTCAGCCAGTATTACGACACCGCGCATTGGATTGCCTCCGAATTGGCAAAGACTCTGCCCAGTGAGCCGGTTGCCGTTTATGCCGGCACCGGCAAGAGCGGCATGTTCCGCGCCAACGAGTTCGCGTCCATCGAACGTGAGGAGATTAAGAAGGCCGTCAAGAAACGCAGCGTGCGGCTCGTGGTCGCCACCGACGCCGCCTGTGAGGGGTTGAACCTGCAAACCCTTGGCACGCTCATCAACGTGGACCTCCCGTGGAATCCATCGCGGCTCGAACAGCGGCTCGGCCGCATCAAACGCTTTGGCCAGGCACGGCGCACGGTGGACATGCTGAACCTGGTTTATCACGACACCCAGGACGAAAAGGTCTATCGTGTTCTGTCGCGTCGTTTGAAGGACAAGTTCGACATCTTCGGCGGCTTGCCCGACACGATTGAAGACGAGTGGATTGAAACGGAAGAACGGCTGGAAACGATGATGGACGAATACATCCATCTCCGTCAAAAAGCCCGCGACGTGTTCGAACTCCGCTACAAGGAAACCATTGATCCCGACAAGAACCGATGGGAACTCTGTTCCCGCGTACTGGCGAGGAAGGATGTGGTGGAAAAACTGTCGGAATCGTGGTGAGTCTCCAGCACTAAAGGCTCGCCTTGCACGTCCGCTGCGAACTATTGTCCCGGGAGATGAACATGACTCCGCCAAGCGACAGCGACCTCCAGCGGGCGCTGCCGCAAATACAAAATATCGTGCTGCTGGACACGGGCGGTTTCAAAGCCGTGTACCGCGTGACCCTCGGCGGGCAGAGAGAGGCGTTGAAGTTGATCCAGATTCCCACCTCGGACGGCAGCACCGACGCCGAGGCGTTCAAGCGGGAGATGATCGGGCGGGTGCGCCGTGAGGTCGAAGCCTTGGGCCGCTGCGCCGGGCAGGAGATTGTGAAGCTGGGCACGCTTGCTCTAACACCGCTAACCATCAATGCCGTGGGCTACGTGGCGTACTCGGAGGAATTCCTTGAGGGCAGCGACCTTTGGAAATTGCTGATTTCTGGCGCGGCCAAACCAACGGAGCAGGAATTGCGGCTGTTGTTTGTGACGCTGCTCAAAGCTATCCGTGACGTGTGGGCGCTGGGCTACGTCCACCGGGACATCAAGCCCAAGAACGTGATGAAACTGAACAAACCAGCACGGCAGTTTGTGCTGCTGGATTTCGGCATTGCCTACTCGGTGCAGGAAACCAGTTTGACTGCAAACCCCACTGGCCGGATGCCGTTGGCCACGTATCGGTATCTCGCGCCGGAGATGATAAACCCCGCCTTCCGCGAGACGATTGATTACCGCACCGACCTCTACACCACCGCCATGACGGTCTACGAATACGGCGCTCAGCGCCACCCGCTCGCCCAAAACCGGGATGACATGATGCACACAATTTCCCGTGCCTTGCATCAACCGGCTACGCCGCTGACCACGCATCGCCCTGACCTTTCGCCCGATTTTTGCCAGATCGTTGACCAGATGTTGAAAAAGAAACCGGCGCTACGTCCAGCCAACCTAAACGCGCTGATCCAAAGAATGGAGAGTGGCTCATGAAATTGTTTGCTCAACACGGTGCGTCCGAGGGCGAGAAAATCACCGAGGGGTTTGCGCGAGGTCTGCTCGAAGGCGTGATCTACAGCCCCCGCGACGTTTCGCTCGCATCGCTGGAGGTAAAGCTGGCCACGATAGAAGCCGCATCTTCGTCTGCTGAGCGGCTGCTTGACCCGCAATACTACGCCATCTTCCTGAACGGCACCGAGGAAGCCCGACTCGGTTACCTGCTGGAGAAAGATTACGATGCTTATTTCCAGCCGCGACGCCGCAGCCAACTGGAGCGCGAGAGCCAGATCGAAAAAGAACTCACGGCGGCACTGACCTTCCAGAGCGGTCTGAACGTCACCGGTATCATCGCTCCAAACATCCTGATCCCGAATTCGCTCAACTCTATCGAGGCGGTCATCTCGAAAAACTTCATCCGGCTGGCCAAGCCCCAATACGCGGCATTGAACGACAAGCGCCCTGTGTATGCGACGCTGGCCGTGTCACGCAATGCGCTAATGGACAAACAGGAGTTGGTGGACTTCATCAACGAGATCACGCTACTGGATGATCCTCCGGATGGGTTCTACGTGCTGATCTCAGCTCGGAACACCGAAGCGCGGTCGGACATCTACAATGCGGATGTCATCGCCGCGTGGATGTTCATCAATCATACGCTGGCAGTGAACGGGTTCAACGTCATCAACGGTTACTCGGACATCCTGACACCGTTCCTTGGCGCGGCGGGCGGCGACGCGGGCGCGTTGGGCTGGTGGTCAAACCTCAAGGTGTTCTCTCTCGACCGATTCAATCCATCGGCGGGCGGTGGACGGTTGCCCATCCAGCGTTATCTGTCGCTGGCCCTGTTGAACCGGATCACGTTTTTTGAATTCAACCAGCTTCGGACGATGTTTCCGACAATTGTAAACAAGCTCGCCGAGGACGCTCTATATGATCCAGTCAACGGCTCAGAACCTCCGCGCAACATGGAGGTAGTGCAGTCGTGGGAAGCCGTCAAAGCGCTCAACACTCGGCTGGTCGGAACAGATCAGGCCAAGGCACTGAAGCAGTGCAGCGACGCGATCAAACAAGCAGGGCTGCTCTACGAGGCGGTGCAAACGCGGGCAGTGCGGCTTGACCAGAAGTCGAACGCGGAGCACATCCAGCCATTGAATGACGGGCTGGGGCTATTTACGAAGCTGGCTGAACTGTAGGCTGCGTCCAAGCGACTCCAGAGCTTTGTCCTTGGCTCTGGGATTGCGCGGGCCGGACTGGCGAGGTGTGAACAGCTTGCGGATCGCACCCGTGGCCGGGTGAAAGCTCCAGAGGCCGACGTTGGATTCACGGAATAGGTCGAGGTCGGCCTTGGCTGTGGCGGCGAGTTCAGGCATTAGGACGACCACCGCCAGATCGGCAAAGTAGCTGTAGCGGTAAGCTTGCGCGAGTCCCTTGCGCCAGTCGGACAGCTTCATCTCGAACGCGGTGAGCTTGTGCCGGTTTAACAGGGACTTGAGTTTTTCGATGGACAGGGCGCTGCCTTCGTCAGGATTGACGGCGTTCCGCCATGCGATCCAGACAAAGTCCGCAATACCGAAGCCGGAAAGGGCAAATTCTTTGCCGCCTACGCCACCGGACGCAGTAGATGCGATGTACGCTTTACTGAAAGTCGAAACGAAATTGGATTCGCCGCGCTTGCGGGCAAGCGCCGCCGGAAGGTTGCGCCGTGGGTGGCGCTGCTTGAACTTGAGCAACTGCGCGGCTTTCATCGGAATCCACCATTTCTCACTTGATCTGTTGATCCAGACCGCCTCCTGACCTTGGGAGTTGCTGAGCGCCGTCTTTTCGTTGCAGCGACGGTTATGTATTAAAAGTGCCATAATCTACGATGCTCTGGCCAAAAACCATCTCGCTTACAGCACCCAAAATCAAGCCTTAAACACGTTTCATTTAATGATTGCGGACATAATGATTGCGGAGGCTGGCATTCCCGGGAACGGCGGATTATGCTCCCCACAATATTTTAATGAAACGCGGCCTCCAACCACCCGACAGCCACCATCTTTCCGCCGCCCAAGGCTGGCTGGGCCTGGGCAACCACACCGAGGCAAACGCAGAATTGGAGAAGATCGCGCTCACACTCCGCGCCCATCCATCCGTCCTGGCGACGAGACTTGAGATTTACGCCCGCGCAGCGAAGTGGGATGTCGCCGCTGAAATTGTCCCGCCGTAGGCCAGGCGAAGGAGGAAGTGTTCGCGTGTTGGCATTTGGCTTGGCCTTCGTGTTTTCAGCAATGGCCGCGTCACTGTAGAATCGATCGAATAATTCCGTTTGGGGTCCGCGCCGCAGATGGTAAAGGCGCAGTTCGTAAAACTCGCGTGTGCCGGGTGTGGCGGCTTCCTGGGCGCCCGCATTTGCCCCGGCGAAAATAGTTCCAAGGCCCGCCGCCGCGATGGATGAAGTGAGGAATTCGCGTCTTTTCATATCCTGCCATCAATGGCAGAAATGTTTGAGGAGATCAAGCCGGAGAAAGGGGTTTTCAGCCGTCGGGCGTATTGGATGGGCTCGCAGCCGGTTCTGGAATTGTTCAAAATCATGGACGAGTTGTTTCAGTCCGTGCAAGTTGTTACGAGTGGAGGTGGCGGGGGTGCAGCGCCTGTCGTATTTGGGGCGCGTGAATCTGGAGAGTTTGCGCGGCCTTGCGAAGTCGCAGGGCATTGACCTAGTGGAGACGTTTGAGCGGGTCCAGGGGGCTGATGGATTGTGGCGCAAGGTTGCCCGGCGAACGGTAGCGGAACATAAGTGAGTCCGGCGCGATGCGGTTTTGCCAATGAAAGCCTGCACACCCGGTTTTGTGCTTGTGCTCCCCTGAATTTTGCCTGGTCCCTAAAGGATTTTTTCTAGCCACGTTTGGAGCTTGAAAGAAATCGTGGATTCGTTAAAATAAGGCATGAACATGAGTTTATTAAATGAGGAGCCGACAAACATGTCGGTAGTGCCTTAATTTGACTTTCCTTGCATGTGGTGAATGTTTAGCCATGAATAAAAAGTTGGACGTAATGGCGCACTGGAAAAGTCAGCAGCTTGCGAAAAAACTTGCATTCGGTGCGCCACAGAGGTTACGGAAGCCTCCAAAAATAATGCCGTCTTGGAGTCCAATCATTCCTGGTGGTGCAACCGAGACAAAACGGCCAAAGCATTGAATTTGAGGGACACCGCCGCCGCCGGGTCAACAGGGGCAGTTCCAAATCGACCTTGGATGCTGTCCGGGCTTCGATTGTGGCGAATGCAAAGAAAGGAAAGCCCAAATGAATATTGATATTGAATCCGGGGTATATGCCGAGCCAATGGCATCCATGCGGGTTCAAGTTGTTGCTACGGATTACGCCTGTAGCACAAATGGAATGCCGTATTTGACCAACCAAAGCACAAGTTATAAGTCATTTTGCGCCCAAGTTGACAGTCTCATTTCTCAACTGGAAAGGTTGAAACCGAAAGCCAAAGCCAAATTCGCGGAATTTGACAGAAATTCAATTTAGGATACTAAAATCGCCGTTGTGGCGCGAAGCGAACGGAAAGATATGAAACCTCGAAAAATGACGCCAGAACAAGAAATAGCGCGGATTCAGAGGGATTTCAAAGAACACTGGCATGAGATGGAGAACCTTCCTGCCATCCAGAAGGCCATAAAGGATAATGACCCTATAAAGTTGGGGGAGCTTGCTGCTAGATTCATTTATGGAAATAGCCCAACCAAGGAAGAATTGGAACAAGGAATGGTAGATTACGATAATTACTCAGCTTATCAGCGTCGAAAACAATTGATTGCTGAAAAACGAAAAAACTCCAATTCAAATTAAGGCACTACCAACATGTCGGCTTACGTGAAGCTTCCGGAGAATGATATTATGGTGGATCGGAACCGCAATCAGCGGAAGCGGCTGGCCTAATTGGCGCTACAGTGTGGATGTCGCGGCTTTCGGCAAATTAGGACACTACCGGAGGAATCCAGCTTATGTTGGCTCAGGGAGGTACTTGGGCAAAGCCGTCTGAAAAATCATATTGGTCTTGGTTAGTCTGCATAACCCGGCTGAATTCCTGCAATGTGCATCGGGGGAAGTTGGGATATGTTTTCATAAACTCTTGATACGCCGCAGAAATTTGATCAATAGTCAATCGTTGGCGGGTTTCTTGTCACGATACACGACTCCGATTGCGAGACCACCACAGAGGCCCACGATACATGCGAACACCGGAGCGCCTATCAGGTAGCCGAAGACCAGCCCAAAAAAGAATCCAATTACAGCAAACGAAATGGGGCCAAAAATCGCCACTGAGTCATGCTGGTATTGGGGGGCCACGATTCTAAACTGACCACTGCCACAAACGGCACAGTTGACCGAATCGTTTTGGGTCTTCCTACCGCAATGTAAGCACCACTTCATTCCAAAAGCTGTTTTACCCCGTGCCTTCCCTTCGAGTCAAGCCGGGAAAAGAATTCCGGACATGTGGAGTGGTAGTGCCTTAATTTGACTTTTTTCGAAGTTGGACAACATTTGGACATGAAATTATTTGGCATCATAGCAAAGGAACCGAAACGGAATGAAGCTGGGCCGGGAGAGTGGGCGTTTTCATTGCGCCCGAACGACGGCGGGGCGAACATCCCGTGTATGACTGCGGAGTTCTTTTCAGGTCCAACTCCACGCACAGGAGATTCTGTGGCCATTGATGGCGACTGGTTTAACAGCAACCGCCAGCTTTTCATTGTTCAGATGATTTCTGTCGCCTGAACTGATACGAGATGCCGACTGCTGCTTATCTTGCGCCGTAAATGCCCTGTAGCGCGTTTGAGGAAATATTCCTGGTGGTGGCGGCATTGGCCCCAGTGTTGCGAGGGCAGCCGGGGCGCAATGCTGGGGATCCTCCTTCGCCAAGGCTACGGCGGGACTGGGCAATGACGACACGACCAGGCACTTGTCGGGGCGGCTTGCCGCTGCGCTCGTTAAGGTGCAGCCGAAGGAACCGATGGCATGGATCACCTTGGCCTATGCCACCCGACGGAAGCTGGGAGGTGGGATTCCTCAAGCGAAGGAGGTTTTGACCCCGGCCCAAAAGCGGTTCCCAAAAGTCTGGCTGATCCCTTACAACCTGGCGTGTTACGAATGCCAGCTTGGAAACCGGGAGGAGGCCTGGGCCTGGCTGAAAAAGGCTTTCGACTTGGGAGATCCGAAGCAGCTTAAACTGATGGCCTTGGAAGACGGGGATTTGGAGCAGGTTTGGGCGAAGATCAGGGAGATTTGATTCGACACGGCAATAAACAACCATCGAAAATGTTTGGCGATGACGATTCCTGAAATCCTCAAAGAACTGGAGCTTTACACAGGTCGCTTCCCCATGAACGCCATGAAGGCTGCCATCGAACAGCGGGAGGCCATCACACCGGAGTTGCTGCGCGTTCTGGAAGCTGTGGCCGAAGACCCGCTGGCATTCGCCAAACGGCAGGATTACATGCTTCACCTCTTCGCGATGCACCTGCTGGCCCAGTTCCGAGAGAAACGCGCCTACGCGCCCATCGCTAAGATGTTCAGCGCCCCCGGTGAGACGCCGTTCGATCTGGCGGGCGATACCGCTGGCGACGGACTCAAGCGAATTCTTGGCTCGGTTTACGACGGCAATCCCGGGCCATTGCATGGTCTGGTTGAGAGCAAAGAGGTCAACGAATACGTCCGCAGTGCCGCCATCGAGGCCTTTTTGGTGCTGGAGCACTCCGGGCAGATGACTCGAGACGAAGTGGTCGGCTATTTCCGCAGCTTGTTTCATGGAAAACTTCAGCGCCAACATTCGTTTGCGTGGGACGGACTGGTCTGTTCCGTTGCCGACCTTCCTGCTCCGGAATTGCTCGAGGACGTGCGGCAGGCATACGCGGACGGTTTGATTGATTCTACTGTTGCTGACCTTGAAGGCATTGAGGACGATTTGGTCGCCCCGAAGCCGTGGCATCGTGAGCAATACCGCATTATCACAGATGCCATCAAGGAAATGGAATGGTGGTCGTCTTTTCACCCAGAGGACTCCTGGCCCAAGAAGCTGCCAGAGGCTGAAGTTCCCCTGCCGCCGCCAACACAGCCCCCATCTGCCAAGTACGTGGCCCCGCAATCCTTCGTCCGGCCACCAAAGATTGGCCGTAACGACCCGTGCCCGTGCGGCAGCGGCAAGAAATACAAGAAGTGCTGCGGCAAGGGCTGAAGGGTGGAGACGAAGATGCCAAACCTCGTGATTGAGAACAGATGAGCGCGATTCGGACATTCAACGTCGAAGCCGGGTGGCCCACTCTCGATGATGCGCGGCGACTGGTCATCGCGGAAATCAAGCAGGCGAAGCGTGACCGGGCGCGAGTTCTGAAAGTAATCCACGGTTATGGTTCTTCGGGCAAGGGCGGGACCCTCTGTGTCGGGTTGCGGAAATCGTTCGGCCTGCGCAAAAAGGAAGGGAGCATCAAGAATTTCATCGCGGGCGAAGACTTCTCCATCTTCAATGAGACGACGCTGGACCTGCTGGAAGCGGTGCCGGAGTTGCGCGGCGAACCTGATTTGGGCGCAGCCAACGAGGGAATCACCATGGTCTGGTTGACGTGAACGCATTATGAATTGGACATCAACACAGCATCCCGGATGGGCGGATCAGTGTCGTGAGTTTGCATCCAAGCAGGTGCCATTTCGGTTGGACCACGTTGCCGGCCCAAAGGAAGAGGAGTTTTGTGACAACCTTTGTGCCGAACACAAATTCTGGCGGGAAGGGTGTGGATCGTCCGTTTTATTCACGCCACGCCAGCGAGAATCGTGAACTGGGCCTATTCCCAGACATTTGAGTGCCGGGGAGGTTCTGATTGACGAACTGGAACCGTTGCCGGCGGGATGCTGAATGAAGCGCCGGACATTCAAACAACTTCGCGCTAAGATGCAGCCTGAACTGCACCATAATGTTTATGTTGTGCTGCTCAACCCCGCCGTTGGCAAGAACCGGAAGGTCCGCGCCGACAATCCGAAGCGCGACCCCAAGAGGCCCTGCGTCTATGTGGGCATGACAGGGCTGACCCCGGAAGAACGCTTTGCCAACCATAAGGCAGGAATCAAATCAGCATCCGTGGTCAAACGCCACGGCCTTCGCCTTCTGCCGGAATTGTACGAGCACCTGAATCCGATGCCGTATGAGGCGGCAACCCAGATGGAGAAGGACTTGGCGGACGATTTGCGCCGGGCCGGTTACACGGTCACCGGCGGGCATTAACCAGGTATCTAAGGGAGATGATCATGTCTTCTGACTTTGGTCGAACGATTCAGCTTTCCCACCGCCGCCGGGAACGAGGGGCGTTGGCAGCGAATCCAACGCTTGATGAAACCAAAAACGGCCGTGTGTTCAAGTCCATCCCGACGTATATCGATGCCAAAAACTCTGGTGAACGCGGGCAACGAGCGTTAGCTCGACAAGGCGACACTCACCACAGCGCAAAAGCATTTCCAAAAATCCGGCGTGCGCAAAAGCGGGGCATATCGAATTGACAGGGGGCTGATTTCCCTCCCTACCCACCACACCGCCAGGACGGGTCTGGCCAAAAATAAGAGATTCCTTACGAAACCATGCATGGACCACCGTGCCGCCTCCGCTTTGGTGAGGCCACGGCCAGTCTAATCACGCAATTTTTCCGCCACCCTGGCGACAGCATTATAGTTTCTCCTGTGAGATTACGGGAATATTAGGCGGTGGATTCGGAATCGGTTTTCCTCGGCTCTTCAAGCTCTCTTTGTAATTGCCCAGATGCTTTTCAGCGGCGGTAACATTATCCAAGTGCTCCGAAATCGCTGCATCATCAAGAAGGCGAGCTCTCAACTGTGGGTCTTTCTCCGACAATGGCTGCAAAACAGCAATTTGCGGCGGCCCGTTAATACCCCCTGGGTTCAACTCAATTACATGTTGCAGCGTCCATGATGCAGCAAAAACGCCCTCATCGACGAGCGGCTGCACTTCACGCCAGAAAACCCTCTTTAAGAGAGCAAGGAACGGGTCTGTGATGGGCTGGCCACTTCCCATTGAGGTGAACCACATGTCCCCAGTTTTAAGCTCAGGTTGAAAGTTCAGGAGTGAAAACTCGCAAAGATGGAATTTATTCCCCTTGGTGGGAAACGCAACCATCGCACCATAGGTGCCCTGCTGTGCTTTCGTGTGGGCAAAATCGTCTATGCCACCCTTGCAAAACTCTTTCGCAATCTGCATGGGCAATTGATCTCGGAAAGGCATTTTTTGCCATTGCTGCCGAACGGTTTCACAAAACCTTTGCCCTAAACCAATTTCCCCCGTTCCAGCGACGATGATTCTGTCCTCAATAATGCAAATCTTTTTGACGCGCTGCTCAATGGTATGGAACTGTGGATGCGGGCCGAAGGTGGCGGAACTATCTGAGCCAATCACCACCCCGTCTTTGCACAGAATGCCGACCAGTGCTGTCAATGGTCAGCCTCTAAATATACTGTTGACCTTCATTTCAGGATACTCGCGGTAGATTGAAGAAACGAGTTCCTCAAACGAAAGTCCCCGAACGAAGGAAGACAACTCTCGCAGATAAGCTTGGATTGGCGGATGGAGGGAAGACAAAAGCTCTTTGCCTTTTTCAAGGCCCATCTCGGCTAATTTGTATTTTTTCCAACGCAAATGAGGTTCAGAAAGCACATCAACAAGACCGCTGTTAGCCAAGACATCCAAAGACCCGTAAACTTGGGAATCAAACGGCCCGTAAGCATAAGGGGTGAAGTGAAAATGCGGCCCACCAACGGATTCGGGAATCTTCTTGTCGATCAGGAATAGTAGTTTCTGCATCTGAACAGGCGTATGTATTGCGCCGTTCGATGCCGCAAGTGCTGTGATTACAAGTTCTTCCCGTGTCATTTTCTATTGCAGGCTGACACATCGAGAATATTTCCACAAGCGGCAATTTCAGCTTGGACGAAAGGGCCAAATATGCCGACCGCGTTCTGATACTGTCCGCCATGTTCTATAAAGCATAAACCATACCGCACACAAGCCTGCTTCATGGGTTGCCAAATTGTCCGGGTTCCACGGTGTCAGGAGTGCCGGAAACACCCCCCGATCTCACTAACCGGCGGGAACGGTCTGGCCAAAAACCAATGGATTCCTTGCCGGAACCGCGAATTACGCTCGGAACACCTTCCCATCATCGGTTGCGCCGGGCCAGAAACGTCAGAAAATGACTTCTCGCTGAACAGCCTTTCGGAAAAGCCGCTGCCAGATTTTCACTTCTCTCAGAAGGCAGTCTGTAACGATGGCCACCGGGGGTCATTTTCCCCCTGCCGGACGGGGCCGTGGACACCCTCCCCGGCCAGAAAAAGAATGCCTTTATTTTGGGCCGGCGGGCAGGGGTTCTCTGCCGACAGACCCCGGCGTCCTGGGGTTGGAAACCTTCCAAAAAATCCATTCTCGTAATCGAGGGGGTGACGGAAGTGCCGCACCCCTGATTCCCCCTCCCGGCATGGGTAGGGTGGGGACGGTCTGGCCGGGTAGGAGTCCCCCTCGGCCTTGACCTTGACCACCGCGCCGCCAGTCGCTTTGAACGTGAACTGGCACGTCGCTGGCCCCCGCCGGTTGATGGTCAGCGCCTGGGGGATTGTGCAACCGTAGCTTTGGCCACAACCAGCCAGCCGCAATCAAAAGCGGATTGTTTCCTGATTTGCCTCGCCGAGTCATACCGCCCGCCGCCAGACTGCCGCCGCCAGACTGCCGCGCCCCGCGACCAAACCTGCCACAAGCCGCGCCAATCGCGCCCAATGGCCCGCTACGGCGCATTTGCAGTGCTGGCCGGGGAAACATGCGCCCGCACAGTTCCCGCACAGGATTTGACCGCCGCACAGTTCCCGCACAGCCGCACAAGCCCGCACAGGTTTTTCTGCCGATTATTGCCCAAAGATGCAAAATAATGCTTGCCATACGAGGGAAACGCTTGTATCTTCGCGGGTAGGTTAGCGCACAGAAAGGCAATTATGAGCAACAATGAAAACATCGAAAATGCCGCAAAACTTGGTTTGGGACCAAGACGTCGCAGGTTCAAATCCTGTCGCTCCGACCACTTCATTATCAATGACTTACGTCATTAATTGAAGAGTGCCAAGGAAATCTAACTTCGCCACTTCTTTGCCACTTTTTCGGTCTGGGGCAGACGACCGCTGCACCCAGTCCGAGAGTTGAAAAACCCTAGCCAAACAATCGGAAAAAGCCTTCAAAATCCAACAGAGATGCTCTGAATGGTAATTCTTAAAGGACCCATTTGCTGCCAGCTCCGCCGTCGGCGATACCTAACTTACCCATGCAGTAGCCTCGGTCGCGGCAGTTCGGCATCAGAGTCAAGAATAATAAACCCCCAAATAACGGCAGGGCCGAGCGGGAGCGATTCGCCTCCGCGTTGCCCTCTCTCCCTGCCGGGTATCTTGCCTTTGAAAAGCGGCGCACGGCCTGTCCGCTGCTTCGCCGCTTCGTTTCCAAGCGTGACAATCTTGATCCAATCTTGCTACCCTCAAAGAACGTAAGTTCCGTCTCAGAAGAAGTTGTGAGCATCACTGCCCATCTCAATCCGCCAGGCGGTTCGCCGGCAGGCTATGGCGAATGGCCGCGCCTGTGTTTTGGAGCGGAAGCGCAGAGATTGGCGTATGCCTCGGAAAGGATTGGGCAATGTTAATGATTCAGTCTCGTCTTCACCCCAATCCAACAACGCGGGGCCTCGGGATCGAACCGTATTCGTTTTCTTTCCTTACCGGAGCACTTTATTTGCCAGAATCGCTCGCGGTTGCCGGGTTGGCCCGCACACGACCTGATTGGGCCGAAGTCCTCCATCTCGCGTCCGAGGATAATCTTTTGAAACAACGCAAAGATGCCAGCCGAACACGGCTTTTGCGCGAGATACGGTATCGGTTGCAACAATTGAGCCGCGAAGAGTTGGTGTTTCTGTGCGAAGCAAGTGCGCGGGACCAGCGCCAGTTGCTTTTTGTAGCCATTTGTCGGCGCTTCCGGTTCATTCGCGAATTCATTGAGGAAGTGGTCCGTCCCAAATTGATGACTTTCAACATTCAGCTTTACCCGGCGGATTTCGCGCGCTTTTTCGACCGCAAGGCCTCCGAGTCGCCCGAAGTTGATAAGCTTACCGCGAAGAGCATCGCCAAGATTAAACAGGTGCTCGTGCGCATGTTGGCCGAGGCGGGTTTGCTCGATTCCACCGCTTCACAACGCATCGTGCGCCCTGTACCTAGCAAGGAGCTGTTCACCTTGATTGCCCGCACTGATCCGCTAAACCTGCGGTGTCTTTTACTTTCCGACGCCGACATCCGCCAACTCACGACCTGAAATGCCAATCCGTCCCTGACGGCACATCCGTTGCAGCGAACCAACGTGGAATTTAATCAGGCACGCGAGAGTCTGTAGCGTGATCATTTCTTCGAGAATTGCCTGGTCGTTCAATTTGATCGTTTTCATAGTTTTTCAATGTCGGTGCATCGCACGAAGGATAACTATTCTTATATGTATGGCAGGCCATAACTATTTATGTAAAAATCAATCGAAGGTCCATCCTGGAATCGAGGAGCGCCGAAAAATGTGCAAAGAGTGACAATCCACAGAATTTGCTCGCCGTCCGACTTGATTGCTTTCATTTTTCATCAATGTCCGAGTATGCCGCCTGCTACATTACTGTTACCATATCGTAATTATGGCAGGACCGTTATTGGTTCGCAAGAAGAATCTTTGCCGGGAATGGAGAAGCGCGGTGGGCGATTAAAAAGTGACACCCACAGCCAAGAACAGGGTCACCTTTCCATCGGGGTGGCGACACCAAGCGTTGATTGGCGGCGCTGGATATGAAGAACGATTGCGGACTTGTGCCCCAAATTGACGCCGCAGCGCGGCCAGCGCTCTGTTAACCGCTGGAATAGCCTTTTTGGCGTTCGGGAGATCATATACTTCCGACGCCACGCTTACCGGTGCCGTAATGGCCGGATCTCGGGCAAAAACCAACCACTCATTTAGTGAGCACAACTCCGGGGTGCTGGTGGATTTTGCCACGGGAGAGTTTTTCCGCAGGGCCTCGCCAAGGTGCCGGAAATAGGTGGCTGCTTCGCCGGGCGACAATTTAAGGCGAAACGCCAAACGTGACGCAAGCAGCGGACTTGGCACCGTTCGACCTTTTTCGATGTCCAATAGATTCGGCAGCCTCATGCCGAATTTGACCGCCAAGTCTGGTTTAGACAAGCCTCGTTGTTGCCCAAGGGAGATCAAAAACCTCCCGAAATCCTCCGCAGCAACGGACCTTTCCAATGGCTGGCGGTCGACCGCCGATTGACGCACTGCAGCAAGCAGTTCGTCAGCGGCCGCTCCCTTGAGTAAGAGGCGATGGATGATTTTCGTCGCCCATTTCTGATTTAAAGTTCTGTGGCCCATGATTATACGGGAAAACGTCCTGGGGCTCATCCCCACGGACCGCGCAAAATGGTCCTGGGGTTGTTTGCTTTCCGTCACGAGGCGGCGTAGGATGGCCGCGGGTGATTGCGGTGAAGGATTCAGCTTCTCGTTTTCTGTAGTTTTCGCGCTTTTCGCCATGAGCGCAGATTGCCATAACGATACTCTCAAAACCACCCCAAAACTATCGCCGGCCCTGGTGGTGGCAGGACTTTTCCCGCATTAATAGCACTAAACGTCACCTGCCTCATCTCGCATAACCAATTCCGCACCCATCGTAATATTTATCTTGCACTCGTTTAACGATTGTTTATCATTATTTACCATGAAACAAATAATTACGCTGGACCGCGTTCGCCGGGCCATGGACCATCTCGCCGATCAAAACCGAAAACCAACGCTCCTGGCAATCCGTGCTTTTCTGCGCAACCGCGGCTCGCTCACCACTGTGAGGAAATTCAGGGCGGAGATCGAAGCCGGGGCGGAAGCCTCACGGTCGGCTGCGGCAACAACGGAAGCGACACAAAATCTCGCGAGGGTCCAAGCTACCCATGCCGCGGAGATGGCGGCCATGCATGCGATTATCGCCGCCGCCGCAGACAGGGCGCGGGATCTCGAATTGCGCCTCGCCCGCGTCGAGGTTCTTTTATTGGCGGCACAGGCAAGCGGTCCCAATCCGGCGGCAATGGCTCCAATCGCCGCGGCGCCGGCGCCCGGCATCAAATGCTCAACCACGGTCGCAGCCCCATCTAAAGCAACCGTACCGGGGCAGAGTCTCCAAGAAACGGCAAGTGACCAGCGCATGACTTTCAGGGATATCGGGATCCGGGCGCTGGAAGAGGCACAGAAACCTCTTTCACTTGGTGAGATTTGCGATATGGCAGAGAAGTTAGGTTGGATAAAACTGCTGGATTCCAAGGGGAAGACCCCTCTGGCCAGCATCAGATCCAAAGTATACACGGAGTGCCGGAAGCCACACGGCCAGATCGTGCGGGTTGGCAAGAAATTCCGGTTAAGAGCGCGCCGTCCCGCAGCGACGCGCACGCGAAGCCGCGCGCATCCAGCAAGGTGAGGACCGGAGCCTCTGCTGGAGCCGAGGGTGCGGTACCAGTAATACGCCCAGTGGCCCGTCTTCAAATTCCATGAAGCAGGAGATAGAATCCGATTAGAGTTGGATCACCATCGCCGGATTGAAACCCCTGCACGGTTCGCCGGGATATCCTCGTTGATTTGTCAATACTCGGGTCGATCCGATTTGGTGGTCGACGTTGTAATGCGTATGGCCGTGAATCCACAGCGGAACATGGCTCTCCTGGATGAGACCGTTGAGATCGGATGCAAATGACGGCGTCAATGGTCCGCCCTTGTAGTAGGGGTCTTCAGATTGGGGACTGGGCGCATGGTGGGTGACAACAATGGTTCGGGCCGGATCATGCCGAGGCAGCTCTTCTTTGATCCAGGCAACCGATTCTTTATGCATTTTTCGCGTGTCGCGCGGCCGCAAGCGCCGGTTTTCGGTACTCAATTGTATGATGCGATAATCATTCATCATGTCTGCCGCCGCCTGCATGGCGGCTTCCGGATTGGAATTCAACGCAAAATCCGTCCATAGTGTGCAGCCGAGAAACGTGAAACCTGCCAACTCGACGGCCTTGTTTTCCAGCAGGTGGATTTGACTGCCCTCAGTTGCATGCCGCAACGTATCGGTCAATCCTGGTATGGCGTGACGGTAAAACTCGTGGTTGCCAAGCACATATATCACCGGCTTGTCGCCAAAATGACTTTTGGCCCATTCCAAGCCCTTCGTCCCGAGGTCGATATCCCCGGCCAGCACCACAACATCGGCTCCGGTCGATGGAATGTCTGTAGAGCCAAATTCTAAATGAAGGTCAGCCAGAATGTGCAATCGCATAATTGTTCAATGGTTAGTTTTTTGCGTTTCATAGACTTTTTTCGTCCGGGGCTTCCATCTTTGATTTTCCAGATTCAAAAATGAACCGCCGCCAATGCCGGACTGTTTTTGGCAAAGCCGAGGGAAATTCATGCTCAAACGACTGGTTTTCTCAATTTCACCCAATGAACCAGCCTACGCTGTACACTATAATTTGTCAACTCCATCTGACATGGCATCCTCAGCAAGCTCCGCGACCTCCTGCCAGTGCCCGGATTCCAATATTTCCACCGGTGTCATCCCGTCCGGGTGGCATGGGGTGATCAGCCACTCTATAAATCGTTCGCTGCCCAGCCGGTTGCGCAGGGCCGAAATGGTGTTGAATTGAACCGCCTTTAACAGTTGTTCACTTGGACTCATTCAATTTAGTGTGGCATCGTTTTATTGACACCATTTGCGCCAGCGAGTTGGTGAACTGGAGCTTTCCCGGATTAAATCTTCCGTGACTTGATTCCCTGCCACGACAGAAAGGTCAGGCGCCGCCGCTAAAACAGAATCCGAGCATTTGCGTGCAGGTGCCACCGGGGAATTGTGGCATTTGTGCGATTGGGATTGCCCGGTTCAAGCAATGCCCATGGCGGTCTGGAGGGGAGCCATTTTTCAATCGTTTGCGCCAGCTTTTTGCCGCCGAGAAATTCGAGCACATATCCCAACCGCTGTCCAAGCGCAGGTTCGTTTGCAGCCTCCAGTGCCTCTTTAAGGCGGCCCTTATCCATCTTCGGCAACATAGGCGCTATCGTTTCCGCCGCACGGGCGATGCCGCCGATCCGCGCCGAATATCTCACCAAATCGAGGGCCGTCGCCTCGCGCGTGCTGACTCGAACAATTGAATGAGCTGATTGCGGCTGCTCAGTAGGCGTGTTTGCGGCCCTTCGTTTTGCATAAAATCGAATCCTCACCCGCCCCAGCGTAATGTCCCGACGCGGAACATCGGTCACGACTTGCTCCAATTGGACTGCTTGCGGTTGAGAGCCGTGGATCGTAGCCGCGCTCAACAACCCGATATAATAAGGATGGCGCAGAAAAGAGAAGTAATCTTCCAGCCACCAGTCCGGCGGTGGGGTCCCGATTACCCGCTGGTCCGGGGCGACAATCAAATAAAAGGCGTGCATTCGCGCGATTCGCGTCACAGCCGGCCGTAACCGGAGTAGCTGATTTCGCGCCGCCAATTCTGAAAGACCTGTTTCTTTGATTAATTGAGCCAGTTGAAACCCAACGATGCCCTTCGCCAGAACGCTCTCCAGGAACGCTGCCGCTGCACCGACTCGCCTGCGATTCGAAGCGCTCGCCATAATTCGTATGCAGAGAGTAGCGTAATACGCTCTGAACCGCAATCATTTTTTCAGAAGAAATCTACCACCTTCCGTGAATCAAAAACTCGCCTCAATCAGGAACGGCGGAGGTTTTATGAAAACGTGGTTATTTTCGTGGGAATATAATGAAAGTGTTTGAGGAAATCCGCGCCTGAATGTCGCCAGCTTGCGAAGGGAAAGTGGACCCAAAGTTGCCAATGCCGTTGCCGCCATTTTGGGGTGCATCGCTATTGAAGATTTCGGTCCCGCCTCCATCCGGAAGCAGTGTAGCATCACACCGAGGCATGCAGCCTTTGTCGATTAAAAAAACGTGCTTGACGAAATGAATGTTCGTGTAACAATAACACTAACATATGAAGACTTTATCTCAAAATGGGCCGGTCGCCAAAGCGATCCTGACAGACCTCTATCAACTCACCATGGCCTATGGGTATTGGAAAAGCGGCAAGGCGGATCAGGAGGCGGCGTTCCACCTGCTCTTCCGCAAGCACCCGTTCCAGGGCGGCTTCACCCTTTGCTGCGGTCTGGCCGACAGCATCCAGTATTTGCTGGGATTTAAGTTTGAGAAATCCGATCTCGATTATCTGGCGCAGTTAAAAGGCAACGATGATAGGAGACTGTTCGAGCCGGCCTTTTTGAAATTCCTCGGTGGTTTGAAGCTTCGTCTGGATGTAGACGCGATCCCGGAAGGCACCGTGGTCTTTCCTCAGGAACCATTGCTGAGAGTTCGAGGATCCATATTGCAAGCTCAACTGGTGGAAACCGCGCTCCTAAATCTGCTTAACTTTCAGTCTTTGATTGCCACGAAGGCCGCACGGGTCTGCCTGGCGGCGCAAGGAGATCCGGTGGTCGAATTTGGCTTGCGGCGGGCGCAGGGCATTGACGGCGCGCTGACCGCGAGCCGGGCGGCCTATATCGGCGGATGCGCCGCAACTTCGAATGTTCTTGCCGGAAAAATCTTCGGCATTCCGGTCAAAGGCACCCATGCCCACAGTTGGGTGATGTCATTCGAAAACGAACTGGGCGCATTCAATGCTTATGCCGATGCCCTGCCGAACAACTGCATCTTCCTGGTGGATACTTATGATTCTCTTCAAGGAGTTCGTCACGCCGTTGAAGTTGGCAAGCGATTGCGAAAACGCGGCCACAAACTGGCCGGAATCCGGCTTGATTCGGGCGATCTCGCCTACCTGAGCATTGAAGCGCGCAAGATCCTTAACGCTGCAGGTTTCAAAGGCGCCGTCATCGTCGGCAGCAACGATCTCAACGAGCATCTCATCGCCAGCCTCAAGCAACAGGGCGCAGCCATTAACACCTGGGGCGTTGGCACCATGCTCGTGACAGCCTACGACCAGCCGGCGCTGGGCGGCGTTTACAAGCTTTCGGCGGTGCGCAAGCCCGACGGGACCTGGGACCACAAGATTAAGCTCTCAGAACAGGCCGCGAAGGTAACGAATCCCGGCGTGCTTCAAGTGCGTCGGTTCCGTGAAAGGAACGAATTCATTGGTGATGCAATCTACGACGAAACCCGTCCGTTGCTCCAACGAATCACGATTGTGGACCCAACAGATGCCACGCGGCGCAAACATTTCCCGGAGAAAACGAAATATGAAGATTTGCTCGTGCCCGTTCTGCGGCGTGGCAAGCTGGTCTATGATTTGCCTTCGCTCGATTCCATTCGCACGCGCGCTCAACGCCAGTTGGGCATGCTGCATCCGGGAATCAAGCGGTTTGACAATCCGCACCAATATCCGTCAGGGCTCGAACTGACCCTGCACGAGTTCAAAACAGAATTGATCCTGCGGGCGAAAGGTGAACTCTAAAAACACGCCGATTATGAAGCTGATCAAAGTCGCAGCAGTGGTGTTAAACCAAATTCCGCTGGATTGGCCGGGTAACAAGGCCCGAATCCAGGCGGTAATAGATGAAGCATGCCGGGCAAAGGTGAGCGTGCTTTGCCTGCCCGAACTTTGCACCACGGGATACGGCTGTGAGGATGCCTTTCATTCTCCAAACACGGTTCACCGCGCTTGGAACATGCTGAAGGAACTTTTGCCTGCTACGAAAGGTATGATCGTGTCTTTTGGATTGCCAGTGCTCCACCAGCACGGTCTTTTCAACTGCGCCTGTCTTGTTGTTGACGAACGGATCGCTGGTTTCACCGCCAAACGCTTTCTGGCCGGTGACGGCATCCATTACGAGCCGCGCTGGTTCAAGCCCTGGCCACAACAGGTTCGCAACGATGTGGTAATCAATGGAGAAACGTTCCCCATGGGCGACCTTTACTTCGATTGCGGCGGAGTGCGGATTGGTTTTGAAATTTGCGAGGATGCGTGGGTGGCCAACCGCCCCGGCGCCACGCTGGCGTTAAAGGGCGTGGACATAATTCTCAATCCGAGTGCGAGCCATTTTGCGTTTGGGAAACTGGAAGTCAGGAAGCGATTTGTCCTCGAAGGCTCGCGCGCGTTCGGGACGAGTTACGTTTATGCCAACCTCCTGGGCAATGAAGCAGGCCGGGCCATATACGATGGCGGTGCCCTCATTTCCTCGGTCGGCAAACTCGTCGCGGTCGGGCCGCGATTTGGCTTTCACGATTTCAGTGTCACGGGCGCGACCATCGACATTGAGGCGATACGTCTGGGCCAAGCCCGCACCGCAAGTTTTCAACCCCAACTGAGTGAGGAAGACCAATGCGTCGTGCGCGTGCCATTCGAATTTGCCGCCGCAACACCGGAAATCCCAAATATTCACTGGCCGGCCTGGGAGAGCAGTCCTTATGTAAAGGAAGAAGAATTTGCGAGGGCTGAAGCACTGGCCCTATTCGATTACCTGCGGAAAAGCAAATCACACGGATTCATAGTATCGCTCAGTGGCGGCGCCGATTCTGCGGCGACGGCCTGTCTGGTCCATCTGATGGTCGCGCTCGGTTTGAAGGAACTGGGTCCGGAGGGTTTCAAAGCGAAGCTCGCCCACATTCCAAACTTATCGGTCACGGCCGACGCGAAGGCGTTCACCCGGCAGTTGTTGACGACAGCTTATCAGGCCAGCGAGAACAGCGGGTGCGTCACGCGCGACGCTGCGCGAGTGGTGGCTAGCGCAATTGGCGCGGAGCATTACGAGTGGGAAGTTGGCGATGTGGTCAGTCGTTACACCAAGACCATCGAGAAAGCCACCGGCATTCAACTCGGTTGGACCAAACACGACATCGCGTTGCAGAACATCCAGGCTCGCGTGCGGTCGCCGGGCATTTGGCTGCTGGCCAATCTGAAGAACGCGCTTCTGCTCTCGACGAGCAACCGTTCGGAGGCAGCGGTGGGGTACGCGACCATGGACGGCGACACGAGCGGCGGTCTGAGCCCATTGGCCGGAATCGACAAAGCGTGGCTTAGGTGCTGGCTGCAATGGCTGGAAACCCGTGGACTCGAAGGGTTGTATCCAATCCCCGCGCTTGCGGCGGTCAATCGCCAGGCTCCAACCGCCGAACTTCGGCCAGCGGACCGGAAACAGACGGACGAAGAGGATTTGATGCCCTACGATGTGCTCGACACCATTGAACGCGCCGCGATTCGCGACAAACAGGGTCCGTTGGAGGTGTTTGATCTGATCAGGCCGCAGTTCCCAAAACACTCGGTTCAGCAACTTGGTGCGTGGATAGAACGTTTCTTCCGGCTTTGGAGCCGTAATCAATGGAAACGCGAACGCTACGCGCCCTCGTTGCATCTGGATGACGAAAACCTCGATCCCAAGACGTGGTGCCGGTTCCCGATTCTCTCGGGTGGATTTGAAACCGAATTGCAGGAATTGCGCGAAAGGATTGTCAAACTGGGTTGATCACAGTTCTCGGCACTTAATTTTCGGACTTGACATGGTGTTCTTATTACACTATCTTGGATGCAGATGAAGGGAGAAACGATTAAAATGAACGCGGAAACGACCATCCTGTATCGCCCGGTCGGGCCGAAGGAACTGGACCTGATTCGCGCCAGTGGCCATCGCACATTCCCTCCGCGCCTGCCGGAGCAGCCCATCTTTTATCCCGTGCTCAACCAGGAGTATGCCCGACAAATTGCGAGGGATTGGAACGTGAAAGCCAGCGGGTCTGGTTACGTGACCCGGTTTGCGGTGCGTAAGGAATTCGCAGGACGGTATCCGGTCAAAACAGTGGGCAGTTTGGTCCACCAGGAATTGTGGATTCCCGCTGAGGATTTGGCGGAAATGAACCGGAACATCGTGGGGCTTATTGAGGTGGTGGAAGAATACCGAGCAGCGCAAACGACGCGCTGGGTTTTGAAACAAAAGAACATCTTGGATGAGCCCGCTGACGCGTTGGTTTGTTCGGCCAACGTCAATCTGATGCTTAGCGGTGGTGTTGGGGCAGATTTGCTGGCCCGTTACGGAGCCGCTATGCAACAGGCTCTCGAAGCGAGACTTCAAACGCGCTCCCCTCACTGCGCGCAACGAGGCGAGGTCATTTCATACAGCGGACCCGAGATGCCCTACAAAGTGGTTTTGCACGCGGTTGCCATCGACGGCTGGTATGAATCTTCACCGGAAATCATCACCGAAGTGGTGCGCCGGGCTTTAAAAATGGCCGCTGCGTATGAGGCGAAGAAAGTGGCCCTCACCGTCCTGGCTACCGGCTTTGGTCGATTGACCCTTGCTGAATTTGCCAAAGGGTTGCGTCCGCTGCTGGGGGAGCAATTTATAACTATTGAAGAAGTTGTATTGTGCCTTCTTCAGGATTTCCAAGTGACGGAACTTGCAAGGCACCTCCCCAAAGTCGAGGCGGTCCAAAGCGCAATCAATCCCAATTTTAAATGACTCGATACTAATTTATGCCATACACCTACCAATATCCCCGCGCGGCCTTGACGGTGGACTGCGTCGTGTTCGGTTTCGACGAAGGCGAACTTAAGGTGCTGCTGATTCAGCGGGCACTGGAACCGTTCAAAGGCCGGTGGGCACTGCCCGGCGGCTTCGTGCGTGTGGATGAAACAATTGATGCCGCCGCCCGTCGCGAACTGGCTGAGGAAGCGGGCCTCAAGGACGTTTTTTTGGAGCAGCTTTACACTTTTGGTGAACTTGGCCG
>JBEKDI010000088.1:0-24056 GCA_050014435.1 Verrucomicrobiota bacterium | reverse complement strand
TGCGACCTCGGCGGTTCTTTTCGCTTCTGGATACAGCCCGCTTGGTCAAGTTCCTCAGTGAGCAGTGGTGGCGGCCCCGGGTCCAGCCCGGGAACCGTGCTGGAACTGGATGCGGTCAGCGGTGGCCAAAGCGCGCTGGCCTGGTCGCTGCAAATCAGCGCTGACGGAAACACTCTCGGACTATTTGCTGAGACCGGCTCCGGTTTGCAGCAAGTTCTTCAAACACCCATTGCCTGGATGGCCGGGCAGCCCCATTGTCTGGCGCTCGTGGACGATGCAGCAGGCACCACCTTGTATGTGGATGGCAGCATGGCCGCGCAAGGCGCCGGTCTGCCTTCCATCCCGCTGTCGGCGGGCCAACTGGTTATAGGCAGCACGCTGGCCGGCGGCAATCCAGCCGGGGCTGATTTTGACGAATTCTGCTCGTTCAACCGCCTTCTCACCGCTTTTGACGTTGGCATGTACTACCAATGGTATAGCGGGCTGGCAGCCTTGGGGCCAATCAGCGACGAACAGCAAGCGGCATGGAATCAACGGCGTGCGGGCCTTGCACAAAACAGCATCCTCAGCCCCGGCAACGTCTATGACGCGAATAACGCCACGCCCTGCTCCCCAGGCGGGCCGTTCTACATCACCAACGTCGGCGTTGCGCTTCAAACCAACGGATTGACCGCGGTCTCCTTTGATATTTTCGGCGGTACGAACGGCGTTTTTATGGATATATTCCGCATGGGGGACCTGAACGATAGTCCGCCTCCAATCAGGACGTGGATTGGTCAAGGCATGACTTGCAGTACATACTGTTTTATAAACCAGCCTGCCGACCAGGCTTTCTATGAATTGGAACTCCCCGCAGAGACGATGACGGTGGCTTGGGGCGACAATACGTACGGCCAATGCGAAGTCCCTTTCGGGCTGAGCAACGCCATTGCGGTCGCCGCAGGCGGTTACTTCAGTCTGGCCTTGCTGAATAACGGGACGGTCATGGGATGGGGGGACAATCAATACGGGCAGACGAACATTCCGGCGGGACTGACCAACGTCGTCGGCATCGCCGCAGGATTGTATCACGGCGTTGCAGTCCTGGCCGACGGCTCGGTCACGAATTGGGGTTATTATTCGGATGGATACGACTATTATTCCTCCGTGACCAACCGTGCCTACGCCAGTGCGCCGCCGACTTCCGGGGTTGTGGCCGTGGCGGCAGGGATGGGGCAAGATTTGGCGTTGCTGACGAACGGGACATGCGTTGCCTGGGGATTCACCAATGTCTATGGAACCGGAGCGGCTTTCGGGACGCGGGTTCCGCCCGGCCTGACCAACGTCAGTGCCATCGCCTGCGGTTGGCAATTCAACCTTGCTTTATCCAGCAATGGCGCTGTCACAGCTTGGGGTTGCGGTGACTGTGGATTTGGTTATCCGACCACTCTTCCAAGCGATCTGAGCAACAATGTGGTTGCCATTGCGGCGGGCGGCAATAATGCCATGGCACTGCGGAACGATGGAACCGTGGAGGGCTGGGGTGATCCTTACTCCGGGGTTACCAATGTGCCTTATGGATTGTCCAACGTCGTGTCGGTGGCGACCGGCGGCAACTCAGGATTGGCACTCCGGGCTAATGGGACGGTTGTTGCTTGGGGAGATTATCTCGAAGAAGACGATTCGTTGACCAATGAGCCTGCCGGAATGGTTGGGGTTAAAGCAATCTCAGCCGGATTGGAGCACAACCTGGTCATCGAATCGGGACAGTTAAACCCCATCATTCTTGAACAGCCGACCGACAATTATGTCTTCACCGGCGGGAGCGCGACCTTTTCCGTCACAGGGGAAGGAGTTTCCCCGATAACGTACCAATGGCAGTTTAACGGCACAAATATCGGCGGAGCAACCAACTCCACTTTCACGCTGACGAACGCCCAAAGCACGAACCAAGGGTCTTATGACGTCATCATTTCCACACCGTTTGGGTCGATTACGAGTGCCCCGGCAACGTTCGAATTGCTTCAGCCGCCGCAAATTGTCTCGTTATCGCCTCCCACGCCTGGAACGAATTGGATCAATTCCACAAACTTCGCAGTGTCTGTCATGGCGACAAATGCCGATGAGTACGATTACCCCATAACTTACCAATGGTCACTCAACGGAACAAACGAGCCACGCGCAACAAACATATCTTTTGTCGTCAACTTGAGTTCAGGCCAAAACGAAACTGCCGCAGTTAGGATTACCGATGTCGCAGGCACCACGAACGTTTCATGGACCTTCGTTTTGGCGCAACCCGGCATGGTTGAAGCGTGGGGCGATGATGCATACGGACAATGTGATCGCCCGGCCAGTTTAACCAATATCGCGGGCATTGCTGCGGGATTTCTCCAATCCGTTGCCGTGACCGATGGCGGCACGGTGGTGCAATGGGGAACATACTCGGACGGCTCCCCCGTGACAGGCACCAATGTCTCTCAACCGCCAACAAACGGCGTTGTTGCCGTGGCGGCGGGCTGGGGACAAGCCATGGCGTTGATGACGAATGGACAAGTTGTTGCCTGGGGAGAAAATGGAGATCCGGGCACGGATGTTCCTCCCAACCTTACGGGCGTCAAAGCCATCGCCTGTGGCTTTGATTTCAGTGTAGCACTTTTGACTAACGGCACGGTGACAGCCTGGGGCACGGACCTATTGGGCGTGACCAACGTCCCATCGAACCTGACCAACGTCACTGCCATTGCGGCGGGGGTGTGGCACACCCTGGCCATATCCAATGGATGCGTCGTGGGGTGGGGCAACGATGGATTTGGGCAAACGGATGTTCCAACCGGCCTGTCCAATGTGGTGGCGGTGGCGGCGGGCGGATTCTTCAGTTTGGCCTTGACTTCTGACGGACATGTGGCAGCATGGGGTGACAATAGCTATGGGCAGACCAAACCAATGTTCCTCCGGGTATGAGCAATGTCATGGCAATCGCAGCAGGATTAGATTACAGCCTCGCGCTGCTCAATGACGGGACGCTGGTGGCTTGGGGCGACAATAGCGCAGGCCAAACGAACCTCCCATCCGGTTCAACCAACTTCCCTGTTAAATTGATCGCAGCGGGCGGCTTTCACTCCATGGCCGCGATTTGGTCGCCGCTGGTGCAATATCCGGTGGATGTCTCCAAGGATTTGCTGCTGATTTACAACTCAAATTCGCTTGACAGTTCGAACGTGTGCCAGTATTACCGAACCAATCGCCCAATGGTCAGCAATGCCAACGTCTTTGCCATAAACTGCACGACCGCCGAAATAATTTCGCCTCCAGACTTCACCAATATATTTATGGCGCAAGTCCAAGGATGGCTTGCCACCAATCCAACGTTACGGCCTCAATACGTTATCCTGTTTCAAGACATACCATCACGCAGTTCGGATTCCCCCTATGGTGGCCAAACCAATGAACAACCAAGCGTTCAGTATCAACTCAATCAATGGTGCACCACAAATTGGCATCCTTACGTGACGGCTATAAACATGAACGGAGCCGGGGGCACTAGCGATTGTATCACCTACATCAATAAATTGACGAACATGGCGGGAACTAACCAAACACTTTTCATAAGCGCCAGTGCTGCAGGTTACACCAACAATACGAATTGGTACTTCGACTACGCTGGTTCAACTGAATTTGGATTTCCATTCAGCTCTTCCAATTTACTAATCAATTACGCGACTAATGCTGAATATGGCCTAACCAACGCTGATCTCACAGCTTCCGTGATCGTGAGCACTTATCCAAGCATTAGCTGCCTCGCAACAAATGTGGCAGGCTACTTTACCTGCGGCTACGATTGCACCCTTAACACCAATATGTTTGTGGACAGCCCGCCTACGATTCAGTTCTTTGGAAAGAGTCAATGGTATATAATGTCCACGATTGATTCATTTAGTGGGGAGCGTATTAGTGGTCAGGCGGGCTTTCTCACATGGTTTGCCAGCAATTCATTTGGCGGAACGAATTACTCGAATACTCCTGTTGGAGCGATAACATATGTTGATGAGCCCGACCTCCTCCCAAATGGGCATGCCAATCCGGCTGTGTATTATGGCGAATGGGCCGCTGGAAAGAGCTTTGCAATTTCTGCTTGGAATGCTGCGGCCTTGTCAGCAGCGCAACCGAGCGGAATTCCAGCAACGGAATTCCAAGCCGTTGGTGATCCATTGATAACGAAATAAATTACCATGAACCCTCCAAAAATAATTACCTTCTGTTCAGCCGCTTGGCTGGTTGTCTCTTCCGCTCAAGCACAAGCTACGTTCCAAAACCTGAACTTCGAGTTAGGCAGCCCCGGTTCAGAGAATTATGCTTTTAACGTGCCTGTGGCAAACGCGTTACCTTTTTGGACTGTTTATTACGGAGACGTCCAACAAACCCAGGTTGATTATAACGTAGTAACAAGTGGAACTTCAATTGTGTCATTAATCGGCGGCACTTATCTTCCGGCAATTGATGGGAATTACAGCGTGTATCTTGAAGAAGGTGTCTCAGCCTCCTCGGTTTCAATTAGCCAAACTGGACTCATACCCTTGGGGATGCAGTCCTTGCTCTTCGAAGCAGATTCCGGCCCAGGAACGTTAGGTATTTCCATAGGTAGCCAAAACATTCCGTTTACGGAGGTCGGCACCGGGGCGAACTACACACTGTACGGTGCCAATATTTCGGCATGGAGCGGAGATACCGAACAACTGACATTCACAGCCTTGCAAGGGGGCGGCCTGAACGATTGGCTTCTCGACGACATCTCCTTTTCCACAAACGTCGTGGCCAGTCCTGAGCCAAACATTGCTGCGCTGAGCGCGATTGGCGGGCTGCTTTTTGGCGCGCGAAAGTGGTTTGCGCGGCGCTCATGAGCCCGTAAAACGTGGCAAAATTGTTCAGCGGTTGTCCGCCGCCGACTTCCGGAGTTGTGGCTGTGGCGGCGGGTTGGGGACATGCCCTGGCGTTGATGACGAATGGGACCGTGGTCGCCTGGGGCCTGTATGACAATCAGGGAACGCAGGTTCCGCCCAACATGACGGGTGTCAAAGCCATTGCTTGTGGCTTCGATTTCAGTGTAGCACTTTTAACTAACGGCACCGTGACAGGTTGGGGTGCGGAAAACCCGACCAACGTGGCCTCCAGCTTGTCCAACGTGACCGCCATTGCAGCGGGCACATTGTACACGCTGGCCTTGCAAACCAATGGAACAGTCGTGGCATGGGGCAACAATGGATCCGGGGAATCCCTTCTTCCACCCGGTTTGACCAATGTGGTGGCCATTGCGGCGGGCGGGGAGCATAGTCTGGCCTTGACATCGAGCGGAAATGTGGTAGCATGGGGCGATAATACTTTCGGGCAGTGCGATATTCCGTCAGGTGTGAACAGCAATGTCATGGCCATAGCAGCAGGAGACGAGCATTGTCTGGCGCTGCTCAATGACGGGACGCTAGTGGCTTGGGGCGACAATAGCGCAGGCCAAACGAACCTGCCATCCGGTTCAACCAACTTCCCTGTTAAACTGATCGCGGCGGGAGGCTTTCACTCCATGGCAGCGCTTTGGTCGCCCCTGGTGCAGTATCCTGTGGATGTCTCAAAGGATTTGCTGCTGATTTACAACACGAACTCCCTCGACAGTTCGAACGTGTGCCAGTATTATCTGACCCATCGCCCAATGGTCAGCAACGCCAACGTCCTCGCTATCACTAATTGCACAACGGACGAGGTCATTTCGCCGTCAGACTTCACCAATATATTTATGGCGCAGGTCCAAGGATGGCTTGCCACCAATCGAACGTTACGGCCTCAATACGTTATCCTCTTTCAAGACGTACCGTCACGCAGTTCGTACTACACCGGTGGAGGCCAAACCAATGAACAACCAAGCGTTCAGTATCAACTTAATCAATGGTGTGCCACTAATTGGCATCCATTCGTAACGGCCGTCAATATGAATGGGACTGGAGGGACCAACGATTGCATCGCCTACATCAACAAATTGACGAACATGGCGGGCACTAATCAGACGCTTTTTATCAGTGCCAGCGCCGGCCGTTACGGCAACACAAATTGGTATTTCGACGGCCCGGAATATCCCTATGGAGGTGAAGCATTGTCTGCCGCAGCGGGTGTTACGAACGCGGATCCAGCGGCATCGGTCTTTATCAGCGATTCTCCGGCTTATCCTTCAACGTTCATCACCAATGCTACGAATGTGGTTGGCTACTACTCGGTGGGTTGGGATGGGGGGGCATACAACGAACTATGCCCTTGACCAAACGGTCCAATTCTTCGGGAATAGCAGTTGGTACATTATGGCTAGCGTGGACTCGTACAATGGATCGCGTTCAGCCATAAACAATGCAAACCAAACCACTTTTCTCAAATGGTTTGCTTCCAGTGCCTTCGGTGGAATGAATTATTCCAATACGCCTGTTGGCGCGATATCACATGTTGATGAACCATGGGGCTTGGATGACAGCTATGACTTTTATAGGGATTGGGCTTCCGGAAAGTCCTTTGCCATTTCTGCCTACCACACCTTCGCTGTTGAAGGCGGAATTATCCAACAAGAATCGCAAGCTGTCGGTGATCCATTTGTAACGAAATAAAATCTATGAAGATATTAAAAACAACCATCTTGTCGCTTACTACTATATTACCATTTTTGTCCTTGAATGCGCAGCAATCGTTTCAAGATTTGAACTTTGAGGCAGCAAGTCCGGTTGTGGATCCAGGAGGCACGCCCTATCCTTATGCTGTAACGGCTGCGAGTGCGTTGCCTGGCTGGACCGTTTATCTCGGGACCGTTCAGCAAACGGATGTAATACAGAACCTTTACGCTATTAACCAAGCCAGTGTCGATATTTTCGGACCAAATTATCCTGCTGCAGTGCCCGGCGAATCACCTGGCAAAATCGACGGGAACTATAGCGTCATGCTTCAAGCGGGGAACTTGCCCGATAGCCCTACAGACGTAGGCGCTTCGATAGAGCAGACTGGCTTTATTCCGGCCGTGGACCAAACCTTGGAATTCAAGGCATACACGTGGACGCCTTCGACCGCGTTTTCTGTTTCCTTTGATGGCAACGACCTGACGCCGGTGGCACTTGGGAGCGGGGCAAACTATACTTTGTATGGTGTGGATATAGCAGCCTACGAGGGGCAAACATGCAGCCTGGAGTTTACAGCCCTCTATACCGATGGCAGATCAAGCGGGTTTGGCCTCGACGACATCGTTTTTTCCCAAATGATCCTCAGTCCTGAACCAAACATTGCTGCGCTGACGGCGATTGGCGGGCTGCTTTTTGGCGCGCGGAAGTGGTTTGCGCGGCGCTCATGATCCCATGAAGAGGACAAAACTATTGGCCGGATTCTCGGTCGCTCTTTTCGCTGCTCTCTCAGTTCAGGCGCAGACCTTCCAGAACCTTAATTTTGAATTGGCGGACATTGCCCCTGGGACGCCATTCCCAACATCTGTACCGATTTCCGAGGCTCTTCCTGCCTGGAGCGGGTATTTTAGCTCCGGCGCGTCGAGTTATCCGCAGACACAGGTGGTTTACGATGGAATAAGCACAGGCGGCGCTGTCATTTCGCTTGTCGATGCGCAAGCAGCCACACCAATTCAAGGAAATTACAGTGCCTTTCTGTTCGGCGGGCGCTACGGCGTGAACGACGTTTCAGCCTCCGCTTCAATTAGCCAGACGGCAATAATCCCAGCCGGGACACAGGCGCTGACTATGGAGGCTTGGGAATATGACGGTTCCCCTATTGTCGCCATCAATGGGCAGGCAATTAACATGATTCCCCTGGACAACATTTCGTTTTACACGGTTTATGGTGGCAGTATTCCTTCCTCTGATGTCGGACCATCAGTGACCTTGAGCTTCACTACTCCATCCGGAGGCATGTTTGAACTGGATGACATCTCCTTTTCCCCGACTGTCCTCAGTCCTGAGCCAAACATGGTTGCGCTGAGCGCGATTGGCTGGCTGCTTTTTGGCGCGCGAAAGTGGTTTGCCCGGCGCGGCTGATCCGATAAAAACGACAAAAGCAATTGCATTGCAAATGCCTAATCATTGGCAATTCAGCGCATTGCCGCGCCGCTGATTTCATTCCGCCGCCGGTGTTTCGGAGGCGGTCGGCGGGTTGCCGTCGGCTCCGCCGCCGTCGAGGTCGATGAGGATGTCGCGCGGTTCGGCGCCTTTGCTGGGACCGACGATGCCGCGGAGTTCCAGTTCGTCCATGATGCGCGCGGCCCGGGTGTAGCCCAGTCGCAAACGCCGTTGCATGAGGGAGACGCTCGCCTTTTGTTCGCTGCGGATGACTTCAATGCATTGCAGGATCAATTCTTCGTCCTCGCCGCTGGCGCCGTTCTCCAGTTCAGAGACGTCGGGTCGTTGTAGTTGACGATGAATCTCCAGTTCGTAGCTCGGCTTGCCCTGTTTGGCGATGAAATCAACAATGCGTTGGAGTTCGGGGTCGGTGATGAGCGCGCCTTGAATGCGGATCAATTTGGCCGAGCCGGGCGGCAGATAAAGCATGTCGCCTTTGCCCAATAATTTGTCCGCCCCCATGCCGTCGAGGATGGTGCGCGAATCGACGCGGGCCGCGACCTGGAAGGCGATGCGGGCCGGGATGTTGGCCTTGATGACGCCGGTGATGACATCGACGCTGGGCCGCTGCGTGGCGACGATGCAATGAATGCCCGCCGCCCGCGCCATTTGCGTGATGCGGGCGATGGCCATTTCCACGTCCGCCGGGGCCACCAGCATCAGGTCCGCCAGTTCGTCAATAATAACAACGATGTAGCTCAGGTGGTCGGGGATGACGATCTCCTCGTCGCGCGGCACGACGATCTCCTCGTCCAATTCCACCGCAAAGCCGTCCGAGCCGGCCTCGACTTTTTCCTTTTTGGCGGTCAGCGGCAGTTCCGGTTCAACGGGCGGGAGCGGCTTGTTTTTGGGCCGCTCGTTGAAGGAGCGGATGTTGCGCACGCCGACGCGGGCGAAAATCTGGTAGCGCTTTTCCATCTCGTTGACCACCCAGCGCAGGGCGAGGATGACTTTCTTGGGGTCAGTCACCACCGGCACGACCAGATGAGGCAGGCAGTTGTATTGCTGCAACTCAACCACTTTGGGGTCGATCATGACAAAGCGGAGTTGGTCGGGCGCGAATTTGTAGAGCAACGACGTGATAATCGCGTTGATGCAGACGGATTTGCCCGAGCCGGTGCTGCCGGCGATCAGGAGGTGGGGCATCTCGGCCAGATCGGCCACGATGGGCACGCCGTAAACGTCCTTGCCCAACGCCAGCGGAATGCGGGCCTTGGTGGCGCGCCACTCCTCGGACTCGAACAAGTCGCGCATGATGACCTTGGTTTTGACAGCGTTGGGCACTTCGACCCCGACGGAACTTTTGCCGGGCACGGGCGCGAGGATGTTGATGCGTTCCGCCTTGAGGGCGGCGGCGATGTTGTTGGTCAGGCTGACAATTTTTTCCAGCTTCACCCCCGGCGCCGGATGCAGTTCGTAGCGGGTGATGGTGGGCCCCTTGGTGATGTCGCCCAAAGCGACTTCGATGTCGAATTGCGCCAGCGTTTGTTGCATGAGGCGCGCGTTGCCCATCAATTCCTCCTTCGATTCGGTCGGCTTGACGGCCGCATCGGGGAAGCCGAGAAATTCCAGGGTGGGCAATTCGTAATTGCCGATGCGGGGCGGGGCGGCGACGGCAATGGGTTTGTGCTTGCGCGGCGCGGGTTTCGGCTTGGGAGGGGGATTGTCTGTTTCCGGCGCTTCTTTTCCCCCGGCCACGGCTTCGGCTGACTCGACGGTTTCGGCGGGCGCGCCGTCAGGTCCCTTGGTCTCGTGCGATTTTGGGGAAGCCGCCGCGGATCCGCCCAATATATCCGCGACCGTGGCCGCTGCCACTTCGTGCGCGGGGATGACCGCCCCTTCCTCGGCGGGCGCGGGTTCCTTGGGCCGATCGGGGGCGGACTTTTTGCCGCGAGGATCGGGTTTGCCTTGGGGGACGCTTAAATCGCGCACCGTTGGCTCGGGCACCGGCAGGCCGTCAGCGCCCAAGGCGCCGGCTTTGCCTTTTTCCAACTGCTCCTGCAACTGGCGGGCCTGCTTCTCCAAATCGCGCGCCCGGCGTTCCAAGTCCTGCTCGCCGTTGGTGCGCGGGGCGGTTTTTCCTTCAAAACGCGAGAGCCACCATTGGCGGCACCACTCGCCCAATTTGAAATTGGTCAGATAGACGAGGCTGACGGCGTAAATGGAGACCAGCACGATGGTCGCGCCGACCTTGCCCGCAAACCGCAAAACATAATTGTTAAAAAATAAACCGATGTATCCGCCCACGCTCGGCGCGTTCATCGTGGTTCTCAATCGTCGCAGCCAGTGCGCGTCATTTTCGAACATGCTGGCGAGTCCCATGCAGCAGAGCAGCAGGAGCGCGCCCCAAACCCAGCGGCGTTGCAGATAGGCCAGGAACCGGAGCAAATACCCCATGGAATAAATCAGCAGGAGCGCCGGGATCATGAAGGCAGCCACGCCAAACATGCGGAACAAACAAAACGCCGTCCATGCCCCAAGCGGGCCGACGCGGTTATGGGGCGGGTTGTTGGGCGGCACATAATTCGTCGCCAGATCACGCGCATCATGGGAGAGCAGCGCCACCATCAGCAGCAAGGCCGCCGTCGCCAACAGGATGCCGATGACATCGTTGAACCCATGCGGTTGAGACAACGCTGAATCTTTCCGAGCCATGCGACGGAGTTTAGGGTTTGTCGTTCAAGGTTTAAAGGTTAAAGTCGGATGAGATTCGGTGGGGGGAGACTCGAGGCGTCAATCGATTTAGGGTTCGACGGAGTCTCACCCCACCGTTGACGATTTTAAATCTTTCGGGCGAGGGTTTTGCGTACCAATAAGGTCCATAATCTGTGTGGCGGCTGGATAGAATTAAGGCGCGGGGGGCGCAGGTGACTCGGCGGGCAGGCCGGAGGCGGTGCGAATGGGGGCGATGGCTTTGCGATAATCTGGATCGCTCAGGCTCCAGGAATGGGGATCGTTCACAACGGCCGTGAGGCGGGCGGCGGCATCGCCTTTCAGGCCCATGCCGGCCCAGAGCATCCACCAAGCCCATTTGGGTTGCGCCTTTAGCGCGTCCAGCGAGAGATTGCCGCCCACCTCGGCAAGGGCAATGGGTTTCCCGTTCGCCAGCTTCAAAATATCGTCGTAGTACGATTGCTTGAAGACGCGGTAACAATCGAAGCTGACGACATCCACGTATTGGGAGCCGGGCCAGCATTCATTGAAGGGCAGCGTCGTGCCTTCGGGCCGGTCCACATTCCAGACCCAGATGAGGTTCTTGAGTTTGTGATGGTTCACGAGGCGGTCGAACATCATTTTGTAGAGCGCGGCGGTGCTGTAGTCTCCCGAGGACACCATGCCCATCCGTTCGCCGCCCTTTAATTTGTAGGCGTCGGGCGTGGAGAATGTTTTGGGGCGGCCGCCCCACCAGAACCACTGGCCGTTCATTTCGTGGTACGGACGCCACAGCACCGGGACATGGGCTTCCTGGAGTTGCGTTAAATACGGCACGATGGCGTCCACCTGGTCGCACCAGTGCTGGTGCAGAGCAGTGCCGGGGGTGAGAAGGTCCCTGTATTGGGCTTCGGTGAGGTGGCCTTGCACGGTGTTGAGATTGGTCGATGTGTTGGTTGATCCGCCGCCGCCGCGCCGGGGCCTAAAGGCGACGGGTTCATCGGCTGTGGGCGGAACTTCGTGCCAGCACATCACAATGAGCGACCCGTTCTTGTAGTGCTCCTTGATCTCATCGACAACGTCCTGCCGTACGAATGCCGAATCCTTGTCGCCTTGCTTGGCGAAACCCCAGTCTTTGCCGAAAATGGCGGGGACCTTTCCCCAGGCCTTGGACGCGGCCACGGTTTCCTTGTCGTTGTCCGCGGGGAGATTGTGCTGGCCGGTCAAGGTGTGCTGGCCGGAGATGCGGTAAATGAAGTTCAACAATTCGACCGCCTCGGGCGCGGCATCAGGAGTGACGGGCGGGGCGGGGTTCCCGGCGCGGCACAAAGCGCCCGCGAAAAGACAGATTGAGCCGATGAACAAAGAGATTTTCATAAGGTTGCTTTCGCCGGCGTCATTTAATGTCGCCATGCAGGGCCGCCTTGGCGAATTCGCCGGAGGCATTAAGTTCGTACTTCCAATTCTTGAGCAACGTTGGCCCCCACTCCGGGTCGAAGCACCAGATTGTCCAACTGATGCCCCTGCCTTCGAGATACTTGATGATCTGCGGGCCATACGTGGAGCTGCGATTGCCCTGTCCGGCGAAATCATCGGCAGGCGGGGTGTTGGTGGTTGCCGGCCTGGAGAAGCCGCCAAATTCGGTCGCGATGACCGGGTACTTGTCGGCAGCGAAACCGAAATCTTCCTCCCATTTCCCTTCCCATGGCTGGGAGCGCTTGTTGGCGTAGGGATGGACGGTGTAGCCGATGCCCTGGGCGGCGATTGGGCTGAGGCGAATAGGCGTCAAATCGTAGGCCCAATCAAATCCGGCCACCAAGGGGATGACTTGCGGATTGCGGGCGCGGATCATGGTGATCTCTGTCTCGACGGTTTTCTTCCAATCCGCCCACGCGACGGGGCCAGCCTGATCGCGAAGCGTGGCTGGCTCATTAAACAATTCGAAGAACGCCACCGTGTTGTGGCCGGCGAAATGCCGGGCCATGGTGCGCCAGAAGTTATAGGTTTCTTTCTTCGTGGTATCGTACATCGGGTTCTGGAAAACTTCTGTCTCCAGGTTGCCGATCGTGTGCCAGTCGATGATGACGTACATGCCCAGTTCCGTACACCAGCCGACGGCCTGGTCGAGCAGTTTGATGTATTCCGGCGGGGTCCGTTCGCGCCAGGCGACGGGATGGATGGGGATGCGAACCAGCTTCGCGCCCATTTCCTGGAGTTTGACGAAAAGTTCCCGGTTCCAGTGCCCCTGCATTTCGAGCTTGTCCGGGTCGGAGAGGTCCAGCCCGCGGAAAACCACCGTGTTGCCGTTGGTGTCTACGAACTTGTTGCCTTTGACCGAGATCAGGGGCAGGTCCTTGTTGTTTTCGGTATAAGTCCGCTGGCCCGGGGCTGGATCCCGCCACCAAGTGTGGAGCCGGGTCGGGGCATTGGTTTGGGCGGCTGGCGCGGGCAGGTTGGTGTTCTGGGCCAAGGCGATGGTTTGAAGGCACAGCGCTGCCAGCCCAATCGCTCCGGGGAATTTGATTCTCATCGTCATGTTGTTGGATGCTAAACGCCGCCCATTCCGGGCGCAAATCAACTTTTGCCTCACCACGGATGAACGGATCACCACGAAGAACACGCAGCAAACGAAGGCGGGCCATGGGTTGGGATCAGGATCGGCTCCTCCATCACCTCATTGGCTTTGCAGCCGGAAAAAGAGAGTGTTGGTGGGATTCTGCGCGACCAGATAATTCGTGCCGTTGGTCGTCGTGACGCCGCTGCTGGCGGACCAATTTGTGGTTGCCAGATTCGCGTTCTGCTGCAGGGACCAGCCGGATACGGACGGCCAATGCAGTGTCACCATGTTGCCGGACTGACTGATATACAATGTCGGCAAGATCCGCGTAGCCAGGAAGCCCAGCCAGTTGGTTCCGTTATTCCAAGCACCCACGATGTTGTTGCCATCGATGCCGTTGGCGCTGGCCTGGGTCGCTCCCGGCACGCTCAAAGTCGTGTAACTGCTTTCGTTGTAAAGGAAAGCATACGAGGGGCCCGAGGTTTGGTAATAGCCCACGATGTTGTTGCCGGAGATGCCCATGGTTTCGGTGAGAGTTGCTCCCGGCACATTTAAGGCGGTGTAGTTGCTACCATTGTAAAGAAACCCCTGGGTGACGTTGCTCGAGTTGATGCAAGCGCCCACGATGTTGTTGCTGTAAATGGCTCCCGCGTAAGTGCCAGTTTCTCCCGGCATGCTGAGAGTGGTGTAGTTGGCGCCGTTGTAGAGAAAGCCCAGATGGGCGCCGTTTGTGGTCTGGTAATTGCCCACGATGTTGCTCCCGAAGATGCCCCAGGCGAACGTGTCCGCCGCTCCGGGCACACTCACCGTCGTGTAAGTGCCGTTGCTGTAGAGGAAACCCTGCGTAGTATTTACGGTGGTCGAATACCCAACGATGTTGGTGCCGGAAATGCCGCAGGCCTTGGTGATCCTGGCTCCCGACACCCTCAAGGTGGTGTAGTTGGAACCGTTGTAGAGAAAGCCCAAATTATTGCCGTAGGTGTCAACGTAAAGGCCCACTATGTTGGTTCCGGAAATGCCATAGGGTATGGTGGAATATGCCCCGGGCACGCTGAAGGTCGTGTAGGTATATTGGGCTTGAGCGCCAAGAATTCCGGCCAGCAATAAAATGGCTCCCGCACACCTCGACGCTTGCATCGTCACGCTCATGGTGACTTCTTGTAAATTGCGTTGGAAAGCACGGCGTCTTTGGCGGCGAGGGCCGTAATCCTGGCAAGAAGATTTGTGTCACCATCGCGCGAATGACCGCGATAGTAATTTGCAATTTCCGCCACCAACGTGGATCGGGCGCCTCTCAGATCGTTGCCATCCAGGCGCTGGAGGGCTGCGAGCGCCATCGAAGCGCTTTCCGCCATGTATGGCTTTATCGCCTTGATATAGTCTTCCCGGCTCTTATTCAAGGCAGTTACGTCTGAATCAACATGTTGGAAATGGTCCCGGATATATTGGGAATGCGCCAGTAACTCGCGCTGCTCTCTGGCCATGGGCCGCGTGTAGCCAAAATACCAGCCAATCGCAATGCCTGGCGCGATGCAGAGCAAGAATGTGACGGCGCGTTTCATTTCAAAAATGGCTTGGGAAAGTGCTACCCCATTTCGACCAGCACGTCGTTTTCTTTTTTTAGTTTGGAGGCGGGAACCAGATTGCCTTCAATCGCCTCGCCGTTGACCGTGATTTTTTTGACGCCTTTCTGGACGCCGGCGGGGTTCAGCACCCGGATGGCCAGGGTCTTGTTCCGGAAACGGCGGGTGGCGGTGAATTCCTTCCAGTCGGCAGGGATGCAGGGATCGATGAGCAGTCCCTTGTAGTCGGGGCGGATGCCAAGGAGATATTGCGTCGCGGCGTAGTAGGCCCAGGACGCCGCGCCGGTCAGCCAGGCGACGCGTGACGCGCCATAACGCGGGCTGTAAGTGCTGTGAGTGTACTGCGAATAGACATAAGGTTCGCTGCCGCGCAACTCGGCCTTGTCGTTGAACGAGGACGGCATGCTGCCGCGGAAGTATTTGAAGGCCCGGTTGCCGTTGCCCAGCATGGTTTCCGCCATCACCGCCCAGCCCTGGGTGTGGTTGAAAATGCCCGAGTTTTCCTTCACGCCCTTGTTGAACACGATGGAGCGGATTTCCGCGCAGGGCAGGTTATCGTAAGGCGGCGCGCAGAGCATGAGGCCATAATCGGTGGCGAGTTTTTCATTGACCGACGCCATGGCCTGCACGGCGCGTTTCTTGTCGGCGTGGCCGCTGATGACGCCCCAGGACTGCGTGTTGAGATAGATGGAGCCGTACTTGTTTTCGTGCGAGCCGATTTTCTCGCCGGTTTCCTTGTAGGCGCGGACGTACCATTTGCCGTCCCAGCCGAATTTATCGAGTTTTGTGTCGATGATCGCCAGCTCTTTTTTCGCCCATTTGATTTCGGCCGTCTTGCCGAACATTTCGCATATTTCGATATAGGTTATCAGCCCGTAACGCACTTGCAGGGCGACAAACACGGAAGTGCCCTTTGTGCCCAGGCGCAGACAATCGTTCCAGTCGGCGAAGAGGCCGCTGGGCAGGCCATGCTGGCCGGTGCGTTTGAGGTTGAATTCAATGGCGCGGCGGAGGTGGCCGAGCACGGTGGCCCGGCCTTTGTCGGCATAGGGCAGGGCTTTGTTGAAGAAGGCGGTGTCACCCGTCTCCTTGACGTAGGTGGTTACGGCGTTGAAAAGCCACAGGCAGTCATCGGAGCGGTATTCGTCTTCCTTGGGCATTTTTTCTTTGCCGGGTTTGTGGGTGAAAGCCATGACCAGGGGCATGGCGCCGCCGGTGGAACCCTGGCCGGTAATCATCAGCTCGAGGCGCTTCTTCGCCTCGTCCGGGATGATTTGCATCACGCCCATGAAATCCTGGACGGTATCGCGATAACCGAGGCCGTCGCGTTCGCCGCTGTAAATCAAGCTGGCCATGCGCGACCAGGAATAGGTCATCAGGCAGTTGAATGGACTCCACATGTTCATCATGCTGTTGAATTGCGCATCCGGGGTGCGCACAGTCAAACCTTCGATGCGCTTGTGCCAATATTTGCGGAGCTTCTCAAATTCGGCCTTGACGGTGGCGATGTTGCCGAACTGTTTGACGGTTTTTTTGCCTTCAATCGATGCCTTGCCCTTGCCCATTAGGACGACCAGCTCTTTGCTCTGGCCAGGTTCAAGCTCAATGTCGATCTGGATGGAGCCGCAACCGTCGTCGCCAAAGGCCTTCGAGCCGGTGCAGCGGCCTTTTTCAACAACCATCGGATTGGCGTAACCGCGATACGGCGTGATGAAAACGTCGCGGTCGGTGTCGAACCCGGCGATTTCGCCGCCCAAAAACGCGAGGAAGGAGCGGTTATCCTGGCCGGCGACCAGCACGGAACTTCCGTAATCAATGATGCCGTCCACGAAATCCATTTTCACGATGCCATGCGAGTATTGCAAGTTGAGGAAATCGTGGAAGCACTGCCAGAGGTTCGGGTATTCGACGAAAGTGAACAGGCTCAGGTTTCTTTTGACGCTGTCTTGATTGGTGACCTTTAACTGCCAGCATTCGAAATGTTTGCCCAGCGGGACGAAATACGTGGTTTCGGTTTCGATCTTCGCGTACTGGGAAGTGATCTTTGTGTAGGCGGTGCCGTGCCGGCAGGTGGTTTTATACTGGTCCAGAGGCTTGCCCACGGGCTGCCAGGCGTTCGACCAATAATCGCCGGATTGCTTGTCGCGAATATAGATATACCGGCCGGGCTGGTCGGCGGGCACGTCATCGAACCGCAGCCGCATGAGACGCCCCTGCGCGGCGGAAAGATAAAAGCTGTAGCCGCCGGCGTTGTTGGTGATGATGGCGCCGTATTCCGTCGAGCCAAGATAATTGGCCCAGGACCGGGGCGTGTCCGGCCGTTCAATTACATATTCCTTTGCCTCGTCGTCAAAATGTCCGAATTTCATAGTTCCGTTGTTGTGATTGTTAAACGACGCCGCGTCGCGCCTCAAGCGTCCTCCTGATTTCCTCGCAGATTTTCTTGGTCAGCGGCACCTGCAAAATAAACAGGATGACCAGGACCATGCCGACAATGGGGATGCAGGCCAGCAGGATGCGGACCCAGAAAATTGTTTCGGGCGCGCCCTTCTGCAGGGCCGCGTTGCCGCCGATGAAGCTGAGAATTGCGCCCGACAAGGCGCCCCCCAACGAATTGCCCAGCTTGAGAATATACGTTCCGCAGGAGGTGAAAGAGCCTTCGCGCCGTTTGCCGGTGTGGAGTTCGTCGTAATCGATGACGTCGGCGCAAATCGAACCGTAGAGCATCCACAGGCCGGAGGCGGTCAGACCCATCGTGCCGGAGGCGATGGTTTGCAGCCATTGGATATGGGGGTTGTAAAGAAACCAGGAAGCGGTGTAAGCGCAGATGCCGATAATGGCGGTCACGATCAGGGCATTGCGTTTGCCAAAGTAATAGGCGACCCGGTTGAGGACGGGAGCGCCAATCAACCCGCCCAACATAAAGGACAGGCCCATCCAGAAGTTCCAGTTATTGCCGTCGGCCATGTTGCCGGCGCAGACATAAAAGACGGTCGCGTAATAACCGAGGGTGCCCAGCATGCTGGTGCCGAGGTTAAAGGAAGCGCCCACCAGCAGCATGAACAGGAAGGGCCGGCAGGTCAGGGTTTCATAGAACGCGCTTTTCAACGAGATATGCTCCTGCATTTTCACCACGATTTTCTCGTAATAGCGTTCCTTGACGCGCAGAAAGATGATGACGGCGAAGACCGCCATGATGACGCCGAGGATGCAGGTGTAAACCTGCATGCCGCGAAGGACGTTCTGCTTGCCGGTGCCCGGCACAAGGAACCAGGCGAGGTTGGTGAAACGCAACGCGTAAAAATTGCCCACCTCGAACACCTTCTGCATCGCGCTGCGGTAGGTCATGATCGAGGTGCGTTCCTCGTAATCAGGCGTCAGTTCGTTGGCCAGACTGTTGAACGGCACGGTGAAGAGGCTGAAGAGCGGAATATAAATCATCGAAGAAAAGATCATGTACCAAAAGACGGCGGACAGCCCAAGGAACGTCTTGTCCGACCAGGTCGGCGAAACCAGAAACAAAATGGGAAGCCCCAGGCCGCATAAAACGCCGGCGAACAAAATGAAGGGGCGCCGGCGGCCGTATTTGGTCCGCACGTTGTCGGAAATCCAACCCACAAACGGATCGGAAAACGCATCATAAAAGCGGATGAGCGTCATGGCCAGGCCCACCAACCACGGGGAAACACCCAGGTAGATACTAAAGACCGCAAAGGCGACGCTGGGGTAAAGCCACAGCCCCCACATGTCGAGGGCGGTGCCAAGCCCGTAGGCCATTTTTGTCAGAATCGGGACGCGGTCGCGCACCAACTGGCTGGGGCCAGCTGGGATTACTTCCTCTGCCATTTAATTTCCTTTGGGATGAGTTGTTGATTTGTGATGCGATCAGACTTCCGAATTCTTCTTGATGTAGCGGATAAGATCATCCACCTGGGTAAACGCGAGGGCCGTGCAGGTGTCCGCCGCGCCGTAATAAATGGCAATCCGGCCCGTCCGGGCGTCGTAGAGGTTGGCGCAGGGGAAGGTCACGTTCGGCACAAAACCGGTGGTCTCGTACGGCTTTTCCGGCGTGAGCAGATAGTCGCGCGTCCGGTAGAGCACTTTCCAAGGTTCGTCGATATCGAGAATTGCCGCGCCGAAGCTATAGACGAAGCCGTTGCACGTCCCGGATACTCCATGATAGAACAAGAGCCAGCCTTCCCGGGTCTCAATCGGGATCGGCCCGGCGCCGATTTTTGTGCCCTGCCACCAGCCGCTCCCGCCGCGGGCCATGACGTGCTTGTGTTTTCCCCAATGGACCAGGTCGGGGCTTTCGCTCATGTAAATATCGCCGAAAGGCGTGTGGGCGCTGTCGCTGGGACGGCTCAAGAGCAGATACCTGCCGTGGACCTTTCTCGGAAAAAGCACGCCGTTGCGGTTGAAGGGCATGAGCGGATTCGGCATGCGGATAAACTTCTTGAAATCCCGGGTCCGGCCCAGGCCGATGGAGGCGCCGTGCATGTCGTCGCACCAAACGATGAAGAAATCCGCGCCGATCTGGACGAAGCGCGGATCGTAACCGTAGCTGATCGGGTTGGGCTTTCCCTTTTCATCGACCCAGCGGATCGGGTCGGGGCCGATCTTCCATTTCAGGCCGTCCTGGCTTCGGCCGAAAAACAAAGTCGCGCGCCCGTTTTTCTGGTCGGCGCGGAAAACGCCGGCAAATTCATTGCCATGCGGCAGGACCGCGCTGTTGTAGATCCGGGCCGCCTTGGGAATGGGATTCCAGTCCAGGATCGGATTGCCGCTGTATCGCCACAGCACGTCAATACAATTTTTTGGTTTGTCCTCCCACGGCATGTTGGGGAGTGATTTGCCGATAATCATGTTCTTCATCTTCTTGTCTGTTCTCCTTGTTAAATGACTTCTGTTATGCAGTCAGGGCGGCTTGCTCGCCGGCCTTGCGTCTTGCGTCCAGCTCCGTCTTGATCTTCGCCATGGTTCCTTCATCCAGCTTGTAGAAGAACACCAGCAGGATCAAGGCAACCGCCCCCACCGCGACGGGGATGAGGCTCATCATGGCCTTTAAACCGGTCAGGACGTTTATGTGTTGGGCCACGTTGGCCACAAATCCCGTCTGGGCCAGGATGAAGGCGGCCACCATGGAGCCGACGGCCCAGCCGATTTTATTCGACATAATCGAGGCCGAGAACACCAACCCGGTCGCCCGTCGTCCGGTCTTCCATTCGGAATAATCGGCCGTGTCGGCATACATGATCCAAAACAAGGCGGAGATGGGTCCGCCGGCCAGCGAGCCGATTGCCTGGAAAACAAAAATCAGCACCAGGTCTTCCGGCTTGAAGAAATAGAATGCGCCGGTGCAAACGAGCGACGTGAGGAAAAGAATGATCGTCGCTTTCTTTCTTCCCAGGACCCGCGCGAATAACGGCACCAATGCAGTCCCCACCAGGGAAAGGACCTGCCCGACGGTGTTGAATGCGGAGGCCAGGACTTCAAAACCGTATTTGTGGGTTGTGCCGAACAAAGTCACGTTCTGCTCGCCAACGTAATATTTGAAATAGTGGGTGGTCACATTCAAGCGGATGCAAACGAAGAGAATGAAGAGGATTGTCACGATAAACAGCAATATCCAGGGAACGTTATGCACGATGTCGCCCAAGTCCCTGCTCACTTCGGTTTTTTCCTTGGCGATGGGCTGCACTCGCTCGTGGGCCGAAAGAAAAGTGACCAGCAGGAAAACCACTGCGGCGGCGGCGTAGATCATCATGGTCATGTGCCAACCCTTGGCGTCGTTGCCTTCTCCAAAATACTTCGCCAGCGGCAGGGCGGTGGCGGAAACGATGATTCCGGCACTAAACGCGCCTATGAATTTCGAAGTGGCGGCATCGGCTCTTTCCACAGGATCCCCGCTGATGACGCCCAGCAAGGCCGTGTAGGGAATATTGACCGTTGAATAAAGGAACATGAAGGAGATGAACGTGACGTAGGCATAAATCAGTTTGCCCGTCTCCCCAAAACCAGGCGTCGAAAACGCCAGCACCGCCGAAACCGCCAGCGGCACGGCTCCCCATAATATATAGGGCCTGAATTTGCCCCACCGGCTTTTGGTTCGGTCTGCCATCATGCCGATGACTACGTCGAAGAACGCATCCGACAGCCTGGAAACGATGAACATCACCCCGGCGGCTTTGGCCGTCAGGCCGAACACGTCCGTATAAAAATAAAGCAGATAGACCATGATCGTCTGCCAGAACAGGACAGACGCCAGATCGCCAAACCCGTAGCCGATTTTCTCTTTTAGCGGGAGTTTTTGAATTTCGTTGCTCATGGGTTTCTCTCGGGTTACGCGGGTTGACTCAATACTGAACGCGATTGGGATTCCTCAAGCTGAGGGGAAAGGACGCCTCGGCGCCACCATTGCCACGGGTATGCATGTCTTGCATCATAAAATCAACCGGCGCGAAATAGTCAAGCCCCATCACCTTTTTCGCGTTGTTCTTTTTGTTGCGCCCGACGCGCCCTTGGCCTAAAAGCAGCGCATGTCTTTTGACCTGCAAGCATACTTGCGCCGGCAAACGGCAGCGGTGGACCGGGGGTTGAATCGCTTTTTGCCTGCGGCGGGGGCCAAGCCGGCCACCATTCACCGCGCCATGCGCTATTCCATTTTCGCCGGCGGCAAACGCATCCGGCCCGCCCTTTGCCTGGCGGCGGCGGAGGCCTGCGGCGGCCGGCTTGTTGACGCCCTGCCCCTGGCTTGCGCCGTCGAGTGCATCCACACTTATTCGCTGGTCCACGACGATTTGCCGGCGATGGACGACGACGACCTTCGCCGCGGCAAACCAACCAATCACAAGGTCTTCGGCGAGGGCATCGCTGTCCTGGCGGGAGACGCCCTGCTGACCGTGGCCTTTGGCATTGCCGCCCAATGCAAAGGCTGGCCGCGTTACAATCATCGGAATATCATTTTGGAGCTGGCGCAGACCGCCGGTTCACAGCAACTGATCGCCGGGCAGGTCGCCGATCTGGAGGGCGAAGGCAAAAAAATCCCGGCCAGCCAACTGCGCTACATTCACGAGCGAAAAACATCCGCGCTGCTCTGTTGCGCCGTGCGCCTGGGCGGCATGAGCGCCAATTGCACCCCGGCTCAATTGCAAGCCCTGACGGATTTCGGTTACAACGTCGGCCTAGCCTTCCAGATTATTGACGACATTTTGGATGTCACCCAAACCAGCGAGCAATTGGGCAAGACAGCCGGAAAAGACACCGCCGCCGCGAAGGCGACCTATCCGTCCATCGTGGGGATGAAAGAATCGCGAAGGATCGCCGGGCAACTGACAGGGCGGGCGTTCCGGGCGCTGCGCGTTTTCAAAGGCAAAGCCCCGGCCCTGGAAGCGCTGGCGGAGTATTTATTGAAGCGCGACAAATAGCCTTGAGCCGCGGCGGGGCGGTAAGATTATTCCAGAAAATTAATCCTTGACGGAATCCGCCTATTGTGCTAGTTTACTAGTACAAGAGTGAAATAGGACACAAATTGTTATGAGTGGCATCAACTTTGATCAATGGCAAGTCGAGTATAATTCAGGCATCCCGGTCTACCGGCAGATCATCAGCCAGGCCTGCGCGGCGGTGGCGGCGGGCACGTTCAAACCCGGGGACCAATTGCCGACCATCCGGGCGCTGAGCGAGCGATTGAAGGTGAATCCGAACACGGTGGCCAAGGCCTACCGCGAGCTTGAATTAAAGGGGATTATCGTGAGCGAACGCGGCAGAGGATCCTTCATCCACGCCCAACCGTCCGGGGGCGCGCCCGGTGCCAGGGAGAAAAAGGCCAGGCTGGGAGACCTTTATCACCGACTGTTGGCGGACGCGGCCAGCAGCGGCTTGACCGAAAGCGAACTATTAAATTACATCAAAGAAAGGAACAACTCTATATCATGATTACAAAATTCAAACAAAGCTGGCAGCTTTTCAAGGCTTCCATCACCGTCACCCTTCGGTTTCGCAAACTGCTGTGGTTTCCCATCCTGACCACGTTTCTGACCGCGTGCATCGCGTTTTTCTTTCTCTCGGCGATGGCCCTCCCGGTGGTTCTGCATCACACTGGTTACCATCTGTATCAAAAGCAACATTGGGTGGCCTTGCAGAACTATTACATGCCCAAGCACGCCGTCCAAACCAAAGCCAACCCTCCGGCCGGTCCGGCCGATAATCTCAGAACGCTGCTCACCGGCCATCCCGTTGCCGCGGACCAATCCGCGCCTCCCGCCGCCGCGCGCGGCATCCCTTGGGGTTCGCTTTGTCTGCTCGCGATTTATTTTGTCTCGATGTTCCTGGCCACCTTCTTCAACGTCGCTTTTTACAGCGAGATCATCGAGGCTCTCAACGGTCGGGGCGTTTCTTTCCGGCGCGGTTTTGGTGTGGCTCGCAGCCGATTGCCGTCGATCCTCGCTTGGTCCCTGCTGGCCGGGCTGGTCGGATGGATCATTCGCAAAATCGAGGAACGATTGCCGTTCGCCGGAAGAATCATGATGGGGCTGATCGGGATGGCCTGGAGCGTTGCGGCGGTGTTTGTGATTCCGGTGATCATCCAGGAGGAACCCATGCGCAATCCGATAAAAATCCTCCGTCAGTCCGCGCTTACTTTGAAGCGGACCTGGGGTGAAAGTCTGATTGGTTACCTCGGATTCTCGGCGGGGAGCGCGGTGATCTTTATGTGCTCGCTGGTCCCGCTGCTGCTGGCGGGCGGTATTGCGCTGCTCCTCAATAGTATTTGGTTCGCAGTCGTTGCCAGCGTGATCTGGGTGATTGCGCTGTTGTTCATGGGCTACATCTCCAATGTCGCCAGTCAGGTCTATCGTTGCGCCCTCTATATTTATGCCGCCGAAGGCGTGGTGCCGGAACCTTACACCCGGGATTTGATGGACATGGCTTGGAGGGTTAAGAAGTAATCAAGAACATAAATCATAGTCTTATTCTTGATTCTAAGTTGAACGCGCCTCCAAGTTGAATTTTCTTCAGCTTGCTAAAGAAGCTCGTCCCTCCATGGCAGTTCGTGTTCCTTTGGCGAACGAAGTTCGGTGGTATGATGGCTTGTTGGCCAGCCATCATTATTTGGGAGCGGGGCAGCCGGTGGGTGATTATTTG
>JBEKDI010000087.1:0-24089 GCA_050014435.1 Verrucomicrobiota bacterium | reverse complement strand
TACAACCCGGTCAGATGGCATGTTTTGGAATGTTATCGGCCTGCTCCTGATAACCGTCCTGGTGGGCCGTGCCATCGGTTTTGTGAACAGGTTCAGGCAAGAGCGCCTTTTTTAACGGTCTGCTAACCCAGCCGCAGCCATTCAGCGGATGGTGAACGCCAAACTACCAGTTTTTGAAACTGAATGGCTTGATTTCAAAGGTGCAGCACACTTTAAAGCGACTAAGGACTCCGACATGAAGGAAATATGGAGTGAAGCCATTGCTGGTTTTGCAAACACTCAAGGCGGCGTTTTGATTTGGGGTGTTGATGCGCGGAAGGATGCGAAAACAGGGATCGATGCAGTGTGCGGCCTTTCGTTGGTAAAGAGTCCATCAGCGTTCAAGAGCCGGCTGATTGAACTTTACCGTCAGGCAACAGAACCTCCGGTTCTTGGGGTTCAAATCGAAGCTTATGAAATTAGCGGCACTCCGAATGAGGGATTCGTGGTTTGCTTCGTTCCCGCGCAAGCCGTGAAGGTGGTTGCAAGTGTTGCGGTTTGCGGTATGGTTTTTACCGATTGAAACGCTCTGCACCGCATGTTGAATAAATCCAGGGTTGCGCGGAATGTTTATTTGACGTCTCTAACGGCTTGCGTCGTGGCGCTGCTGGTCGGCGGCTGCGGCAGACGCGAGACGCTCACCGCCATCGGCGACCGCACCCAGGAATTGCGCATCAATAACGAGGGCGAGCCTTCCAGCCTCGACCCGGCGGTGGCCACCGGCACCATCGAACATGAGATAATGAGCTCGCTGTACGAAGGGCTTGTCACGCCGGATGCCAAAGACCTTTCCCTGCATCCCGGTGCGGCGGAAAAGTGGGAAATTTCGCCTGACGGAGAAGTCTATACATTTCACCTGCGCAAGAATGGCCGCTGGTCCAACGGCCAGCCCGTGACCGCGCGGGACTTCGTGGCGTCGTACCACCGGATGCTGCTGCCCTCCATGGCGTCGCAATATTCCTACATGCTCTACCCGGTGAAGAACGCCGAGGCTTTCAACCTCGGGAAAATTTCGGATTTCAGCCAGGTCGGTTTCAAGGCGCTGGACGATTATACCCTGGAAGTGACCCTGCACAGCCCCGCGCCCTATCTGCTGTCCATGATGATTCACGACTCCTGGTTTCCTGTGCCCGTGGCGGTCATTGAGAAGCATGGGGCCATCGATGACCGGAACAATCCGTGGACGCGCCCAGGCTCATTTGTGGGCAACGGCCCGTTCGTTTTGAAGGAATGGAGGATCAATTCTCATATTCTGGTGGAGAAAAGCCCGACCTACTGGGACGCGAAAAATGTGCGGCTGAATAAAATCTACTTTGATCCGACCGAAAGCACGGACACCGCCGAGCGCATGTTCCGTTCCGGGCAGCTTCACAGCGATCCGCAGGCCCCGCCTTCAAAGGTCGCGTATTACCGCAAGTACAAGCCCAATCTCATCCATGTTTATCCGTTGCTGGGTACTTATTTTTACAAGATCAACGTCACGCGCCCGCCGCTGAACGACAAACGGGTGCGCGAAGCGCTGGCCATGGCGATTGACCGCCATGCCATCGCCGAAACCGTGACGCGCGCCGGGGAGGAGCCGGCCTATTGTCTCACACCGCCCAACACGGCTGGATACACCTGCCGGAGCAAAATCTCGGAAGACGTGGCCGCGGCCCGCCGGCTCCTGGCCGAGGCCGGTTATCCCGACGGCAAGAATTTTCCGACGGTCGAAGTGCTGTTTAACACCTTGCAAAGCCACAAGGCCATCGCGGAAGCCTTTCAGGCCATGTGGAAGCAGAACCTCAACATCAATATCGTGTTGCACAATGAGGAATGGAAAGTTTATTTGGACTCGATGCGGCGGACGAATTATGACATTGGCCGGTTCGGTTGGAACGGGGATTACGTTGATCCGAGCACTTTCATGGATTTGTTTACAACGGACAGCGGCAACAATGAAACCGGCTGGTCCAACGCCGAGTACGACAAGCTGGTCCGCCTGGCGTCCAATACCGGCGACCGGGTCGCGCGTTACGACGCCTATCAGAAAGCCGAGGCCATTTTGCTGGACGAAATGCCGATTATTCCAATCTATTTTTACACGCGGCCCCGTTTGATCCGGCCGAGCGTCCGTGGTTGGTATCCCAACGTCATCGACCAATACGATTTCAAGTCCATTTACCTCGTGCCGGAGGACAACTGACCATGCTTCGCTTCATTGCACGCCGTTTTTTTGAGGCCATCCCGGTGTTGTTCATCATTGCCACGGCCACGTTTTTCATGATGCGGCTGGCGCCCGGCGGGCCGTTTGATTCGGAGAAGCAGGTCAGCCCCGAAGTGCGCGCGCGCATGGAGGCCCACTACGGATTGGACAAACCGTTGTTCCAGCAATACCTGCTGCAAATGAAACACCTGCTGCAGGGCAACCTTGGCCCCTCGTTCAAATATCCCGGACGGACTGTCAATGAGATTATTGCCGACGCCTTTCCAGTTTCGCTGGAGCTGGGCCTCGAAGCCCTGGTCGTGGCCCTGGCTTTCGGCCTGGCGGCGGGCATGGTGGCCGCGCTCAAGCAAAACAGCGCCTGGGACCACATTCCCATGGGCCTGGCCATGATCGGCTTGTGCGTGCCGACTTTTGTCCTGGGGCCGCTGCTCATCTCCGCTTTTGCCCTGCATCTGGACTGGTTCAACGCAGCGGGCTGGTTTTTCCCAAGGGACAGGGTCCTGCCCGCCTTGACGCTGGGCGCTTATTATGCCGCGTATATCGCCCGATTGTGCCGGGGAGGGTTTTTGGAGATTTTGAACCAGGACTACATCCGCACCGCGCGCGCCAAGGGGGCGGGCGGCGCCCGGATTCTGTTCAAGCACGCCCTGCGCGGCGGGGTGCTGCCGGTGGTCTCCTTTCTTGGCCCGGCTGTGGCCGGACTTTTGACCGGCTCTTTTGTGGTGGAAACCATCTTCGGCATCCCCGGTTTGGGCCGCTACTTTGTGACAGCCGCATTCAACCGCGACTACTTCATGGTCATGGGCTCGGTCCTGTTCTATGCCTGCTTTGTGGTGGTCTTTAATCTTGTGGCGGACGTGGCCCTGGTTTGGCTGAATCCAAAATTGCGCTTTGAATAATGGCTGACACCACCCCCATCGCAATGGCCGCCCCCGCCGAAACCGCGGGCGGCTCGTCGTTCTGGCAGGATGCCTGGCATCGGCTCTGGCAGAACAAGCTGGCGATTTTTGGTCTGATTGCGCTGAGTTTTCTGGCGGCGCTCTCCTTTGCCTCGTTCCTTTGGCCAAACATCACCGGCTACAGTTACGAACAGCAGAATCTGGCGCTGGGCCCGGCCCCGCCCGATCATGTTCACTGGCTGGGCACTGACCCGCTCGGACGCGACCTGCTGGCGCGCCTGCTTTACGGGGGAGGAATATCGTTGACAGTCGGTTTGTGTGCCACGGCGGTGTCTCTGACGATTGGCGTGATCTACGGAGCGATAGCGGGTTTCGCCGGAGGCAAACTCGACATGGTCATGATGCGAACGGTGGACATTCTTTATGCGCTGCCGTTCGCCATCTTCGTTATCCTGCTCATGGTTTTTTTCGGGCAGAACTTCATTTTGCTGTTTGTGGCCATCGGCGCGGTGGAATGGCTGACCATGGCGCGGATTGTGCGGGGCCAGGTCATGGCGATCAAACGCCAGGAATTTGTCGAGGCGGCCCACGCCCTGGGCTTGAGGGAGTGGCGGATCATTTTCCGGCACATCGTTCCCAACTTGCTCGGGCCGATCATCGTTTATGCGACGCTGACCGTGCCGGAAGTAATTCTGCTGGAGTCCTTTCTGAGTTTTCTCGGCTTAGGGGTCCAGCCGCCGCACAGTTCCTGGGGCGTGCTAATCAAGGAAGGCGCTGAAGTCATGGAAGAGTATCCCTGGCTGCTGCTTTATCCCGGAGCGGTCATGGCCGTGACCCTTTTTTCGTTGAACTTCCTTGGGGACGGCTTCCGCGACGCCCTGGATGTTCGTGGCTCAAAGGATTGATCCCCATGCCGCTGCTCGACGTTACCAATCTTTGCGTCTCGTTTCACATGCGCAACGGCGTGCTGCGGGCCGTCCAGGACGTCTCATTCCAATTGGAACACGGGGAAACTTTGGGCATTGTCGGCGAATCCGGCTCCGGCAAATCGGTCACGTGTTATGCCATGATGGGGCTGTTGCCGCAACCGCCGGCCCGCATCGAAGGCGGGCGGGCGCTATACGGCGAGGTGGATTTGCTGGCTTGCCCGCGCCGGCAGCTCAACCGCATTCGCGGCCGGCGCATTTCCATGATTTTCCAGGACGCCATGACGTCGCTCAATCCGTTCCTGCGCATCGGGGAGCAATTGATCGAGCCGTTGATGATCCACGAAAAAATCTCCCGTGCCGCCGCCACGGACCGCGCCCTGGCCATGCTGGATGAAGCCGGCATTTCCGAGGCTGAGCACCGGCTGAAAATGTATCCGCACGAGTTCTCCGGGGGGATGCGCCAGCGGGTCATGATTGCCATGGCCCTCATCACCAAACCCGATCTCCTCATCGCCGACGAGCCGACTACCGCGCTGGATGTCACCGTTCAGGCGCAGATTCTTGAATTAATCCGAAAAATGCAAAAAGAACTGGGGATGGCGGTCATTTTGGTCAGCCACGATTTGGGGATTGTCTCCGGTTTTTGCAATCGCGTCATGGTGATGTATGCGGGGCGCGTGATGGAAAGCGCGCCGACCGACGATTTGTTTTACGACACAAAACATCCTTATACGCGCGGCTTGCGGAATTCGATTCCGGCCCTGCAAATGAAAGGCGAGGAATTGCACACCATACCCGGCCAGCCGCCGGACCCGCACCATCCCCTGCCCGGCTGTCCCTTCGCGCCGCGCTGCGGCCAGGCGGTGGAGTATTGCGCCCGGGAGGAAATCCGTCTCTTGGAAACGGCCCCGAAACATGGCACGGCCTGTTTGCGCGTGCAGAAGGAGGGTTTGCCGGTATGAGCTCCAGCGCGGCATTTTTGGAGGTCCGGGATCTCCAAACATACTTTCCCGTTGAGAAAGGGTTCTTGTTCAAGCGACGCCTCGGCGAGGTCAAGGCGGTGGACGGTGTGTCGCTCTCCCTGCGCCAGGGCGAAATACTCGGTTTGGTGGGCGAATCCGGCTGCGGCAAATCCACCCTGGGCCGGACCATCCTGCAATTGATCCGACCTGACGCGGGCGCCGTCATCCTGGGGGGCCGATTATTGACAGCGTTGCGCGGGGCCGCATTGCGCGAAGCGCGGTCCGATTTTCAAATGGTTTTCCAGGACCCCTACGCCTCCTTGAATCCGCGCATGACGGTTTTCGACGCGTTGGCCGAGGCAATGCAGGCCCATGCCAGGGTGCCGCGCCGTGAATTGCCCGGACGGATCGACGCGCTTCTGGAGAGAGTCGGCCTATCCCCGCGAGCCGGGCGCAAATATCCCCACGAATTTTCGGGCGGCCAGCGTCAGCGCATTGCCATCGCCCGCGCCCTGGCTGTCGCCCCGAAATTGCTGGTGGCCGATGAGCCGGTTTCGGCCCTGGACGTTTCCATCCAGGCCCAAATCATTAATCTGCTGGCCCGGCTGTCGCGCGAGATGAGATTGACCCTGCTATTCATTTCGCACGACCTTTCCGTTGTCAAACATATCGCGGACCGGATCGCGGTCATGTACCTGGGCCGGATCGTGGAGATCGGCCCGGCGGCGGACGTAATCGAGAAACCACTGCATCCCTATACCAAGGCCCTGATCAGCGCCATTCCGATTCCCGACCCGAGGCGCGAAGCGCGCCGCGCCCGGATACTCCTGCCAGGCGATCCGCCGTCGCCCTTGCGTCCGCCGGGCGGCTGCCCCTTCCATCCCCGCTGCCTTTACGCCGAGGCGCGCTGCGCCCAAGTCGTTCCGGCGCTGGAAAACTTCGGCTCGCCCCTCCGCCAGGCCTCCTGCATTCGCATGAAGGAAATCAATCCTTAGACAATTACTGGCTGCATTTCTGTTCGATGGCCTGGATGGACTCCATCAAAACATGGGCCTGAAACGGCTTCCACAAAATCAGCCCGTGGACTCTGCGAATGAATTCGTCGATCTTGCGATCACCACGATGGCCGGTCATGAATAGAAACCGCTTGCAGAGGTGGGGTTTGACGCGTTCGACAGCCAGATAAAACATGTCCCCGGCCACATTCGGCATCACCATGTCGCACAAAATGACCGAATAATCGCCAGCCATGATTTTTTTGATGCCCTGCACGCCATCGGGCACGGTCTCCACCGCATACCCATTCTCCTCCAGAATTTTGCGGGTCAAGTCAGCCAGGGCGGCATCATCATCCAGAATCAGGATGTTTTTGCGGGGCGCGGCTTCCGCCACGTCCCCCAGGACATGGGTTTTCTCCACCGGGGGGGCATAATATTTCTTTTCACTCATATTCCGGTTGCACGTCTGTTCGCCAATAAAAGACTCATCTCCCGCAAAAATGTCAACTATGCGATTGAAATGAGCCGGGCGGGCTATGGCGAGACCAGGCCTTGCAGCAGCGCGGGCAAGTTAAGGACGGTGTTGGTTGATGACGACACCGCCGCGGTGCGGGCGGCCAGAAGGAGGCTCAGGCCCGCCAGGTCGGCGTCAGATTTCACGTTATGGGAGATCTGGTTTTTGATGCCAAAGTCAATCACCTGTTCGCGGCCCGAGGCAAGGTTTGACAGGCGGAACTTGCCCAGGGTCAGGTTCAACGTGTCGATCCCCGTGAACTTGAAGTTATCGGCGGAAGATTCTTTTCGGCGGGAGGTTTCGCGGCCTCTTTTCTGCAATTCCTGCACGTTCGACCGGCCCTTTTTATCCTGGACCAGGGCGACCTCCTGCAGGTCCAGCCGCACCAGTTTGAAATGAAGTTTGCCGGAACGGATCGCGCCGGGATCGTATTCCAAATGCAATTCGGGCATGTCGATAAAAACCGACCCGCCAAAATCCGGCGTGTTGTAGAGCTTGAAGTTTTCAATGGTGATCGTGGGGGAAAGAAGGCCGACGTCGATCAGTCCGATTCTCGTTTCCATGCCTGTGCCGGCGCGCACCCGGCTCTCGACCACCTGTCTGACAATGGTGTTGAGCAGCAGAACCGCGGCCACGACCAGGACGACCAGAATAATGAAAAGGTAAAGCGCGGCGCGGATAAGACGTTTCATGGAAGTTTCATGACAGGACAATATCCTCCGGAAGCACCTCCAGGCATTCGTCCTGGTCCTCCCAAAGAATGGCGGCGTAATGATCCAGAAAGCGCGGCATCAATTGGTTTGCGGCAAAGGCCAGCAATGTTTCGGCCTTAGCGGCGGCTTCGTCGCAAGCCTGGTCGTAATCGTCCACGCTTTTGCGCTGCTGATCGTCCCAATGGGCCACGGCATGGACGACGGCGTAGTCGTCCAGCCATCGTTGCAGGGGCGGCTGCAGGTCGGCGGGCAGCTCTTCAAAAGGCACGAGCGTTTCCTGACAATGCTGGCAGATCAAGCCGCTTTGCAGAATATCGCGGCTGAAGAGGGGCAAAGTGGGGGCGCGGCAGCACGGCGCCGGGGCAAAGCCAGCCGGGAAATTGGCGAGGCGCTTGAGCCAAATCTGCCGGCGATGCGCCACTTCGGCCGCCAGCCGGTAAGAGCCGATCAACGGATGCGAAAACCGCCAGATTCGACCCTGCAACTGGCTGAGGGTTTGGGCCAGCCAGCGGGCCAGCGTCATATCATCAAAGTCTTCAAAAGCCAGACTGTATTCCTTCCAAAGGCGGTCGGGCAAGGATTCTGCCATGGCGACAGGTTATGGGGAAGGCGCGGAGATTAAAGACTAAATTTGGGGTTTAAGGTTTGTGCCCCCTCATCTATATGTTGATTGTGACAGAATCGCCAAACCCGCTGCTGACGCCGCTTCGTGAGTTGCGCGGGGTCGGCCCGGAACGCGCGGCCCAGTTGCTGCGGCTGGAGTTGCTCACGGTGGGCGACGCCCTCCTGCACCGGCCGCGCCGTTATGAGGACCGCCGCCATTTTCAGCGCGTCGTGGAGCTGCAACTGCAGGAGGCGGCGTTGGTGCGCGGACGGATCGCCGCCGCCGGATTGAAACGCTGGCGCGGCGGACGGTCGGTGTTTGAATTCATCCTGGATGACGGCAGCGGACGGCTGCATTGCCGGTGGTGGAACCTGCCCTTCATGGAAAAGTATTTCAAGGCCGGCGATGAGGTGGTCGTGTTCGGCAAGCCGGTTTCCCTGCGCCCCCGCACCATCGACCATCCGGAAGCGGAAGTGTTGGAGGAAACGTCGATTCATCTGAACCGGATTGCGCCGATTTATCCATTGACGGAAGGATTGCCCCAGAGCTGGTTGAGATCGTTGCTTTGGCGGTTGGTGGAGGATTTCGCGCCCGCCGCCGCCGAGCCGCATCCGGAACTGGCCCTTGCGCCCGCGCGGGCCGACGCGCTGAGGCTGATTCATTTTCCGGAGGAGATGGGCGACATTGAAACCGGGCGCGCGCGGCTGGCCCTCGATGAATTCGTTGCCTTGCAGGAGGCCATGCACCGGCGGCGCAAAAACCTGGAGAAAAACGCCAGGGCAATGCCTTGCGCAGGCGACAATCACTGGATCAAGCCGCTGCTGGCCGGACTGGGATTCCACTTGACAGATGCCCAATCCCGTGTCCTGCGGGAAATCCGGCGGGACATGGGCGGCCCGCCGCCGATGCGCCGGCTGCTGCAAGGCGACGTCGGTTCGGGCAAAACGGTGGTCGCGGCCTGCACGGCGCTGATGGCGCTGGAAAGCGGGGCCAACGCGGCCCTGATGGCGCCGACGGAGATTCTGGCCGCGCAGCATGACCGGACTTTTCGGCACTGGCTGGAACCGCTGGGGGTGCGGGTCGAATTACGCACCGGCGGCACGCGGACGCCTGGCGCAACGGGCCTGGCTGGCCTCTTTCCTGCCCCGACTCTGTTCATCGGCACGCACGCGCTGTTGCAGGATTCATTCTCGCCGGAAAAACTCGGTTTGGTCATCATTGATGAACAGCACAAATTTGGCGTCGGCCAACGCGAGGAATTGGTTCGCAAAGGGGCCCATCCTCATCTGCTGGTCATGACGGCCACGCCGATCCCGCGCACGTTGGGGCTGACGCTCTACGGTGATCTGGACATGTCGGTGATCGACCAAAGCCCGCCCGGGCGCGGCCGGATCAAAACGTTTGTGCGCGAAAGCGCAAGCCTGCCGAAGGTTTGGAAATTCATGCGCGAGCAACTGGCCCTGGGCCGACAGGGATACATTGTTTATTCCCGCCTGGAGGAGGAGGATTCGGCGGCCGGCATCAAAGCCGTGACGAAGGAGTATGAAAATTTGCAAAAAACTTTCGCTCCCTGGAAAATCGGCCTTCTGCACGGGCGGCTGAAGGACGAAGAGAAAGACCGGGTCATGGCCGCCTTTCGCGCCAATGAAACGCAATTGCTGCTGGCAACCTCCATCGTCGAGGTCGGGGTGGACGTGGCCAATGCGACCCTGATGCTGATCGAAAACGCGGAACAATTCGGTCTGGCGCAATTGCATCAATTGCGAGGCAGGATCGGCCGGGGCGCGGCAGAGTCCTATTGCATTCTGATCGCCGGCGTCAAGACGGAGGATGCGGCGAGGCGGCTAAAGGTCCTGGAAGAGACGACGGATGGATTTCGCATTGCCGAGGAGGATTTGAGGCTGCGCGGCCCGGGCGAACTGCTGGGACGGCAGCAAAGCGGCGCGCCGCCGTTGCGCTTTGGCGATCTGGCGCGGGACGGGGCGTTGGTCGAGGGCGCCCGGAACTTGGTCAGGGAGCATTTCAAGCCGGCATGGGGATTACACCCCATAGACGCCGGACGCGGGAAAGCCTAGGCTGCGCAATGAAAAGAATTATATTATCTTTGGCATTGGGGCTGTTGCTCATGAATCTCACCAGCGGGTGCAATCAGAGCGGAGACACCGGCACGACATCGGGTGCGACAAATCAGCCATCCACCAACGCGGTCCCGACCAACGCGCCAGCCACAAACTAGCGGCCTCGCGCGCGGATACTCGACGAGCAGCGGTGCGGGGTCAAACCCCGACCGGACGGTCAAGGATTTGTTGAATTGACTTTTGACGTATCCCCTGCGGAAATGCCGCGATGGATTTGGAACACGTCCTCCCGTTTAAACTCGACGCCAGCTTCTTGCTTGCTTCGGTGTTGTGGAGCGGCATCGGGTTCGGTTACTGGGTTTACGGAAAGAGGCAGCGTTCGCTTCCTCCCATGGTGGGAGGCGTTGCTCTTATTGTAGTTTCTTGCCTGATCAGCTCCGCCTTCTGGATGAGCGTGGCCGCCATCGGCATTATGGTGGGGATTTATTACTGGTCACGCTACGAAGATTGACCTCACCTTTCTCTTTGCAGAGCCGCGAGGACTTGCGGATCGCGCACGTCCACCCATCGCCCCTGAATTTCCAAACCCGCCAGACGATGGCCCGCCGCCAGCATTGCGCTGATGGTGTCGGTCAATTCATATTCGCCGCGCGGGGATTTTTGCAGCCGTGCTGTAAAGTCGAACAATAGCGGCTTGAAGATGTAGATGCCCGCGTTGTACCAAGCGGGCCTGCCCGCCGGCAATTCACCTTCGCGGCGGAGTTGTTCCAATTGCGCCGGGCCGGGCTTTTCAATCAGCCGGCGCAGGCAGAAGGCCTTGTCGAAAAAGAAGAGTCCGCCTTTAGTCACATCCTTGCTTCCCGTGCAGGTGACCAGTCCCGAAAAAGCCCCCTCCGCATAGCGCCGGAGCATGTCGCGGTAAGTTTGTGGCCGGACGAGTATATCGCCATAAGTCAGGACAAAATCGCCGCCCGCGGCGAATTCCTTTGCCACTTCCGGCGCTTTGCCCGTTCCGTCCTGCACCGCCTGCCGGCCATAATGGATGCGCGCGCCCCATTTTGTTCCATCGCCGAAATGGCCTTCAATCACCTCCGCGCGAAAGCCGGTGACAATAAAAAAATCCCGCACCCCGGCTTCCATCAACCCTTGCAAAATCAATTCCAGGATCGGTTTGCCCTGCACGCGCAACATCGGTTTTGGCAATTCGCCGGTCAACCCGCCCATGCGCGTTCCTTTGCCTGCGGCCAGAATCACAGCTTTCATCATCAATCTTCCTTCGCTTCGAGGCCGGCGATGGCGGCCATGATCTCGTCGGCCACTTGCTGGTAAATCTCTTTCAAGCGGGGTTTGGCGCAAGTTTGCGCCTCCGCCCGCGCCGCCTCAAACAGCAGTGGCCGGCCATACTTGACAGTCAGCCGTCGCGGCCGCGGCACGAGCATTTGCGCCCCGAAGGCCTGAAATGTCCCAAAAGCCCGCACCGGCACGACGGGCGCGGCGGACTTGATTACCGCCAACCCTATGCCGGAACGCGCCGGGTTCAACTCCCCATGCCGCGAGCGCGTCCCTTCCGGGAAAAGAATAATGGCCCCTCCCCGCTCCAATCGATCCAATATCGCCTTCAGGCCCCGCCCGGTGCCCCCGTCCCGGTCCACCGGCACCACTTCCCAGGAGCGCAATATGGAGGAAAGAATTGGCACGCGAAAGATGGAATCGCGGGCCAAGTAGTTTATCTGCCGTCTCACGCCCGTGCCCACCAGCGGCGGATCAATATAACTGGCGTGATTGGACGCCAGGATGACCGGCCCCTGCAAGGGCACCCGTTCCACGTTAAACACCCTGTAGCGGTGGTAGATGGAGAAATAGGCGCGGAAAAAATTCCATCCGACGGCATAACAGGCTGTCATGTTTCCCATCGGCTTCATGCTGCGGGGGACTGTGCGCCCCGCAGGAAGTCGCGCAGATTGTGATGGAGCAAATCGCCGATGCGCTCGACCGTGATGTCTGCGACAGGAAAGCGCTTCACCACGTCCGCATTCAGGGCGTAGTGGCCCTGACGCACAAAAACCGTTGTAACTCGATTGCGCCAAATCTTTTTTATCGCGGTCAGTATCCGCAATTTGTCATCGACCATCACATAATGCCGCGCCGGAAGGCGGCGGGCCACGTCGGCCAGTTCATGTTCCTTGTGAACATACACCATCACATGGCCGCCAACTGCCTCACCCAAGCCGGAGCGATCCACCTTGCGCGGCTGGAACACGACGTCGCCATCGCTCAACAACGCGACAGGCCCCCACCGCCCGACGTGTTTGAGGACGTCCAGGGAATTGGCGTAGAGCCGGTTGGCAAATGGATAATCGATCAAGAAGCGCGAGACCGCCAACAGCCGCAAATCATGGGGATATTCCCGGCGAAACCGCTGCAACGCGCCCAGATAATCGGCATAGCCCAGCCGGCGGCGCAGGTCCTCGAAAAACGCCCAGTACACCTTCGCGCCGCGGGCCTCCACCTCTTCCGACAGGTGCTTCTGCAAATCCACCTGGACCTGGTCGTTGTCCAGCAGCGTGTTATCCACGTCAAACAAAAAAACCACTGGCGATGGCGCGGCCTTCCTCCTTTTCATGTCGGATGGCTCTTTCAATCAACTTGGCCGTTACTGTTCATGGCGCTCACAAAAAGCGTCAGCCCGGCCTTTCTGTCAACCTCGATCTCAGGGAAGGCGTGCGGCAAAGGGCCTTCATTTGAGAACCCAGATGTGAGATTTGATATGCGCGCGCCCGCTGGCAGCGGGGGCGGGCGAATACACTGGCCGCCGGAAGTGATGCCCGTTCATTATCCCGACAGGGGGCGGGATGGAAGGACGCCACGTGGAACGGGGAGGACCACGTGGAACGGGTCATAACTAACCGGCGACCATAAATTCTGCGCCATAATCATCTTCATGCGGCGCTCCTTGCGGTGATTTGAAAGAGAAGATTGCTCAATTCCTGCATGCGCGGCGGCTTGCCGATCACGGCATCCACGGCCGGATCCGGCTGCCCGCCGGCTTTCGGCAGGCCACCCCATCCAGTCAACATAATAATCGGCGTGCGCGGCGATTCCGCCTTGATGGCGCGCGCCACACGCCGCCCGTCAAACTCCGGCATGGTCAAATCCGTGATGACCACTTCATAGGGCTTGCCCGCGCGGAGAGCGGAAAGGAAGAGCTCAAGCCCTTCCCTTCCGCCTTTGGCGATGGCGACTTGGTGGTGGCCCAGTTCAAGCACATCATGCATGATGTCCCTGATGTCGGCTTCGTCGTCGATGCAGAGGATGCGCAAAGGCCGGCAAGGCTCTCCGTCGCTGGGAAGGTCGGGGTCCAACTGCGGGCCGGAGCGCCCTGCCGCGGACAGGTTGTTGTTGTCCGCCGCGCTGGGGTCTGGGTCGGGACGATAAAACTCGCGCATGTGCGCGACGATCTGGGCCACTTCCTCCGCGGCTTGGCTGATGCGCTGCAACCTATGTCGCGGGACAGCGGGCAGGTCCTTCAGTGTGCTTAGCAGCAATTCCGAATAGGCGGTAATGGGGGAAAGTGCGTTATTGATATCGTGGGCCACGTTGCCCGCCATCTGGCCCAGGGCCTGAAGTTGTTCCTGCTCGGCGGAGGCTTTCTGTTTGTGCTGCTGTTCAGAGAGAATTCTTTCGGTCTCTTCAGTAGCGCGCATCCGATTGTAGAGATTCTGGCATTCCTCCTTGGTCGAGATGACCTTGGTCTTGAGGGCTTCCTTTTCGATCCGCACGGCCTCAATTTCCGCGCGCACCTGCTGCGCGTCGCTGTGGGCCTTCTGGAAGAGCAGGATGATCATGCTGGTGGCGATGAAGAGTTGCAGCCCCGCCGCCACAAAGAATCCGACGCTGTAAAGATTTCCATAATCGCTGGGGAAGGGATAGCTGCCCAGGTAGATGACCCACAGCAAAAAGCCCAGCGACAACATACCCATGCCGACAAATTCCTTCCGTTTCCGTAAGCGCAGGAAACAAACCGCAACAAAAGGGCTGCTCAAGCCAAGCAGAATGAACACGGGCAGGTGGATTTCCAGCGAATCGCTCACCAACTGCGGGCTGACCAGAATCCACACCGCCAAAAACGCCCCCAGCATCGGGGACACCCTTTGCGGGGCCTGAATGCCGAGAAAACGCAGGCTGCCCCACAACAGCAGGGCGGCCGAGATGGATACGCAAAACTGGTTGATGGTGAAAAGCAGGCTCCCCGGCTCCGCGTCGCCCATGCCCAGGCTTAACGTCATCCACACCGCGTAAAACACCCACGCGCACGTCCAGATGCTGAAATACTCCCGCCGAGTGTGCCGGTTGAGATGGTGGAAAAGCCCCGTCAGCAGCCATACGCTCAGCAATGAGACCAGCAAAGCCGCCCACAGGAACTCCTGCGGAAAGGCCATGTTGTCAAATTTCATCGTCGTATGCTTTACATCGGCACACAACGACGGAACTTGAGCCGCATCAGGCGCGCTGCATTCCAGCAGTTTCCCCTGAAAACCAGCCCCGCGGAGGCAAACACAAGCCATTCGCCTGCAATCACTTGCAAGCTATTCCCGTTCAACCCCGAGACCCTTTTCGCGCCCGGCAGCGACTACTGCTTGTAAATTGTAATGATCTTGTCCAGGAACTGCAGCGCCTGCTCTTTCTTCCTCTGGAACGAATTGCGGCCGATGATCGAGCCGAATCCGCCGCCGTCGCGAATGGCGGTCACTTCCTTGAACACCGCGTCATCGCTGGCAGTGGCGCCGCCGGAGAAAATAAGGATGCGGCGGCCATTAAAGGCGCATTGTACGACGTTGCGCACACGCTCGGTCAGCGTCGCAATCGGGACCTTTTCCTTCTCATAGACCTTGCGCGCCGCCTCTTGTTCCAAATGAGCGCTCGGCAATTTGACCTTGATGATGTGCGCGCCCAATTGCGCCGCAATCTGCGCGGCATACCCGGCGACGTCCATCGCGGTCTCGCCTTCCTTACTCAAGGACGATCCGCGCGGATACGACCAGACCACCACGGCCAATCCGTTTTCCTTGGCCAGCGCGGCGGCGGCGCGGAGTTGCTCATACATTACGAGGCGCGCGGCTGAGCCGGGGTAAATGGTGAAGCCAATGGCGGCGCAGCCCAACCGCAAGGCATCGTGCACCCCGCTGGTCAGGGCGGAGAGGGGGTCCTTTTCGTCGAACAGAACATCGTGATTGTTGATCTTGAGGATCAAGGGCAATTCGCCCGCAAACTCGCGCGCGCCGGCCTCGATGAACCCAAGCGGGGCGGCGTAAGCGTTGCAGCCGGCCTCGAGGGCCAGTTGAAAATGATAGTGCGGATCGTAGCCGGGCGGGTTGACGGCGAAACTGCGCGCCGGCCCGTGCTCGAAGCCCTGGTCCACCGGCAGGATGACCAGCTTTCCGGTTCCGGCCAGCTTGCCGTGGTTGAGCAACCGGGCCAGATTGGCCAACGTGCCGGGATTATCACTGCCGTACCAACTGAGGATTTCTTTTACTCTGGGTGTGTTCATATATGTATTTTCAATATTATAAATGCTAATTTTAAAGCCCTCTCCCCTCGTGTGGCTCTAAATTATTTAATCCAGCCCCGGAGCGCGAGCAAAAAACCAAATCTTTTCAGGGGGCCCTTGCCCGCCACCTCCCATCCAAAAAAGATGCAAAAAGATGTTGTGTTATATTTTAAAAGATGCAAATCTCCTCAAATGAGGATCACGGTTGATGTGGATTCCGCGACGCTCAACGAGTTGAGCAGGATCACGGGCGAGAAGAAGAAAAGCCCGGCGGTGGCTTTGGCCGTGCGCGAATTCATCAAGCGGGAAAAGGCCCGGCGATTCGGCAAGTTGTTGCGGGAAGGGGGCTTCGATTATCCCGCCACCAACGACGAAATCGAAAAGTCGCAAGGCTAGCGTGATGAAGAATTTGTACAAACCCCTCTCCTAGCTTGCGGCTGCGCTCTCACCGCTCTGCGGGGGAGACCAGGAGAGGGGTTTGTCGTTTTTGGCGGAACAGTGCTTTATGGTTCTGGTGGATTCCTCGATTTGGATCGAAGCGGCGCGGCGCGAAGGCGACCTGGCTTGCAAGGTCGGATTGGAAGGCCTGCTGGAAGCGGCCGAGGCCATGTATTGCAGTCCGGTCAGGCTTGAATTCCTTGGCGGCGCGCGCGCCGCGGACCGCAAAAGCCTTTCAACCTACATGGATTGCATCCCCAGCAAGGCTGTCGATGCCAACGCCTGGGAATTCGCCGGGGAATGCTCCTGGCGCTTGCGTGACAAAGGCCAAATCATCCCCTGGAACGACATCCTGATCGGCAGCCTTGGCCTGCGCTGGGAGTGTCGCGTCTATGCCAGGGACCAACATTTCGAGATCATGCGCGACGTGCTCGGCCTGCGCCTATACAAACCAGGCTACGGCGGCTCTTACAATCCCCACTGATCGATTGTAAGCTGAAAAACGCCACCTGAAGAAGCCCGGGGCTAAACACTGTCTTGCAACGGCGTCAATTTTGCTTTATTGTTTTAATGCAATGAACGTCGCAATTGAAATTCCTGAAAATGTGTCCGCAACGTTGCGCTCGCGTTGGAAGGATGTTCCCCGGCGCGTACTCGAAGCCGTTGCGGCTGAAGCTTATCGTTCCGGCGCTCTCACGGCGCATCAAGTGGGTGAGTTGCTCGGCTACGACTCGCGTTGGGAGACCGAATCGTTTCTCAAGGAAGTTCAAGCATATTTGCATTATGGCGAGGATGACCTTGAACGCGACCTCGCGGCCTTGCGCGCCGCCCGTGGCTGATGATTGTCGTCAGCAACGCCACGCCACTTTGCTATCTGACGCTCATCGGCCATGAGGATATACTGGCGAAGCTTTACGGCGATATCCACACCACACAAACAGTCGCGGAGGAGTTTCGACATCCCGCTGCGCCGGCGGAAGTTCGTAGCCTGGCAACTACTCCGCCCGACTGGTTAAAGATTCATTCCGACCCGGAAGAGACTGACACAACAATGGCTGCCCTCGACCCCGGCGAGCGCACCGCGTTGCGTCTGGCCAGGCAACTCCATTCTGACGTGGTTTTGCTCGATGAAGCTGCCGCTCGCGCATTTGCGATTCAACGCGGACTAAGAATTTCAGGCACACTGGGTTTCCTATACGATGCAGCCCAAGCCGGACTCCTCAAACTTCCTGCTTCTCTCGAACTCCTTCGCAAAACCAATTTTCGTGCTTCCCCGGAGTTATGGAAGCCCCTTTACACGCGGTGACGGTGGCTCACCACCCGAAGAATCGATAGGGGTCATCCCACTCGGTGGGCCGGGTGATGTAAAGGCCCTCTTGACAGCGATCAATGCCGCCCGCCGGATCGCCGAATCTCTCCAAAAGTGGCGTTGTACCGGACACCCCGAGGTTGGCCAGCAGCCGGCTCACCGCGAAGGAAGTGCGCCCAAAAGTGCGGCGCAAGTTGAATTGGTCCTGGCCGTGATTCACGCGCCACGTTCCCATCGCTTTGTTCACCTCGAATGGCGGAAGCTGGCAAAAGACGACATTTCCTGACACAGCCAGCACGCCGTCGCCATAAATCGTCGCGCCATCTTTCACGAGTGGCAGCGCGCGCGGATCGCGGTTGTGGATGTCCGCCGGCGACACTCCGGCTAGCAGCGAATCGGCGCTGAAAGGAGGGAACCATGCGGCGATATGCTCGCCGGACTGGATCGCCACTTTCTCCGGCAGGAACGATTTGGCCTCGACTTGATCCAGGCCGAGGGCCAGGACGCGGCCACCTGCCTTCACCCATGAGCCGACCGACGCGCCTTGGGCCGCCATCTCGCGCCCTCCGCCCGGACCAACGACCAGCACTTCATTCGTCGCCGGCGCCTCGCCTTTGTAGGCCGTGGCCTCGACCCCGCACGTGACCAGCCAGGCCATACCGATGGATTCTCCGGCATAAATTGCGCCGCGCCGGGGGGCTGGGTGCCAGGCATCAACATAACGCAGGATGTTGCCCGCCAATGTCCGGGCCGCCGGGTCGGATTCAGTCCGCCCAGTCACGTCCATCTGGCAGAAGAGCACCATCCCGCGGCCCTCGCGATATTCAAGAAGCGGGCTGTATTGGAGGGCGTAGCCGCCGTCAATAATCGGCAGGAAATCGCCCTTGGGCGGCTTCTCGATCAACACCGACGCCACGTTGCCCCAGTTGCCGCAACGCCACAAACGAGGAACCTCCAAGCCACACCAGCGCACTGCGGGCGCGCCGTCGTAGCGCGGACTCAATTTGTAATCCAAGGTGGGCGGCAGCAAGGTCGAGGAGCCGCGCCAGTCGCGCAGGTTTTCGCTGTTGAGCCCGGCCAGGAGCGGACTGTCCGGGATGCGTGGCCAGGCCTGGCGCAGGCCATAGGCCTCGACCCTGAAGCCCAGCCGTTTCTCAAGCGCCTCGGCCGTTTGCTCGAACACCACCACCTTTAAGCCGTCGCGCGCCCGCTTGATGACGGGTGCCGGACCATCCACCGTCAGCGCCCCTTTCCCGATCAGCAGCACGTCGAAGCCCGAAAGGTCCGCCGCCGCGTCCACCGGCTGGTTGGTCAGGCCCAATCCGGCCAACAGCTTGGCCGTCTGGCCGGGCGGGTCGAAAAGCGCGATTCTCGAAACCGGTCGCGGAGCCGCCGGATGCGCAATGATCTGTAACGATAGGTAATCTTCCTGCCTCTCCCCCGTGCCGAATTTGAAGGACGCGTTGATCAGATGGTTGCCCGGGGCCAAATCGGCGGGAAGTTTGACGTGGATCGGGATGCGCGTTTGGTCCCCCGTCGCCACGACGACCCGCTTGCCGCCGCCAATCGACTGGCCAAAGTCGGCTGACCATGATGCCTCGCAGGTCACGCTGACGCGCGAGTTGTTGATGACGATTAGCTGTTTCTCGACGGTTTCGCCCGGATAAAAGATGTGGTCCTTGGCCGTAAAATGTTCCGGTTTGCCGGCAATCCAGCCCAACAACGGCATGTTGTTTCGGTAGAGCGAATTGGCCGTGGCCGAGGCGACCCAGTTGGACCGGTCATAAGCCACGTCGAAGCGGGCGTAAGTGCGGTCGATGTAGTCGGGGCTGTAGCCGGGCTGCTGCAGATTGTCCCAATCAACGGGCAGATCCTGTCGCGTGGGTTTGAATTCGTCCCCCAGTCTCCAGAAGCGGTTGAACTCCCATTCCGAGCCGCCCGACAAACCCCAAGTGCGGAACGCCCGCAAGTTGTCGGTCGTGTAGGCGGCTTGCACCGTCTCCAACTCGTCCAATCGCGCGTCGCCCACCGGATAGGGATAATCCCAGCGATACCACGCGTGCTTGGTGCGGAATTGTTGCGCTTCCCAGCGCAGGTTGCTCTTTTCACGGTCGCTGATCTGGTAGGCCTTGTCGCCGAGAAACTGCGCGTTCCATTCGGCAACACAATATTCCCAGGGCGCGGCGGCGCTGCCGAACTCGCGCTGGCCGTTGTACCACCCGCGATACATCGTCCAGTCCCAGCTAAACGGCGCGCCGTACTCGACCAGCATCAGTGGTTTGACCCCGGCCGTTGACCAATGCTCGAACCAATCGTCCAGCTCCTGGCTGGGCGCGAAATTGGGGTAGAAGTTCAACGTGTACATCTCCCCCCAGGTTGCCCGAAGAGTGATGATACACGATTCGCGCCGGGTCCAGGCGCTTGACAATCGCTTCACAGCGCAAGGCCAGCCGGGCATTGTTGCCCGCCCACCCGCTCCCGCGCGGATCGGTCAACCCGTCAATCATCCGCGGGTTGGTGTCTTCGTTGTAACCGGCGGCATTGTGGCTCATGGCATAGGCCACCACCGACGGATGGCTGCCCGCGACCCGCACGTAGAAAGCCGCGTGGCGCGCGTAGCCGTTGGTCCGATCCGCTTCCGGCGACTTCCAATCGTACACGCTGAAATGCGGCTGCGACAACGCCACCAACATTCCCGTGTCGTCCGCCGCGCGCAGGATCTCCGCAAAGCTCAAGTGCGACCCGGGCTCGCAGCCATAGTTCTCCCCATAGACAAAGTTGACCCCGAAACTCTGAAGGCGCAGGAAAGTCTCGCGGGCCGCTCCGTAAGTCGCCAGCGCCGCTCCCACGGTGGCATTGCCCAGCGTTTCCATCGACAGGTACAACCGCGTTCCATTCAGGTAGAAGTCGCGGCCTTGAATCCAGAATTCGCGGAACCCGAACCGAACCGGCATCGCGGTGTCCATCACATTGCCTCGGGCATCGAGGAGTGTCACCTCGGCGGAGTACTGGTTCTGCGGCGTGTTGATGTCCCACAACTTCGGCGCTTTCCACGGCGCCGTGAACGCCGCCCTGCCGTCCTTCACATCGTGCGCCGGGAACGTCGGCCCGGTGAACTCCGCCACCTGTTTGCCCTGGTCGCTGATTCGGGCCTGCAATTGGTAGCGCCCGTCGCCCGCCAGCCCTTCCAACCCTGCCTGAAACGTTATCTCGCTCCGGCGGAATGAAGTGTCGATTTTGACATCCGAGATTCGCGCCCCACCCGGCTCGGCGATCAACCAGACATCCCCGCACAAGCCGCGGCGTTCCACTTTCCCCTTTTTCTTCTTGGCGGTGTTCGTGTCGGCGTACGATTCCATGAGCGATTTGAGCGGCATCGCCACGACCAGCAAGCTCAGCCTGTGCGTCGCGCCCGCCCGGACAACGCCCGAGAGATCGACCTGCCCGCCCGGAAAGCGCATCTCGCCCACCTTCCGGCCATCGACATAAACCACCGCGTAGGAATTCAAGTACTCGAGGTCAAGCACGACGCGCCGCCCCGCCCAACTCTGCGGAATGCTGATCGTGCGTTCATACCAGGCGCTTTGGATTTCGCTAAAATTCGTTTTGGCCCAACTCTGGCAGGGGTAAAGCGTCTGATAATCGCTTTGCATGTAATCCTGAATCCCCGGCCAGCAACCCGGCACCTTGAAGTACCCCCAGCCAACGGTGGGCACTTGGACGGCATTTTCCGCCGCTGGCTGCCAGCGCCACAACCCGTTGATGCAAAGGCGTTCCCGGGTAGGCGTGGACTCGCGGAAAGCCTTCCCCTCATCCCACACCACCTTGACCCCGGCCGGCAGGACTGAGCCAGTCTGATCCTGCGCCACCATCAACCCCGCCAGCGCGACGATCCACCATGCGACCGCGAGCCGCAGTGTTGATCGGAACATTGCAAGGGGTTTCCGGGAAAGATGGCGAGAATACATACAAGCTAATCATTGAGTTCCATCCAGTGCGCGGCAAGTTTTTTTGAAAGGAGCAAGCGCGCGCGAGGGGCGCACCGGACAACCAATCCCGTGGGAGAGCGAGGCTCCCGGCGAGGCGGGGGAAGTTTCCGGGAAAAGGCAATGGCTCCGCAGGAGCGTCGCCCTACCGCGGCGTACGAGGCAACCAATCTCTGGCTGGGGAGGCTCCAGCCGAGGCGGGGCATTACAAAACTGGCTTCGGGCCTACATTGCACGGATTTTGGCATTTTTGGCATTTTTAGATTATTTCCTCTATTCGGTTGACAGGCCAAGCGAATTGACAATGGACAATTGATAATGGGCGCTTCCGCCGTCGTTAAAACTTTGGCGGACAGGCGAAAGGCTGAAGTTCTGAAAAACTACGAGCAGCGACGGAACGAAGCGGTCGTGCCTGGCCTCTTCAATCGCGGATTTACCTCTGCATTCTGCCTTCATAATTCAGACTTTTCCTTTCATCATGGCACAGGCACATGGACAAATGCAGTCCATGTGAAAATATTTCGGGTTGCGGACACCCCTTCACGGCGGGAAAAGCGGACGGACGCCGGGGACAAAGCAAGTTTTTCCAATTCCTTGCGCCAGGCGATGACATGAGCGCGGGTGATAAACCATCTTTCCCATTGCCTCACCGTCTGCTACAGTGGACCCATGAGCGAAATCGTATTTCAAATAACAGAGGACGACACTGATGGCGGGTTCATTGCCCGCGCCCTCGGCCACTCCATTGTCACGGAGGCCGACACCTGGGAGGAACTTCGCGCCAATGTCCGCGAGGCCGTTCTCTGCCACTTCGATGAAGGCAAAGCCCCCGCCGTCATCCGCCTGCACCGCGTAATGGACGAACTGATTGCCGTGGCATGAAGCTGCCGCGTGATCTCTCCGCCGTCGAACTGGAAAAGGCGCTCCGCCGCGCTTTTGGCTACCAATTTGACCGGCAAGTCGGCTCGCACCGCCGCCTCACCACCCAAACGGGCGGCGAACATCATTTGACCCTCCCCAACCACGACCCTCTCCGCCCTGGAACACTGCGCGCCATACTCGGTGAGGTAATGGCTCATCATGGCCTCACACTGGACCAGGTTCTGACACAACTCGGCCTCGGATGATTTCCAAGCAGCGCGTGGCTCCGTGGTTTAGCCGCTGCGGATATTCCCATCGGCCCATTTTCAATCCCTGAGAAACTCGTCAAGACAAAATGTCCAATAGTTACGCACCTTGACGAATTGCCGGTTGAGCGATATTCTCAAATCGTGGAAACAATTCACCTCGCGCCGCGCCAAGCAGCTTCTTGGCATAAGGGAGGGACGCTTCTGGCAACCGGAATCCTACGACCATTGGATTCGGAACGACAGCGAGGCGGCGCGCATCTCCCGCTACATCCGGAACAATCCGGTCATCGCCGGTTTGTGTGCCCAGCCCGAGGACTGGCGCTGGAGCAGTGCTTGGCGTGATTCGTTGTAGCGCAAACTTCCAAGTCTGCCGTCTCGCGGGATTCCCAACCCGCAAGCAGAGCGCCGATTGCGAAATCGGCGCGACAGCAGTTTTGGAAAACTGCGCTACGAGTCACGTCGTTAACTTAAACACGGAACGACCATTTTGGGCAGTTCGCGGTTCCCTCAGTTATTGGCGAACCCGCCTTCATAATTCAGACTTTTCCTTTCATCATGGCACAGCCACATGGACAAATACCGTCCATGTGAAAAAATATTGGCTCATGTCCCTACAGCGTGTTGTCTTTTAGGCCACGTGTGGTAATCCTTGGCCATGAAAAAACTCCTTGCCGTCGCGCTTATGGCTTTTGCAGTGGGCTTGCTCGTTGGTGCGTTTGGCGTCCGGTTCCTGTGGAGGCCGCGTTATGACTTTCCCCATTACGAGGGGATGATCTTTCGTTGCGATACGGTCACTGGCCGGGCTTGGTTTTGCAACCCAACAGAAGACGTTTGGAAACCGATTCAGGATGCGCCCAGATGGGACAATACGACTTCTGTCGCTAAACCGTAAAAATGCTCAGAAAACGAATGTAGAAGCAGCATTGTGTGGAATCCTGTTTGTCGTTTTAAATCTGATAGCTGGTTTGACCAATCCAAAATACCGCTTGGATTCGGGCTAGTCATTAAGACCGAAACACCATTTATCCAGTGTATTATCGACGCGCTTGAACGAAAATATCGACAAGAACAACAAAGTAGCATCCCGCCATTTTGCAATAACGCTTGTACTCAGTCCCGCCTTCGGAGGTCTCAATTCTATCAACGGTGTCTTGATCCAGTGACACTTTGTTGCTGTGAATTAGTCCAAATTCTTCGCCGGGCTTGGCGTCGGAGAGCGATACAAACGTAATGGAAACAATGTGCTTTCCCGGTTCATCAAAGGATTTCTCAACGTGCATTTTCTCTGCCCCGCAGTGCAGGGATTTTTCCACAACATACGCCAGCCTTTTTCCATTTAGCTGGTCTGCTTTGAACTGGTTGAGCGTAACTGAATGACTTTTACTGGAAATCATGAACCAATCATCGCCTATGCCTCACAGAAAATCAACCCAAAAAAACAGCACGAGAACTGAAAACGCTGGCGATGTTGTTCTGTGTGGAACTAACCGCGGTATTCATTTTATCGTTTCCTCTTTGCTCTTACCCTTGAGTTGAGGTGGTAACACGAGATCGCGCCTCCTAACCATGTGCAGACAATGAGCGTGTAAAATTCGAGCAATTCGATCTCTGTCTTAGCAGACCGTTAAAAAATGTATATATTTGACTGAACAATTTTGAGTTTGGAGCGTCAGATAATCATGGCAATAGGACGACGCACCCCAAAACAAGACGAACTGTTCATCCCGACCGCACAA
>JBEKDI010000086.1:0-24538 GCA_050014435.1 Verrucomicrobiota bacterium | reverse complement strand
TATAATCATATCTATCGAAACACCAATACATTAAGTGATTTCAGCAGATTGAACATCCTCAGCACCAGCGCCCGGGCGGGTGTTTACTTAGGCGAATTCTGTTCCGTGGAAATCCAGGCTAGTGAGCTCGAAGGTAGTCGTCATGATCATCGCTGCCATAGGTTTTTCGATATTATATCTCCTATTGGGAGGAGGATTGGGGGGGGCCATCCTTATTTTTATAATAGCGAAACTCTTTCGCAAGTAAACGCCGGGAGGTGGGGGGTGGGTGCATGACTGCGCCCATTCCTTCCGGCGTTTCCGCCCCTCCTGGCGGGCCACTGGACGATCTTCTTTGCAAGCAGCCATGCGCATATAGAGCTTGTTGCAGACGGTAAAAAAGAAAACGATCTGTGAGACAGTCCGCTCACTCAGGCAAAGCGACTTCTGATCACGCGGCGTTTCCTTGCCGATGCCCTCTCCAACGATTCGGTCGTTCCGAACGCGCTTCCCTCTTTCCGTTTGGGTTGCCTCTATCACGGCCAGGGGCGATCCTTCAAAAGACAGTCGGCAAGCAACGGTTCTTCGTTTAAAACCAAAATTCTGCGTTTGCCGGTGGCGGGATTGCGCTTCCACGAGTAAAGGCGGTGCCCGCCGGCCTTGAGTTTTCTAATCATGCCATGGCTTTCACTCCGCGGATCGGGTTCTGGCAGCTTTTCGTCCGGCGGCGGATCGTTCGCCAGCACTTCTGTTTCTGGCGCTACGGCGGGCTTGCCTTGAAATGGCCGATGAGGAAGCCGAACGATGCCCTTCGCGTTGCAGCGCCGCCATCGTGGCCCTGGAACGGCGGCGAGAAGGAGTTCCATTGCCGCGGTCCCCTTTCTCGTATTCCCGCTCCGCTTGCCGCCGCACTTTTGCCGAGACTTTTCCCGGCTTTGGCGGGGGTAATTTGACACCAGCGCGCCTAGCATTGGATAATCCAATGGCGATGGCTTGTCGGGTGGAACGCGCTCCGTGCTTTCCCTGCCGAATGTGATGGAATTCTTCGCGAACAAATTCCCCTGCTTGAGTCGAGGGGGCTTTCCCTTCGGCTAAATCTTTCTGGGCGCGGTTCATTGTCTCTTGTATGGGCATAATGCGTCCTCCCAAAATGACTATTTGTTTACGGATAATTCATGTTTCACTGTCGCCTCCAGATCCTCCGCCATCTTCAGATGGTCCTGCACCATGGTCAGCGTGTTGGCGGCGAACGCCTTGAGGTCGGGATCCTGCGCCTCTTCGGACGCTTTCTTGAAGGCCTTTTCATCCGCTTTGTGGGCCGTGACCATTAGGGCCATGTAAGCCTTGTCAAACTCGGGACCATTTAGCTTGGTCAGTCGGTCCACCTCTTTCTGGTGCCGGGCCGGCAACTCGGTGGGCAGCGACGCACCCTTGCGGGTGGCGATTTGTCCCAAGTCCTGGCCGGCTTTACCGTGATCCCTGACCATTTGCTGGCCAAATTGTTGCACCTGCGTGTTGCTGGAGTTTGCCGCAGCCAAGTTGCCGAGATTGACCTCCAACATGCCACCGCAGGAGGCCTCTTTCGCAAATTTATAATCGGATCCGGAGAGGGATCCATGATCGTTCTCGGTATCGGCGGCATAACTTGATACTATCGCCATTTGAGTGAACATTATGGCCAAAAACGGAGCCACATAGCTTGTAACACGGTATTTTTTCATAATTCCTTCTCTTTTGAGTTTGCTGCTAATCTAATCAATTGAATTCACCGGTACTCCCGGGAATGTGATCAGAAATGAAGTGGGCTGGGGACATCGCGCCGATGTGCGCGTGACGAAAGGGCGCAGGAACGCGATCCGGAGACCTCCAGTCCACCTGACTATGGAAAAATTCCAGGCCTCGATTCTTCGCCATTTTCCGGAGGTAGTCGATCTGCTGCTGGCAGGATTCCTGTTTGGAGCGGATCAATGTGACCAGCGCCGCCTTCCCCGCTCGTAGCCGGATGGGCCAGGTTTCCACCCAACACTTTACATGGGGCGGCAATTCTCCGTGCCCGCTGAAAGCGAGGACAATCAACTCCGCCTCAGCAGCGTCCTTGGCGGCAAAATCCCTCAATAGTGCATTACGCAAAAGCGCGAAACTCCAAAACACTCGGGATACGCCGATCTGCTTGCCACTCAGTGTGTCCACCAAACCCAGCACCTTCCCGGCTTGAAAAAGAGCGTCTTGCTCATCCCAGGCAATAAGGATTCTGAAACTTGGTTGGCGCGGTGTCACGAACAGATTGAGCGCTGGCAGTGCCGGGCAAAGTTTATATCGCATGGTGCGTCATTTAGCGAATTTCGTGCCACGGGCAATCCTTCGGACGCAACGCAGGCGAAAATCGTTTTACAATGCATTTTGCGGGCATTTGATTGCGAAGTGCCACAAGCCCCGGTCGCGCGCGGCAGGTAAACCGTTGCCGGAGAGGCGGTGCGGCAACAACCGCTTTGGCACGTCACTAGCTGATTGCTGTCTTTCGAAGGCACGACTGCCTTTGGAGAGCAAAAATAGAAAATTATCAACCGGATGTATTTCCTATGAAAACATTGAAAGATCTGTTCCTCGACGAATTGGCGGACATGTACGATTCCGAAAACCGCATCACCAAGGCGCTGCCCAAGGTGATTAAAGCGGCCACATGCGAAAAACTGCAACAGGGCCTTCAGCAGCATTTGCTAGAGACCGAGGGGCACGTGACAAAACTCGAGAGGGTGTTTGCGGTTTTTGATGAAAAGCCCCATGCGAAAAAGTGTCCTGCCATGGCGGGTATTCTCGATGAGGGGGATGAAATCATCAGTGAGTATAAGAAAACTCCCGTTATCAATGCCGCCATCATTTCGGCCGCCCAGAAGGTGGAGCACTATGAAATCGCTTCCTATGGCACGCTTCACGCCTGGGCCGAACTGCTCGGCAATGACGACGCTGCCCGTCTCATCCAGGAGATTTTGGATCAGGAGAAGGAGGCGGATCGGGTGTTGACTGAATGCGCTTCCAAGAACAACCAGGAGGCTCTGGCGGAATCGGAAGTGGGGGCCGAGAGATCTGGCGGAAGAACGAGCCAGATGTGAGTTGGGTCGGGAGGACCATTGAGGAGCCGGCTGGCGCGAAGGGTGCGTCCATTCCGTCAGCCGGCCCTGTTTATGAAGTTCGATGTGGATGGAATCGGCCGATTTTGCCGGGCATTTCGATTAGCCCGCTGGTTGGTTGGTGGGTTGGTGTGTCTGCTGGCGGGTCGTTTGGTCCTGCCGTTTGCCGTGGAAAAGTATGTTAATCGCCAGCTTAACATGGCGCGCGATTATGGCGGACGGATTGGCAGCGTTCACCTCCAGCTTTGGCGCGGCAAATACCAGATCAGCAAGCTCGAGATATTCAAGCGGACCGGCGGCATTCACGTTCCCTTCTTTGCCGCCGATCAATTGCATCTTTCGATTGAATGGAGGGAACTCTTTCATCGCTCGATTGTGGGACAAGTGGTAATGGTGCGGCCGCGCCTGACTTTTGTGGGGGGTCCCACCCCGGATCAGACCCAGACTGGCAAAGAGGAGAACTGGAACACCATGCTGGAGAGCCTTTTCCCTTTCAATCTGAACCGGCTTGAGATCACCAACGGCCAGGTTCACTTCCAAAATGAGCATTCCACGCCGCCAGTGGATATCTATTTAAATGAACTGTCTGTCACCGCCACCAATCTGACCAACTCGCGCAAGGTCCAAGGCGAACTGCCCGCCGGCATCACCGCCCATGCCACGAGCATCGGCGGCGGGGGATTGGATCTTAAGCTGCAACTGAACCCCATGGCCAGCCCGCCTGCCTATCAATGCGATGCCCAGCTCACCAACGTTGACTTGGTTGCCCTGAACAGTTTCCTCAGAGCTTACGGAAAATTCGATGTTGAACGCGGCGGGTTTGGCCTCTATACGTCGATCGCATCTAAAGACGGCAATTACGATGGTTATGTGAAGGTCTTTTTTAACAAGCTCGAGGTCTTTGCATGGGAAAAAGAGCGCAAAAAGAACGCGCTCGAGATTTTTTGGCAGGCTATTGTTGGCACATTGAGCGCCGCTTTCAAGAACCAGGCCAAGGATTCGCTGGCCACACGAATCCCGATCTCCGGTTCCTTCGGCAAGGAGAAGATCGGCACCTGGACGGCTGTGGCCACCCTTCTGCGCCATGCCTTTGTCAAATCGCTGGTTCCCAATGTGGACGAACAGATCACGGTGCAAACAGTGGAACAGAGAGCTGAAGACAAGAAAAAATTAATTGACTCCACTCCCCCTGAAAAGGGAGCGCAACAACTGGGCCGGCCTGCAGGTTAGTTCATGCACATTCGCGATCCACATCTTGTGCGATTAATCAAGGAGGCGTTTGTTGCCTGGGCCAAATGCAAGTCGCCGCGCCTGGGCGCGTCGCTGAGCTTTTATACCATTTTTGCCGTCGCTCCGCTCTTTTTGATTGCCTTATCGGTGGCCGGCTTTTGTTTCGGCGAGGATGCGGCGCGCCGGGAGCTCTTTGGCCAGGTTAACGGATTGGTCGGTCGCGATGGAGGCCAAGCCATCCAATCGCTGGTCGCGGCCGCCAATCGGCCCAAGTCGGGCCTGTGGGCAACCCTGGCCGCTGTCGTCACTTTGGGCGCCGGCGCCACCGCCGTCTTTGTTGAGCTGCAGGATGCCTTGAACACCATCTGGGGTGTGGAACGGGCGCCGGGCTCCGGCTTGCGCATATTCATCAAGGACCGGCTGCTCTCTTTTGCCATGGTTTTGGGCATCGGGTTTCTGCTCCTCGTCTCTTTGGCGCTCAACGCGGCGCTGACCGCGTTGGGAAGTTTTGCCCCCGGCTCGTCCCCGCATGAAAGATTCTTTTGGCAGATGGTGAATTTCGTGGTTTCTCTTGGGGTTATCACTCTGCTTTTTGCCATGATATTCAAAGTGCTGCCTGACGCGAAGGTCTCCTGGCAGGACGTTTGGGTGGGCGCGTTTGCCACGGCTTTGCTCTTCAATTTGGGAAAATTTCTGATTGGCTATTATCTGGGGCGCAGCAGCACGGTCTCCGTCTATGGGGCGGCGGGCTCCTTCATTGTCCTTCTCTTGTGGGTCTATTATTCCTCTCAAATCCTGTTTTTTGGCGCGCAAGTCACCCGGCTATACGCCCGCCAAGTTGGTCTCTGATTTGCAAATGATTTTTTCATGGAAGTTATTAACCGGTTTTGGCCTCGGGTTTTACGAGCGCCAATACCCAGGAACCATGCTGCTTCTGGTTGCGGGCGTGCAGATCGGCGTCGTAGGGCGTGCGGGTTTGGATCATCTTCCAAACGATTTCAAGCAGGCGCTGGCCCACACAACGCAAGTCACAGGCATGACTTTTGCCCTCGGCGCGTTTTTGTCTGTAGTAAACCCCGGCCCAGGGAGAGACCCGCAGGCAGCATTGAGCCCAGAGATGGACGGTGTGACGCGGAATTTTGTTGCACTGGTAGCGGACACGAAACCGGTGAATTTGGCCGGATTGGAAACTGACTGGGGCTGTTCCGGCGACGCATTGCAAAGTTTCCGTGTCTTCCAAGCGATGACACGGCAACTCAGAAAGGAAAAGGTTGTTATTGACTGGAGCCAGAACGACCAGCACAAAACCACGGTCTGCGCCTGCTCGCTTCGAGCCAAGGATCGTCCCACAGTCTCCACTCCCATAAAATGGACCGAACCAGGGGCAGCGATGTCGTGTCCCGGCCATCCTCACGCATCAAGTCAGACATAAAAGAAAACACCCGGTCGCTGGCCGCGGGATTTCTTTTTGCGTTCTGGAGCAATTGAAACGAGGATCGCCCTTTTTCGTCGAGCGCCGCTATCTCGCCATCGACCATCAACTGCCGTGCCGGCAAACCGGCAACGGCCTGAACAATCTCCGGATAGTCTTCGCTGATGTCCCCGGGCCGGCGGGAGAAAAGACGCGTTTGCGCCCCATTCTTGATCGCGACGGCGCGGATGCCATCCAGCTTTACTGCCAACGACCATTTCCCTTGCCCGGGCACTTCCTCCTCCGTTGCCGCCAGCATGGGCTGGATGAAGCGCAATCCTCCTTCCTGGTTGGCGGCTGGTTCGGAATCAGGCATGGCGCGGCCGGCGGGCATTCTTGACAGGTTTTCCAATTTAACTTAGCGTCCGTCCCGACTTGCCCGCGACAAACTTTCCCTTCTCGTGCTCGTACCCTTTGACAATTTGATCCCGCGGCACCTCCTTGCCGTCGACCTCGGCGATGCGCCTATAGTGGACAGGACTGAGATCGCCCGCCCGCAGCAGTCGGAACTTCAACTAATCCCGGTTGGCCGCAGGAAAAAGGCCAACCGGAATATTGATCAACCCGAAGCTGATCGAACTTGTCCAGATGGGGCGCATTCATCGCCGATCTCTTGGGGTCAGCTCTTGACCGTGATGTTGTTGTCCACGTCCTTGACTCCCTGAACGCTTTTGGCGATGGTGGAGGCCCGTTCCTTTTGGGCTCTGTCATCCACAAAACCACTCAGTTGCACGGTGCCTTTGAACGTGGTGACTTTCACATCGGGATACTTGTAGGAATCGTCCCCCAAGGCGCTTTTCACCCGGGTCGTGAGCGAACTGTCATCCACATATTCGCCCGTGCTCTCGTGATAACGATCGCCCGCGCATCCCGTTAATCCCCCCACTGCCGAAACCCCAAGTGCGAATACCACACACAGAATATTGATCTTCTTCATAGATTCATTCCCTTTCGATTTTTTCACCTTTTTTCACCTTTTTTCAAACATTGCCCGCCTTCAAGCTTAATCCATGCCGCCCCAAACGTTTGAGGAACCCGGATAAAAGTCATGACATTTTGCAATCTTTGACAAGACTGCGCGGCAAAACGCAATGAATTGTGTTTATGGGCTCTGTCGCAGCCGTATTGGCATGGGTTTAGCTGAAGTAAAAAAGATGGAAGAGACGAACAACATAGTGGAATGTGAGACCTGCGGTTTGGTTCAACAAGTTGGGCTGGTGCAGTTTGGCTCAGTGGTCAGGTGCGCCCGCTGCCGTTTCCGGGTGTTTCATCGCCTGCCCAACAGTCGCGCCCGGACGTTTGCCTTTTCACTGGCTGCCCTGATTCTTTATTTTCCATCCAATTTCTATCCAATCATTACGGCGGATTACCACGGGCTTCATTCTGAAACGACTGTTTATCAGGGCATCCATTCGTTGTTCATTCACCGGCAGTATTTCATCGCGGCACTGGTGTTTTGTACCAGTCTTCTGACGCCGGCCCTGAAGATTCTCGCGCTGCTTTTCATTCCGCTGACATTGGACTGGCCGCGCTGGAAAAGGGCGCGCACATGGGCGTACAAAATCATCCGTTTGGTTGATCCCTGGAACATGTTGGAAGTGTTCTTGCTGGCCATCGCGGTCTCCATGATCGAGATGGGGCGGATCGCCACGGTGCATCCCGGAGCGGGCGTGTTCTCGTTTGCGGCGGTGGTGGTATTGACACTCATGGCCACGCTCAGTTTTGATCCGCGAATGCTTTGGGATACTCCCGCAAATCCATGACACATCTCACAAACAAACCGGCGGAAAGCGTCCAGACCGGCCGACGCCTGCCGGACGCCGTGGTCAATCAGAGCAACCGGCCCTGGTTGTTATGGCTTATCCCAGTTGGGGCCGTCGGCTTGTGCCTGTGGTTTGCTTATCGCGATTACTTTGCAGCCGGGCCGCTCATCACAATCTATTTTAAGAACGCGGAAGGATTGGATCAGGAAAATACGCAAGTTATGTATCGCGGGGCCAACGTGGGCGAGGTGAAAGAGGTTGATCTGACCGAAGACAGCCAAAACGTGAAAGTCAGGGCGCGGCTGGCCGGTTCGGCCCGGGATCTGGCGCGTACAGGCTCAATTTTCTGGATCGTGCGGCCGGAGCTTAAAATAGGCTCCATCAGCGGGCTAAGAACGATTGTATCGGGTGAGTACATCGCCGTCCAACCCGGGGCCGGTCCTCCCACCAACACGTTCCTCGGGGCTGAAGAAGAGCCGATAGCTGATGAACCCAAGGCGCTGCAAATCAGTTTGCTTTCACCCAGCCTGGGTTCTTTGCAAGAGGGATCGCCGGTTTTTTATCGGGGCGTTCAAGTGGGGGAAGTAGCTTTTTATCAATTGGCCGCTGACGCGCGGCAAGTGGTGATCCATGCCCGTGTTTGGAAAGAATACGCCCCTTTGGTGCGGCAAGAGTCCAAATTCTGGAACGCCGGCGGTCTGGATCTGCATCTGGGATTGTTCAAGGGAGTGCAAATCACCGCCGAATCCCCCAGAACTGTTGTCAGCGGCGGCATTGCCTTTGCCACACCGCCTGAGTCTCGAACGCCCGCTACAAACGGAACAACTTTCGACTTATATGAAAAGCCGGAAGCCAAATGGACGGAGTGGACTCCGGTCATCAACCTCCATTTATCCCAACAAGCGTTCCATACCAACGCGCCAGCCGAGTCATATTTAAAATGATTCGCGGAATAATCTCTTGCATTTAGCAAGGGTTTGTTCGCAGATGGCATGGATTTCGGCCAGAAGCCATTGAGGGCCAGTCTTTTGAATTTGGCTCTTCACCTGCTATTAAAAAGTTGTCTGACGTCCGGATACGCCAGATGAAGTAGCAAACAAACAACTTAGGAGATAGAAGAATATGAATACTCTTCAAGTCAAAGGCAACTGGAACGTGGTCAAAGGGAAACTGAAACAGAAATACGCGCAATTGACGGACAACGACCTTCGATACGAAGAAGGCCGCGAAGACGAGTTGATTGGGCGGATTCAAAAGCGCACCGGGGACAGCAAGGAAGCTGTGGAACAATTGATCGACGAATGCTACCGCAGCGATACACGCCGCTGAAAACAGCTGCAAAGACCGGGCGCCGGGGTTGTTGACAAGCGTTTCGCGCGACGCGCTCACAACCCCGGCGCGGGGCTGGACGGCTGGGAGGAAATACCCTGTTATGAAGCCAAATAAAAACCGGACTTGCGGTGTGAGCCGGCGGGGATTTGTGACATGGGCCCTGACCACGGGCTCGGTCGTTGGCGCGACAGGCGGCCGGGTTTGGGGCTTCGAAAAGAAGGACACTGGCATGATTTACCGCAAATTGGGCACGACGGGTGAAAAGGTTTCGGCCATTGGCTTGGGTGGTTTCCTCGTCGGCAATCCGATATTGGAGCAGGAAAGCATCAAGCTTGTGCGAAGCGCGATTGACGGCGGTATTACCTTCATGGACAACTGCTGGGACTACCATAAGGGTCAGAGCGAAATTCGCATGGGCAGGGCTTTGCGCGACGGATACCGCGACAAGGTCTTCCTTATGACTAAAATCGATGGACGCAGCAAGAAAGGAGCTGCCGCCCAAATCAATGAGAGCCTGCAACGGTTGCAGACCGATCACTTGGACCTGCTCCAATTCCACGAAATCATCCGCATGAATGATCCGGATCGAATTTTTGCTCCGGCTGGCGCGTTGGAAGCCGCGCTCGATGCTAAGCAAGCCGGCAAGATTCGCTACATCGGGTTCACCGGGCACAAGGAACCTTCGATACATCTGCACATGCTCGATTTGGCGGAGCAGCATCAATTCCATTTTGATACCGTCCAAATGCCCTTGAATGTCATGGACGCCCATTTTCGGAGTTTTGAACAGCATGTTTTGCCGGTCCTGGTCAAGAATGGCATCGGCGTCTTGGGTATGAAATCAATGGGATCCGGAGAGATTCTGAGGAGCAAAAGTGTCAAACCTCTCGAATGCCTGCGTTACGCGCTGAATTTGCCAACATCGGTGGTCATTACGGGGATTGACAGCCAAGAGTTGCTTGACCAGGCTTTCGAAGCTGCGCGGACTTTCAGACCGATGAGCCAAGATGAGGTGGCGGCCTTATTGGCCAGGACTGCGAGCGCCGCTGAAAGCGGCGAGTATGAACCTTTCAAAACAAGTAAAAAATACGATTCAACCGCCAAAGATCCGCAATTCCTGTCTTGAATATCAGTCCGCTTTGGCGCGCATCGATTGAATAACTTCATGAATAAGCCGAAGCTTGTCGATGACCTTGTTGGACAGGGCAAATGGATATGCATCGGATAGTCCCATGCCTCGGTTTAAGGAGTTAAGCGCGTAAGTTAGAGGGAACCAATGCCCCAAAATCGAGTCGATACTCGTGTTGGCATCGAAGTCATTTCGAGGATCAGTGGTCATTGAATCAGCCGCTGGATGGTGCGGCTTAAGGATCATACCGAAGCTTCCCGCGGTTTCCACCATGTCCATGATATGGAAATAATGCGCCCATGTTTCCGCCCAATCCTCCCACGGATGCGCCGAGGCGTAAGCGCTAATATATCGCGCCTGCCAATCCGGGGGCGGGCCTTGTGCGTAATAACGCTTTAAAGCGGCAGCATAATCGGGGGTTTCATCTCCGAACAATTCTCGGACACGGCCCAGCCACTTGCTATTGGAGATTAATCGATCCCAATAGTAATGGGCGATTTCATGCCGCACGTGGCCGAGCAAAGTCCGGTACGGTTCGTGCAAATTCACCCGGCGACGTTCCCGCTCCACGTCCTCAGCCTCGTCAATATTTATGGTGATCAACCCATTGCAATGGCCCATTGTCAGCGGTTGGTTGGTGTCAAGCGAACCGATCAATTTGAAGCGGAGGGCCGGCCGATTTTCGGCGGGCATGCCGTGCAAAGGGAGTCCCAGACGCAGAATGGTATAGATAACGCGGCGTTTGGCCATTTCCACCTTGTGCCAACGAGCCACATTTTCTGACACCGATAGATTTGGAATCATCTCGTTGAGCCGGCAGGAGATACACAACGCATCCGGATCCGTATCCGGGACCATCCAGTTGCAGACCTGATGCTGCTGCCCATTGCCGCAATGGCGATAGAGTGGCTCAGCCGGTTTGGAACTCAGGGGACGACTCAACCCGTCCATAGCGGTTTCCAAAGCCCTGAGTTCTCCATCTGGGGGCAAGAAACCGAGTTCGTGACCACATTTGAGGCATTTCACGTTTTCAAAAAAAACGAGACTACCGCATCCATCACAATGAAATGTTTTCAAACTCTCCCCAGCAACAGCAGGATAACCAAAATGAGCACCACCAAACCCAAACCACCGCTTGGATAATAGCCCCAACTGTTGCTGTAAGGCCACGTTGGCAACGCGCCAACCAGCAAGAGAATCAAAAGAATCAAGATAATCGTAGAGATACTCATAAGATCATGAATTTGTTGCCTGACAATTCTTTTCACAATAATTTGCAAATGAGCTAGATGTATGCCAGCCAGGGGCAACGGGGAAGCCGGCGCAGCAGTCAAATCTAGAACCAAACATACCGCGCGAAACGCGAACGGATTAACTGCGATTGGCCTGTGCGATCGTCAAATCAATCCGTGTTGAACTGGCATAATGCAGCGAGGGCTTGAAGAGCACTTGCAAATTGCAAGAGGCCGGTTCGTGGGCCACAGGCAAGTTATTGATAGCGAAGAGGTTAAGCTTTATTCGCCTTGGCAGATTCATTGCTCTAAGGAAGCCATAAATTCGCTTACGAACATCATTCATCCGCGGCGAAAGGGGAATGAAACGCCACTGCGCGATGAGTTGTTTAGCCGGGAGCAACTGGTCCGCCATGCCCGGGTCATAGCCCGTCAACACAAGGTTACAGTTCAGAAAGGCAACAATTGGCTCTTGGTCAGGTTGGAGGAGAATCAGCAGATTCTCCAGGCCTACAACCGCGCCACCCTAACCGTGGACCAAATCCGGTCGATCACTCCAGCCGCGGAATGGGTCCTGGACAATTTCTACCTGATTCAAGAGCAAATCCAAATGGCGTGGCGCCATCTGCCGCGCCATTACAGCCGGGAATTGCCCCGATTATCGCACGGCCCTTCTGTCAAACTCCCCCGTGTTTACGATATCGCCCTCGAACTGATCCTGCACGTCGATGCCCAGATCGACCTCGAACAATTGACTGCGTTCGTGGATTCCTACCAAAGCATCACGCCGCTGAATTTGGGCGAATTATGGGCCGTGCCAATCATGCTGCGGTTGGGTCTGATAGAAAATCTGCGTCGCATAGCAGTACGGTTGAACGCCGACCGGAGGGATCGTGATCTGGCTGACTTTTGGGCCAACCGGTTGCAGGAAACGGCGGAGAGGGATGCCTCGGGCTTGATCGTTGTTCTGGCCGATATGGCGAAAGCCAAGCTTCCCATAAACAGCGCGTTTGTGACGCAATTATGCCAACGGCTCTCCCGCATGGAGCCGGCTGTTCATTTCGTGCGCGACTGGATTGAACGGCGACTGGCCGAACACGGGTCATCGGTGGAGCAGAGGGTGCAGACCGAAACGCAAAACCAAGCAGCCGACCAAGTGTCCATCCGGCATAGCATCACGAGCCTTCGATTTCTCGGCGCGACGGATTGGCAGAGTTTTGTCGAATCGATGAGCTATGTGGATAAAACTTTGCGGCAGGATCCGGCGAATCTATACGCCGCCATGGACTTCACCACACGGGACTGCTACCGACATATCGTCGAAAGGATGGCGCGGCAGAGTCACCGCAGCGAAATCGAGGTAGCCACCACCGCCATTGCGTTGACGAATGAGGCGGCGCAGGCGCCAGGCGGTGATGAGCGAATTGCCCATGTGGGTTACCACTTGATGGGCCCGGGACAACTAAATCTGGAGAAAGCCATCCATGTCAGGGTGCCGTGGGAGACATGGCTGGAACGAAGCATTCGGCTGCATCCCATGGCCTTTTATGGAGGCGGTTTTTTTTTGATACTGGGGCTTTTTGCCTGCATTGCGGTGCAACGGCTGGAAGAGCTGGGGCTGGAGAGTTGGCGGCTGGACATGGCGGCGGCCGTCGTATTGCTCGGCGCAAGTCAATTGGCCGTGACGCTCCTCAACTGGCTTTGCACTCAATACATCACGCCGCGTTTGCTGCCTCGCTTGGATTTTTCGAAAGGCATACCGGCCGCTTGCCAAACAATGGTGGTGATCCCGACGATTTTGACCGATGCCGAGGGCATCGACCAGCTTTTGGAAAAACTTGAGATACATTATTTGGGAAATCGCGACAATAACGCGCACTTTGCGTTGCTAACGGACTTTCGCGATGCGGCGCAGGAGAGCATGCCTGAGGACCAGGGGCTGGCGCGGAAGGCCTTGGAAGGAATCAAGTCGCTCAATCAAAAATATAGGACTGACCGCCCGAATATATTCTATTTGTTTCATCGCCCCCGGCGATGGAACGCGGGTGAAGGAGTTTGGATGGGCTATGAGCGCAAGCGGGGCAAGCTGGCGGAATTGAACGCGTTGCTGCGGGGCAGGCGGCGGGAGCGTTTCGCGGCAGTGATGGGCGACGAATCCATACTACCGCAGATAAAATATGTCATCACCCTGGATACCGACACTCAACTGCCCAGGGACGCTGCCCGCCAACTGGTCGGCACGATGGCCCATCCCCTGAACCATCCGCAATTCGATCTGGAAACAGAGCTGGTGCGGGAGGGGTACAGCATTTTGCAGCCGCGGGTGGGGATCAGTCTGCCCAGCTCCAGCCGGTCCTGGTTTGTGCGAATCTTTGCCGGCGATACCGGGATTGACCCTTACACGCGCAACGTTTCGGATGTGTACCAGGATGTATTCAATGAAGGGTCGTTCATTGGCAAAGGCATTTATGACGTGGATGCCTTCGAGCGCGCGCTGCGCGGCCGTTTTCCAGAAAATGTGGTCTTGAGCCACGATTTAATCGAATCAGTCCATGCGCGATCGGGCTTGGTGAGCGACGTTGAATTGTATGAGGAGCACCCTTCGCGCTACAACGCGGACGTCAACCGCCGGCATCGCTGGATACGAGGGGATTGGCAGATTGCGCCCTGGCTATTGCCGCGTGTGCCTGGACCGGACGCGCGAAAGATATCCAATCCACTGAACGGTTTGTCGCAGTGGAAAATCATGGACAATTTGCGCCGCAGCCTGGTGCCGCCAGACCTGACATTGGTGCTCGTGGCTGTATGGGTGTGGTTCCCTGAACTGGCTGGCGCCGGTGCAATTTTTCTCGTGACGATTATAGCGGCGCCAGGAGTGCTGACCGTGTTGGGGGATTCGCTCAACAAGCCAGAGGAATGGCCCTGGGCTATGCACCTGAAGTCGGTGGCCCGTGGCGCGGCCAAGCAGGGGGCCCAATCGCTGCTTGCCCTGGTCTTTATGCCTTACGACGCCTTTGTCAGCCTGGACGCAATCGGACGGACTCTGGGGCGAATGTTCATTACGCATCGGCGGCTGCTCGAATGGCAAACAACCGGCGAAGCGGAGCGCCGCGCACGGACGGACCTGGCCGGCTTCTACGAAACCATGTGGGCCGCGCCTGCCCTGGGTGCGGTGGTCTTCATTTACTTGTGCTTGCGCCAGCCGGGGGAGCTTTTCCAAGCCATGCCCTTCCTCATCCTATGGTTGGGCGCACCCTGCATCGCCTGGTGGATAAGCCAACCCATTGTCACCCGTCCGCCTCAGTTGAGCGAAGAACAACAATCTCTCCTGCGCAAAACCGCCCGCAAGACATGGCATTTCTTTGAGACGTTTGTCACGGAGCGCGAAAATTGGCTGCCACCGGATAATTTTCAGGAGATCCCCTCTCCGGTGGTGACGTCCCGCACCTCGCCGACCAACATGGGCCTGGCTTTGCTGGCCAATCTCACCGCCTGCGATTTTGGTTACGTCCCGGTGCGGAAACTGATGGAACGCACTGGCCATACTGTGGCCACCCTGCAACGCCTTGAGCGCCACCGCGGTCATTTCTATAATTGGTATAATACCGAGACCCTGGCTCCTCTACACCCCCTCTATATTTCCAGCGTGGATAGCGGCAACCTTGCCGGACATTTGCTGCTCTTAAGCGCGGGACTGACGGAATATTTGGACCAGCCGATTCTTGGGCCACAGGTATTCCATGGGTTGCTTGACACGCTGGGGGTGTTGCAGGAATTGGCGGGGGATCATTTGTCATTCCAAGGTCTGCGGAATGAGTTGGCCCACCCACCTAGGGGCTTGGGGCAGGGTTTCGTGCTGCTCCATTGGGTCATGGAGCAGGCTTCAGATCTGGAGGCTTCCCTGTCCGATCAACCGCAGGCTGTGCAATGGTGGAGCAAAGCCTTTGCGCAAGCCTGCCGCGATCATTTGGAGGATATCCTCTGGCTGGCACCGTGGCTTCCTGCCTTGAGCCAGGGAGGAGCGCAATCTGGCAAATTGGCAGTGCGGCTGGATAAAATCCTGACCCTGCGGGAAGTGGCTGAATTACCTGACTCCATCGACGCGCCGCTGGAACTGCCGGGGGAGTTGGGAGAGGCCGTGGCTGATGCCAGCAGGCGAGCGGACGAACGCATCCGCGCGTTGGAGACACTTGCGGCCCAAGCCAGGGATTTGGCAGACATGGATTTTACCTTTCTCTATGATTCGGTGCGCCAGCTTTTTTCGGTGGGATTCAACGTTGGCGAACACCGCCGGGACGCCAGTTTTTATGATCTGCTGGCGTCGGAGTCGCGCTTGTGCAGTTATGTGGCCATCGCTCAGGGTCAAATACCCCAGAAGCACTGGTTCTCATTGGGGCGTCTGCTGGCCGCCCCGCGGGGAGATCCGGTGCTGTTGTCGTGGGGGGGCTCAATGTTCGAGTATCTCATGCCCTTGTTGGTCATGCCCACCTATGAAAACACGCTGATGGATCAAAGCTGTCGGGCGGCGGTCAGGGCGCAAATCGATTACGGACGAATGCGTGGCGTGCCGTGGGGCATTTCTGAATCTGGTTATAACCTGACGGACGCGCAAATGAATTATCAGTACAGCTCCTTCGGAGTTCCCGGACTGGGCTTCAAACGGGGGCTGGCGGATAATCTGGTCATAGCCCCTTACGCCTCAGCCCTGGCGCTGCTGCTTGCTCCAAAAGAAGCGTGCGAGAACCTGCAGCGGCTGGCGACGGAAGGCAGAATGGGCGACTTTGGTTTCTACGAGGCAGTGGATTACACCCCGTCCCGTTTACCGCCCAATGAAACCAGTGTCATTGTCCGTTCCGCCCTGGCGCATCACCAGGGAATGAGCCTGCTGTCGTTTGCCCATCATTTATTGAATCGACCGATGCAACGGCGCTTTTTCTCATATCCGCCGTTCAAAGCCGAAGAGTTGCTCTTGCAGGAGCGAGTGCCCAAAGCCATTGTGACGCTGACCGCGGAGGACCTGAGCCTGGCGGAGACACGTGGCCTGGTCGGGAATGGCGAAGGCATCATGCGCGTCTTCACCACTCCCCATACCTCCAGCCCGGAAGTGCATCTGCTCTCCAATGGCCGGTACCATGTGTTGGTGACCAATGCCGGAGGAGGATATAGCCGCTGGCAGGACCTGGCCCTGACCCGCTGGCAGGAGGACGTGACCCGGGATTGCTGGGGTTATTTTTGTTACCTTCGGGATGTTGACAGCGGTGAGGTCTGGTCGATGGCCTGCCAGCCAACACTTCACGTAGCTGCGCCATACGAGGCGATCTTTACCCAGGCCAGGGCTGAATTTCGGCAACGGCATGGTCCATTGGAAATCCACACCGAGATTGCCGTGTCCCCCGAGGACGACGTGGAGATGCGACGCATCACCCTGACTAATCACTCCCATGTGCCGCACACGATCGAACTGACCACCTATGCCGAGGTGGTGCTGGCGCCGGCAGGGGCCGATGCGGCGCATCGGGCCTTCAGCAATCTATTTGTGCAAACGGAGTATCTGGAACAACATCCGGCCATCCTCTGCACTCGACGCAAGCGGTCTGAACAAGAGCAGGCGGTGTGGTTGTTCCACTTGATGACTCTTCAAGGTGGCGCCGAGGAGGGCGAAGCCTCATTCGAAACGGACCGGGCCCGTTTCATTGGCCGTGGCCGCACCCTCGCTTCCCCAGCCGCGCTGCAAACTCCCTGCCCGCTTTCCAATACAGCCGGTTCTGTCTTGGACCCGATTGTTTCAATGCGCCGCACACTGACTCTTGCCCCGGAGGAGACGACCCGCGTTGAGATTGTGCTGGGTGTGGCGGCAAGCCGGCAAGCGGCCGGAGCTTTGGTCGAAAAATATCATGACATGCGAATGGCAGACCGGCTCTTCGATCTGGCCTGGACACACAGCCAGGTGACCTTGCGGCATCTGGACGCCACGGAGGCTGACGCCCAGCTTTATGCCAGCATGGCCACCGCCCTGGTCTATGCGACTCCCCGACGACGCGCTAATTCGACGGCATTGCTGAACAACCGGCGGGGTCAGACGGATTTGTGGAGTTACGGCATCTCCGGCGACTCTCCGATCGTTCTGCTGCAAATCAGCCATGGGGAAAACATGGAACTGGTCCGCCGGCTCTTGCAGGCTCATGCCTATTGGCGGATGAAAGGGCTGGCGGTTGAACTCATCATTGTCAACGAAGATACTTCGATTTACCGGCAGACACTGCAGGATCGAATAACTGGCGTCGTCAATTCGAGTCTCGAAGCCAGCATGCATGACCGGGCGGGGGGCATTTTTGTCAGGCGAATGGAACAAATTCCTCCCGAAGATCGCATTCTGTTGCAATCCGTCGCGCGAATTATCTTGTCGGATGAGAAGGGCACGCTGGAGGAGCAATTCCAGCGGCGCGCAACCTTTGAGCCGCCTCAGCCGGAATTCAAGGCGACTCTGACCAAGCGGGCCGAGGGGCCGGCTTCGTTGCCGCCGCGGGATTTGATTTTCTTCAATGGTTGCGGAGGCTTCACTCGCGATGGCCGGGAATACGTCATGACGGTGGGGGCGGAGCCGGCTCCATCGGCGAGCGCGAAAAAACCGTCTGTCATGGCATCGCCTCGATTGCGGGGGCGGACCAGCCATGAGAAAGGGAAGCCGGAGCCAGTCAAACAAATGACTCCGGCGCCGTGGGTCAATGTGCTGGCCAACGCGCGTTTTGGAACAGTAGTCTCCGAAAGCGGCGGCGCCTTTACCTGGCTGGAAAACAGCCACGAATTCCGTCTCACGCCGTGGCACAACGACCCTGTCACAGATGTTTCAGGGGAGGCGCTCTATCTGCGCGATGAGGAAACGGGCGAATTCTGGTCTCCAACACCCTTGCCCGCCTGCGGCGCGACGCCGTATGTCGCACGCCACGGTTTTGGCTACAGTGTTTTTGAACATACTGAAAACGGAGTAGCATCGGAAGTGTGGATTTATGTGGCAGCGGAGGCGCCGGTCAAATTTGTGGTGGTGAAATTGCGCAATCTTTCCCAGCAACTGCGCCGGCTGTCCGTGACGGGTTATTGGGAATGGGTGTTGGGCGAGTTGGCGGCGAAATCCTGGCATGTGCAGACGGTCATGCATGCCAGCGGTGCGTTCCGGGCGCGAAATCCCTACAACACCGCCTTTGCCGACCGGATCGCTTTCGTTGACACCGACCAATCCTTGCGCAGCGTGACCGGGGATCGCACCGAATTTCTCGGGCGCAATGGAACTCTGGCGCGGCCCGCCGCGTTGAGAAGGCCGGATCTCTCGGGGAAAACCGGTACGGGATTGGACCCTTGCGGAGCGTTGCGGGTGCAGATTAATTTACAGCCGCAAAAGGAAACGACAGTCTGCTTCCGTCTCGGGGCCGGGCGCAACGAGGAGGAGGTCAATCATTTGATTGTACGGTTTCGCAAGCCTGATACGAGTCGGGTCGCGTTGGAGGAAGTCAGGCGTTTTTGGAATCTTACCCTGGGTGCTGTCGAGGTGGAAACCCCGGACCCAGCCACCAACCTGCTGTCCAATGGCTGGCTGGTTTATCAAGTCATGAGCAGCCGGTTGTGGGGACGCGCCGGCTTTTATCAAGCGGGCGGCGCTTTTGGGTTCCGCGACCAATTGCAGGATGCCATGGCTTTGGTGCATACTCAGCCTGGGTTGTTGCGCGAGCAATTGTTGCGGGCGGCTGAACACCAGTTCCGCGAAGGCGATGTCCAGCATTGGTGGCATCCGCCGGGAGGCAGAGGGGTGAGGACTCATTTTTCCGATGACTATTTGTGGCTGCCTTATGCCACTTGCCGCTACGTTAATTGTCTGCATGACGTCGGAGTGCTGGACGAGCGGATTGCGTTCCTGGAGGGTCGGGCCGTAAAGCCGGAAGAAGAAGGCTACTATGATCTGCCGGCCCGCGCGGAAGAAAGTGGCACGCTTTACGAGCATTGTGTCCGCGCCATTGAGCACGGGCTTAAGTTTGGAGAGCACGGTTTACCCCTCATCGGCTGCGGCGATTGGAATGATGGTTTGAACCTGGTGGGCGCGGCAGGCAGGGGCGAGAGTGTCTGGCTGGGGTTCTTTCTGTTCGATGTCCTGACGCAATTTGCGGACCTGGCGCGGCGTCGGGAAGATATCACTTTTGCGGAGAGGTGCCTTTCCCAAGCGGATCTGCTGCTACAGAATATTGAAAAGCATGCTTGGGATGGCCAATGGTACCGGCGCGCTTATTTCGACGATGGCACCCCGCTCGGATCCCGGAACAATGCCGAGTGTCAAATAGATTCCCTGCCGCAGAGCTGGTCCGTGCTGGCGGGTCCCTTTGAACCGGAACGCTCCCGCGCCGCCATGCGGGCAGTGGAAGAACATCTCGTTTGCCGCCAGGCCGGGCTCATTCAATTATTTGATCCGCCATTTGAAAAAGCCGCGCCCAATCCGGGTTATATCAAAGGCTACCTGCCCGGGGTGCGGGAAAATGGGGGCCAATACACCCATGCCGCGGTCTGGGCGGCAATGGCTTTCGCGCAATTGGGTGAGATCGATCGGGCCTGGGAGCTGTTCTCGCTACTGAACCCCATTAATCATGCCAGCACGCCGGCCCAAATTGCCATTTACAAGGTCGAGCCGTACGTAGTGGCGGGAGATGTTTACGCGGTTCATCCGCATGTGGGGCGCGGGGGCTGGACATGGTACACCGGGTCGACTGGTTGGATGTATCGGCTGGCGCTCGAAACGCTCTTGGGCGTCACACGGGAGGGTGACAGGCTCCGCGTCGAACCCCACCTTCCGAAACACTGGTCATCGGCAAAAATCCATTATCGTTACGGCCAATCCACGTACCATATCGTGATTGAAAAGGCGGTTGAGACATTGCGGAAGGGACCGGGAATTACATTGGATGATCAACCCCTGCCCGGCGAGACTATTCCCCTGCTTGATGATCACCAAGAGCATCAAGTGGAGATATCGATCCAGCTGGAGAGCGCGCGGACGGGACGACCAACAGCTCCTTGTTGCCAAAACTCACGTGAATAAATGTTTATAATGGCGCGGGATCAATTTGAATCGCCCCCAAAGGTATTCTGGAAACGCAACGCGCAAGGACCACAGAGGCAAACTCCTGAACTATGTGATTCTGCCGGCCTGCCATTTGACAAAAATATACGACAGGCTATGTGTTTGCTTTATGAGGACTGAGCAGAATGATGCCGGCGGTTTCAGATTTCTCGCCGGTGGCGGTGAGATGGGCAAGCGAATCCGCGCCTTCGATTGGTCCCATTCGCCCCTGGGGTTGATTGAAAAATGGCCCCAAAGCCTCAAGACTTCTGTCAGTCTCATTTTGAACACCGCTCACCCCATGTGGATTGGCTGGGGTCGGGACGTCACGTTTCTATACAACGATGCCTACATTGATGTGTTAAGCATGGCTAAGCATCCTCAGGCGTTGGGAAAACCTTGTTCCGAGGTATGGGCGGAAATTTGGGACATATGCGGCCCGCTGGTTGAGAAGGTTTTCCAAAACGGCGAGTCCTCTTTCAGGAATGACGTTCGCTTTCTCATGAACCGTGGCGATTTCGTGGAGGAAAAATTTTATTCATTCTCATACAGCCCGATTCGGGATGAATCCGGCAATGTCGGCGGCCTCTTCTGCCCAACTACTGACGTAACCCCCAAGGTGCTCAATACTCGAAGATTGCAGACTTTATCGGAACTGGCCGCCAAATCGTTGGTGGAAAAATCAACGAAAGCTGCCTGCGCCTCGGCGGCCGCAACACTGGCCAAGAATCGGGACGATATCCCGTTCGCCCTGTTTTACATCATTGAATCGGAAGGGAAATTGGCGAGCCTGGAGCAATCCGTGGGAATACAGGCGGGCGTGTATCCCACTAGCCCGGCAGTCTTGGAATTAGCCGGCCCTCACAACAACAGAGGACTATGGCCCGTCTCTCAGGTGTTCGCCACGCCTCAACTTCGCGTGGTATCCGTTCAAGGCATCGAAGGTATCCCCATGGGGCTGGCAGGGCAGCGTGTGTCCCAGGCCGTCACGCTGCCGGTAATATCGGGCGGGCAGGAGCGACCGGTGGCAATTCTCGTTGCGGGCGTCAATCCTGCTCGAAAGTTGGACGCCGATTATTGCAACTTTTACGAGTTGATTGCCGGACATTTCGCCACCGCCGTCGCGAATGCCCGCGGCGCGGAAGAACAGAAAAAGCGGGCCGATATGCTGGCGGAACTCGACCGGGCGAAGACCACTTTTTTCAGCAATGTCAGCCATGAGTTTCGCACCCCGCTTACGCTCATGCTGGGGCCGCTGGAGGACTTGCTCGCGCGCAGGAAACAAACGCCGGACGATGGGGAAATCGCCGAGTTGGAAGTCGTTCACCGCAACAGCCTGCGCCTGTTGAAACTGGTAAACACACTGTTGGATTTTTCGCGCCTTGAAGCCGGGCGCGTGCGCGCCTGGTATGTGGAAACGGACTTGGCGGCATTGACGGCGGACCTGGCGAGTGTATTCCGCTCCGCGATGGAAAAGGCGGGATTGGAATTCACAGTTGATTGCGAGTCGCTGGCGCAGCCGGTGTTCGTCGATCGGGACATGTGGGAGAAGGTTGTTTTCAATCTGCTATCGAATGCATTCAAATTTACCTTGTCGGGCGGGGTTGAAATCTCGCTGCGAGGCGAAAATGGGGCTGCGGCAATGCGTGTGCGGGACACGGGCATCGGGATTCCGGCTGATGAATTGCCCAACGTTTTCAAACGATTTCATCGCATTGAAAATGCTCGCGGCCGATCCCATGAAGGCACCGGCATCGGCCTCGCGCTCGCGAGTGAGCTTGTGAAGCTGCACGGGGGCGGCATTGAAGTGGAAAGCGAGCCCGCGCGGGGAACCGTATTTAAAGTGAAAATCCCCTTCGGAAAAAGTCATCTGGATCCCGGGAGCATTGGCTCCCCACCCGCCGAGCCTCCTACGAAGTCGCAAGGCCGGGTGTTCCTTGAGGAGGCTTCTTCGTGGCTGCCGAACAATGTGTCTGCGATTTCCGACCACGGCAAATTCGCTGATAGAGAACGAGGAACGAAAGACAAGCGCGACTCCGCCCGGCCCCGGATTCTTCTCGCCGAAGACAATGCCGACATGCGCGATTACATTTGCCGGCTGCTCAACCAGCGGTATGAAGTCGAGGCGGTGGGTGACGGCGCCGATGCGCTGGAAGGAGCCCGGAAAAACCCGCCGAAACTGGTGCTCAGCGACGTCATGATGCCACGCCTGGATGGCTTCGGCTTGGTGGACATCACCGAACGCAAGCAAGCCGAGGCGCTGTTGCGCCAGAATGAGGCCTTGTTTTCCGCGCTCGTTAACCAGGCGCCCACCGGGCTGTATGTGGTGGACGCCCAGTTTCGCCTCCAACAGATCAATGCCCTGGCGATGCCGGCTTTTGAAAAGGTTCATCCGAGGATGGGCCGGGATTTTTCCGAGGTGATGCACATCCTCTGGGGACCGGCAGTCGGGGGTGAAATCGTCAGAATATTCCGGCACACCCTTGCGACGGGGGAGCGTTATATTTCGCCGCGCTTTTCCGAATTTCGCCAGGATCTCGGCGTGGAGAAAACTTACGAATGGGAAACCCAACGCGTGACCCTGCCCGACGGGCAGCATGGCGTTGTCTGCTACTTCAACGACATCACTGAGCGCACGGCAAACGAGGCACGGGAGCGAAAACTCCAGGCCCTTTTGGCGGACAAGTCCGCGCATCTGGAGACGCTGGTGCAGCAACGCACCGCCAAGTTATTGGATACCATCGGCGAGTTGGAGGCGTTTTCCTACAGCATCGCCCACGACATGCGCGCGCCCTTGCGTTCGCTGCAGGGTTTCTCGGAAATTCTGCTTTCCGATCACGGTCCCAAGCTCGACGCGGAATGCCGGCGTTACCTGGACCTGATCGCCAAATCCGCCAACCGAATGGATCGACTCATCCAGGACGTGCTCAATTACGGGCGTGTGGTGCGCGGCGATTATCCCCTGGAGGCGGTGGATGTGGAGCAGCTTCTGCGTGGAATTGTCGATACGTATCCGCATCTTGGCGCCGGCGACGCGGAGATTGTGCTCCAAGGCCCTTTCCCGCGCGTCGTAGGTAATGAGGCTATGCTGACGCAAATATTTTCAAACCTCATGGGAAACGCCGTCAAGTTTGTCTCCCCAGGCGTCAAACCGCGGCTCAAGTTGTGGGCGGAAGCACAGGCCCGGTGCGTGCGTTTCTTTGTGCAGGACAATGGCGTCGGCATCGCGGCCGACCAGCATGAAAAGATTTTTGGAATGTTTCAACGGGTGAACAAAAATTACGAAGGCACGGGCATCGGATTGGCGATTGTCAAAAAGGCCGTCGAGCGCATCGACGGCACAGTGGGCCTGGAATCTGAGCCTGGCCGGGGAAGCATTTTTTGGATCGAACTACGGAGGGAGCAAAACGAAGGAACCTCAGAATGACTAACAAACCCGTCTTATACGCGGAAGACGAGGAGAACGATGCACTGTTCCTGCAACGAGCATTCAAGCTGGCCGCCGTTGAGCACAAGTTGATTGTCGTGCCCGATGGTCAGGAAGCCATCAATTATTGCTCAGGCGCCGTCGGGTATTCAAATCGAGACGAATATCCACTGCCCTGTCTGCTGCTATTGGACTTGAACATGCCAAGAAGATCCGGCTTGGAGGTTCTCAAGTGGGTGCGAAGCGAACCGGCGATCTCAACTCTGCCTGTGATTGTATTGACCTCATCCCTGCATGACGCGGACGTTCACCGTGCCTACCTTCAGGGAGCCAATGCTTACCTCGTCAAGCCGACCAACCCCGGTCATCTGGTCGCCATCGCCAAAACCATCAAGGATTTTTGGCTCACCCATAACCGTATGCCGACAAAATCCTGGAACCTCGTTGACGCGGGCGGTCTTCAAGGCGGATTTTAATGAATGCAGCAGACCGGTTGGCAAATGCAGGAATACACGCAGTTTTTTCCCCCAATCGGGATATCTCCAGGCTTTCACCTTGCCTTTGGCCTGGGAAACAATCTCTGTTTATGAAGCGGATTGGTCGTTGGATTTCCTAAACGGCACTGTGTACTGAGGAGTGAAACGTTCTCCGATACGTTACGCGGTCCTTTGGCGTTTTTCTTTGGCCAGACGGAGGGATAAGCCCACCCATTTTTCGGTCAGCTCTCGGAGCCGCTTGTAGTTGGCC
>JBEKDI010000085.1:0-24622 GCA_050014435.1 Verrucomicrobiota bacterium | reverse complement strand
CAGTTCGCATCATTTAATTCAGCCCTATATAGTTCGGTTCTGTTGGAATTGAATTCTTACGGAGTGCCCCCGCTTTTTGGCAATCCTGTTTTGGTCTACGGTTATGACAACGCGTCCGGCACTTTGAGCCAATCTGATTTTAACGCCGGAACATATCTCGGAGCATGGACGTTTCCGGCGAATCTTTTGCCCGGTCAGGAAGAGTTCTTTGACGTGACCACTTTCGTGCAATCGGAGCAAGGTTCGTATTTCGGATTCGATCTACGATCCGACGGAGTGGACAATTTCAGTTCGACCGCCATCAATTATGGGATCCCACCAGAATTGATTGCCATCGAGGTGCCTGAACCAAGCGTTGGTGTCCTGACCGCGATTGGCGGGCTGCTTATTGGCGCACGAAAATGGCTTGCGCGCCGTCGATGATAGCCTACGACTATTCCGCAGCCACGGCGGTTACATGACAGCAAAAACGGCAAAAGTGGCTTGTTTGCCGGTAAACTTCTGTTGAAAACGCCCGGGAGAACGCCCACTCCCCGGGACGCCCGCAGCACACTCCGGCCCTCCAGCAAAATCTCCCCGCCCGGATAATGGGCGGGCGGGCTGGACAGCAACCGTGCGATGGACAGCGCCGTCACGGTTTTTTCCGAACCGCTTTCGCCCACCAGACAGACCGTTTCCCCCACGCCAATGGACAGCGACACCGTATCAACGGCGCAGACCGCCTGTTGGCTCGAGCCGAAATTGATCAGCAGATTTTTGATTTACAACAACACCGCCAGTGTAAGATTCCGCCCTCGCCGCTGACGAGTGTTATTTCAAGATGATTGACTTTAGCTCCCCTCTTTGCTAGCATGGGCCGAAATGGCACAAGGGTCATGGCCGTCGCAACGATGCAGGTAATTCGCGCCATGACGAAATGGTAATTTCAAAATGAAAACTCTGTCCTCTCATGTGGCTTCTGTTTCTGTGTGGTTTTTGCTGGCGTTATGTTTGAGCGGCCTGACTTCCTCCGCCGCTCCCTCCGCGAACAGACAAGTGTTGAGCGGCCAGATGCCGGCGGCGGTCAGGAGCCTGGCGCCGATCGGGCGCCTGCCGGGCACGAACGTTCTACATCTGGACATCAGCCTGCCGTGGCGCAACAAGGAAGGCCTGGCGAACTTCCTCCAGCGGCTTTACGACCCTGCCAGCCCCGGGTTTCGCCAATACCTGACGCCCGGCCAGTTCACCGCGCAATTTGGCCCCTCGGAACAGGATTATCAGGCGGTCATCGTCTTTGCGGAATCGAACGGCCTGGAGGTTGATGCGAGGCATCCGAACCGGATGCTGCTGGATGTGAGCGGGACGGCGGCGGACATCGAGAAGGCTTTGCACGTGAATCTGCAAGTCTATCAGCATCCCACGGAGACCCGCACTTTTTATGCGCCTGACGCCGAGCCATCGCTGGACTTGGCGACGCCGGTGCTGGGCATTGCCGGGCTGGATAATTTCCAACGCCCGCATCCGCGTTTAAGAGCAAAGCCTCTGAGCGAGGTGACAAACGCGACAGCGTACACCGGCTCCGGGCCGATGGGAAATTTCATGGGGCCTGATTTCCGGGCCGCTTACATCCCAGGCTCTGTCGTCACTGGTTCCGGGCAATCTGTCGGTTTACTGGAATTTGACGGTTACACTGCCAGTGACATCACCTACTACGAGAATCTGGCCGGCCTGCCCAGTGTCACATTGAGCAACGTACTGCTGGACGGCATCAGCGGCCAGCCTTCAGGAGACGGCGGCGAGGTCGAAGTGTCCCTGGACATTGAGATGGCGATCTCGATGGCGCCGGGATTGTCGCAAGTGATCGTTTACGAGTCGCCCGGCGAGTGGCACGATATTCTCAACCGCATGGTCACCGACAACCTGGCCAAGCAACTCAGTTGCTCGTGGTATATTCCCGGCGGCGGCCCGGATCCGGTGGCCGACCAGATTTGGCAGGAGATGGCAGCTCAAGGCCAGTCGTTTTTCAACGCGTCGGGCGATTCCGGGGCACTTTTGGGGCCGATTGATTTCCCGGGCGACTCGCCTTATATCACCCAGACGGGCGGCACAACCCTGACCACAACCGGTCCCGCCGGAAGCTGGGTGTCCGAAACCGTTTGGAACTGGGGCTTTGGGCCTGCCAGCAGCGGAGGAATCAGCACCGCGTATTCGATTCCAAGCTGGCAGGCGGGCGTCAACATGACAGCCTGCCGCGGATCAACGACGATGCGCAATACGCCGGACGTGGCCCTGATCGCCGATGGCATCTATGTGCGGGCGGATACGAATGATTGGTTTGGGGGCGGCACCAGTTGCGCGGCGCCCCTGTGGGCGGCCTTTACGGCCCTGATCAATCAGCAAGCCGCCTCCAATGGTTGGTCGTCAGTGGGCTTTATGAATCCCCAGATTTACGCGTTGGGTTTGGAGGCGGGCTATACGCAGGGCCTGCATGACATCACCACGGGCAGCAACGCGCTCCCAAGCAGCACTTCGGGCCTGTTCATGGCCGTTCCCGGCTACGATCTCTGCACCGGCTGGGGCACGCCCAACGGCAGCAATTTGATCAATGCCTTGGTGATGCCGTCGGATCCTCTGGAAATCCGGCCGGGCTTGGGCTCCGCCGCGAGCGGCCCTCCTGGGGGGCCTTTCAGTCCCACGACACAGGCTTATTCCTTGAAGAATGCCGGAGGCACACCCTTGAACTGGACTCTGGCCAACACCTCCACCTGGCTCAATGTGAACGCAACTGGCGGCCAGCTTAAACCCGAGGGAACGCCCTTCGTCGTCACCGCCAGCCTGAATTCGGCGGTGAGCAACCTGCCCGCTGGCAGTTACACCACAACGGTCTGGTTCACAAATTTGAACACTGGCTTCGGTCAAAGCCGCGTGTTCGGTCTGGAAGTGGCGGACGTGCGCGTGGCCATCACCATGCCGCCCACCAATCAATCAGTGCTGGCGGGGCAAGAGGCCACCCTCAGCGTCGGCGCAACAGGCGTGCCTCTCTTCTATTATTGGCAGAAGAACGGCGGCAATTTGACGGATAGCGGCCGCATTTCCGGCTCCGCCACCAGCACATTGACCATCAGTAATGTGACAGAGGCTGATGCCGGCATCTATGTCGTGATCGTGAGCAACGGCCTCGGAGCGGTCAGTTGTCCGGGCGCTGCTCTCGCCGTTGACTCCCCCGGCGGCGGGCAATTGGTTCAAAACGGCGGATTCGAAACCGGCAACTTCTCCGGCTGGACTCTTTCCGGAAACACCAACTTGACTGCCGTAACCACCAATGCCATCGCCGTCCATTCCGGGTCGTATGGCGCCCAACTCGGTCCGAGCGGCTCGCTCGGCTTCCTTTCGCAAACGCTGCCTACAGTTCCTGGCGCGGCTTATGTGATTTCCGCCTGGCTGGACAGCCCGGATGGCCAGGCACCGAACGAATTCATCGTGGAGTGGGATGGAACCGTTCTCTTCGATGAAGCCGATCTCGGCGCATTGGGCTGGACCAACCTCCAGTTTACGGTGACCGCCGCCAGCGCCAGCAGTGTGCTGGAATTTGGCTTTCAGGATGACCCGAGTTACCTCGGGCTGGATGACGTTGCCGTGTCAGGCTACACCAATGTGGCCAGTCCGCCTATCATCCTCACCCAGCCTTCCAGCCAAACCGTGTCTCCCAGCGGCACCGCAACTTTTACCGCTCTCGCCACGGGTAGTCTGCCCTTGAGCTACTGCTGGTTCCAAAACGGCAGCCCCGTGGCTGGCGCGACCGGACCCAGCTTGACAGTGAGCGCGCAATCCGCCGCTGGAAGTCGGTTCTACTGCCAGATTACCAATGCCTATGGGTTGGTGGACAGTTCCGTCGCATCCCTCGTCGTTGCGGGCGCACTCTACTCGTTCGGCGGACCCGACGGCGGCAGTCCCGATGCTCCGCTGGTGTTGGGCGCTGACGGCAATTTCTATGGCACGACGGAATATGGCGGAGCCAACGGTGACGGCACGGTCTTCCGGATAACCACCAACGGCGCGCTGACCACGCTGGCTTCCTTTGATTACGGCAACGGCGCAAATCCCGCCGCCGCGCTGGTGCTGGGCAAGGACGGCAATTTCTATGGCACGACGGAATATGGCGGAGCCGACGGTGACGGCACGGTCTTCCGGATAACCACCAACGGCGCGCTGACCACGCTGGCTTCCTTTGATTACGGCAACGGCGCAAATCCCGCCGCCGCGCTGGTGCAAGGCCCTGATGGCGCTTTCTATGGCACGACCTCTGGCGGGGGGTCAAACTGGTATGGCACGGTGTTCAGAATCACCACCAATGGCACGCTGACGAATTTGGTCTCCTTCAACTTCTCGAACGGCGCGAATCCCTCTGCCGCGCTGTTGCTTGGGCCTGACGGCAATTTCTATGGCACGACGCGGTCCGGCGGGACCAACAACGGCGGCACGGTGTTCCAAATGACCACCAACGGCGTGTTGACCACACTGGTCTCGTTGGTCTCGTGGTTCTCGCCACCCCCACTGCCGGCGCCGAGCGGCGTGCTGATCCCGATCTTTCCCCCCCCGTTCTTCAACACCAACGGCTACAATCCCGCCGCCCCGCTGGTGCTGGGGGCCGACGGCAATTTTTACGGAACGACGGCAGAAGGCGGACTCAACGGTGACGGCACGGTGTTCGAATTGACCACCAACGGTGTGTTCATCCCCTTGGCATCATTCGACTACGATTTCACCGGCTCCGCTCCTGATGCAGCGCTCTTCCAGGCCGCCGATGGCAGTTTCTACGGCACCACTTCCCAAGGCGGGATGGAAGGTGACGGGACTGTCTTCCAGATGACAACCAATGCCGCGCTAATGCCTTTGTTTTCATTTGCGGGCGGCAATGGCGGCGATCCGCAGGCTTCCCTCATGCAGGGGGCGGATGGGAGTTTTTATGGCACGACCGCTTCTGGCGGCTTGGGCTATAACGGCTCCACTTACAGCGGCGACGGCACTGTTTTCTGCCTCCTTCTCGCCCCCAGGCAGGCCGCGCCCGCGATTACGGCGCAACCGGCCAGCCAGACCGTGCCCGTCGGCGGCGTGGCGGCCTTCAGTTGCACGGCCTCCTCTTCCGAGTCGCTCAGTTATTTCTGGCGGCAAAACGGTTCTCCGATTGCCGGGGCAACTCAATCCACCTGCTCCCTCAGCAACGTGCCGCTGGCTGATTCCGCCTCGCTATTTACCTGTCTCGCCAGCAACAGTCTTGGCTCCGCCCTCAGTTCCGCCGCCATCCTCAACGTGCTTCCGACCAACGCTCCGGGACCTGTCTTCATGTTTAACGGTCCTGACGGCGGCTTGCCGGAAGCCGCGCTGCTCCAGGCTGCTGACGGCAGTTTCTACGGCACAACCGAGTACGGCGGGGCCAACGGCTATGGAACGGTATTCCGCATGGTCGCCAACGGCGCACTGACCAGCTTGTTTTCCTTCGATTACTCCAATTTCGGCGCTTATCCTTCCGCCGCGCTGGTGCAGAGTGCCGACGGCAATTTCTATGGCACGACCCAGTCCGGCGGGACCAACGGCGACGGCACAGTTTTCCAACTGAGTACCAACGGCACGTTGACCACCCTTGTTTCTTTCAATTACTTTGGCAACGGCGCCTCTCCCATGGCTGCGTTGGTTCTGGGGACTGACGGCAATTTCTATGGCACGACCCAGTCCGGCGGAAGCAACGGCTACGGAACGGTGTTCCAAATGACCACCAACGGCGCGCTGACCACGCTGGCTTCCTTTGATTACTCCAATTTCGGCGCTTCTCCCACTGCGGCGCTGGTGCAGGCTTCTGACGGCAGTTTCTATGGCACAGCACAGTCCGGCGGGACCAATGGCTATGGAACGATATTCCAGTTCACCACCAACAATGGGCTGGCCACAATCGTTTCGTTTGACTACACCAATGGCGCCAGTCCCGCCGCCGCCCTCGTGCTGGGCGCGGATGGCAATTATTACGGCACGACGGAGTACGGTGGAGTTTACGGCTGGGGCACGGTTTTTCAATTGACCGGCAATGGGACAAATGCCACGCTGACGCTCTTGGCTTCCTTCGACAACTCCGACAGTGGCGGTTCACCCCTTGCGGCGTTGGTGTGCGCTGACGGCAGTTTCTATGGCACCACTTCCCAGGGCGGAAGCAACGGCCAGGGGGCGGTATTCCAAGTGACAACCGACGGCGCGCTAACCGCTCTCTACTCGTTTGCGGGACACGATGGCGGCAGTCCGCAGGCCTCCCTCGTGCCCGGAGCGGACGGGAATTTTTATGGCACAACCGCGAGTGGAGGCATTGGTTACGACAGCGCGCCCTCCAGCGGCAATGGCACAGTCTTCCGTCTGGTGCCGCTAAAAAGTTCATTGTATCCACCCATGATCGTCACGCAGCCTCTCGGTCAGGCCGTGACTGTGGGCGGCACGGCGACCTTCACCGTGGCCGCCACGGGCAGTCCGCCCCTGACATACTTCTGGCAGCGCAATGGCGCGATCATCACCGGGGCCAGGGGAGTCAACCTCACCAACTACACCACCAACGATGTCCAATTGTCCGATTCGGGAGCGGAGTTCAGTTGCTTGGTCAGCAACGCCTATGGGACCGCGCCAAGTTCCAATGCCATTCTGACCGTCCTGCAGTCGTCGTTGGTGGTCAATGGCAGCTTCGAACTTGGCACTTTTGCCGATTGGACGTCCAGCGGGAACTTTGAGGACTGCTATGTGACAACTGCCGCGCCGTACGTCCACTCCGGCTCTTACGGGGCGGAACTTGGCCCGCCGGGATCGCTGGGCTATCTTTCCCAAACCCTGCCTACAACCGCTGGACAGGTGTATCTGATTTCCTGCTGGCTCTTTAGCTCCGGACAGGTCCCCAACGAGTTCTCCGTCGCATGGAATGGCGCCGCGCTCTTCGACCAAACAAACGTCCCCGGCATCCTCTGGACCAACCTCCAATTCTTGGTCTCCGCCACGGCTTCCAATACGACACTGATTTTCGGCTTCCGCGACGATCCCAGTTTCCTCGGCCTGGACGACATCGCTGTCTTCCCGGTTGCCGTCTCGGTCCGCCAGCTCCAATGCGTCGCTTGCACCAACGGCACGGTCAGTTTCACCTGGAACACGGCCGCAGGCGTAAACTATCAACTGCAATGCACCACAAATTTGAGTCAGGACCAATGGACCAATTGGGGTCCGGTCTATCCCGGCAACAGCCTGCCCGTTACCGCCACCGATTCCGCCACCAACGCCTCGCAGCGATACTATCGTCTCCTCCTCTCACCCTAAGCCGTAACAATTCAGTTGGAAAAGCGCCACCGACCGGGAACTGATTGGTGGTAGATGAAAACAACTCAATCGTCGGGCAGTTTTCCAGGCGGTCGTGTTTAATGTCCATCTATTCTGTCACGGAGGCTTGTCCGAAGTGCGTCTATATCGGCATTCGGTGGCTTTGTCCTTGCTCTCGCAAAAGCAAGAGTTAGCGTCCATCGTAGCGCCATAAGGGAAAAACCCCCTCTGCCAGAGAAAAACCGAGAGCGGACTGAAAAAATGACTTGCAAATCTATGGAGTGGGAAGAGAATCAACAAAAAGGCCCACGCTGGTCGCGGGCAAGAAATCAAATGGGAAATCCCAGATGAGTAGTATAAAAAGTAGTATAACGGTGCTCCACGTTTCAGGATGTTTCAGCGTGTAGCAACGTGTTGCATTTTTCGGTGCAAGACGTTGGCAATCAATGGCTTATTGGCACATCCTGAAACACCAGGAAACTCCGTGAAACACTTCTCATACAACTACGGATCAGAAGGTTGAAGGTTCAACTCCTTCTGGGTGCGCCACAGTATCAACGACTTACGTAAACTCCGTTTTTCGAAAAGGCGGGAGTAGTATAAAAAGTAGTATAATGTGCCTCCATGTTTCAGGGTGTCTCATGGCGTGCCGTCCTTGGAGCTTTCGATGGTCAAAACGCGACATTCTGCATGAATCCGTCGGAACGAAGGGCTTACGCGTCGGCCTTCGGGATTCAAGCAAATCCGCCTGAATGTGGAGTGCTGAGGAAATCGCGCTCGGTGCCGAATCGGGAATCAGTCATGGAGCGCAGCCACGCCAGATGCGCGTTTTGACAACTGCAAGTGACTCATTCGTAACCACTTGGACAACAACGGACTGGAGTTCATCACTTTCTTGACAGACGGGACTCGTTTGGACGGTTTTGGCCCCCTTTTCAGCCACGCGGGATACAAAGGCTTCCCCCAGACTAAAAATCTGGGGTGTTGGCCATTTATCCGTGATTGCATAATTTGCTAATTATAAATCATTTGGAGGCGAGAGCAAGAATTGCTCCATTCCGCCATACCTGAAGGATGCGCATGCCGACCGCCCGGTGTAATACCAGTTCTCATAAATAATCCCTTTGTGGATTTCCCGTCTATGGCAGAGCGCAGACTACAGCCGAATCGATTCAAGGAACAAAACGTCCCCTGAAGCGCCATTCCCAACCAGAATGACCATCGAGAGGCTCCGCCTTGATGTCTCCGAGCTTGATACCGCGAGCCAGCATCTCTTGTTGAAAGACAATCTCGGAAGATAGTGCATCTTTGTTGATTCGAAAGACCTTTGCCTCGGACAATTGTCCCAAATGGCGGCAATGGCCATAGTGAAAGTTTTCGGCCAACTCCTCTTCGAGTTGTTTTTGAAGAACAACGGCGTCCAGGATGGACTCAGTGTCGAGAAAAAGTGTGTAGGCCGGTTTCGGCATGGCTCCGGTTACCGGCGCAAGCAGAAAGAATCGTGGCTTGATATCTTGTTGCGAGAGAGCCCGGCGGACCACGTCCTCAACGAAGTTGCCTTGCAGCTTTTCACCGAACAGGTCGGAGACGTTGCCTTCACGCCCGACAAACCGCACACAGGGAGCGTCTTGAATGAAACCAGTGACCTTAACCAGATCGCCCAGCGGATTACGATACAAACCGCCCCCGGTGGTGACGATGACGCGATAGGTTTTTCCAAGGATAAGCTCGTGGGCCAAAAATAGTTCTTCATCGGCTGTATCCTGAAATTCAAAGAAGTGGGAATTGACAGCCAAGACAGGGTCCTTGTTTTCATGAAATGGCAACGAGACGAAAGCCTCTGTGGCGACCAGTCCTTTGCCTTGAAAGTCGGTATTGGGAAACAGGCCCCGAAGATTTTCGGCATATAACTCGCTGGGGCCGTGAGTCCAGCAACTAATAGTCTGGAGCTTTGGCCACACCCGTTCAAACGAGGATTGTCCTGTAGCTTTCTGCGTCACCTGCCGGACAAACTCCGCACGCTGGCGCGCTCTATATCGCCCGCTCCGGCTCAAGGCGTCCAGTATCTCCCCGCGCCGCGCCATGAAATCATCGAGAAGGGTGGTCAAGAATGTCGGGCTCCAGATCGAAATTAGCCTCAGATTCTCATCGGCCAGCAGCGCTACCAGTGTTCTCGTTTTGAATTCATCCATGTCCCTGCAATGCACCAACTCGGGAGGCACAGCGCTGACGAGCGAAAATAGATTCTTTCCAAAGAAGCCGAGGTATTCGGCATCGTGGTCAAACCCCACAGGCACCTGGCTTCGCTTCTCAACAGCCGCGGCCGGGGGCGAAATGGACCAGTAGGCTGTTCCTAGCAGAAGTTCGGGCTTCCGGTGGTAAAGTGCGAATAACCAAGGGGAGATGCCCCGGCGGAATTCCCGTCCGAGCGTGGCTGTCCAGGGAATCAGCTTGGTGGCCGAGGAGGAGCCGCTGGTCGGCTGGAAGAGTTTAACCCGGTCGGCAGTTAGCACCCCGTTTTCACCGCCCGCGATGGCTGCAATCGATTCTGCGAGCGCGTCATATCCCGTGATCGGCACCTGGTTTTGGAATTCCTCCACGGAGCGAATGTGGGCAAAGCAGTGTTTTGTTCCAAACCGTGTCGCGGCATTTTGTTTGAGCAAGTCAAGAAGGTAACCTGTTTGCGTTTCCGGCACTCGATCAAGGGCGGCGGTGAATCGGGCGTGCTCGCGGGAACATGCCGCCATCCAGGCGGAATTGATCATGTGGCAGGTGAGCGTGCGGAAAGACATGTCAAAGTTGGCGGCGAATATAGGGTTTCAGGTTTTCAACGTGGAAACGAGCCAGGCAGACCAATTCATCGCCTTGCGCATGACCCGGGTTCTTCTTCTGGAAAAATGCCACATGCGGATCGCGCAACCGAATGGCGTCGATTTCGGCAACCCCATTTCGCAGCCGTTGAGCGCCCGCTTCCGCCCGCAAGACGCCACATGCTGGGTCGAACCGTTTGCCGAATCGCTGGCTGGCCGCAGCCTCCAACAAGGCCTTTTCAAAGGCCGGCGTTTCGCTCGTGCAGCAGGGATAAAACTCGTGAAAAAAAACCGGGAGAAACCGGTAGGTCTTGTAACCTTTGCTGGTCAGCAGCCAGAAAAGTTCCGACTCCGGATGAGCGGCGCACAGCGAGAGCATCAACCGCCCCCAGGCCACCGGCAAAGCCAGCGATCCCCAATGCTTTTTTTCGATGATGGTATCTCCAGAAAACAGGATTTTCACTCGCCTTCCGGCCAGCGGGTAATCGAACAAAACTTGGGTCGAAAATCCGCATAACTGGCCATTATCCCGCAGAAGGATGACCCATTGTTTGGCGGACAGGTCGGCTCGGAATTGAATTTCGCAGACGCCGTCGTAATGCGCCCGCATCAACTGCTCCATTTGCGCAATGCAATCGGGCTGCAATGCGCTCACCGGGATAGTCTGTGATTCCAGAGTCATCAAAGTGATCCAAGCTCCAGATAAGGAACCAATTTTCGGTCCAGTTTTTCGACCGCCCCTGCGTCCTCCTGCCAGGCGACCACATAGAGCCGGCTTGGCAGAGGAAAATGCGGCCGGGCCAGCAATTCCGGCAGCAGCGGATCGCGCTCATGCAGCCCCGCCAGGAAAAAGCTGTAATGCTTCCGCTTCTCCCGGATGACTTCCTCCAACAAGACCTTGAAAACGGCGCGATCGTTGTCCCGGACACACGCCAAAGACAGAATGAAATAATCCAACGGCACAGCCGGTTTTGGCAGCACTGGCATTTTTCTAAGCCTCGCCACCAAGTTGAATGGCACTCGCAAGAATTCCAGCCAGGCATCGTAACCCGTCACGCGCCATTGCCGAAAAGCCCTTTGATCCCACGCGGCAACAATACCAACAAGGTCATCGCCTCGAAACGCCAGGTAGACATCCTCCCATTGGAGATGCGACAGCAGGCCGCCTGGCACGCCAAAATCTTGCACCTGGTATTCGGGGAAGAACTGCCGGGAACGTCCTTCACGGTTGAGAAACTCGACGATCGCCGTGCCGTCAGCAGCACTTGCATGCCGGGTGCGGGTTTCTGAACCACTGCTGCCGGCGTTCCTGCTTTGCAGGCTGAGAGCCATGCAGCAAAATCGGCCAAAATCGTGGTAGCGGGGCAGGCCGCAACGCCCCGAAAGCAGGACAGCTTTGGCCGGACGGTTGTCTTCCATGACGGTGGTCAGGTAAAGCTGCACCTGCCGGCAAGTGTGAAGTTTGCGCAGCGACGCATAACCATGGGCAAGAATCTGCCGGTTCCTGAAGGACGGGTCCAAACGAAGACCGCTCAGATAACCGACGGGGATGGCCTGACCGTCGACAAACATCGACTTGACTGATCGATGACCTGTGGCCACCACGTGCCCGGTCTGCGCTTTACGACAAACGAGGACTTCTGACTGCCGGCCTTCCACGCAGAGCGCACCCAGATAATCTGGGCTTCGATCAAATGAAAAGTGAATCGAGCCTGGCATTTCAGCACTGCGGCTGAACCGCTGAAGTTCCTCATTGTCCGCCGGTGTCGCCAGTTCGAAGCGGAAGTTGGTTGTGCGAACAGGCGCCACCATGGGAGTGCGCAAGGCGCAGGTAATGCCGGTACTCATGGAGCGCCTCCGAGCGGGATGCCGGCCTTTTGCGACAACTCCCGGCGCAACATCCAATTGAGCATCCAGTAGGCCCAGGCACGGCCTGGCGTCGGACTGTTGCACCTGAATTCCAAACTGCGTTGGAAGATGGATCTCCAGGTATAGAATGAGTTTCGAGCGCGATGGCATTTTTCTTCCACCTCCGCGGCGCGCATGGATTCAGGATGGAAAGGAACCTGGCCAAAGCGGTATTCCTCATTAAGCCACCATTGTCGATATTTCAGATGCCCGGCCACGTCGAGGTCGCGGTACAGCGGCGTGCCGGGGAATGGAACCAAGTGATTGAAGGCGGCGAGGAAAAGATTCTCCTTCTTGGCGAACCGTACGCTCTCCCCAAAACTCTCCGCCGTGTCATGGGGATAGCCGAATATGAATGTGCCATATACAAATACACCTGCCCGCCGCAAGCGATCCAATGCAGCCCGGTAGTCGTCCACTTTGTTGATGCGCTTGCTCATGGCCGCAAGGTTCTGAGGATTGAGGGACTCGAAACCGATCAGCAATCCCATGCACCCGCTAAGGGCCATTTGACGGATCAGCGATTCATCCTTCAAGGCGTGCAGGCTGCCCTGGCTCATCCATTGGATTCCAAGCGGCGTGATGGCTTCGAAAAGTTCGCGGGCGCCCGCCGGATCGCCAACAATATTGTCATCGACAAAAAATACATACTTGTCGTGAACGCCGCGCAGTTCCTCCACAATTTCCTGCGCCGGCCGCCGCCGATAAGTGCCTTGGAAGACGGCGCCAATCGAGCAGAAATTGCATTGAAACGGACACCCTCGGCTGGTTTCCACCAGCGCCACGGGAAGATAATTTTTTCCCTGAAAAATCCGGCGGTCCGGCTGAAGGCCCTGCAATGGCCGCGTCCGGTCGCCCCGATAGAATGCCTTGAGTTGTCCGCGCTCCGCGTCATCCAATATCTTCTGCCAGACCGATTCCGCTTCCCCGATGCAGACCGCATCGGCGTGCTCCCTGGCTTCCTCAGGACACAGGGTCGCATGGTATCCGCCCAGCACAACCGGAACACCGCGCTCGCGAAATCGAGCGGCAATATCGTAACCGCGCTTGGAGGAATAGGTCTCGATGGACAACGCCACCAAGTCCGTTGGCACATCGTAATCAATCCGTTCCAGTCGGTCATCGAGAAAACTGACCTGCCAAGCCGGGGGCGTCATGGCCGCCAGACGGGCCATGGCCAGCGGTTGAAGCTGCCATGACCTGACGAATGGCTTGCCCGGTTTGCGGCCAATCGCCGGATAGATCAGCGTCAACCGGCGCATACAGCCTCCTCCTCTTCCTGCGGCACAGTCCAATCGCCGGATTTAGGCGGCCTGCCGGGATCTTCCACTGAATACGGCGTGGCAAAACGAGGTTCGGAGTAGAGCCGTTTTACAAAAATCCGGTAGGCCAAATTCCCCACGAAATTGATGGCGCACCGTATGTCCAAGTGACTGACGCGTCTGACCACGCGATGCAGCCGGAAAGTTTCTTTGTAGGCCCACTTGAATCCGCGGTAAAGCTCATCGGGCGTCATCTGCATGGGTTTGATGACAACATGCATGGTGTCGTAATCGTCCCAATTGTAGCTGAGGATCCGATTCTCCGCCTGCATCCGCGCAAACAACTGTGTGCCGGGGTAAGGCGTGTAAAGGGAGTAGCGCGGGATGTCCACACCGAGGTCCTGCACGAGTTGGACGGTGGACTCAAATACATTGTTGTCGTCGTGATCAAACCCAAACACGAAACATCCCTGGACGGTGATGCCACGCCGTTGCAGGGAGCGGATCAAATCGTGGTAGTACGGCGTTTTATTGAAATTCTTCCGGATGCCTTGGAGTGTCGTCTGGTCGCCAGATTCGAACCCGACCAACAGGTAAACGCAGCCGCTCCGCGCCATGAGGTCCAGCAGTTCAGTATTTTGCAGGCTGTCGGCGGTAACAAGGCCGCCCCAGCGTTTGCGGAGCGGGGCGATGGCGGTGAACAATTCCTGCGCGTAGTCCACATCATCAACCAGGCTGACGTCGTTGAAACCAAAATGTCTTCCCTGGATATCGCGGACATCGCGGACCACATCGGCAATTGGCCGCTTCAAGTAGCGCGGCCAGACAGCGTTGACGGTGCAGAAATCACAAATACGCTTGCATCCCCGCGTCGCCTGAACCGTGTTGGGCAGCATGTAACCGCTGCGCCGCTGCAAGTCTCTTCGAGGAGAGGGGACCTCGGCGAGCACATGGTCAGTCAACTCGTGCTCGCGGTAGATTCGTTGAAGTTTGCCTTGGCGAAAATCCTCAATGAGCCTGGGCCAGGTCCGTTCTGCACGCCCAATGACAATGCTGTCGGCGTGCTGTATTGCCTCGCCGGGTAGAATCGTCACGTGAACGCCGCCGAGCACAACGGGGATTCCGCGCTGGCGGAAATGTTGGGCCAACGCATAGGCCGAACGCGCGCAGCCGGTGATGACGCTGATCCCCACCAGATCGGCTGGTTCGTTTAAGGGAATCGGGTCCACGCTGCCGTCCACAAGCATGATCTCAACCCCGGGAAAATCCGGGACCAGTGCAGCCAGCGTGGTGAGGGTCAGCGGCGCCTCGCGCATCGAACGAACAAACGGGCCGATCCGCAGCTTGTGCATGTGGGCGTCAGGCATGATGAGAAGAATGCGCATTATGAAATTCTACCAGCGTCAGATTTAGTTTGCGGCCCTACTCCGTTGCAGCCCGAAGTATAATCATCGGTGTTGATATTGAAGCTGCGGCCTCGGGAACGGTCATGACCCAAAGGAAACCCCTGCTTTTCGCGAATCTCCCGTCGCACCAATAAGTTTAGCGCCAGAGAGCCTAGAAGCGAACGCCGGTTCGCTCCGAGACTGATCCTCCGGAGAACGTTGGCCAGATCATAGAATTTTCGACGGTTCAGCCGGCAGCTTTCCGACAAAGTCTGCGCAGTCAAATTCTTCGGATCAAACACCACATCTCCCCAGCGGAAATCCGGCGAGAGCCACCATTTTTCATGCCGAAGCCGGCTCTGCAATTTTAGCTCGTCATAAAGCGGTGTTCCCGGATAGGGCGTCAAATGGTTAAACAACGCCAGAAGGAATTTCTTTTCATTCGCGAAGGCGAGCGTGGATTCAAACGATTCAGCAGTATCGTGGTCGCACCCAAAGACGAACGAGGCACAGATCTTGATCCCCTGACCATGAATCTTGCGGACCGCCTCGTCAAATCTTTGCGGCCCATTCGTCATCGGTTTTCGCAACTGTCGAAGACTGCCTTCATTCAGTGACTCGAAACCGATGAGCAGCCCCTCGCAGCCGCTGGCGGTTGCCAATTGGAGCAGCTCGTCATCGAAAGCGATCTCAATACCTGCCTGAGCAGTCCAGCGGACGTTCAATGGAATCAAGGCGTGGAACAATTCCTTGGCTCGGGCGACATCCCCAATCAGATTGTCGTCGGCAAAGAGTATTCTTCCTCGTGGCAAAGTCCGAATCTCCTCGACCACTTCAGAAACTGGCCGGCAGGTTTTCCTATGCCCAAAATGCACACCAACAGAGCAGAAACTGCAGGCGTGTGGACAGCCGCGTCCGAATTCGACCAAATGCACCGGCTGGTATCGTTTCCCATTAAATATATCCCGGCGGTAAACCAGTCCTCGAAGGCAGGGGCGTTTATCCGATTGATAAACTTGCTGAAGCCGGCCCCGGCGCGCGTCTTCGATTACGTCCGGCCAGAGGTCTTCTGAATCTCCGATCACGATGGCATCGGCGTGTTCCGCCGCCTCTTCGGGCATGGATGTCACATGGAATCCCCCAAGGACCACCGGAACCCGCTGGCGGCGAAACTCGGCGGCGATTTCATAGGCTCTTTTAGCCGTGAAAACTTGCACCGATATGCCGACCATGTCTGTCGGCTGTTCGTAGGGAACCTCCTCGATGCGATCGTCGTAAAAGGAGAGCGACACGTTTTGCGGGGTGAGACCTGCCAGCGCCGCCATTGTCAGCGGTTGCATCTGGACGGCTCGCATCCGTCCGCCCATCGAGGGGTAAACTAATGTAACACGCATAGGCGCCTGAATCTTGGTCATACGCGCAATAGATCTGATTTCCGAGGTCCAGTGGACAATGCGGGAATAGTCGTTGCCACACAGTCGGAAATGCACAACGGCACCATACGACCGTCCTTCACCACTGCGTCCGGGCAGGGTTGGCAATGGACCACGCGGCCCTTTTCATCAAATGCGGCGGGCCGTTGAAACAGGAACCGTTTGGCCTTTAACCGCGCGCCGCGACGGCTCGCATTCCCCAGCAGTTTCAGATTGCCGGCGAGCCTGCCCCCGGCGAGCCCGTTGAGCAGGAGATGCACTGAAAAAAGTCCGGAGTGTTGAGGTTGGTAAAACGGGTAACGTCCAGTCGTCATGCGCGACAACGCAAGGAAAGCCCTCTCCATCCATGTCGGTTTCAAACTGTGGTAAAAGGAAATTTTTTGGTTCTGATGCACCGTGCCAATCATGAATGACAACCAGCGAGGATCCGCCGCATCAAGGTTGGAGCCGAGTGTCGCGAACGAGGTCAATCCAAATTTCGCTTGCAGTGATTGGCTGCTCTCCCGGTTGCAGGTCTCATCCGCGAGCGTCAATGGTCGGGCGCAACTGGATTGGGCGAACATGCCAGTTTCAAGATCCCCGCAAATCGATGGCATCCGACTGACGTCCCGCCACCATGTGACCAGCAAGTAACATACGTGAGGCGAGTCCAACGCAAAACTGACCGCCTCGTTAATCTCCTCAGGCTTGTCCGGATAAGCGGTCACAGCCAGCCCGACCTCGATGCCGTGGGCGGCAACGAGGGCGCTCTTTTCCGCGCGCAGGCGCCGCAGCTCGTCCGCGGCCGACTCCGCCGGCAGGTCTGGCCGCCGTTGATTCGGCTCGATGTGAAGGAAAATGACATTTGTCCCGGCGCGCTTCAGTCCGGCGAGTAATTGATCGTTCAGATCGACTCCATTTGTGAACAATTCAACGAATAATCCGCGCCGCCGCACTCGCCGGACAATCTCCACCAGATCCGGATGCAAAGTGGGTTCCCCGCCAACGATCGAAATGGATTGCAATTTGCGGAGGCGTATCAACGAGTCCAGTTGTGCGTCTATTTCCGAAAGCGACTTTACGTGATCCGGTTGCAAGTTGTAGCAATCACGGCAGCGGATGTTGCAGCCTCGCAGGATGTCCAAAACAGCATGCGGGACGTTCTCCGGCGTCCACGGCAATGGCAGAGGCGTGTTCTTCATACCGGCACCTTTCCGGGTTCCACGGTGGCTCCCGCGCATTTGTTCTCCGGTATGCGAAGCAGTCGCCCCGACCGTGCGAAGACCTCGTCAGGCACTCCGACGGCTTTCATCATTTCCACCGCTTGATCGAAGGGATTCTGCATCCGTCTCAATTCCAAGGCCCGTTTGAGACCCAATGTGCCGATGCAAGTCAGCGGCATGGGTGAGACCGGGAAGTCAGACCCAAATACCAGTTTTGCCGCCAGCCGAGATGAACGGAGGAAGGAACGCAGCAACCATATCCGGGTGATCACAGCAAAGGCGCTGATATCCCCGTAAAACCGTTCGTGGCGCAAAGCCATTGCCCGCCAGGCCGGGCAATACGTTTTTTCGTGAAGAAACACCCGCGCTCCGCAATGCGCAGCAATCACCGTGACGCCCCGTTCCAGAGCCGGCGTCAACCGGCGGGGATCGTTCAGCGTATTGGGGAATGATTTCAGGATGTGTTCGGTGCCGGTGTGGCAGAGCAATGGAATTTGATGCCGCGCCATCAGGTCGTAAAACGGGAAACATCGCGGGTCATCCGGCTGAATGTTCTGCGCGCCGGGCAACCATTTGACCAGGCAGGCGCCCCGGCCAATGAGCCGTTCCAACTCGTCCACCGCATCGCGGCGGTAGGGGTGAACGCTCGCGCCAAAGAGAACCTTCCGGTGACAATCCGCCAAGTCGGCAACGAAGTCGTTGTCGGTTGCGATCAAAGTGCGTTCCTCGTCACGCGTTCCGTCATCATGGTGGGCTGCATCGAAGGCCAGTAGAACCGCCTGGTCCACCTTGCTCGCGTTGAGTTTGTTCACGATCAATCGCGCGACCTGCTGGTCGCAATCCGGGGCGCTCGTCACGCCCATGGGCAACCCAAGCCGGCGCAGGAACAAGCGGAAAGCCATGCTGCGCCGAAACGCTGGAGCGAGAAAATTGCCGCTGCCTCCGGAACCCACACCAGCGACGTGAACATGAAGATCGCAGATCATGGCGTGGCGTCCGTTTTGGAGATGCGCGTTCCATTTTTCCACTTACTGAATGGTGGAGAAATCAGGAAGGCGCGTGTGCATTCGTCTGGCTCGATTACCGTCCCGGCAGTCAACAAAGAATATCCCCCCACCACGACTCGGTCGCCAATATCAATGGTGGCCAGAATCAATTCCAACTCGCCCCGGTCATTGCGCAGCATAACATGTGGATTCAGCCGCACCCCCGCGCCGAAGATGACGTCGTTGCCAATGCAAATGAAGGAGCGATCAAGAATTCGCAGCCCGGCCGCCCAGTAAGTCAACCGGCCAATGCGCGCGCCCCAAAGCCGCAGCCACAGGGTGTAAAGACCGGGCACTAACCGGAGCAGTTCTTCCAATGCCGGCAGCCGGCAGAAAATAACCTGGAGGTTGAACAAGACCCACCATGAAAAGAAATGCTTTGTGCCAACCAGAATGCGCCCTTCCCGAAGCGGTGCCACTGCCCGGACCACCCTGGCGGTCAGTGGCGGAAGCAAATAGAGCAAACCCAGCCCGGCGAGAAGCCTCCAGCGCCACGGCGCCCAGACGACGCCGAGCGCGGCGCCGATCAAAATGGCATGGAGGAACGGACAATAATTGATGATCAACATCAACAGCCGCTTTGGACCGGAGAGAATCGAGTTGAACTCCTTCGTCTCGCCGGCTTCACCGATTCTCACCACGCTCGAAGAAGTTGATTCCATAAATTAATCGATCAGCAAAGGGAAGCCAGGCGCGCACTTTGCTGCCGGACCGTGGGCTAAGCGCTCTTAGCCTTCCTGCACCGGCCAATCATGACCCCAATAATGCCACCTGCCACCAGACCGCCCAAGCCAGCGCCAACGCCAATCTTTTTCACCAAAGCCTTGGCTCCATCCAGCACCGGATTATTAAGGAAGTCGGTGCCGACGTGAGCGAGCGCGACCTTCCATTCGCCATTTTCCTTCACGACGGTGGCGCTCCAGCGGACGTTCATTTCAACCTCCTGTCCTGACTTCATTGTGTACGTGTCTATCGAACTGCCGTAGCACACGCCCGTGTTGGCGTCCACAAAACGCGTCAGTATATCCGCCTTTGGCTCGGTTTTCAGGCTCGTCACCAACGCATCGCTGGACCGGAACATCCGGTCGAAAAACTCCTGCATCTGGGCCTCGTTGGTCAGGACAGTCTGGTTGACGGCGGTAAAGGCGAAATCCTTGGCGAAGCAGGACGCCAGCCCCTTGATGTCTTGTTTGCTGATTGCTGTGGCCACCTTGTCGCGCAATGCGCGCAATGCCACATGATCCGCCTCCCGGGTGTCGTCTGCCGCGAACGCCACAGTGTTGCTGCCGATGGACGATATGAACACGAGTGCTAAAGAAACTGTTTTGAAGTTTAATTTCATAGATTAGTGATCCTTAATCGCATACATATTTTGCATGGCGAGTTGAACTAATGTTCATCCAATCCATTCACGTATCAAGCGCGATTTGGCACAGCTTCGGCAAGCTGCTTGTTGACGCATGGCGGCGGCTGTCTTCACAACGGCAGGTTACACCGGCTGGTCGTGGCCGTGGTAATTGAAAAAACATGTGGAAGCATTGACAAAAACAATGATTGAGACCGGGGTCAAGCCCGGCATTCCCGCAGCGCCCAGCACCTTCGGGGCTTAACCTTTATTTCCCTCCGATGCCCGGTAGGCCAGTGATGGCAGCGAAAACATGAGTATGACTCCGGCCAGTGACACCCAGACGATGGAGGCGGCGTCGGTCTTGTGGTGGACCACGAAGGTTTGGAAAGCCAGCAAGGCTCCGGCTGCGTAAGTAAGTCCGAGAAGGAAAAAACAAAGCGGCGCGTAATGCGTCACGATTTCTTCAGGACTCCGCCCCTGCGCGGCAGGGCGGCTGTAAATCTCCACCATACCGTGGCGCACCATGAGGATGTCATGCATCCACGCCGTGAAGCCGTAAAGAGCACCCGTGCATAACAGAACCCGAAGTACCGTTGCTGTCGAAAGTGATTCATGCGGGGTTCCGAGAAGAGCGATAAACAGCAATGGACTCATATTGGCTGAGTACATAAAGCCGTGGTGTGCGTAATAGCTGCCCACGACCCAAGGCCCTTTGAATCGCCACTTGTGCAAGAGATTGGTGGCGATGCCGGGAGCAACATATCCGTAGAAAACAGGCAAGAGCATCACGTAGAGCGCGAATATGCGGTTGTCCGACCATGCCGCCCAGACGAAATACATCACCACAAACAGGGGCAGCGGGAGGGCGTAAACCCAAAAACGAATGACAGCACGACTCATGTTTTTTTGTTCAGGGTGGAAAAAGCCAGCGTTGGGCAAACCGCAGGGCGACGCTGGCCCTCAGTCGCGGCGGCAGATTGCGGAACATCTGCGGTCCGGCTCCCTTCACATAGGGAGGCGGTTCGGCATAGTCCACGTTCACTTCAACCAGGGCTGGCGGTTCGGCGGCCAAGGCCTGGTTTAAACCGAGTTCGATGTCGGTATCGTTGGCCACGCGGACGTACTTCATGCCAAAACTCTGCGCCAGGAGTTGAAAATCGGGGTTCGGAATCTGGGTGAAAGGTGTGCGACGGTAAACGCGGCGTTGGGCTTCTTTGATCAGTCCCCAGGCTCCGTCTCGGAAAACCACCACGATAATTTTTGCCCCCCACCGCACAGCGTTGAGGCACTCGAAGCCGCTCATCAGAAATCCGCCATCACCGACAAGGCTCACCACCTGCCGAGTGGGGAAAGCGAGTTTTGCCGAGATGGCCGTCGGAATTGAAAAACCCATTGCCTGATAATCTGCCGGCGCGAGAAAAGAACGGGGTGAGTAAACATGGAAATCATTCAGCGCCCAGAATTGGTGCGCTCCGCTGTCTGTGACCAGAATCGCGTCCCGGTCCAAGCGCCGGCGCAGGAGCCGCAAGAACCGCGACGGGGTGACGCCGTGAGGCAAGGATGGAGCGGTCAAAGCCTTCGTTTCACAGCGCGTACGGGCTTGGCTGATGAACTCCTGGAGTGGTCCGTTGACTGGACGGCGATCCCTCTCCAAGCGAGCCAGCAAACCCCTTAGGGCGATCTTTGCGTCGGAAGCAATCGCCAGCGAAGCCGGATAATTCGCTTCCAATGAAATCGGATTAATATCGATGTGGATATGCTCCCGAGGCGGTCTGACTCCGTAAGAACCTGTGGCCGTCTCGCCGTACTTGCATCCCACAGCCAATAGTGCATGGATTTTGCGAAAAACCCGCCAGGCTGCCGCTGTTCCGCTGTGGCCAAAACCATAGCCAACACTAAGAGGATGATCCTCTGAGACGATGCCGCGGCCGGAAATCGTCGTCGCCACTGGGGCCTGGAGCAATTCCGCCAAGGCCCTCAACTCCTCCATTGCGGTGACCGCGCCCGAACCTGCGTAGATCCCAACAGACGAAGAATGCCTCAGTCGATCTGCCGCGGCATCAAGCTGCCCGCCAATGTCCGGGGGAGCCGGCGGGCAAGCGCCCGGGGAAAAAACGAACCGGCCGCGTTCCATCAGCAGAGTTGAAGGAAGTTCGACGAGGGTCGGTCCTGGCTCACCTTGGCAGGCCAATTCCGCTGCCCGCAAAACTGCCTGCGGAACTTCTTCCGCTCTCGCTGGCCTGAAGCAGCCTTTGACCAGCGGCTCCGCTACCGCAGCTTGCTTGATCTGATGCAACTGAAACGATTTTCCGGCCACTTCTCCGCTTGCGCTGACCAGAACCAGCAATGGCGAGGAATCAAGGCGGGCCTCAGCGATGCCGGTGAGAGCGTTTGTCAGCCCAGGTCCAGCGGTCACCGCGGCGACACCAAGTTTTCCGGTAACCCTGGCGTAGGCATCAGCCATGAATATTGCCGCGCTCTCGTTGGTTGGTGTGAAGGTCGGAAACGGTGCGTCGGCCAGCGCGTCGAACAACTCGATGTTTTGAATTCCAGGCAGTCCGAAGACCCGCTGCACTTCCAGGAGCCTCAAAGCTTCCACCGTCGCTTCGGCTGTAGTCGTATTTGTGCTGTCGGGATGCCAACTCATATCTTTGCCTTCTCCACGGCGCATCCCTCGGAAAACCTGTGGTGCCAGCGCGTTGACAACCAACTCACCGCTCCCAGAATGCCGCCAGCCAGCAGGTCCAGGAACACATGCTGTTTGATCAAAAGCGTAGACACCAGGACTGCGGCAGTCCACAACCAGACAGCCCCGATTAACCATTTATTGTGCTTCCAGCCACGGAAAACATCACATGCGCAGCCTGCGGTAAACACGCCAAAGCCAGCATGCAACGACGGGCACGCATTGCGGGGCAGGTCGGAGCTTACAATCAAATCATAAAAAAAATGTCCGCCGGGGAACGCCTTGGATCGCGCCACAGAGGTCGGCCAGAAATAGAAGAGGATGAAGCTGACGATGATCAGTAGCGCAAGGCCCTGGCAACAGGCGAGCAATTGGCGTCGCGATGTCATTAACCAGATCACCAGTGGCATCGTGACAAACTGGGAGACATAAACAAAGTCCATTCCGGGCTGAAAAGGAATCAAATGGTCAATCGCCAGTTGGGGCATCTCGGTCACGGGACCTTCCGGCAAACGTTCGAGCAGGAAGTAACCTGTCCAAAATGCCAGTGTAATGCCGCCGCCGAGGAAAACCTTGATCTTCCATTCAGCGATGAGTCGTCGCCATAGGCTATCGAGGCTCATTGGGCGCCTCCCGAACCAGCCGACGGTCCATGCTGATCATGCGTGTTCCAGAAGAGCAATTCACCATTTGGAAATTGGGGAAGAGCGTCAAGCAAAGCGGCAAACGCCTTCCCGCTGAAAGCCGGATCGAGGCGAAGTTCGCATTTCGCGGCAATCGAAATCGCCGCCGTCGTCGCTGACGGAACGTCTCGATACCCTCGTCCGAGTTGGTGAGCGTCAATCATTTCAAGCTCATCCAAACAACGTGCAAGGCTCCCTTCCCCCAAGTCGAGAAGCGAAAGCGTGTTTTTCACGAGTCGTTCCAGCCGCCGTCGATTGGCGATTATGGTCTCCACTGTTTGCACAGCCACGACCCGTGTGGTCGCTCCCGCCACTGCCAGTCCGATCATTAGTCCGGCGACCGAACCTCCGGTCGCAAACGGGATGCAAATGCGACGCGGTTGTGGCAACAAGCCCGCCCGTACCTGCTCAACCAACTCCAGTGCGGCGCGGACATGCCCCAGCGTTGCGACGGGTGTGGAGGCTCCCAGCGGGACGACAAAACCCTTCATCCGCCATCCAACCCAGTGGGCATGGAGGATTGTCGCAAGCATAGTGCTCCGGCGATGAATGTGGACTCCCATTTCGCGAAGCTTGGCCAGCTCGGGTGAATCGAAAGATTGCCCTCCATACGGGAAAACCACTGCATGCACCTCAAACCCCGCCCTTCGCCCCAACATCCCGCAAGCCTGCACCGTGTGCGATTCCACGTCACCGTGAACAACCAATGCGCCCTTTTGGTGCTGCTGGGCGCGAGCCAGCAAGTATTCCAGCTTTCGCACTTTGTTGCCGCCATAGATTTCGGAGCACCGTCCGTCATCTTTAATCCAAAACCGGGAACCGTTCTCCAGCTTTGCTTGCCTCACTGGCGACGGGAATCTTCCGAGTGATAAACGCGGAAAGCGCTCCAGCGATGTCCAAATGGGGACAATATTTTTACAGGCCATCGGTTTCCTCATCCACATTCTGACTTGGAGGTTGCGATCGCTATGGTCCGGAATCTGCCAAAGGATCGGTTGCTACGGTTCATCGTCCGGAGAGTTTCGTGCGTATAAGCCAGTGCCACAGCCTGCGGCACATGATGCACTGGCAACTTCCATTTTAACACAATATCCGTTATAAACGATTAGTAGGGTACCGCCGTGAACATCGCCAGACTAAAAGTTCCAATCGCGTCCGGCGATGCGTGGAAACGTCCGACTGCCCGCAAGATCGAGCAAGTGCTGCCTGAGACGATGGCGGTTGCCGTACCATTCGCGCAGGCGCGCGGCAACGGAGGGATTGGACACAGCGACGTTGATGATCAGCTTGCCGTTGTGTGTGAGAACAAAGGCCGCCGTCGCGAGTTTGCCGGCAAAACAAAAGGCATGAACAAGCAAACTCGGAAAACAAAACTTCTCGAGGACGGAATTATTACCGCTCCGGGCCAATCCATGCACCGCAACCAAATTTTAGCTGTCCTTCGGCAACATGGTTTTGCCGAGGGTCGCTTGATCGCATTTTCAAAAAGCGGCTACCGCAAATACTACCGCGGCCACTTTGTTGTGTTCAATGCGCAGATTT
>JBEKDI010000084.1:0-25039 GCA_050014435.1 Verrucomicrobiota bacterium | reverse complement strand
GGGATGAACAGTTCGTCTTGTTTGGGGGTGCGTCGTCCAATTGCCATGATCATCTGACGCCCAAACCATTAAATCGTTCAATCAAATATACAGTGATGGAGTCTTTTTTAACGGGCTGCTAGTACTCGACCTGTAAAAGTGATCAAAGGATTAATCGTTGTTGAAACCAACACAGTTGGACGTGTCGCAAAACGAACGACATAACCGGCCATTGAGTCGCTGCCATTTCGCCACATATTCTCCAGATCAAACTTTTTCCCGAATAGCCGCACGCAGCGGACCATTTCCCCCATCATCTGGAATGAAAATGATGGCGGAGCTTGCTGGTTTGTTTCCAGCGCCCATTGCATTTGGGTATCTACTCTGTCCCAGTTGCAATCCACGACTTGATGCTTCGCACAAACCTCACAGCAGACTGATCGGTAAGTTAGCGCGCGCAATTGTTCTCGAGTGGCGGAAAATACCTGTTTCTCCAAACACGCAAATAATTCGTTATCGTGCGGCTGACAGAAGCCTGGAAATCTCATTGCTTTGTTGATACCCGATCCATACGCCTCAATGCGTCCCGGTTTGTTCATACGATCTTCCGTCGTTACTCGGAATTGAATAATTTCATGCGAAGTGTCGGCAATCTGCTCCAACCACGAGCGCGACAATAAATGGGAAGCGATGGGAGGGACTGCACAATTATCTGCCCAGAACATACACTTCCCTAATACGGGCTTCCGCTTGTATGCGCGAAGTTCGCCGAGTGCTGAATAGTACTCGGCTAATTTATCTTTCGGAACCTTCGTGGTTTGGATTACCATTTGTATCGTAGTGTCGCGCCAGCGATGGATTTAAGCGTCTCCTCTACAAGCGGGACAGCTACAAGATCGAATCCGCTCACCCCGGTTCTGGTGAAACCATGCCGGAACTCTGTGCCTGAAACAGCAACTGCCCTCATGATAAAATGCTCCAAAACATCTTCCGAGCCGGGTCTCTCCATGTTCAGAACCACAGTGCCTACCGCGGAGTTTACTAAATTCGCATATGCCAAGACCTCCCTCTGCGCTGTCTCAATCTCGTCAAAAAGGCCGCACTCAACCATTGATTTCAGCAAGGAAGGCCCAAGACCGTTGCGAAACTTAGAGGTATTCTCCCGCCGCATGTTCCGTAGCGCTGAATTTGAATTGACGATAAATGCGAAGGAAACCATGGCCGTTTGAAGGCTCCTAGACAGAAGTCGCTCATCCTTGGTCAGCGATCCAAATGGTATTTCCGTCCACATCTCTAAAAAGCGACGCTTGAATCCAGCAGCCTCCATGTCAGCAGGCGTATCAAAGATCACTGTTGGGCCGCCATTCGGCCCGGTCCCGTGACTCATGAAAACCATGTTCGCCAAGGCGAAGCCGCCCTCTCGGGCCTGTCGGCCCATGACATCGCCGTAGCTTCGTGGCCCGGCGACTTTCCCGGCTATCCAATCCTTCAGTCCCATACTCCATTCCTTTCCTCGTTGTCTGGCAGGCTCTGAGCGAGCCAACACATCGAAGCCGAGCCACAGCCATCCAACCGGATCGCCCGTTGGCACAACGCGCTCTCGAACCGCCGCGCCGCGCCACAACTGAAAAGCGGGGCAGCTGCTGGCTCCGGTGACTTAATAGCCAGCATGGTCGAATACAATCTCATAACTTGGCATCTGGCGATACAAAACCGATCTTCTTGGCGAAGGCCAGCTCAATGATGCCAACGTATGTGGGAAAACCAGTCGCCGCACCGGTCCAACCAGCGACAAACGGCCAAACCAGTGCGAGGACTCCGGCTGCTGGCTGATGTTGAATGAACAAATAAATGCCGCTGCCAACGGCGACTGGCCACTTTAGCCAAACAACCGGGACAACAACCGCGCTTGCGAGACGAACGCTCACAAATGAATAACGAACAAAACGCCAGATAAGTCCCAAAGCGACGACTCCAAGCGCGACGAAATACCAGGGGAGAAAAATGAACAAAATCGGGGCGACGGGCTGCGAAAGATAAGCAGGGAAAGCACCCCACTCGATGGCTCGAAGCCACAGCCATCTCTTAATCTCGTCGTCAGTGTAGGTTTCAAAGCGCATGCGCTCGACTCCTGGCTAACGTGGAAAGCTAAACCACCGCCGACTAATGATGTGAACCGCGATAGCGGAACGGGAAGCGCCAACGGCGGTTGGTTCCGGCGACTGGTTAGGAGGCGGTTTCATGGTATCAATTCTAATCTGTACAATCGGTCTTTGTCGTCTTTGATGCTTGGCTCGACAATCCAGCCAATTTCAAACTCCCAGGAAAGCAACCGGCCTCGCTCTGAATAAATTCCAACGGAATCATGCAATGCGGTCAAAATCGGCGCATTGGCAAAAGGTCGAGTAAAATCTATCTGGATGCGTTCTATCCAGCCATCCTAGGTGCGCTTTGTCACACGAATATCCTTCACAAACTGCGAAGCTCCCATATCCGATACGATGGACTCCTTTCCATCAAAAATCAGGGAGGGCTTAATCTGCGCCGCGATTTGGCGAAGAACCTTATCGTCACTCAACTTTGAAGTGACGGCTTGATCAACACGACTCTGCAACCATTCTGCTGTATGCCAAACAATAACCGAAACACCGGCAAAAATGCCGATGCCAAAAACAATGTCCCTAATAAGCCGCCAGTGAATGCGTGGATGCTTCTTGGTGCTCTCACCAGCGGCGGAAGCATCCGCGCGAAGCTCAACTTGCTTGCTGCCATCGGATGTCTTTGAATTTTGATTGTCTTCCATGTGGTGAAAATAAGAATGCGCATCTAATCGTTTATTAAAATGGCTGAATGAAAACCGACCAAGCGGTGCGCCGAATTATGGAAGCGATTCGGCACTTCTTCCTCCAGCCGTTGACTCAATGCCGGATTCATGTTCTCCAAATACCAAAACTTGACCACGCGGTCAAGCAGGCCAATTTAAGCAAGTCAGCTGCCTGACTTCTTGATTCTGCCTTCTTAATTCTTACTTTCCCCCGCCCCTCGAAAAATGCAGCGCGCGGTGCAGGTTTCGGCAACGACGATTTCCACCAGCAACGGCAGCTTCGGCTTTAAACGCTGCCAGATCCATTTCGCGATATTTTCGCTCGTCGGATTTTCCAGGCCCGGGACTTCGTTCAAATAACGGTGGTCGATCTTTTCCCAAATGGGCTGAAAGGCGTCCGCGATGTCCGCGTAGTCCATGACCCAGCCCAGTTTCGCGTCGCATTCGCCCACCACGGCCACTTCGACTTTGAAACTATGCCCGTGCAAGCGGCGGCACTTGTGCGACTTCGGAAGGTGCGGCAAAAGGTGCGCCGCTTCGAATTGAAATGTTTTTCTCAGTTCCATGATTATTTCTCCCAATCGGTCCAGGTGACGAGATCGCCCAGGGGCGGTCGTCCGTCATGGCGCCAGTCCAGCGGAGGGTTTTGCATCTGGCCCAGGGGACAGACGCGCCGCGCGCCCCAGCGCGCCAACTGCGGCGCAATGTCGCGGGCCTGCGCCGCCGTGCTGGACAAGCCGACGGTGGACACTTGCTCGCGCACCAATTCCGCGCCCTGCAAAGCGTGGGTCAAGTCGGCCACGGCCTTGATGTAAATGAAACGGTTGGCGCAGGACGCCTGAAAGCGGGGATCGTTCTCCAAAATGACCGTCCAGGCGGTGGATTCGAGGCTGGCCCACATTTTCGTTTCCAGCGAATGCGCGGCCCGCACTTCGTAAAAGGAGCGCCGCATGGAGATGGCGGCCGCGTCCGTGGTTTTCAAAGTCCCGCGGGGAAAGGTTTTCTCCACCGCGTCCAGCCGGCCCGCCAGCAGCGCGGCGAACGCTTCCGCTGTGGCTTTGCCGCCGTCTTCAACATAAATGACGTGCGGCGAAAGACAGCCGCGCTGGTTCCAGGCCGTCACGTCCGCCGCCGCCTGTTCCACCACCGCCGCCGCATTCTGTTCCAGCGCTTCCCGCGTCACGTAGCCAAAGCTGACCCGCGTGCCGTAGCCGACGAAGCGCGCCGTGCGGGGGATCTTTTTTGCAATGGCCTCCAGCATCTCGTCGCTGCCCGTGGCCGTAATGCAATCGGCTTCGGCGAAGAGGGCCGCTTCCAAAGGTTCGAGTCCGCCCTTCCATTCCGCAACCTCGAGGCACGAACCGGCCTTGTGATCGGCCTCGTAAAGTGAATGGGCGAACAGCCGCGGAATGAACGCGCCGCCGGAGGCGCATTTTATAAACTGGGCTGAACGGGTCAGTAGACCGAAAACCATTCCTGACAGAACCGGATTGGGAATGTTGCCCGGCGCGATCTGCGCCAACAGCAGCGGGCCGCGGGCCAGGGCGGCGCGTTTTCCCCCGGCGTGATGTTCGTCGGGATGAAAACCATCCAGGCGATGCGGGTGCCCAAGTTCCTGGCGCAGCAACGTGTCCAGATTGTCCGCCGTCAGTTGTTTGAAAAACTGGTCCAGCCCGGCGGCCAGCACCGGTTCGGAAAACCCGGTGGCGGCGGGACCGAATTCCAGCATTTCGCGGCGAAAAGGAAAATCGGGCGAGAGCCACTCAGCGGCCAGACCGTGCAGAAGGCGGATGATGCTTTCCGTCGTGCGGCCTTCGAGATAGCGTTCGCGATTGCGCCGGAGAGTCTGGCAGGCCTCGGTGATCAAGCCGGCGGTGAGTTCGGCTTCGGCTGGCAAGTCGGCCAGGAAATAATTCGGCAGATTCATCGGCATGGATCAAGTCGCCATGAGGGAACATCCGCGCGGTCCGGCGGATTCCGCCCGGCCCCGCGGTTCGAATCCGTCCTCGCGGCCCACGGCCAGATCTTCGGTTTGTATCGCCATGACGGAATACATATTCGCCGGATCGAAAACGCGAAGCAACCCTGTTTCACCCGCGGTCGCGACCGCGCCAGTTTCGGGCGACATGATCTGCGTTCGCACCCAAGGCGGGAACCGGAAAATGCCCGCCATCGGCCTGGCTTCTCCCGCCACGCCGTCGTAAGCTTGCGAACTCAATTCGCTCATGCCGTATTCCGCCACGATGTGCGATTCCGGCACGGCAAGATATTTTGTCATGAGCCGGCGCAAAGCCGCCCTGGCCACGGCGCGCGAGCGGCCTTTGTAGCCGCCCGTCTCCATCAGGCGCGACCCAGCCGGCAGGCGGAGCGGAATCTTGTTGACAGCCAGATGATCGAGCCAGTGAACGAATGAGAAAGCCGTGCCCAACAATGTGACGGGCCGGTTGCCGGAAATGGCGGCGCGCACAGCGGAGCCGAGTTGGTTGAAATCCAGGCTCCACGAGCCATCCGCTTCCAATTGGCCGGCAAACAACCCATCGCTCCCCGCCAATTTGGAGCGGATCGTTTCAAACATGTGGACCAGTGACGAGTTGGGCGCAAGCTCTGGTGGCGGAGTGAGAAAAAGGTACGCCGCGCCGCCGGCGCCGGGGAAATGCCGCTCAAACCACGGGAGCAGGGACGCTTCATACAACGAGAACGACGCCGCACCATGATAATGGCGGCTGGGTACATGCCCCGACGTGCCGCTGGAGTGGAAGACACGGGTGCGGTCGCCCTCGGGCAGGCTGGTAACAGCGTGCTCTTTAAACGCCGTGGCAGGCAGCGCCGGGATGCGGCTCCAATGTTTGATGGAGCCGGGCCGGACACCCCGGCTCTCGCACAGCCGCCGGTAAATCGGCACGCCCTCATACTGGAAAGCGAACAAGGCCAGCGCAAGGCGGTTGAACCCTTCATCGCCCTCCGTGTCAGGCCCGGTTTGGGAAATGAGCGCGCGCACCCGGAACAGGAGATCCGAGGCGCTCGAAGCGGGTTGCCGTTCATTTTCCATTTCCCGCTCATCGTAATCCTGCTTTTCCTCCTAATCCAGAGATTAGCGGGAAGGGGCGCATAATCTTAATCCTGACTTCATAACTCGGATTATGATTAAGATTAGGATTAAGATTATGAGGAGAAATTGAGCACCCTTGTTGGACGGGCGGGGTTTGTTATATTGAACGAAATGCCGGATTCCCTGGATCCAGATGCCGCTTTGATGCTGCGCGTGAAGCGCGGCGACATGAGGGCTTTTGAGGAATTGGCCGACAAATACAAGCAGCCCATCGTCAACCTGATGTATCGCATGTTGCGCGACCCGGATGAAGCCGAAGATCTGGCCCAAAATGTCTTCATTCGCGTCTATCAATCGGCGAAGCGGTACGAGGCGTCGGCCAAGTTTTCCACCTGGATTTTCACCATTGCGCGGCGCTTGTGCCTGAACGAAATCCGGCGGCGCGGACGGCATCCGTCCGAATCACTCGAATCGAGCCAATCGGAGCACGAAGAGCAGGCCCCGCGGCAGTATGAAGACCTGAAGACTTTTTCGCCGCCGGAAGCGTTCCTGCACGGGGAACTGGCGCAAAAAATTGAGGCCGCGCTGGCGCAATTGCCGGAGAAGCAACGGCTGGCCATTGTCCTCTGCCGCCAGGAGGAGCTGTCCTATGAAGAAATCGCCCGGGTCTTGCGGTGCTCGGTCCCGGCGACAAAGTCCCTCATCCACCGCGGACGGGAGACGTTGAAAGAGAAGCTCACACCCTATTTGCAAAGCGGGGCCTGGGAGGCGGACGGGCCGAAACTCCGCCGGTGACATGGTGTTTCATCCATTACTGAATATGCGCGACGAAGAGTATCAGAAAATCAAGGAAGCCGGCTGGCGGCGGGCGCTGACCAGCGACGAAGAGGCGGCGTTGCGGCAATTTCTCGCGGCCCATCCCGGGGCGCGCCAAGCCTGGAATGAGGAAGCGGCCCTGAATCGCCTTTTGCAGCGCTGGCCGGCCCCGGTTGTGTCATCCAATTTTACCGCGCGCCTCTTGCAGGCGGTGCAACGCGCCCCGGTCCGCCGCTCCTGGCGCGACTGGTTTGCGCCCGCGCAGTGGCTGCCGGAAGGCCGGGCCTGGCGCGTGGCAATGTGTTCCATGATGATTGGCGTCGGCCTGTTTTCCTTTCACGAGTCGCAAATGATGCATCGCGCCAGAATGGCCCGGGAACGGGCCGGCGTCAGCAGCGTGGCCGCGCTGCCGCCCATGGAATGGTTGAAAGACTACGACACCATCAACGGCATCAGCCGGGTCAAGGTCGCGGATGACGAGCTGCTGGCGGCATTGGAGTAAAACGGGATGAAGCGACGATTTGGAATCCATTGGCTTGGCTTGGCCGCAGGGATCGCGCTGCCGGTGGCGGCGCAGGCGCTGCAGACCAACCTGCCTCCCATCCCCCCGCCTCCGCTGCCGCGGTATCAAAACGCCGGAGCCGGCATTCATTTGCGTCACTTGTCCCCGGTGGAATATTTTCGCGCGCTGCTCGGCATGAGTCCGGCGCAAAGGGAACGGGCGCTGGCCAACCGGACGACGGCTGACCGCGAAATCCTGCTGGCGAAGCTGCGGGAATACGAAACCCTGCCGCGGGGCATCCGGGAGGCGCGGCTGTGTCAAACCGAATTGCACTGGGAGCTGGAGGGTCTGATGAAGCTGGCGCCGCGCGACCGGACCAACCGCCTCCAGGAAGTCTCGCCGCTCTACCGGCCGATGGTGGACGGCCTGTTGCGGGAATGGGACAAGGTGCCGGCAGATCTGCAAAAGGCCCTGTTGGAGAAGCAGAGTTTCATCAGCGTCTATCTGCGCCTGCAGGGCGCGCCGGCTGCGGAACAACAGGCAATACTTGACAAACTTCCGCCGGAACGCCGCGCGCATTGGGCGGAGGACATGACCCGCTGGCAAGCCCTGCCCCCGCCGCAGCGGGCGCAACTCTGCGCGCAGTTTCAGCGCTTTTGCGCCCTGAGCAGCCAGGAGCAGAGAGAGACGGTCAACGCGCTCTCGGACACTGAACGGGAGGAAATGGAGGAGGCGTTGCAGGCATTCCACCGGCTGCCGCCGGCGCAACGGGCGCAATGCATCAATTCTTTCAGCAAATTTGCCACCATGGCGCCCGGAGAACGGAGCCAGTTTCTGAAAAACGCCGCCCGTTGGGACTCCATGACAGCGCGCGAACGGCAATTATGGCGCGAGTTGGTGCATGTTCTGCCGCCCCTGCCGCCGATTCTCCCGCCCCTGCCGCCCCTGCCGCCGGGGATGGAGCAGAGGATGCTTCGGCCTCCGCCGCCTTTGCCCCCGAACGTGACTGCGCCCGTCATCATTGCCCGTGCCACCAACCAGCCGGGATGACCGGGGTGCATCGGGGTTCATCTTCTGCTTGGCATTGTGGCGGCGTTTCCTTAGCTTGAACGCGTGACAGCGTTTTTACGTTTCGTGGGCTTGCTCAACGCCGCAGTGTGGTGCGGCTCCGCCATATTCCTGGTCATCGGTCTGCCCGCTCTATTTTCGCCGGAGATGAAGCGGCTGCTGACTGCTGCCGGCGTTGGCTTCGCGGCGGAGTCGGTTGTGGCGCGGTTTTTTATTTTGCAGTATTGGTGCGGCGGGATAGCGCTGGCGCATTACATGGCGGAATGGCTCTATTGCGGTCGGCCCTTGTGGCGTTTTAATTTGGGCCTGGTGTTGGTCATCCTGTCTTTGGGCCTGGCCGGCGGATTGTATGCCCAGCCGAAAATGCGCGCGCTGCACATCACCAAGTATTATGCCCGCACCAGCGAACAACAAACGCAGGCCGCCCGGGCTTTTGCCGCCTGGCACGCGGCATCGGAGACGGTCAATTTGCTGGTCATCGCCGGCTTAATCTGCTACCTGTGGCAGGTGAGCAGGCAGTCGGAACCGCCTCGTTTGCTGAGTTTTAGCAAAATCCGGGGTTGACAAATTGAGATTTATGCTCAATCAGTAATGTTGAATGTGAAGCGTTCCTCGCGGGCGCAAGATAGAAGGAAAAAGGAAAAGAGTATTTATGATTTCAAATGAACGCCCATCCCCTCAAGGGTATCGCTCTTACAGCGCGGGCCCGCCCAAACCGCCGGTCAATGAAGACACGCTAAAAACGGATAAGATCCAGATCGAGCGGAAGACGTTTATTTTCACCTTGAAGGAAAATCCACGGGGCCGGTTTTTGCGCATCACCGAGGATGTGAATGGCCGCCGCGACAACGTCATTATTCCATCCACCGGTCTGGAGGATTTTCGGCGCATTGTCGATGAAATGACGAAAGCTTCCGCCGAGATCCCGATCAAGAGCGAATAGGGGATTTTGCCCGCTTTATTGGGCAGCCCGGGGGGACAATGACCTTGCCGCGCGTTTCCCGGCCCGCCTTGCGCCTGCGCGCGGGGCGTCGCCCCAAAGACTCTCCAAGTTATACTTCTCCCGCACCTCGTCCCGCATGAGGTGGACGATGACGTCGAAGAAATCAAGCACCTGCCAGGCGGTGGTGGGGCCTCCTTCCACCCGGCGTGGGCGCACCTGGTAATCTTCCCATAATTTGTCGGTTATCTCCGTGACAATGGCGCGCAATTGGGGCTCGCTGCCGCCGGAGGCGATGACGAAGTAGTCGGTGACTGAAGACAGTTTGCGAACGTCGAGCACGACGACGTTTTCGGCCTTTTTATTCTCCGCCAGCTTGCGGCACATCAGGGCCAGTTTCTTTGAATCCATTTTGCGGAAACCTAGCTCATTTGCCCGGAAAGATAAAGTCGATTGTTTTTAACGGCTTCCGCCACCGCCGCCGGCATCAAATGTGCGATGGCCAGTCCCGCCCGGCACCTGGCCCGGATCTCGGACGAGGACACCCCCAGCGGAAAGCCGCGCAAGACCCGGGCGCGAAAGGGCGCCGCCAGCGGTGGCGCCGTTTCTCCGGGACGCGGGATGACCACGAATTCAACCAGCCGCGCCAGTTCCGCGGCTTCGCGCCAATTTGGCAATTGCGCCAATTGATCAGTTCCCACCAGATAAAACAACTCCGCTTCCGGAAAATTTTTCCTGTACTGGCGCGCGGTGTCGATGGTGTAGGAAACGCCGCCGCGCCGGATTTCCTGGTCATCGACCTCGGCCGTCGCATCCCCCGCCAGGGCCAGGCGCAGGAGACGCAAACGTTCGGCGGCGGGGGCGGGCTGGGATTCAGGCTTAAAGGGCGATTGCGCGGCCAAAATGAAATAGACCCGCGCCAGCCCCAGTTCTTCGCGCGCGGCCTGGGCCACGAGCAAGTGCCCGAAATGCACCGGATTGAACGAGCCGCCAAATAGACCAATCTTCATTCGCAAAGTAATTATGGGGGACAGCCCGTGGATTTCAACGTTTTAGCGCCGGGTTCTGTTTCTTAATCTTAATCCTAATCCTAATCTTAATCTTAATCCTTCAGAAACCCGCACATTAGCCAGAATTCGCGCATTTTGCGTGAAAACGGGCCAGCGCAGGGATAAACAAGGCATATAAGACGGCGGGAACACCTGATGGCACTGCCGATGCTGTGAGTATTTGACATGAACACCAAAATGCCGCTCAGGCGTCCGTATGGGATGACTTTGCTTGAAACGCTGGTGGTGATGGTACTGTTGGCGATTCTAGTCGGTATGCTGGCACCCGCTTTTTCGCCAGTGCATGCCAAATCTCCGAGAATATCTTGCATCAACAATCTGAAACAAATCGGGACCGCTTATCGAATCTGGGAGAACGACAATGGCGACAAATACCCGATGCAGCAATTGGAGGCTCTGGGAGGTATGCAAGGCATATTCTCCAACTCTATCAGCGCGGGGAGGTTCGCTTATTTGCCTTACGCACTCATGGCCAATGAAATGGGCCAGTCACCCAGGGTTGTCGTCTGTCCCAGTGACGAGCGAGTCTTCAATACGAACTTCTATTGGGGGCCGCGAAATGCGCCGAAAGAGAGCGGTTACACCTGGCCTGCGCCCGAAGCCTATGGTTCATTCGACAATACCAACGTCTCCTATTTCTGTGGAGTTGGCGCTGCTGACACGTATCCGCAATCGGTGCTGGGCGGCGATCGTAACCTGGGAAATGGCGGCGTTATCAATACAGCTACCGGAGAAGTGCGCTCCCCGGAGCAAGATCCATTTTACGGCATTTCCGGCACAACAGCGAATCCTGAATATCCCTGCGGGGCTGATGCAATTGTCAACACCAATGGACAATGGTCGTTCTCTGTCGTTAGTGGAGGCGGCGAACGTGTCGGCAATCGCTCGCAGGCTGTTGCTTGGTCTGCAAAAATGCACTCTGCCGGAAATATTGCGGGTGCTGGCAATATCCTGCTCGGCGATGGCAGTGCGCAGCAATGCACTTCCGCTAGTCTTCGCAAGACTTGGCTCAGAAATGCAGCCGATTCAGGAAATTTTGCCACGAATGACATGATCCACACCACTGCTAACGGCTCCATTCGCTTTATTTTTCCTTAAACCGGACATTTCGCGCCATCGTCACACTTTCTTGACACCACACGCCGCGTGCCAAAAGATGGCGCGATGCGTTCGGACGGTTCCATCAGGCATTTTGCCATCGCTTTCGCCATCGCAGTAGTTGTTTACTTTGCCGGCTTTGGTTGGATTCAACACCGGCGAGTGTTCAAGGGCCCGTGGGAAATCACCTTCGCCACCGACGCCGCCGGCCGGCCTTCCCTCCTGATTTCCGAGCCAGTGTTGAAGATTTCCCAGAAGATCGCCTTTCCCGACCGGAAGATCGCGTCCGCCAATCTGGCCCGCGAGCAACGTTTTGACGAGGCCGTGACGAATCTGCCCTTCGGCGAGATGATTTTCCAGGACCCGACCTTTCTTCCCGGAACGGTGACCATGCGCCAGTTCGGCCATGAGATCGAGTTGTTGCCGCGCGTTCTGATTATTGACAAAAAGGAAATCCCCTGGCGCGCCGGACAGACCATCGAGGTTCATTGAAGACTCCTTTGCTTGAGGGATGGACCTCGGCAGTCTTATCGTTTTTGGACATCTCCCTCGCCTCCACACACTTGTGGAGGAGAGGGCTGGGGGAGAGGAGGCCCGTTTTTGATTCCCCTTCCCCAGCTGACGCCGCGCATGAGATGAGGACGCGCATCTAATTTTTAGGTGTCCGCCAAAGGGAAGTTTCATTGACACCCCGTTTCAACGGGGTGGTCGAGCGTAAAGACTCGGGAAAAAACCGTTTCCAACGGTTTCGCGCGCTTGAAACCGCTGAACCGGTTACAGCATCCTTCACCCTCGGAAACACCCCGTTAAAACGGGGTGTCAATCAGAGCATGACCGCAAAATAACTACAGCGCCCCAAGAAGTGACATGCGCCCGACATGAGAACGCGGCTTGACTATCCGTAGCATAGAATGAAATTTTGTTCCGTGATCAGAACCATAACCAAAATTGGCAATTCGCAGGGAATTCTGTTTGACGCGGCTTTGTTGGAGCTGGTTCATCTGAAAAGTGGCGATGAGGTGAACGTGGAAGTGCGTGAGGGCGGCACGATTACACTGACACCCATCCGCCGGAGACCATCGCGGGCCAAAGTCTCGCGAATCATCAAATCTACGATGAAGGGTTACTCGCGGACGATGAAGAGGCTGGCATGAGCCGCGTTCCGGACGATTGTTTCCATCTGTCGATGGAAACTTATATCTTCACCTTAAACTCTTCCCCTTTTTTCAGCGATTTGGCGAAGGCGCCCATCAGGAGCGGAATCTGATCCAGGTCCTTCAGGCTGACCACTTCCACCGGGGAATGCATGTAGCGGTTGGGCAAGCTGATGAGCGCGCTGGGAATCCCGCCGCGCGTCCAGAAAATCACGTCGGTATCCGTGCCGGAGGTATTGGAAGTGGCTTCGTGTTGCAATTTGATCTTTTGCGCCCCGGCCACTTTTTCAAGACGGGCCACCACTTCGGAATGGTTGCAGCCGCCGTGGGTGATCGCGGGGCCGTGGCCGATTTTTACGTCGCCATGCTGCTGCTGGCTGACGGTCGGGTAATCCGTGGCGTGGGTCACGTCCACCACCAGCGCCACGTCCGGCTTGAGGGTGTAGGCGATCTGGCGCGCGCCAAAAAGACCGACCTCCTCCATGATGTTGGAAACGGCCAGAATCTCGGCGTCGAGTTTGACTTTGCCTTCCTTCAACTGCCGCAGGGTCTCGGCCACCGCGAATGTCCCGATCCGATTGTCAAACGCCCGCGCAATGGCCAGATTGTTGCGCAACAGCTCGAACTGATCGTTCAAAGTGATCATGTCCCCGACGCGGATCAATTTCTCCGCCTGCTTGCGGTCGCTCACGCCGATGTCGATGAATAAATCCTCCATCTTGGGTGTTTTGCGGTCCGTGTCCCCTTTCATCAAATGCGGCGCGACGTTGCCGACGACACCCCGGACCGGGCCGCCTTTCGCATGAATGGTTATGCGTTGCGCCTTGGTGATGGCCGGATCGATGCCGCCCACTTTCCGCACATAAATAAAGCCGTTGGAATCTATGTAGTTGACGGACATGGAAATTTCATCGGCATGGGCCGCCAGCATCAAACGCGGCGAGCCGCCCTTGTTCAGCACCGCGACGGCGTTGCCGTAGGCGTCGCTGAAGGTTTCGTCGGCAAAAGGTTTGACATAATCGAGCCAGACCCGCTGCCCGCGCGCCTCATGGCCCGAAGGGCTTGGAGTGTTGATCAGCCGCTCTAAAAACTGAAGTGATTCATCACGCATGGCCGCATGTTATCGGTTGTGAAGCCCCGCTGGCAACCGCGAATGATGAAGCCCCAATAACAAATGCTTCATATTATTTCCCGCCATTTGTCGCGTTTGTAATCCTTGGAATCAGAACAGTGTGTTTGGCCAGCTCGACGTCGCCCCAGTCAACGGAGGAATCGTCATCCTTGTCTTTGGCCTGCGGCACAATGAATTCCTTTGGCGAAGTGTAAGGTGGCAAGTGGCCAAGTGGAGTCATCCTGCGTTCTTGAAAGGCGACCTCATATTTGCCGGGCGGCACGTCCTCGGCGAGGAAGGAGCCGTCCGGCTGGACCGCCGCGAATATGTGCCGGCGGCCTGTCGCGCCCTCTTGGAACTCTTTGGATTGATAGATTGCTCTCCGTTCCTCGTCGGTCTTCAACTCATTGGCTTTCTGCATGAATTTGGAAACCGGCGTCGTGATGCTCACGGATCCATGTTTGAAATCTGGCGCCGGGCTTTCGTCGAACTTTATTTTTCCAATGACGCTGCGGCCCGTCCCCCCGAAGTTGGTCACAAGGGTCTCTCCGGGCTTCACTTCCACCGTCGCAAGTGGGTCGAGCATCCACGCGCGTTCCCCCGTGGGCACAAGCCGGGCAACGGTTTGTTCGCCGGGCGGAACAAACGTGATGACAAACCGCCCTTGATCGTCCGTCCGACTCTGGAACGCACTGGGATCATAAAACGGCGGTTGCGGCGTCGCCGGAGTGGAATTGCCGGCCATCCATCTCGTCTGGGACCTGTTTAAAGCGACCTGTTGATTCGTGCCGGGATGATGTCCGAGGCGCAACGTGCCTTCGATCCGTCCCCATTTTTGCAGCCTGATTTGCGGCGATGCCTTCAATTGCCCGAGGGAAACTTGTGCGTAGCCTTCCTCGTTCAGCGCAATGACGGATGCCGCGCGTTCATACATCGGCAGCGTGAAACTGCCGTCCGCCCCGGCGCTTACAAGCAATCCCTCTTCGCGCAGATTGCCTGCCGCGAATACCCCTTTGCCGAGGGCGAGGTACTTGTTCTCAACCTGCAACGCGACATCGGCGTTCGCCGCGGGCTTGCCCCCGGGCAAAAGAACCACGCCTCTCACGCTAACGCCGGGAACCAGTTTTGGCTTCGGCGGTTCGCGGAAACGGAAGTCATCTGCCGCTGTGCGGTCGGCGGCGGTGATGTTCACTGCAAGCGTCTGGCCCGGTTTCAAATCCACTTCCTGAAGCGGTTCGTCCCTCCACGAATTCCGGTTTTCGGGCATTGCCTCGCGCGCGCAAATTTGCCAATGGCCGGCCGGCACATGGTCCAGGATGAATCGGCCTGCCGAATCCGTTGCGGCATGCTGCTGAAGCATGATGTGCGGGCCATCCGGTGATGGGAACATCACTTCCAGAATCTCGTTCGTGCCTGGTCCGGATGCGCGCTTCAATGTGCCGTTGATTTTCCCGAACGCTTCGAGCGCAATGGTCGGGTGGGTGGCGAACGATTCCAGGGTGACCAGAGCAAATCCATCGGCAGACGCCGCCCCCAGATACTTCATTCCCAAGACCGGTTTGAAGGCGAATTTCCCATTTGTATCCGCAGTGCTCATATTCGACCTGTTTCGATACATTGCAGTCAGTTCTCCCGTCGCACTCAACGTGGCCTGGTTGAAACCATCGCGCATCAAAACCACGGTTGCCCCCGCCGCCGGTTTGCCGTCCGGTGTGACGATAGTTCCCGCCGGGCCGGAGCCTTTCTTCAAAACGAAATCCACGTTCGTCGCGTCCTGCGGCAGGAGCGCCTTGCATTCCGGCAAATAGCCCTCGGCCTCCACTTTCAGCAACGGTTGCCCAACGCGCTTGCCGACGTACGCCAGGTAAACACCGTTGCTGCCGTCCACGGCGTGCATTGTGTTCCAGGAGGTTTGGTTGAAATTCTCGGCCTGCCCCGGCGTGACCCGGAATTCCTGCACCGGCTTTTGCGTTTCGCTGTCCAGCACGCGCCCGGCAATGACCCAGTCGCGCGAGTGGTCCGGCGCGCCTTCCGTACCGCTCAATGGACGGTTCCGCATCTCATCGTAATCAGGATCCATGTGGCTGTAATCCGGCTGCGGCTCAGGACCCTTTTCCAATAGGAACACCAAATTGGTGATGTCACGGTCCACGCGTCCGATGAGTTGGAATGGATTCAACTGGTCAACGCTCAAATTCCGGCCCGACACATGATACCCTGCGGTGCGCACGCTTAGGGAAATGTTTTCGGACGGCACCCCCGTCACGTCGAAACTTCCGTCCTTGTCGAGTGTCACCTGTAGCGAATCCCATGCGCCTTGTCGCGATATGAGCAGGCGCGTGTCCGCCGGCACAGGCCGGCCATCCGACAACGCGACGCGGCCAGCCAGACGATGCGCCGGGCCGGCCACCAAATCGCCGGCGTCGGTCGTTTCACCGTCCTTGCCGGTGTGAACTTGGCGGGGCGCAACCGACCCGAATTTCCCCATCGTGCTCATCAGAGTGTAAACATGAAAATCCGCGTCCGGCGGAAGATTCACAAACATGAAGCCGCCCCGCGCATCCGTGCCAATTTCAAAATGGCCGAGGTAATTCCCCGCCGTGCGGTCCACCGCCGACACGCCGACTGAAACGTCTGGCAGCGGCTTGCCATCGAGCAGCACCCGGCCGGTCAACGCCGCGCCCTCGGTCATGACCAGTTCGTGCCGTGTTGCGCCGCTCGCGAGTTTCTGGAAATGTTTGTCGGCATACATCCGCGCCGTGACTTTCACCGTCATCATCTCAAACGGCTTTTTGGAGGTGATGAGAAACTCCCCCTTCTCGTCCGTCACCGCCAGCGGGTCTATTCCCGGCAACGATCCCCAACTGCCGCCGCCGTCCTTCGTTTCGACCCCCTGCCTCTCCACCACCGCGCCCTCGATGGGCGCGCCTTTCGCATTGACGACCCGCCCCCGCAGGCTGCACTCGGGCGCGGCGTTGCCGGAGTCAATGGGTTCCAGCTCGATTTTCACCGGCGCTCCTTTCGCCGGGTCCACTTTGGAGGCGTATTGCGGCTGGTATCCTTTGGCCACGGCGAGGATTCGAAATATCAGTTGAGGGTCAAGCGATTCAATCTTGAAACCGCCATTCGCGTCTGTCCGGGACTGCTTGACGCAATCCGCGTAGCACGATGGACAAAACGTGCTGCTGCCGCTCCTGGGCCCGGCGGTGTCGATGAAAACCGTGGCCGGGACGGGCAACAGCGCGCCCCCTTTGCCCGTGACAGAGCCGGTCAAATCCGGCCGCGCTGCTGAATGGGTGGATCCCGTTGCCGCCACGGCGGCGATTAGAAACACTGCCGCCGCGGCCCATTGCCCCGGCTTATGGAAGATTGCAATCAGAGAAAACCTGTGGTGGAGTGATTCATCATGCATGGCCCCATGTTATCGGTTGCGGAGGCGCGCTGGCAACGGCGAATGATGAAGTTCCGATAATTATGGCAAGCGTAATTACGGAGTTTGCTTCGCCCATTCCCGCACCCGCGCCATTATCTCCTCGCGTTGTTGGGGCCGGACGAACGTGGCCATGCTAGGACGCTCCCACCCGAGCACGACGGCGATGGTCACCGCCGCCCGATCACAAATTCTCCATTCCGGCCCAGGCATTTGTCGCGAATAAACAATTGGCGTAATATCGTCCAAGAGTGGAACAAGTTCGCGGACGCGGTTCGTAGCTTGAATGTTGCCCAATGCAAACAGCGCCTTTTCTCGTTCGTAGCTGTTGCTCTGCTTATCGTTGGCTCTGGCAAGCAAATCGCTCGTCAAGCGATCGGGCGCGAGTTTGCGTAATGCGACAGTCGCTTCCGTATCGTAATCCGATCCCCGGAGTTTGAACAATTCATCCGCGGCGGGCGTGTATCCCAAATCGCCCAGCGCCTCTATCAGTGCATCGGTCAGGCAGTAACTGTGCGTTGGGATATTGAACGGTTGCGGCGGCATGCGCATGGATGTCATCCTTCTTGCGGCGGCAGGCCTGCCCAATTCCATGCGCAAAGCCAGTCTATCCGGGTCGAGTATTTCCGGCAGACCCACAGAATATCCACCCACTGGCCTCGAAGTCCTCCCCACGTCATGCTTGATTGCGTCTGCCTGACGTTGCCTTTCTTCATCCGATGGATGCTCCGAGATGCGGGCTTTCAGCTTCGCCATAAGGGCGGGCGCAATGTTAGTGGCTCCAAGGCTAACGAGTGAACGCACGGCGGCGGCGGCGACGTATTGATTCGTATCCTTTAAACAGTTGAGCAAGGAGCCGACCGGAGGCTCATTCTGCCAATGCGCCCTCCCGGCGGCCAGGGCCGCCTGCCAGCGCACCCCGTCATTGGCATCCTCCATCGCGCGCAACAATAGCTTGCCGGCGTCGTCCGTCCGTTGCGCGGCGCTGCTCAACAGTACACAATAAAGACGGCGGGTGCGGGGTGACTGCGCATCGAAATCCGAAATCAATGTTTTGCCGTCCAAACTGGTTGGCCGTTCCGCAAGGATTTGGGCGGCTGAGTCGGCCAGAATGGTGTCAGGCGACGCCAGCAACTGCCGGAGCTGATTTTGATATGGCTCCCAAGGCAGTGCCCCGATAATCCCGGCAATGTCCCGAGTGACACTGTCCGCTGAGTTGGTGCTGGCCACCAGCATACTTAGCAGCGCCGGCAAATCTTTGTCCGTGGCGCGCGAACCAATCTGCCAAAGGATGTCGTTAACGTCGCCATGGTTAAAGTCTTCGTTGTCACTGTGCGCCGTCAGTTTTTTGATCAACTCGTCAACGCTCATTTCCGCGTAAAAACTGCGCGTGAAAGGAGGGGCCGGTGGCATTTGGCCTTTGGAGATGAGTTCGCGCCACGATTCGTCATCCAGTAGTTGACTGTTGGGGCGGACAAATTCCCGATATGTCATCACCGCGCCGCGATAGAGTTGCAACGATTCCCCCTTTGGAATAATGACGTAGAGCGCTTGCGGACGGGCTAGTCCGGCATACAGCATGGAACTGGTCAGCGGGTTCGAGAAGACCCGCGTCACAATCGGAAAATCATCGCGTGGCACTTCGTAGGAATTCCCGTAGTAAAAGTGAAAACCGGCGAGTGTGACGCCGTAATTCTCAATCCATTTTGCGTCGTCTTCCGTCAAGGTTACGCCCGCCAGGGATTTCTTTGCCAATTCGGCCAGCCGCTCGCAGACCGGCGCGAAATCGTTGAGCAGACGGGGCACGTCTTGTCTGCATTCAAAAAAAAGCCTGAGCGTTTCCTTTTCCGACTCATTCGCCACTCCACTCTCTGCGCAATGCCGCGCCATATTCTCCAGATCTTTTTGCGGGTTTTTGTAGGCGTCAGGCGATCCGGCGTTTTGGAGTTCGGCTTGGTGCTTCTCGTAATAACGATTTAAAAACTGACTGTACTGAGCCAGCCTACCCGACATTTTCTCGATTTCCTTTTCATCCCTTGAGCTGGATAATTTTTGACGCAGAGTGACTAGTTCCAGCAACTGGCTCGCGACGGCCTTGACCTCAAAGTGTTGCTCGCCGCCAGCCTTGTTAAACGCATCCGCCGTCCGGCGCGCCAGCGTTGCAAGGCCGGAGAAAAATTCCGGGTAGGGCGCAACGATTCCCTCTGGTGGAGAAATCATGCCCAAGTACGACACGGTCAACTTCGTATGCAATGCCCAGGTGTGCCGCTGTTCGGCCCAAGCGCCGAGTTGGGTCCACAGTTGCAAGTCCGACCAGGCCTCTGTTCGCATGGGTGCTGGCGCTGGCGCGGGCAACGGTTTCTGAAGCGTGGCCAGCAATTGCATCGCTTCACCATGCAGCGAATCCGGCATCGGCCCGCAATCCGCTTTCAGGATGAGTTCGCTGACATCTTTTCCAAACTCCTTCTGAACCGCGCGCACGGCAGCGGGCGAACGCAGCACCGGTGATGCGGCCAGAAAGTCCAGGCCCGACGGATACATGCGGCCGGGAATCTTCGGATCAACCGTGTTGTGAAAACATACCGCGTCCGGCAAACGTCGCGGCGGCAACAAACGAAATCCCCGGGTTTGCTTCGGGAAATCGGCATATTGGTCCGGCGACAACTGTTGATCGCTGACTCGCGGCAGAGGCAACTGCGATTCCAGCCTCTTTTGGATTTTGCCGAGCTGGCGATCCGTCATGGATCCATTCCAGTTGCCGGGGCCAAGAACAGACTTGGCCGCCTCACTATATTCGCGAATCGTCCCGTCCTCCGCGGAAGCAACAAAAGCATCAAAAGGATCGGACAACTGTTTCCACAACGCCCGCAGTTCCCCATTGCCGTTCACGATGGCCGCGAGCGCGACGGCGGATTTGGTCTCGCGCGCATCCGACAGCCGGAACACCACACTGGCATACCATTGGCGTGCGGCGAAGTAATCGCTCAACTCGGGCGACTGCGTGTAAAAGCTCTGCGCGCGGAACTGGAGCGGCGACAATGGAAACCCGATGGGCGCTTCGATCTGCGCAGAGCCTGTGCGCAATCCGTCCACAATGCATTTCGCTTCCGGCGCGAGCGATTGCCGGGAATGCTCGTCCTGCAAAGCCAGGCCGACGGAAGCAAATAAAGCCAGATCGCTGTTTCCCGTCTTTGGATCGCTAACGGCGGTCAACAGCCGGCGGGAGAAATCGAGCAATCTGCGGCTCTGATCCTCCTCCATTTCCTTGACGCCTTCTTCCAGGAGGAAATGGTAAGTGTCCCAGGCGGAATCGGTCGTGATGAACGACGGCAAAAAACTTGGTCTTGGGTTTGTATCGGTTTCCTCCGCGGTTTGTTGACTTTTGATGTACGCCTCGAAAATCTGTTTGAACGCAGGGTCTGCGACCACGAAGCCATTTCTGCCCAGAAGTTCCCTTGCCGCCGTCGAGCCGCTGAAGACTGCCATTCCGTTCACCTTGTCCAGATCATAAGATCCGCCGCGGGCCAAGGCCGGCACAAGACACAGGCTGATGCTTGACACGACAAGCAAGGCCGCACAATTCTGCCACATCATCATAAACACCCCTCTTGTCAATAAGACCAGACCACCAGCCGAGTATCATCCCAATGTTTTTGACACTCAAGCCCTGAATTTTGCAATCAGAGAAAACCTGCGGCGGTGTGGTTCATCATGCATAAACGCATGTTTACTCTCACGAAGCCCCCCTGGCAATTCATCAATGCGCGGAAAACTTCCACCGGTCGTCCGGTTCCATGACGGAACGCGGGCCGGGTCCGTTCAGCCACGCCAGCGCCTTGGCATCACCGCATAAGTACGCGTCCCAAAAGGCCGTGGACAAGGCGAGAATCACCCGATGATGATTCGGGTTCCGCCGCTCGTGGTCTCCCGGCAAAGCCCGCTCGATAAAGGCGGAATGCTCCGCGTTGCACAGCACCACTTCATATTTCGGCGCGTCGTGGAGCGCCGGATACACCGCCAGGCGCGATTTCATGTCCGCAGTGCCAATGACCGTGATGTCCTTCGTGCCCGTCATGAGCAGCCACGGAATTTTCACCCCGGCGAACGCCTCCTCTGCGCTGAGGGTGTGCGGCGCGCTGGGGCTGAGCGCGATGGCCGCCCGAATGCGCGGATCGGTGAATTCTTGACCTCCCCCCGGCATGGTTTCTCCGCTGACCGCCTCCGTCGTCACCGCGCCAAACGAATGCCCGGACATCCCGATTCTCTTCATGTCCAGCCGCCCGGCGAGCGGATTGGTTTTCTCCGCGTTCCAGAGGGCGAGCTGATCGAGCGCCACGGGAACGTCCTTCACCCGCAACAAAAAATTCTCCAATGAAGCCGCTTGTTTCATGGCCTGGATCCGATCCGCCGCCGGCTTGCCCCTCCACACGGCATCATCGCTGCCCGGATGTTGCAGAAACACCGCCGCATATCCGCGCGCCGCCCAATGTTCGCCCAGATAAGCGCTGCCCGCCCGCGTCCCGCCCAATCCAGGGCTGAACAACACCACCGGCGCCGCGGCCGTTGTGGCGGGCAGATAGACACGCAGCGGAATATCGCGGTCCCGCTCCGCGTCATGCGCCGTCAGATCCACATGCGCCGCGCGAAATGCCCCATCCACAGCCAGCGGATCGTAACCGTCCGCACGAACTTTACCGGCGCCTGCCAGACTAAGTGTCAACACGGCGGCGATCAATAGAGCGGCACAGAACGAACAATTCATGCCGTTATTTTCCAACTGTTTTATCGTGGTGTCCATCAAATCGGGGCTGTTCGATGAGTTATGATAATTTATCAACCTCATACCCGTGCAAATTACTGTATCTAATACATTTTGTTTTTTATCCCGATTTTGGACCATTTTATCGGCAAATGCCTGTCTTTACGGAACTTGTGAATAATCATCAGCATTTGACATACTTATGGTAAAGGGGTAGGTTCCAGTCAGCAAGGCTCGCGCCGAAGCAACTTTGAGGAAGCCGTCACGAAAAAACTGTGGCGGCTCATTCGTCGGCGCGCGGCCCATTGGATATACGAACATGAGTGAATCAATTGTGACGCCGGCTCGCAGCGGCAACGCGGGCAAGGTGTCGAGGATTTCTGAGGCGGTCATTCGTTTTGCCGGCAATTCCCAGGACGGCATTCAGGCCATCGGCGGCTTTCTCGCCCGGCTCGCGGGGCGCAGTGAACAGGAAGTAATGACTTTCATGACCATCCCCGCCACCATTTCCGGCGGGCCTTCCATCTTCCAGGTGCGCATCGGCTCCGGGGAGGTTTTGAGCGCGGGCGACGAGGCGGACATGCTGATGGCGTTTCACCAGCATTCCTATGAGGAACATATCGGCGCGCTGCGCAAAGGCGGCATCGTTATTTACGATTCCGATCATGTGCAGCCGAAACCCGAATGGGAAAAAGAGTACCGGCATGTGGCCGTGCCCATTTCCAGCCGGACGGTCGAGGCCATCGGCGGCACGGCGAAGGACAAGGGCAAAAACATCTTTGCCCTCGGCTTGGTGGCGAGGATTTTTGATTTGAACACTGCCAAGCTGGAGAAATTGATTTCCGAGCGGTTCGGCGGCAAGGACCCCGGCATTCTCAAGAATGCCATGCTCGGTTTTAATGCCGGCTACGGCTATTCGCTGGGGCCGATTCTGGAAACGTTCCAGTTTGTTGAGTCCACAAAAAAGGCAGGGCACCAGGTCGTGATGAACGGCAACGAAGCCCTGGCTTACGGCCTGATCGCCGCCGGGGTGCGGTTCGGCGCGGCTTATCCCATCACACCTTGGTCCGAAATCATGGAATTGCTGCGGCGCGAATTGCCCAAATACGGCGGAACCTTCGTGCAGTGCGAAGATGAAATCGCCTCCATCTCCATGGCCATTGGCGCGGGTTGGGCCGGGCAGGTCGCGGTCACCGGTTCCAGCGGCCCGGGCATTTCGCTCAAAACCGAAGCCCTCGGCTGGGCGGTGATGGCGGAAGTCCCGATCGTCATTGTCGATGTCCAGCGCGGCGGCCCTTCCACCGGCTTGCCGACCAACGTCGAACAATCGGACCTCAACATCGCCTGCTTTGGCGGACACGGCGATTCGCCGCGCGTGGTGCTGGCGCCCACCGGCGTGGAAGACTGTTTTTACACCGCCATCGAGGCCGTCAACATCGCCCGCCGCTACAATGTCCCCGTCATCATCCTGAGCGACCAATCCATCGCCACCCGCATCGAAGCTTTTGAAGAACCAGGCCTGGAAAAACTGTGCCAGGACCTCTCACCCAATTTGACCCCCGTCGCGGATTACATTCCTTATGCGCTGGACGGCGCGGTCCACCCCCGCGTGGCGCCCGGCACGCGCATTTTGAGCGGAAAATATCCCGTGGCCGGCGGTTTGGAGCACGACGAGATGGGCCATCCCACCGCCGCCCCCCAATTGCACATGCAAATGACCGCCAAGCGCCGCCGCAAGCTCCAACAGCTCGCGGGCGAACTGGCCGCGCCCAAGGTTTACGGCCCGCCCGAAGGCAACCTCCTCCTGGTCGGCTGGGGCTCCACCCATGGCCCCATTCACGAAGCCGTGGACCGCGCGCGCGCTGCGGGGGACAGCGTTTCCGCCCTGCACATCCGGCATATCAACCCCCTGCCCTCCGGGCTGGAGAATATTTTCGCCGGCTTCAACCACATCGTCGTGGTCGAGATGAACGACGAGGGGCTTTACGGTTACGGCCAGCTCGCTGGCCTGCTGCGCGCCCGTTATTGCGATGCCAGGATCACCGGCCTGACCAAAACCGACGGCCTGACCTGGCGCGTGCGCGAAATCCTGGAACGTGCCAGAACCAGCATCGCCGCCGCCGCCCGCAAGCTCTGAGCGCGGCCCACATAACTATTTATAGACATTTATGAGTGAATCCACCGTTCAAACTCCGCCGCCAGCCATCCCGCCTGAAACCGGGCGCAAACCGCTGACCAAAAAGGAAATCTCGGCCGATCACCCCACTTGGTGCCCGGGCTGCGGCGACTTCTCCGTTCTGTCCATCTACTTCAAATTGATCGAGAAGCGCAAATTGTTGCAGGAACAGATCGCCACCGTGGCGGGCATCGGTTGTTCCAGCCGGTTCCCCTATTTTGTCCAGGCCAACGGCGCGCATTACATTCATGGGCGCTCCCTGCCCTTTGCCAGCGGCGTCTCCCTCACCCGGCCCGATCTCCACGTCTTCGTCTTTGCCGGCGACGGCGACATGTTCTCCATCGGCGGCAATCATCTCAACCACACCGCGCGCAAGAACATCAAGATGACCTGCGTCATCATGGACAACTGGGTCTATGGCCTGACCAAAAAGCAGACCTCCCCGACCTCGCCGCGCGGCTTCAAGAGCAAGACCGACGCCTGGGGGGCATTGGACCAGCCCATCAACCCCATGAAACAACTCATTGCCGCCGGTGCCTCCTTTGTCGCCCGCGCCACCCATGCCAATCCCAACCATCTCCTGCAAATGATGGAAGCGGCCATGGACCACGACGGCTTCAGCGTCATTGAATGCCTGAGCGAATGCGTGGAGTTCTACGAAGGCGCATTCGACGCTTCCAACCCGCGCAAAGGCGGCAAGTTCGAGTTGGTGCCAGCCAGCCACGATGTCACCGACGAAATGGCCGCCTACAAACTGGCCGACGCTTCTTTTCCGGGTTATTTCGGGATTTTTTACAAATCCGATCGCCCGACCAAAAACAAGCTCGAGTCGGCCCTCAACGCCGAAGCGCGCCAAAAAGTGGCCGGCAAAAAAGACTGGCAAATCCTCCAAGCTACTTTCGACCGCCTCAAATAGGCGACAGAAGCAACATCGCTAGGGTCAATGCCGTATAGGAATTCAGACATAAATGGTTCCAACCGAGTAACGGACCGCGCCTTTGCGGCAAGTGTTTTTTCGCAGCCGGGGCCAACTGCTCACTGGCTGGCGCAACCGCCTCGGACA
>JBEKDI010000083.1:0-25184 GCA_050014435.1 Verrucomicrobiota bacterium | reverse complement strand
CGACAAGCCGGGCACACGGAGGTCCTGAAGCTCTTGATGGAACGCAGCCCGGATTCGCTGAAGCTCGCGCAGGCCCTTGACCTCGGTGACAGGGATCTTTTTAACCGCCTTCTGGCGTCGTCACCGGAGATGCCAAAATCGCTTTCGCCGGGGGAACGTCGCAAGCTCGTGGACGCCGCCCAAGACCAAAACATCGACGCGGTCCGCCTCATGTTGGAAGCTGGCTGGCCGGTAGATGCACGCGGTCAACACGGCGGCACTGCGCTTCACTGGGCCGCGTGGCATGGAAACGTGGAAATGGCTCAACTCATCCTTCGATTCCACCCGCCGCTGGAGGCAGAGGATTCCGATTATGGCGGCGTGCCTTTGGGTTGGGCCATTCACGCTTCAGAGCATGGCTGGCACCCAGAGAGCGGCGACTACGCAGGAACAGTATCGGCACTCCTCAAGGCGGGAGCCAGACCGCCGCCGACGATTTGCGGATCACCAGCAGTCCGGGCTGTCCTGCAGGGAATATCGGCTGGTTCCGCCTAATCAAAAATCTGCTTAGTCATTTTCCGCGACGCGAACACCGGTGCCTGCCAGGACATCACAGGCTTGGCCGCGGCGGTTCAACTCCGCCTTCGCGTCGCGGTTGTTTTTGGGTTGCAAGCATTGCAGTGATGCAGCGGTCTCTTAAAGCGTCTATGTCGCGAGCGGCATAGGCGGGTCTATGCCGGGCGGCGAACTATGCCGGGGCGAATTGGATTTGATTTCAATTTCGATCTGTTTGCAGGCGCTGTGGTTTGCTGGCTGACCCAATCTTAACCGGCATAGTCTGGGTCCTTCCGGGAGTGCCAATTTAGGCCATGGGTGCCATTTTGGACGTCGAGCCCAGGGAGAGCATGAATTCGCCCCGCGTTGTCTCTCCAAACCAGGATTGTCTTCCGTCTGCACACATGATATGCTTTGGGAAATGAATGGCGCCGCTCAATGAAAAATACATTCCTGAACGATTACCACCGCCAGCGCAGCAAGCGATTGAAGGAACAAGTATCGCAGCAGCCGAAGGCATCGCTCGAAGATGCCATGAAGCAATACGACCGGATCAAGCACGGGAGTTTGCGGCGGAAAAGCGAACCGCAGACCGCCGAGCCGGTTACTTCGCGGTAAACCGGGTTGTTCGGCCCCTGGAAGAAACAGCGCTTCGGGAGTGGGCGGAGGCAAACGGCTCGATGCTTGACGGTGGCGATTTTACACGGCGTTGGGAGGAACAGGGTCGGAAGGGAGAAACCGAGCACGCTATTTATTTCGATGAACCTGCTGCCCGCTGGTTCAAGCTTAACAACCTCAGCAATCACGGCAATTGGCTCGAGTATTTTCACCGTTTGGCCCTTCACAACTGGCTCTTCCCGGAAGCGCCACTTCGGTTTGAGGGACTAACGGAATTCGATGGAGAACTGCTTCCCGTGGTATCCCAACCGCACATAATCGCCGTGCGAGGCGCTTCCCAATCAGAAACAGACCATTTGATGCAGCGCCTCGGTTTCGATCCCATTCGCCAGATTGATTCGACACGTCAATACGATTATATCAATCGATCCGTTGGCGTGGAGGTGAACGATCTCCACGACGAAAATGTAATTGTCACTGGGGCGGATGATGTCATCGTCATTGATCCTGTGCCCATGATGGAACAGGAATCCAAAATTCGACGTCTCTTAGAAGTCTGAAGACGCAAGACCCGATTGTTCACGATGGCTTCGATGGTCTGACTGTTGAGGATGGCCGCAGTTCCTGGCGGACGGAACGAGGCGCTGACTATGCCGCGTTGATATCTTGTAGACCCTGGCGACTCCCGGTTAAGCCGGCATAGTCCGACGCCCGGCATAGAGCCGCAGAGCACGGGGCAGCACCGTGGCGACCCACCAGATTATTTAACAGCGCTGCCAAAATACTTGTAGCCTCGTTGATAACCCGGCAAAGGCATTCCGTTTACTTCGAGGCGCTTCCCGACCAGATGATGATCTTTTTTCATTTGGCCGACGAATTCCCAGAGGCCTTTGCGCTTCGATTTGGGAATGCTCCGAGTTGAAAGCGTTGTGCCAGCAGGAAACCACTCCATAATGGAATATGCCCGTACCACAACGCCCCCAACAATGGCAAGTGCATCCGGGTAAGGAGGCTCTTTCATCTCTTGTGCGCGGGGCCAGAATTGTCGAGCACAGTCATAAATGGCGGTTTCGTCCATCGTGGGAGAGTAAGTCTCATTGATAAAGTAGAGCATATGAGGCATCTCAAAGCTCTTAACGTCGCATGGCTTGCAACCAAACCGGCGCTCCATTTCAGTCCACGTTTCGCGTCCGCGGTCAACGCCGTGTCCGCGGACCTCGTTTGTCAGATTTTCAAGTCCCAGAACATCAATCACAGAGGCCTCCACTTCGAGGCTTATTTCTTTTGACAGGCCATGTCGCAGTATTTCTACGGCATTTTTCTTGTGCGCAAAACAACGATTGCCGTGTCCTTTGCCGACGTAGAAAATTCGTCGAGGGTCGCCTTTGGGCTTTTTGGGGTCGACTAGCACGTAAACATAATGGCTTAGTTGCTTAATCGAGGCAGAGGAGAATTGAGATTTCATTTGTGCTTGTCGTATTCTCGGGAGGCAAGGGATTCAACCCAAAACAACACAAAGTTTCGAAAATCTAAATGGCGTTCTGCCGGGTCTGCATGCCTGCGTCGTCACGCAATGCGTCCTCGCGATTCCGAAGAGGAAAGTTGCTCCCCGTTAATTTCAACGCTCCCGTAGCTCAATCACCAGAGCGCGACGCTTCGAACGTCGGAGTTGAGGGTGAGAGTCCTTCCGGGAGTGCCAGTTTATGCCGCGTTAGCCCAACTACCAGAGGCGCCCCGCTCAGGACGGGGAGGTCGGGGGTGGAAATCCCTCACGCGGCACATTTTGCTCCCGGAGCCCAACGCAGAGGCAGCGGACTTAAACTCCGCAGAGTGTCAGTGCAATTCTGACCGGGAGCACCCGCGTGTAACCCAATTAGCAGAGGCGTCCCGCTCAAACCGGGAAGGTTGCAGGTGCGACTCCTGCCACGCGGACCAATTTTGGAATGTCAACCGGACAAGTGAGCCGGGCCTCCCCATCCTAAGCTTCGCTGGAATTTTCTTGGCAAGGTTAGCGCCGCTTTCCCCTTTGTTTGAATCCCCTCTGGCACTGTGCCACAAGGCAAGAAACACGAACAGCCTTCCTTCAGAGTGCTGACAGGTTGTTCAAAGCGACGGCTAATTCGTTCCAGGACTGAAGCCAGCAAATACGTGTGCCGAGATGAGCAAGCGCGAACTCCATAGCATCCGCCAATCGGTCGGACTTCGGTCGTTCTTCTATCCAAATATTCTGTCCAATGAAATAGTCATCGCTGCCAGCGAGCACCGCGGTTTGTGCCCCAGGTTTACTGTATTTCCGGCTTCGAAGTTTATGTTCCTCCACAGCGTTCTCATTGCACCAAGCGAGCCAGCGGCGAATGTTCTGGTCGGACATCGACAAGCCAATGAACACGATACGGTGAGCCTGCGCGTGGCTAAGGAAAACCGTTTGCTGCCAAGTGAACACCTTGCCCGAAATCCGTCCATACGTCGTCTCAGGGAACACCAAATTCTCTCTTGATTCACGCCCGCGTGCTTGAGTTTGTGCAGGTAGTTGAGGTGTCAGACATCCGTGCAAATGGAAAATCGGGATGCGTCTGGCACTGGAGTCGCTACCAGTGGGGGGCGGGTCCGAGGCGCGAAGCGCTCTAAACAATCTATCGGGGGGAGTCTGCGGTTTTCTTTCGATTATGTACTGCTGAATATCAAGTAGCTTGGAGATCGTATCCAACAAACCATCGGCATTGAAAGTTAGCACCGAACGCGGATTGCTTGGAATTTCGGCGAGCCGCTTGAGCCATTTCGCTATCGTCATGAGCGAGGTCGATCCAAATTGCGTCTCAAAGAAGTTCAAGAGGTCTGGTGAGGTCTGGCGTCTAATCTTCTTGGGATCGTTAAGGCAATTGACGAGGGCGACCTTTTGATTAACGGCTTCAGCCTTCGCTAATAGCCCTCCGTACAATGCATCCTCCAAGATATCGTAATACACCGAGAATGGATCGGGCTGTTTGTTCTTTATCAGCAGATTCATAGCCGCTTGAAGCCAAGCGTCCAGACCCCATCCCGTTTTTTGCCTTAATTGCTCGAACTCTGGCTGAGTCAGATTTTGACTTCCACATTTGTTTAGCACTTGAAGCGCCAACGTGGGCCAATCGGGGAGAATGCCATAACAAATGCCAGCTCCCACGCAAAGGGACCACTCTTCAGACCGAAGAACGCCCCGGTATGCAGGGTCAGTGCCCTGAAAAGCTGTGTGCGGCATAACAAATGGTCGGTTCTACCCGAGTCCCGAGCCGTTAGGCTCGTTAAGGCACCAGCCACCCGCGTCGAATGTGCGGGCCCCGGGAATCGAGTAGAATCGACGAGTGGAAGTTAACGCCGTCAACGCGAAATGCCAAACATTTTCCAAGCCACGCAGGGCACTCATCCGCACTCATCTGCCACGAGCACCAATTTGGCCTGCAAGCATTAAAGTGATGCAACTGCCTTTTAAGCGGTTGAACCAGGAGCGTTACCCGGGCGGGCCACCATTTGGGTCGAGCCAAGATGCACCTCTTCCAGCCGGGGACGTTTTGAGTGACATTGCCCTTCGACGGGGCTGCCCGGCCAAAGGCGGTCCGGCAAGTGGTGCCGATACCACGACCAGGTTTCGGACATGCGAGTCCACCGGCTCCGTGCGTTCCCCTCCGGCAGGGACGCTGCAAGGCATCATCCGTCCCCGGCAAGCCGAGGGCCTGAGCCAGCACCGCCGCGATTCGGGCGTGGCCTTCCGCATTCGCGTGGAAACGGTCTTCGCTCCAGAATCGCGGGTCGGAGCCGACCGGATATGCGGCGAAATCGATGAGGCGGCGACAGTGGAACTAGCGGCCCCATCATGCACTCAAGTTCCGCCCGCAGCTTACCGGCATCGAATCCGCGTTCGAGAATGTCATTCGACCCCGCGAAAACCGTCGCGAGGTCGGGCCTCATGGCGAGCGCCGGTCCAAGCTGCTCCTCGCGGATTTCCCAGGAGCGCTTGCCGCGCACACCCAGGTTGGCTTCGAGCAATCCGCCCTGCGCTTGTGCTAGGCGCTTGGCCAGACGCTTCGCCCAACCGCGGTAACCTCCCGCCCCATCCGGGTCTTCGAGACCCTCGGTGGAACTGTCACCAATCGCGACGTAGCGCTCGAATCGAAGCGTCATGACAATAAGGTGCGGGACGTTCAAGGCGTCTAGCACCTCGATACCATTTTGCCGGGTCGTCTAATTCGTAGGACAGCCCCCTTTGGAGGGGCTTATGTTGGTGCGAATCCAGCCCCGGCAGCCAATTTCCGCTCGGTGGTGAAATAGCATCACGTCTGGCCTACACCCAGAAATCGGAGGGGCAGAACCTCCCCGGGCGACCGTTGCCTCGTTGCATAATCAGGAGTGCGCCGGTCTCTGACACCGGAGGACCTGGAGCAAAACCGGGCGAGGCAGCCAATTTCGTTTGCAATCCGAATCAACAAAGAACAAACACCTCACCGCAGGAACCAGGGAGGAAGCGTGCAAGAATTTTATGAATGACATACTGAACAAGTCGATGGTGCTGGTGCTCAACCGCAACTGGCAGGCCGTCAACGTCCGCACGCCGCAGGAAGCCTTCTGCATGATGGCCACCAACGTGGCGACCGGCCTGGAAATCGAAGGCGAAAGCCACATCCGGCCTGTGACTTGGGACGAGTGGATCACGCTCGCCATTCGTCCGCAGGACAATGCGGTGCAGACCGTGCGCGGCCCAATCCGCGTGCCCACGGTCATCGTCGCGGTCAATTGCGGCAAGGTGCCCAAGAAGCGCCCAAAGCTGTCCGCTCGCGCCATCCGTGAGCGCGACGGGAATCGCTGCCAATACACCGGCCGGGTGCTGCGCCCCGATGAGGGCAGCATGGATCACGTCCTGCCCCGCTCGCGCGGCGGCAAGAACGCCTGGGAGAACTTGGTTTGGGCCGGCAAGGACGTAAACGCCCGCAAGGGCAACCGCCTGCCGCATGAAGCCGGGCTGAAGTTGCTCAGCGTGCCACGCGCGCCAAAGGAACTGCCAGCAACGGCGACAATTCGCAATGCTCACAGCATCCCAGAATGGAGACTGTTCCTGAAAGTGTGAACAACGGAGAGCGAGCCTCAAAACTCGCTCTCCTTGCTAGGTTGTGCCACAATTCAATGAGGATACCTTCGAAAAAATGAACGCGTGCGACACAAATCCGAAGAGACACCACCACGTCTTGCCACAGCTTTACCTGAAGGGCTTTACGATCCCGGGCGATGAACCGCATTTGTGGGTCTATAAGTCCGGACAGCCATTTCATCCAGGCTCTGGTCGAACTACGGATAATCCTTTTAAGCAGTCTACACGTTTGGCAGGCGCAGAACGAGATTTTTATGCGGATCCCACGCCGGGAGGGGGTAAAGATTTTGATACCTTTGAAAACATACTCGAATTGCTCGAGAAGCCATCAAATTCCATTTTTCACAAACTGCGGACTTCCAACGAAATTAACGAAGAAGAAAAAACGGTGTTCTCGCAATATGTCATCCTGATGATGCGGCGAGTGCAGTCCACAAGAGAGGAGATGAACCGCAGAGCCGCGCAACCGGGGAGCTACCGCCCAACGGATCATTTGTTTACAAAACTAGACGTGGCAAGGACACCAGAAACGGAGGCTTACATGATGGAAGCGTGGCAAAGGATTGCTGGCACACCTGGGTATGGAGTTCAGCTTCATAATAGGCTTGCAGCCGCGTCCCCAGATTCCTTTATGTGTGCCGCCCTAAAAAAGATGCGGTGGATTTTCTACGTCGCACCCGCCGGTTATTTCTTTGTAACGTGTGACAACCCAGTATGGGTCCCCAAGGTCGGCCTTGGAAAGAGCATTGCAGAATTGTCTTTTCCAATTTCGACCTCCATTGCCTTGGTGGCAACGTGGAATAAGAATGCGCGCGAGGGCTTTTCAATCGCGAGTGAACAAATCGTAAAAGCAGTGAACCGTCGAACCATTTACTCGGCTCAAAAAAATGTATTCGCCTCTCAGACCGCCGAATGGATCGTTAATAATTTTGACCGCAAAATGTATGACTATAAGCCCATTTTCGGCATGAAAGAAGTATATGAGGTTGTGAAACTTGTGCCGGACATGCCGGGGTCGAGAGGGAAGTTGGTGTGGGATCTGAGATAGCTAGCCAGACAAATTGGATGAACGCTAAAGACTTTCTCAGACTCGGCGTCCCGCTGGGCGAAGCCACGCGGCGGGCGACCGATTTTGTGGCCAAGTTCATTCTCGGCGGCGGTAACAAATCTCGGCTGCACGAGGAAGTCGCCGCCATTATCGCCAATCCGGCGACTCTTGTGGATGACCCGCTGCGGGGTGAATTCGCGAAGGCGCTGCTCAAGGCGCCGCCGCCGCCGCGCGCCGAGCCTGTGAAATATCGCCAGTGGGGCGAAGGCTTGGATCACGAAGCCGTCATGCAGATGGAGAAAGCCTGTTTGCTGCCTGTTTCCGTGGCAGGAGCCTTGATGCCCGACGCCCACGTCGGTTACGGCCTGCCCATCGGCGGCGTGCTGGCGACAGAAAATGCAGTCATTCCTTACGCCGTCGGCGTGGACATTGCCTGCCGCATGAAAATGACGGTGCTGGACATTCCCGTGCGCGATCTGGAAAACAAGCAGGACCGCCTGACCCGCGCCATCGAAGCGGAAACCCGCTTTGGCGTCGGCGCAACCTTCCGGCACCGCCGCACACACGACATAATGGACGCCGACTGGACGATCAGCCCGGTGACGAAGCAGAACAAGGATCGCGCGTGGTCCCAACTCGGCACCAGCGGCAGCGGCAACCATTTCGTCGAATTTGGCCTGTTCACCGCGCACTCGAAAATCAACGATCTTGAACCTGGAACGTATGTTTCGTTGCTGTCGCACAGCGGCAGCCGCGGCACAGGCGCCGCGGTTTGCGATTACTACAGCAAAATCGCCTTCACCCAATTTCCCGATTTGCCCAGCGAATTGAAACGCCTGGCTTGGCTCTCCCTCGATTCCCAGGAAGGCCAGGAGTACTGGGCGGCGATGGAATTGATGGGCCAATACGCCGCCGCCAACCATGCCTGCATCCACCGGCACATTGCCGAAAACCTCGGCGCGCAGGTGTTGCTTGATTTGGAAAACCACCACAATTTCGCTTGGAAAGAAAAGCATGTCATCGAGGGCGTGGAACGCGAGGTAATCGTGCATCGCAAGGGGGCCACGCCGGCGGCAGCGGGAGTGCTGGGCATCATTCCCGGTTCCATGGCCTCGCCGGGATATGTCGTGAGCGGAAAGGGCAACCCGGAATCGCTCAATTCAGCCTCTCATGGCGCCGGTCGCGCCATGAGCCGCAAAGCCGCCAACGAGAAATTCAACTGGAAAGACGTGAACCGTCTTCTCCGCGAGCGCGGCGTGGCTCTCATCAGCGCCGGCTTGGACGAAGTCCCGATGGCCTACAAAAACATCCACGAAGTGATGGCTGCTCAAAGCGATCTCGTCACCGTACTCGGCCAATTCGACCCCAACCTCGTCAAAATGGCTCCCAGCGGCGAACGTCCCGAAGACTAAATCGCGGTCCAGGCAAAGGCGCCGCGATCATCTGGTTTGTCCGGCGACAAGTCTACGGCTTCACGGATTCTTCCAATCGCGTTAAGAACGCAACTTGAGCTGGATTTAGCTTTTGCGTGGCCTCGCGAAGACTGAAAAACGCCGCCCGGTCTATTTCCGGTATTTTGATTTTTCTTTCTGATCGCGGCGGCCATTCGATTTCGACCATATTGCTTCGAATCGTTGAGGGATCGCAGTCCCCGCGAAATGCCCAGGCGTGAATGATCTTCCCGGATTTTTGGGCGACTGAACCCAACGGATAAAACGGGCCGTCAGCAATCAAGCCTGTTTCCTCTCCAAACTCGCGCTGAGCGGTCACCAAAGGATCGTCGGTCTTTTCGATTTCGCCCTTGGGAATGGTCCAGGCGCCAAGGTCCTTTCGTTGCCAGAATGGTCCCCCTGGGTGCGCTAGCAACACTTCAAGGTCGCCGTCGCGGAAACGGAACATAATCAGACCGGCGCTTTCCTTTTTCACGGAACTGATTTCTTCCACCATGAAATTGAGCGGCACCGTTTCGGGTTAACCGGCGGTATCTGTTTGATTTCGCGCCGGGCTTGAACCGCGAGAAAGGTCCGCTTCAGTCTTTTGGCCAACAATCGATCGGGCACGACCCCGAGGAGGGCATCCTCCTGCGGAGTCCATGGCTTAGAGTAAGATGCGTTCCACGCTGGGATGCCCAAGATGTTACGGCGTGCCCGCACGGCGTCCTCGCTCCGACGGATTCTCGCGGCGATTTCCTCGTCGCGAGCAGTGCCCAGGAGGTTGTCTTCCTTGACGGTCCAGAGCCGAAGTTCTGGATTGATATGACGTCCTGTTCGATCCATGCGCTCGAGAACTAAAACCGACGTTGCTGGCCGGATTAATGGATGGGCCGTCTCGTGCTTTGCTTTCTCCCGCCCCAGGATGGCTTTCGGATGCCTGGCCCGCACCATGGCCCGCAATCGAGCGGGGGAATTCGGCGCGGCGCGGACTTGGTTGCGCAACTTGACAGTTCCGGGATTGAATTCCGGCACGCCAATGGCGTGACGCCAATTCTGAACCACATTTCGGCAAACGCCCCAGTGAAAACAAACAGCCTCCACGGATTCCATTTTCACCGCACGGACCAAGTCCCCGCAGAGGATAATGGAGCCTGTTCGATAACGCCGCGGCCACGGAATCCGGCCGTCCGACCAGGTCGGCGAAACCTTTAGATACCCCCGCATTTCGCAAAGAAGCCGACTACTGCGAGGGATCTGCGGGGGCGCATACGGCCCGAATTGAAGACGGAAGCGATCCGGGACGCTCATATTTGCGATCTGTGTTTTGTCTGACGAATTCTGATCGTCATGATTCTCCCCAAGTCTTTGTCCATCCTGAGTGTGGAGTCAATCGCTCTGTCGTCGGCAAACCCAGGGGCGATTTGCGACTGAAGTTAACCGTCGTATCTCGCGGCGCTGTATACGAAAGGGTCCAAGTCGGCTTGATCTCGTAATGGAGCATCAAAAGGCATGTCGGTTCTAGGAATTAAACGGGCAGTGCCTTCAAAACGTTTGATGACAACGTTCGCCAAAACAAGTATCAAGCCATGAACGAGCAAGCGAAAACAAAAAGTCGCGAAGGAATGGCCCTGTGTGCAGTTGATGCATCATTTCAGACGCGACTGAACACAGAGCAAAGTGCCAGCGTGATCGACGTGCATGGCAAAGCCGACCCCCTAAGGCCCTAAAATGAGATATGGACAACGACGAGCTAATCGAAATACAGGCGCTGGGCAAAAAAATGAAATTGAGTCCCAAGACCATTCGTCGTTTGGTCAAATACGAAGGGCTCCCCTGCTGCATTATCAATTCGCGGGTTTGGCGGTTCCACTGGCCAACTGTCCTCGCTTGGTCGCAGCAGCGTTAAGCATGTCCGTCGACGCGTTTGTGGCTAAATTCGCTTTCATACGCCACGTGGGTCTTGTCATGTTTTCCAGCCCGACTTTTCAGGCGTTTGAGTATTCCAAAAGTGCAGTAGGGCGGCCAAATTAGGTACCCGCGTACTAAAGGAAACAGAGTCGTCCTCCTTTGAGCACCCGGATCAGTCCTCTGCTCTACCAAGTTGTCAATAAAACAAGAGAAAGGGGCGTATAGTGTTTGTAGTGTTTTGTCTTTTTACAGCTTTCATAGGTAAAACGCAGTCAATAATTCGCTCAGACTGGGAAAACTGCAAAATGGTGATCGTATGTGAAGCGATGTGAAGTGATACGCGGACCCCCTTTTAGGATTTTCAGTCCTCTGCTCTACCAACTGAGCTATCCTGCCAAACCATTGAAGTGCAACGTCTTGCATCCAATTCAGCGAGTTTTCGTGCTCGCATTTTTGTCTTACTTTTGCAGACTGACACGTAATGCAACGTCTTGCAATGATCAAACCAAAGCAAAATCCTCTTCAAGAAGTAGAAAGGCTATCATAGGCCGTTACATCTGGACAAGTGCAAAAAACCGACCGCCGTCGGCGAGCCCACTCAAACTAAAAGACACAGGTGATCGAAATCGAGGAGGGCATCGCCGCAAAGAACAAATTCGCCGACAGAATCGCTGTTGACTATAATAACCGAGTGGAAACGACTCGCCATAATGGCGACAGCCAAACGCAGCCTTGTCAGCGGTCAGCGGCCATTTTGGGACAAGCAAGCCTCGTTGTCACTAACCATTCTCCAGCGGCGGCCAAGATCAAGTTGTTTGGATCTTTGTTCCGGGGCCGGGAGGATGTCTATCCCCGCCGTTTTGAGAGTCGAAAGACCGGGAAGTCCGGCTACGCGCCTGCGTGCGCCAACGAATGGGTTCGCGGCGTCTGCGAAAAGCCGCGAATCAAATGCACGGATTGTCCCAATCGCCGGTTTTTTCAAATCACCGGCGAAGTGATCGGCTGGCATCTTTCTGGTCGGGATGACCGGGGATTAGATTTTGTCATTGGTGTCTATGCCATGTTGCTGGAACCGTCCGAGAGCCAAGTAATTCCAGTTTGCGCATTTATTTGTGCGCGGCCCAAAGGAGAGGCAGCGGCAAGCCGTGTACGTTCCCGGCAAATGGAATGACTTCTGTTCCAGTATAGAGAACCACTCCGCGAACCCAGCGTTTACCTACGGAACTGGCCATCGCCTGCAAACCACGCACGTCGTTTCCGCCCAAAGTGGCGCCAGCTTTTATTTCCACTCCAACTAATCGCCCGGCATTGTCTTCCAGAACGATGTCCACTTCCTGACCAGTAGCGGTGCGCCAATAAAAAAACTCCGGCTGAATCTCGCTCCAGGCCGATTGTTTGCGTAATTCCATCAATACGAAATTCTCCAGCACCGCGCCCGCCAGAGTCCCGTCCACGTGCAGTCGATCTATGGTCAATCCCAATAAATGGGACAGTAGCCCCGTGTCATCCAAATAAACTTTCGGCGTTTGAATGAGGCGCTGGCCCAGATTGCTCGACCATGGCCGCAAAAGCTGCACCAAGAAAGTCGCTTCCAGCAGGGCAAAGTAGCGTTTCAAAGTTGTTTGCGGAAGTGCGAGCGTGCGCGACAAGTCTGCGAAATTCAACAGACCACCGCAACGCGCCGCGACGACCGAAAGCAGGCGAGGCACCGCCGACACATCAGCGACATTAGCCAAGCCACGAACGTCACGCTGGAGTGTGGTTGTCAAATAGGATTGAAACCAAGCCTTCCGGCGTGCGCCAGCGCTGCGGGCCACCGCTATGGGATAGCCGCCGATTAAGACCTTCTCCATCAGTTCATCACGACCGACTCCGGGCGATTTTCCCGGAGTCCAAACCGGTTGCTTCGAGAATAATGCGTCAATAAAGCCTTCACGAACGCTGTACATTTCGCCTTGCGAAAATGGCCAAAGCGTCAATATTTCCATGCGGCCCGCCAGGGACTCGGACAATTTCGGCAGGAGCATCACATTTGCGGAGCCAGTCAGCAAAAATCGTCCTGATTCCCGTTTCCGATCAACGGCCGCTTTGATGGCCGGAAAGAGTTCGGGCACATGCTGGACTTCATCCAGGGTAATTGTTGTATTCAAGCCGGCGACGAAACCATTAGGGTCGCGTTTCGCTGCCGCCAATACACCGGGATCATCAAACGTCAAATACTGGCGTCCGCCCTCGGTCAATTCCGCAGATTGCGCCAAAGTGCTCTTGCCGGTCTGGCGGGCGCCATTGACCAACACGACCGGTGTGTCCGCCAAGGCTTCCAATAGATGATTGGTAATGTGGCGACGAATCATGATCGTATAATCAACCACAATGCGGATGATAATCAACCACTATTTTTCTGGTGTCGGCTGAACTCGATGAGCCGGAGCCGGCTGGCAAGCGCGTTTTAGCCGCAGCCCGCGTTCTTTTTCCTTTGCAACGGCGGGAGCGGCGGTAAAGTCGCATTATGTGCGAGCGAATAAAGATGCTTTTCGCCGCGGCGTTGCTGGCTGGTTTCATCACGGCTTGCCTCGCTGAGAATTCACCAAACAACGGAGCCGCCATGAAACTTCACCTCACCACCACCGCCTTCGTCGATGGCCAGCCGATTCCACAGCGGCACGCCTTCGACAACCAGGACCTTTCTCCCGCCTTGCGATGGTCGGGCGTGCCTCCGGCCGCAAAGAGCCTTGCGCTGATTTGCGACGATTCCGATGCGCCGGTCGGCACTTGGGTGCATTGGGTGATTTATGGCCTGTCCCCAAGTACCGCCGGCCTTTCCGAAGGGGTGCCGAAATCGCCGGAACTGGCCGACGGTTCAAAGCAGGGGATGAACGATTACAAGCGCATCGGTTACGGCGGGCCTTGTCCGCCGGCCGGCAAAGCGCACCGCTACTTTTTCAAGCTATATGCGCTTGACATGGAGCTGAAGCTCAAGCCCGGCGTCACGAAAAAGGATTTGCTCAAAGCGATGGAGGGCCACGTTCTCGCCGAAGGACAACTAATGGGAACTTATCAAAGGAAATAAGCGGCCCTCCAGCGTATGGCGCGAAGGCGGTGACTACGGACAAGCGACTCGCCTTGCAGGAATTATGCGGAGGGGTTTATGACAAAAAACTTCTTATCAAAGCCGGTGGCCGGAAACTCAAAGGGGCCATCGCAGGAGAAGCAAACGCCGGCGGTGGTGTGCGCCGTCTTGATGCCTCACGCGCCTGTCCTGGTGCCTGACGTTGGCGGCAGAAGAGGCGACGCAGCACAGGCGAGTGCCCAGGCAATGCGCCATGCGGCAGAATGGGTAATGGGTTCCCGACCGGAGGCGCTGGTGTTGATTTCGCCGCATTCGCCGCGTCGGCAGCGGGCGTTCGGCGTTTGGGCCGGGGAAGAGTTGCACGGCTCCTTCGCCCCGTTTCATGCTCCCGACGCACAAGTGAGCCTTTCCAACGACACACAGTTGGCCAACGCCATCATTGCCGCGGCGAAGGTGCGCGGTCTGGAGACGTGGATGATTGATGACCAGCCTCTCGATCACGGCGCGCTGGTGCCGCTTTGGTTTCTGGCCCGGGCCGGCTGGGCCGGACCGACGGTCATTCTGAGTTTGAACTATCCGGGGGGCGGCGGGCTGGTTGAGCTGGGAGAAGCCATCGCCACCGCCGCCGGCGCCTCCCATCGCCGCATGGCCGTCGTGGCGAGCGGGGACATGAGTCACTGTCTGACGCCGGAGGCTCCGTGTGGTTTTCATCCGCAGGCAAAGCAATTTGATGAAACCTTGATTCGTCTGCTAAGCGAAGGCGATTACCATAAGATTGAGAAAATCAATCCAGGACTGCGGGAACAGGCGGCGGAAGACGCAGTGGACTCGACGTTGGTGGCGGCGGCGGCCGCGGGGTGGAGGAGCGCCGGTCACAAAGTTCTTAATTACGAGGGGCCGTTCGGCGTCGGTTATGGGGTGGCCATCCTGTTCCTGGAAAACTCAAACCCAGCCGATTCGCGGCCAATTTCTGCCGACGTCGCCAGCCAAGACGGCGCGGTTTTGTGCCGTCTGGCCCGCCAATCGGCAACGGTGGCTTTGCGCGGCAGTTCCGAGCCGCCGCCACCGGCAACCGGCCAATATCTCAGCGCGCAACGCGGGGTTTTTGTGACGCTGCACGAGCGTGGGGGAAAGTTGCGCGGATGCGCCGGGACGATCCTTCCCACCTGCGCCAGCGTTGTGGCTGAAACATGGCACAGTGCGCGACTGGCGGCGTTTCAGGACCCGCGCTTTGTTCCGGTGCAGGCCCGCGAGCTTCCCAACCTGCATTTCGAAGTGAGCCTGCTGCACTCGATGGAAACAATTTCCTCGGTTGATGAACTTGATCCCGCGCGCTACGGCCTGATTGTTTCCACTGAGGACGGACGCCGCGGCTTGTTGTTGCCGGGCCTCGCCGACATCAAGACGGCCGCGCAGCAATTGGACATCGCCTGCAAGAAAGGCTGGATCGAGCCGGACGAAACAATGAAATTGCAGCGCTTTCAAGTGGACCACTTCGAAGAGCCAAACGGATAGAGGCCCTATTTGGGTCTTTCCGCCTGCCAGCGTTTCCAGTCTTTGCGGAGGGCGCTGACCATGTCCGCGGCGCATTGATTGAAGGAAGCGGCGCGGATTTTCCCCAGGCTCTTCAGGATGGCGGAAGCATTGCGGTCGGCAAGATGGACGTTCGCCGTTTCCCAGCCCATGGCTTGCAAAAGCGCCTCCTCATTCCATCGTCCGGGAAAGTCCGGCAATTCGAGCCGGCAACAGTCCGGCGAAAGCCGCCGCAACACCCATTCATCCGTCAACGTCAGGAACGGGTCAGGGCAGCGAACGCCCTTTTCGATTAAACGCCGGTAGTAATCCTTCCTGCCACGCTGGCCGGCCCACACGCAGGCCGAAGGGGCGCGGGACTTGGCTTCGCGGGCGATCCGTCCGCCTCGATGCAGGGCAACGGCAATATAGCGTTCGTGACCCAGGCTGCCAACGCCCGCCACGCGATGCGCAAACCGCACCGGCCCGCCGGACTCCGCCAGGGCGGAGAGCAGAGCCTTGCGCGCGCTTCGCGGCACTGATTTCACCTTGCGCTGCTTTTCCAGATGCCGCCAGAATCTCTCCGGGTCGCGCAAGCGGTCCCGCGCCATTTCGCGCAACGGCGTTTGTTCCTCGGCCAGCACAAACGGTTTGCCGCCGGTTTGCAGCGCCTCGCGGTAACTTCCCAGAACAACCTCCGCCGCCGCTTTGGCACCGATCTTGAGACGCCCTTCGGGGCAGAGGATATGGACGCTGGCCAGCAATCGTGTCAAGTCGATTGTCCAGGCCATGGGAAAGGCTTCGTCGAAATCGTTGATGCCCCAAACCAGGCGGCCCTCCAAGTCCCGCCACGTGCCAAAATTCTCAACGTGCAAATCCCCCACGGCCACCACCTCTTGGGCGCCGGCCAGCGGCGCGCACACCTCCGGCCACAATTGCGCCCAGCGATAAAATGTTCCCCGGAAAAAGGCGAAAAAGGAGTCCGCCATGTAACCATGCTTCAGCGTCAGATCCGCCGGGACAAGCCGGATGTGGCGGCCCAGCCATTTCTCGTAATTGCGGGTGGCCTTGATGAAATTCATATCAGCCGCGCGGCCACTCGTTCACCCAAGGCCGCCGCCTTGCCCAATGGCGCCCTGGCCGTGGCGCGGCGGGGTTTGTCCGTCAGGAATGACACGGCCCGCAGGCAAAGCTTCCCGCCTTCAACCGACGCGCAAGCGCCGATCGGCGTCTGGCAGCCGCCGCCCAATGCGCTCAACAGTGCCCTTTCGGCGGTCACACATTGGAAGGTTTGGTGGTGGTTCAATCGCCGGCAAATGTCCGCCATGCGCTCGTCCTTTTCCCGGATCTCGAGGCCGAGCGCTCCCTGCCCGACGCAGGGCAGCATCTCGTCTGTGTCAAGAATAGTGACGGCCAGGCCGGGGGGCGCCCCCTCCCCTTTCAGGCGTCCGCCGGCGGTGATTTGCAGTTGAAGCCGGCCCAGTCCGGCGGCGGCCAGGAGGGTGGCATCGAGGCCGGCCTGGCCCGCCAGTTTTTGCAGGCGCGTGTGAACGTTGCCGCGAATCTCCACCACTTTAAAATCCGGCCGGCGCGCCAATATCTGCGCTTTGCGCCTCGTGCTGCTGGTGGCCAGGACCAGGCCCGGCGGAAAATCGGCCAGTTTTGTTTTGGGCTTGAAGACGTCGCGATAAATCAGAACGTCGCGCACGTCCGCGCGTTTGCCCGCCACCGCGCCCAGTGTCAGGCCGTCGGGCAGTTGAGTGGGAAGATCTTTCAGGCTGTGGACGGCCATGTCCGCCCGGCCGTTGAGCAGGGCGACTTCCAGTTCCTTGGTGAAGAGGCCGCGGGGCAGAGTGGCGTCAATGCGCGACATGGGAATGGCTTGCAGCCTGTCACCGGTGGACTTGATGATTTTGAGCGCAAAGGCAATTTTCGGGAATTTTCGGGAACATTCGCCCAGGACCATATTGGCCTGGGCCAGTGCCAGCGCGCTGCCACGAGTGGCGATGATAATTGTGTCCTCAGTCATGCGCTTGCTTGGTGCATGGCCGAAAGAGGCGCAGCGGCCGTGAGACTTCCGGCCTTCTGCCGGATGATGGCGGCGCAGCGGGCGACTTCCTCCTGGCGCTGGCGCAGGGCGTCGTCCGCAATGGCCTGCAAATCGTCAATATTATAGAGGAAGACGTTCTCCAGGAAATTGACGGCAGGATCAATGTCGCGCGGCACGGCGATGTCGATAAGCAACAAGGGCCGGTTGCGACGCAGCTTCATCAACGGCTCCAATTTGGCCCGGTCCAGGATATAATGCGGCGCAGCGGTGCTGCTGACAACAATATCGACGGAGGGAAATTCGGCGGCCCAATCCTCGAATCGAATGGCGCGCCCGTCCAGTTCCCGGGCCAGGGCCACGGCGCGCTCGTGGGAGCGGTTGGAGACAATGATGCTGCGGGCGCCGCGGCTGAGCAGCGCGCGCGCGGTCTTCTCGCTGGCTTCGCCCGCGCCCAGGACCATGACTTGGTGTTGTTCGAGCGAACTGAAGATCTTCCGGGCCAGCTCGACCGCGACGGAGCCGACAGAGACATTGCCGCGCTGGATGTTGGTCTCGGTCCGAATCTGCTTGGCCACATTAAAGGCTTTTTGGAAGGCCTTGTTCAGATGGGGGCCGGTCTGGTTGTGGTGCAAGGCCGTCTCGTAGGCCTTTTTAAGTTGACCGAAGATTTCAGTCTCGCCAACCACCATTGAATCCAGGCCGCAGGCAACTTTGAACAAATGCTCAAGACCGTCCGCCTCGCCATGAAAATAAATCTCAGTGCCGATCGGCTCCAGGTAGTTGTGATGGTCGAGAAGGAATTGCCGCAGTTCCTGCATGGCCTGGCGTTCGGCCAGGGCGGTCGCGGCGTAGATTTCCACCCGGTTGCATGTGGAAAGAATGACGGCCTCGGAGACGATGCCGCTATGGCGCAACTTTTCCAGGGCGGCGGGAATGGTGGCGTCAGGGAAGGCGAATCGCTCCCTCACCGCGACGGGCGAGGAATGATGGCTTAATCCGATGACGACAATTGGCATAGAAAGATTAAAATCGGTGCGCGGGTGACAACAGGTTGATGCCCCAGAAGGTCAGCAGGACAAAGGCGAAAGTCCCGACAGCGCCCCAGGCAAAGCGGCGGCCGGATTGGTGGAAGCGGCCATGCATGATGAGCAGGACGAGGTAAAGGGCCCAAACCAGCCCCGACCAGATGACTTTTGGATCATCGGTCAGGCGCGGCTCGGGCCGGCCTTTGAGCAGCAGCGGAATAAAGGCCAACCCGGTGGTGAGCAGGATAAAACCGGCCCAAAGCGTTCGATTGATGATTTTCTCCAGACGATCCATGGGCGGCATCAGAGAAAAAACGGCACGCAGCTTGTGGAACTTCAAATCGTGCTCCTGCGTCAGATACATGGCAGCCGCCACGGAGCTGAGGCCAAACGCGCCGTAAGAGAGCAAGGTGAGGGCCGCATGCAGGCTTATCAGGTCGAGGTTGAATTGCGGTTTTGCGCCGGGAGTGTCGAGGCCCGGCATAAGCGCGAAAACGCCGATGGCAAACACAACGGGGGCGGCAAACGCGCCGACGTAGCGCAAACGGGGCCAAAGCCCGATAACCAGACAAGTCCCGACAATCGATGCATCGACGAAAGCCACCGCTTCGTAGAGGTTGTTGAGCGGACACTGGTGGAGAACCAGGCCACGCATAAGCATGGACTTCATTTGCAGGCCGAAGCCGATCAAGAACAGGAAATAACTGGCGCGATCATGCACGCGAAACCCTTTGCGCCACAAAAAAAGCGAATAAATCGTGCTCACGCCGTACACCATCACGGCCAGCAAAAAGTAACGACGATCGGACAGCCAAGTCACATGTTTAGGGTAATCTGGGGGATAGCCTCCGCAAGCAGGATTTCACCGGGGTGCAGGAGCCGGATTCGCTTTGATCTGGATGGCCGCCGACGCCTGGGCGGAGATATGGTTTTGATTTTCCATTTGAGCAATTAATGCCGACATCTCCGCCGCGGCTGGCGATGTGCCCTCGACGTACCATTCGAGCGGGCCATAGACGATCATCGAAGTTCCAGGTTCCATTGCCATGGTCCCGGGTCCATCGTTGGCATAAGATGCCAGTTGGCCATTCGGACCGGAGGCCGTGACGGAAATGACCCCGGGATAGGCGGCCGGATAATCGTTTTGATTCGCGCCGGAATTACCGGTTGAGGCGACAAATTGAATTCCTTTTTGCTGGGCTTCAGCGATCAAGTCTCCAAATACGGCGCTGTTACCCGTACCACCCGAGCTGATGCTGATGGGATTGTCGCCCAAGTTGATGGCTTTGATGATTCCGTTCATGAGATCGTAGGTTGAGGTGCTTTGGGTGTCTGAATAAACAGTCACTGGCTGAATCATGGACGGATCAGCCGCCATCGAACCCAGCATGGTTTCGAGCATGGCAGTGCCGTGCGAGGGTTGGTCGGTGGGCGGATCGGGCGTGCCGACCACGCTGACCGGCGTCAGCATGTACTTCTGGAATTGGTCCGGAGGAGCGACCGACGTATCAATTAAACCAACCACCGGGCCGTTGAGATCCGGAGGATTCAGATTAAAGAACGGGCCTGCGGGGGCCGCGCCGGCTTGCGTCATTTGGACGGGGGAGGGAGGGTCCACCAAATAATTGGCATCCGCGGCGGCGACCGCGGAGTTATCAGCCAGGGATTGAAGCGCGCTGTCGGCCGCGGCGGCGTCGGCGAATTGCAGCCGGTAGAAGCCGATTTTATCGTTGCGACCGATGACCGTGGCACCGACCTGTTTGGCCAGTTGGTCGATGAGATTGGTCGGCCCGCCCTTCATTTTGACCAGAAGCTCATCCGGGATGCGGTAATCCTTTTTCTCGGCCTGGACCATCTGCGTAGCAGCGCCGGAGACGGTCTGAAAGACAAACAGCCGCGAGACGCCGTTGGTTTCGTCGCGGAAATAGTTGAGTTTGCCCAGCAGGCGCCGCAGGGCCTCGTCCTCCGGCAAGTTCTTAAACTTCACTGAAACCCGCTGCGCTGTGCCGGGTTCCACAAAGACCTTCCAGCCTGTGGCGGAGGCGATCTTCTTCAAAACCCTCGAAAGTTCCCAGTCCTGCATTTGGGCATCCACGTGTTTTTCTTTGACCCGCCAGAAAAGAGAATTGGTGTCGGTGGAATGAACGGACGAGGGGGCGGCTACCACTGCCAGGGGCAGCGCCAGCGCGCACACGGCAAACCAGAATCGCGGCACGGTTCTCATCCGTTGCAAGCTTAAGTCGGCTGGTGGCGGAAAGCAATTCTCAGCTCCGATTGGGGGAGTAAGATTAAGATTACGATTAAGATTAGGATGTAACAACCCCCCCGGTATACCCATGTATAATTTTGACGTAAAAGCCGTAAAATACTTTCCACCCATTTCGGCTGGAACGGATTGGCTGGCAGCAGGTTGCAATCGGAAAATGGCAAATATTGATTTTACGGCCTTTACGGTTTCCATGATTCTTTTTTGGCACGATTTAGCACGAATTGCCCCGAATAGGCACGAAACGCTGGGAGCCGCAGGCTCGCGGGGGTTTTCAGCCGTCACACCGTCACAAATGTTGTCAGTCAAGGATTTAAGCATGAGGCAACCCGTCACAAATGCCGACACAACCTGGCACGGACCCGTCACAAACTGAGATTTTAGGTTTTGGGATTTATTTTTTTGGGCCGAAACAGGTCGAAACGATGAAACCAAGCAATTGAGGTGCAAGTCGTTCATAGCAAAGTAGCTGCATCCGTTTTGCATCGATTTTAAGCAGAAACATTGGTTTCACTTGTTTTCGACCACTTTTCACTGCCAGGCAAGCGACTGGTCGGAGGAACAGTCGCCACAAAGCGCATGAGTTTAAACTCCATAGTGCGACCTTCGCGATTCTTCGCCGCAGCTTCTGTTTTGAAGAAATGATTGAGGCTCCTTACGTTGTCTCCCACATTTTCCAGACCTGCTTTGAGGGTTTGATTCAGATACCCGTTTCTTCATTTGCAAACATCCCATTCCATATTCACTAAAACAATACTATAGTTTGTATATCAATTCGTCAACAGATTTCTTAAAGATTTTTTAAACCGGGCATGATTTTTGAGGAGCATCGTCAGCAAGATTTTGCGCGGCAAAGAGTTGGGAAAGTTTTTCACAATTCTTCGCTGTCTTCAGTTTTCCAGTTCCTTGCGCCCAGCGATGAAAGTGAGCGCGCGTGATAAACCGTCTTTCCCATTGCCTCACCGTCTGCTACATTGAGCCCATGAGCGAAATAGTATTTCAAATAACAGAGGACGACACTGACGGCGGCTTCATTGCCCGCGCCCTCGGCCACTCCATTGTCACCGAAGCTGATACTTGGGAGGAGCTTCGCGCCAATGTCCGCGAGGCCGTCCTCTGCCACTTTGAAGAGGGGAAAGCCCCCGCCGTCATCCGCCTGCACCGCGTGATGGACGAACTAATCGCCGTGGCATGAAGCTGCCGCGAGATCTCTCCGCCCACGAACTGGAGAAGGCGCTTCGCCGCGCTTACGGTTACCAATTTGGCCTGCGGCATTGCCTGACCTGCCCCGGCACAGTCGGACTTTTGGGACGACAGAGCGGGCGAAATGGCAGACAAAATCTTGCAATGCGAGGACCCGTTTTTCGCTTTTTGTCCGTTTTCACCGAAGCGAGCATCGGATTGATATAGAGAAAAAGGTTGTGAACAGTCAGCAGGGACAGGAGTCAAAAGGTCAATTTTTTGGCTTTATTATTGGAATTGTGGGTTTGCTTTGCGGAACGTATGCAGCGATTTGTGGACAACCTTGGGCTGGCGCTGGCATTGCCGGACCCCCCCTCGTTGGGCTTGTTTCAGTTTTTCTTTACTCAAAGCACAGGGACACGGCTGAGTTACAAGACAAAAGTGAGCAAATGGACGCGGTAGAGCCAAAACCGCCATCCAATCAGAATGATAAGGGCCAGAAAAAAAACAAAAAACGGCGGCGGTAATTTAAGGTTCTTTCTGGTACGTATTCTTCCGGCAATACTCCGCGCCGACCGATTCAAAATATGAATCTAACCGCTCCAAAAACAACTTTGGAGCGCACCACGGTGGGCCAATATTTCGGGATTAGATACTTCGCGAATGCAGAAAGTTTTACCGTTAAAGGCCCAACATGGAACTCTCCCTGCAAGAAACGAGCGAGGGAAACCAGAGGTGATGCGCCTATCACCACGAATAGATATGATGACCCGGCAGGAAAGCCGAGATGGGAGCCATTGCATCGCCACCAGGACGCGGCCGCAAAGTTGGCTCAGGCCGGCAGGGCCGTAGTAGCGGAGAAGCTCAAAAGCTTCCACTGCTAAACGATGCTCACCTAGACGCTGCTCTCAATGGGCCTTCCCCCCACACTTGGGACAGTTCGATGCTTGCTCGGTTTGTCGATCACCACATGCCGGCTCGTCACGAGAAACAACCGGCCATCGCGTTCGAAGAAGAAGCCGCTCGAAGCGGTGAGCGGACGCTTGTCGTCGAACGTCGAGACCCGGACCGTGGTCAGAAGCAACGGCTCAATCAAAAGCGTCTTTACTCATCCAAATGACAATTTGCATTCCGCCCCTGCGGGGTTCAAAGAGATTTGCCTTTCGAGCGCGGAAAGATTGGCATGGTGAAATCCACGGTAGGGGAACACCCCATTGTGCGCGCATCATTTGCCGCCTACTGTACGGCATGTGAAAATGTTATGATCGCACGACTCATGCCGCCCATGTTTGCCGCCGCCGGCTACTCTGTGATATATCTCTTTGAAGGCGGAGGCCCTTTCGGAGCCATCGTCATCTTCATCATAGCCCACAAATGTTGGGAAAATGAGTTTCGGCAAAGAAACTCCTCAATTCCCAATTATAAAACACAGCCGTGACCATGACAACGCCTGGAAAGCGGAGCCGGCCAAAATCATCAATCCCGCCGGATCAGGTTTTAAAAGAGCGCCAGTTGCCGCCCATTCGGCTCACGCAGACCGCTGACACCAAGCCCCAGCAACCGCAAGGGACGCGATACCAGGTTATTCCGGCCCAGCAGAAAACATCCCAGCCGGTAAATGTCGGACGCCTCGGTGATCGGCTCCTCGACTGAAATCTGGCGGGTCAGGGTGGTGAAATCACTGTAGCGGACTTTGACCTGGACTGTGTTCGCTCCCAGCCTTCTGTGCTTGAGCCGGGCCGAGATGTCTGTGGCCTGTTCTCTCAGGCAGGCACGCAGCACTTTTCGGTCTGCGGTGTCCTTGAGAAAGGTCTCCTCGTTGCTGATGCTCTTGATCTCGTCCCCGATTTCCAAGGGACGGTCGTCTTCGCCGAAGGCAAACTGTGTTAGCTTCGGGCCAAACGAGCCGACCAGGGCACGCAGATCGCCCGGGTAATCCTGCATGTCCGCAACTGTCACGATGCCCGCCTGGTTCAGTGTCTGTTCGGTGACTTTGCCGACCCCATAAAGCACCCGCACTGGCAACGGGCGCAAAAATGAAACCTTCTCACGTTCAGAAATGACCGTGAGCCCGTCAGATTTTTTGTGGTCACTGGCGATTTTGGCCAGCAGCTTGTTCGAGGCAATGCCGATGGTGGCGGTCAACTTGCGCTCTGACAAAATCCGCTGTTTCAATTCTTGAGCCAGCGGCATTGCCATGAGCAAAGATGTGTCGGGATCCTCGGCCTGACTGATGGCGGACACGTCCATGTAGGCCTCGTCGATGGACATTGGTTCTATGACCGCGCCAGTGTCGGCGAGAATTTGCATGATGTGCCGTGACTCCTCCCGGTAATGATCCATGCGCGGACGCACGAAAATGCCCTTGGGACAAAGCCGTCCTGCCGTCGCGCTGGGCATGGCGGAGCGGACCCCGAACTTCCGCGCCTCATAACTTGCGGCACACACCACTCCGCGTTGAGTCGGGGGCGCACCGACGATCACCGGTTGGCCACGCAGTCCGGGAGCGTCGCGTTGTTCCACGGAAGCGTAAAAGGCGTCCATGTCCAAATGGAAGATCACACGAAACATCGAAGAGGAGATTAGCACGGACGCGGGACAGCCAGAAGACCCTTCCAAGCCGAGTTGGCCAGCGTACCCCGGTGGCGAGACAACATTTGGGGGGTTTCGGGAGACGCCGGGAGTCAATCGCGGAGATGCCGGCGGATAGCTGCTGGTTAAATCTGGGACGCGGGCGTGCGTTTGAGGAAGATGTTGGTGATGTGGGAAACGTTGTCTTTGTACTGGGGGTCGCCGATTAATTTCTTCCAGACGGGCGCGTCTTTGAATGACTTCCAGTGTTTGTTGTGTTCGTCCATGTTTTCGCCGGAAACCATGTAAACAAGGTTGGGCATTTGCGAGCCCACCAGAGTCCGGGAGAAGAAGACCGGGCTCAGCCCGACTTCCTGCATCAGTTGAACCTCGCCGCTATTGAACATCTGGACCTTGTTGATGCCCTTGCTTTCGCTGGGGCTTTGGTAGGTGCACAACTCAAAGATCCACGGCTTCTTTTCGGCCGCCGACGGCGGTGGGGCGAGCTTCTTCAAGGTGTCGAAGGCCACATTAAGAGAACTTTCAATCCGTTCGTAGGCCGGGCTGGATTTCGGCTGGGCCATGAAATCGGCGGCTGCAGCTTGATAGACGGCGTCGGAAGCGAGGCGGTCGGGGATGGCGGCGAAGACCTCCAGTGAATCGCAAGGGATGAGGACATAAATATGGTTGGTGGGGGAATCTTGCAATTCAGTGAAGACGCCCACGGGCCAGGGCAAACGCATTTAAATTTCTGGGCAACTAGGCAAAATTTGCCTTGTACAACATAAAGTTGTGTTTAAATAGAGAGGGATGAATATTCATCCCAAGTTGAGTCTGGTCGAACATTT
>JBEKDI010000082.1:0-25333 GCA_050014435.1 Verrucomicrobiota bacterium | reverse complement strand
AGCGTGAACGTGTTTGAGCAAGTGCCTCTGGCTGAATTGGTTGCGAAAACCGCATCTCAAAATGAAACAGCCAATTCTCATAACCAATTGATCTTCAACATGTTTTAACCGGATGACAGTGACTGGCCGTGTCTTTGTATTTTATACCCTTCAATCCTTATTTGGAATTCATTTGAGCCAATTATTAGATCGGAAACACTGAGCCTCATTCTTTTGTTCTTTATCGCGTTTCTGCAATTTTTCCTAATCTTTTGGTGCATCATTCATATAAGGCGCAGACGTAAGGAAAGGCAACCCTGAAAGGTTCTGAAAGCAGGGTCAGTCCTAAAATGATGCTAGAAAAATGACAAAATGAAGTGAAAATGTTTTTAGAGAAATGGTATCTGGTGAGTAATTTTCGTTGAACGATGTATGGGCGGTGTCTGGCCGATTGTTTTATCGCTCTTGGGCATTGCCTCGTGCTTGGGATATGCGCCGGACGATCAACCATCTCCAAAATCGCCGTTGGAATCCTTGGGCTGCATTCGTGTTCCAGCCGGTTTCAAAGTCGAGATAATTGCGAGTGAGCCATTGATTGAAAGCCCAGTTGCCTTCGAGTGGGGCGCCGATGGAAAACTTTGGGTTGTTGAAATGCGGGATTACCCCGGGGGAAATGCAATGGGACGTGGACCTTCTTACGCCAAGGCTTCGGAGGGTAGGGGCACTGGTAGGATTGTCTTTCTTGAAGATACCAATGGAGGAGGCGTTTATAATAAAGCGACGGTGTTTCTGGACGGGTTGAGTTATCCCAACGGCATTTGTCCCTGGCGCAAGGGCGTCATTGTCAGCGCCGGGGGCGAAATCTTTTACGCCTACAGCACCAATGGCAACGGGAAGGCGGATGTGCGAAAGACGATTTTGTCCGGGTTTACCTTGGGCAATCCTCAGCATCGCGTCAATGGGTTCGATTACGGACTGGATAACTGGCTATACGCGGCCAACGGCGACAGCGGCGGGCGCATCCGGTCGTTTGCGGGCGGCGGGGTAACTGCCATGGGCGGCTGCGATCTGCGGTTTCGGCCGGACACGGGCGAGGTTGATCTTCAAGCGGGCACGAGCCAGTATGGGCGGCATCGGGATGATTGGGGGAACTGGTTCGGCAATCATAACGTGACGTGGTTGTGGCACTATTGGGTTCCGCTACAATATTTGCGGAGAAATCAGCATCTCTTTGTTCACAATCTCAAGCAGGATACGGCCACATATCCTCATGCCAGACTCGCGTTTCAGATCAGCCCCCCCATGCCGCGGTTCAATGAGCCTGCCGACACCAACCAAGTGACTGCCGGTTGCAGTCCGATGCCGTACCGGGACGATTTGTTTGGGCCGGATTATGCCAATTCGGTCTTTATTTGCGAGCCGGCGCACAACCTGATTCACCGGGAAGTGCTCGAACCGGATGGGGTCAGTTTCAAGAGCCATCGGTCCGGCAGTGAACAAACGAACGAATTCCTAAGTTCGACGGACGATTGGTTTCGCCCGGTATATTTAAAGACCGGGCCGGATGGGGCGTTGTATGTGGCGGATATGTACCGGCTGGTGATCGAGCACCCGGAGTACATCCCCAGGAAGATGCAGAGTCTGTATGATCTTCGCGCCGGACACGATATGGGGCGGATATATCGCATTTACCCGGCACAGGCGAAGCTTCGTCCCGTTCCGCGCCTGGACAAATTGCGCACTGGAAAGCTTGTGGCGGCGCTGGATTCACCGAATGGGTGGCAACGCGACACGGTGCAACGATTACTGGTCCAAGCCGGGGACAAGGCGGCCGTTGGGCCATTGGAGAAGCTGGTTCGAACGAGTTCCCGGCCGAAAACGCGACTTCAGGCTTTATGCACGCTGGATGGGTTGAACGCGCTGACACGGTGCTGGAGTTAATGCCGCACACCGTGATGGGTTGGCCCGGCGCCAAGCCGAGGTGTCGCGCGGTTTGGACATTAATCACGCTGGCCTCAGCTCCAGAATCAAGAATGAAATTCAACGGCTTGCCGCCGTCCGGGCTGGCAACGCGGACCCAGATCAATCCCGCCCGCAATTTGAAGGGGACTTCGGACAATGGCGCTGCCCAAGCCGAGGCTCCCTGCAGCAACAGCAGCACCAATCCAAGCCATTTCAATCCGCGTTCTAACATGAAACCAGAATTTCTATTGTGGTGGCAAGGTGGACCCGGCGCCTGGTTTTTGGTAATCAAATGCCGTGACGAAACCATTAAAAACACGCAAAGAAGAAAGCTCAATGGTTTGCCGGTTCACAGTCCTGTCAGTTTGGATCCAAACCAATCCCGTGCTCGATTTGAGCGGGGCGAGGTTGGGAAATTCTGCCAACGCAGAGACTCCCTGCGTTGGCAGAACCAACAACCCAAACAACTTCAGCATACGCTGCATCGACGGAGTGTATGCAGAATCCATGCCGCGGACGGGCAGCAACCCCAAGACATTCTATCACAGTAACTTATGTATTTTATAAGAATATTATAAGGTCGGAATCGCTGTTGTAATATGACCATCCTGAATAGTTTGCGGCACATAAATACCGTCTCGATCACAGAAGATTTAGGGGGAACAGCGACCGCATGGGGCCGAAAGGCGGGGAGGCCTTAGAACGCAGACGCACGCCAGTGCGAGCAGAGTTGAGCGATGCGGTACTCGTCCCACGGCCATCACCGTGGGCGCGTCCGCAGCAAGACGTTATCCTCCAGTTCCGTTCGTTCCCGACCCGGGCAAAGTGATCGCAAAAACGCGGCCGTCGTAGGTCAGGACATAAAGTTCGCCGTCGGCGTCCTCTGCGAAACTTGTGATGTTTTTCGGCTGTTCCAAAAGCGTGGCGTAATCAGTGAGTTTGCCCTCGTTGTAACGCAGCCCAAAAATCGTCCCCAAGGCGTAGTCGGCGTAGAGATAGACTCCTTGCAGTGCGGGGTATTTGGCGCCGCGATAAACGTAGCCGCCGATGACGCAGGCGCCAAAGCCGTGGCGGGGGAACTTGGATTCCTTTAAGAGGGCCGGATTGTGCGGATATTCAATGATCGGATCCATGTATTGCGCGCCCGGCGGCCCCGGTTTGTAATGGTGGAAGCCTTCGAGGACGTTCCAGCCGTAATTGCCCCCCTTGACGACAAGATCGACTTCTTCCCATAAGTCCTGCCCCACGTCGCCAACCCATAGTTCGCCGGTCTGACGGTCAAAACTGTAGCGCCACGGATTGCGCAAGCCCCATGCATAAATCTCGCGGCGCGCGCCCCACCCGCCCAGATCCGGTTCGCGGACGAACGGGTTGTCGGATGGGATCCCGTAAGGCAGGGTCAGCGTGTCCTTGCCGCGCTGGATGCTGGCGCGGGAATTGACGTCGATGCGCAGCATTTTGCCCAGCAGGGTGGCGCTGTTTTGGGCGTTGTTGAACGGATCGCCGCCCAGGCCCCCATCCCCCAAGCCAAGATACAAATAGCCGTCCGGCCCAAAGGTCAGTTGCCCGCCCTTATGGTTGGCAAAGGGCTGCGGGACTTCCAGGAGGACGCGTTCGGATGTCATGTCGGCGCGATTGGTGTCGGCGGCTGAGACTTTCAACTCGCTGATGACACTGCGGCGCGGAAAAAACGAACGTTGAATGCTGTTGGGGTTTGTCTGGGTGTAATTGTTGCTGGCCTGGTTGTAATAGATGTAAAAAAGGCCGTTGCTTTTGAAACCGGGATGAAAGGCGATGCTGAGCAGCCCTTCCTCGTAGGCCGTGGATGGTTCGCGATCGACAATATTCAGGAATTCGTTGGTCTGGGAGCCGTCCGTTCCTTTCCGCGCGATAACGATCCGGCCCTCCTGCGCGACAATAAAGAACCGGCCCGAAGCGTCCGGCGCTTCCGACATCCAGACCAGGCGGTCCATGGTGAGCGCGGGAAAGACCGGGCGCAACTTGACTGCGGGCAGCGGCTGCGCGCCAAGGAAGCCGCCGGAAGCCAGGAGTGCCAGGCAGACGAAAATTCGATAAGCGGTTTTGTAAATGCGTTTCATAGACCTCCGGGCAATTGTGTCATTTGCCCCTTGCGCTTGCAAATTCTTTCGCTATTTTGCCCTGCCATGAAACATCTTAAATATTATTTGCCTCTCCTGGCGTTGCTGCTGGCAAGCTGCGGCGTCCCGGCAGCCGACACAACGACCAACGCGCCCGCCGCCGCCAAACCCGCCGCAGACACCAATGAGGTGGCCGTGATTAAAACCACCGAGGGCGACATGGTCATCGCCTTTTGGACTGACGCTGCGCCGAAGACGACCGCGAATTTCAAAAAGCTGGCCAAATCAGGATTCTATGACGGCACGGCGTTTCACCGTGTCATCAAAGGATTCATGATCCAAGGAGGGGATCCGCTGACCAAGGATCCTTCCGCTGAAGGCCGCTGGGGCACAGGTGATCCGGGCTATAAAATCGACGCGGAATTCAATGATCATTCGCACGCGCGCGGCGTGATTTCCATGGCGCGCTCCTCGGACCCCAATTCCGCCGGCAGCCAGTTCTTCATTTGTCACGGCAGCCCGACGCAATTGGACCACCAATACACCACCTTCGGCCACTTAATCAAAGGCGATGACGTTCTGGAGAAAATCGCCACCACCCCGACCCATTACCCGGACCGTCCCGACACCCGCATGGGCATCATCAGCATCAAAATTGTCCCGGCCGATTCCGTCAAATAAATATTATGGACACCAACGAAGTCGCCATCATCAAAACCAATCACGGTGAAATGACCATCGAGTTCTGGCCCGACGTCGCTCCGAAGACCGTGGAGAATTTCAAGACCCTGGCCCGCAAAGGCTTTTACGACGGCACTTGTTTTCATCGCATCGTCAAGGGCTTTATGGTTCAGGGCGGCGATCCGCTGACCAAGAATTCCTCCGCCGAGGGCCGGTGGGGCACCGGCGACCCCGGTTACAAGATCAAGGCCGAGTTCAACGAGAAACCCCATGTGCGCGGCGTCGTTTCCATGGCCCGCTCCCAGGATCCTGACTCCGCCGGCAGCCAGTTCTTCATCTGTCTGGCCGATGCCCGTTTCCTGGACCGCCAGTACACCGCTTTTGGCAAGCTCATCCAGGGGGACGACGTGCTCGCCAAGCTGGGCGACACCCCCACCACCCAAGGGGGCGGGGGCGAAAAGAGCCGGCCGGCGTCGCGCGTGGCGGTCGAGAGCATCAAAATCGTGCCGGCGGACCGGAAAGCGGAGTGATTCAGCCCTGGCCCAAGATTTCCTCCAAGTTGTTGGGCGACTTTCGGATCTTCTCCATTCGCTCCGACATTCGCCGCTCGCCGCGCACCGGGCTGCCCCATGAATTTTTTATAATTGACTCTGTCAACTGGGTCAATGTCATCGCCCTCACTTCCGGCCGTGAAATGGTCCTCGTTGAGCAATATCGCCCCGGCTCCGACACCGTCGAACTGGAGATTCCCGGCGGCATGATTGACGCGGCGGACAAGTCGCCCGAGGCCGCCGCCGTCCGGGAGTTGCGGGAGGAGACGGGCTGCGAAGGGGAAAACCCGCGCATCATCGGACAAATCTTTCCCAACCCCGCCATCCTGAGCAACACCTGCTTCACCGTCCTGGTGGAAAATTGCCGCGTCGCCGCCGCGACTCAATTCGACCCGTCCGAGGATTTATCGACCAGGCTGGTTCCCATGGGCGAGGTGTCCGGCTTGGTGGCATCCGGGAAAATCCGCCACGGCGTCGTTATTGCCGCCCTGTTTCATTTTGAATTGTGGCGCAAGGAAGCTAAACGATGAAAATCTTGACGGTATTAACGTCTGGCGTTACTATTGATCGGTGATTCACAGTTTCGCGTGCGCGGAAACGGAGCGGATATTCCGGGCGGAAACTTCCCGCCGGTTCCCGCTGGACATTCAGCGGAGCGCAAGACGCAAGCTGCTGGCTTTGCATGCCGCCACGGACTTGCGGCAAATGGCCGTGCCGCCGGGCAACCGACTCGAAGCGCTGAAGGGCGGCCTTAAGGGGCAACACAGCATTCGCGTCAATGACCAATGGCGCATTTGCTTTCGGTGGCGCGAAGGCCACGCCTGCGATGTGGAGATTGTGGATTATCACTGATTATGAAAAGTAAACTGTTGGCCAACATCACGCCTGGCGAAATCCTGGACAAGGAATTCCTCGAGCCAATGCAGATCACGCAATACCGGCTGGCCAGGGACATTGGCGTGCCTCCGCGCCGCATTAACGAGATTGTCAAAGGCCGACGAGCCATCACGGCGGACACTGCCTTGCGACTTGGGCGCTACTTCGGCATGTCCCCGGAGTTTTGGCTCAACCTGCAATCGCACCACGACCTGGAACAAGAACAGGAGCGATTGGCCGGGCGGCTGGACAAGGAAGTCAAAGTGCTGGCGGCGGCGTGAACGGCCGGATTTGGCTTCAAGGCCCCAGGGTGATCGCCCCGGCCCAGGATTTGTTCAGGAAATATCCGCCTCCATAACCCGCATTCAGCAAAATCGCCCCGCGTCCAGTCACCCGCCCCGCCCCGCTGTCGATGGTCAACGTAAACTGCCCGGTCCTTGGGAGGATGGATCCGCTCACCGCCCGCCCGCTCACTTTGCCCGACGGGGAAATGACCACGGCGAAATTGGTCAGGACTTCGCCCCCGCTGACTGTGTCAAGAATTGAAAGATTGGTCAGTCGTTCAAAGCTTCCCGGGGCATTGGTCCATGGCGAAAGGAGAAGTTGAGGAACGTTGATGAATTCGTCCGTGTACATCCCCGAGAGCGTTCCCGGATGAACCCAGGTCAGGCTCGCCGCCGCCGTGTTGCTCAGATTGATCCAGCCCAAAAGCAAGCCCCGACCGCCGTAGAGACTGGCATAGACGGGAACGCTGCCGTCCTCAGAAATGGGCACCGATTGACTCATGGCCGTGCCGTCAGCCAGCGAACCGGCCATGCCCGCCACACCTGCGCGATTGGTGATCAACACGCAGCCATAGCCGCCCGGCGAATTGGTGGGGGTGCCGTCGAGCGCAGGCTCGATTAGCAGGGTGTACTCAGCCGAAGGGGCGGCGCCCCCGGCCCGGTTGGCGGTCAGACCGGCCATCCACGGCACTCCGTTATTTGTTCCCAAGATTGTGCCGCTCAATTGCGGAGGCGTCCTGCTCAACATCATCTTCACCGTCAGGGGGCCCTCCGGAATAGCTGCGCGTGAAATGTGATTGGTTGCCCGGCCCGTTGGATCGAACTTGCCGCTGATGTGCAGGCTTGTGCCGGCCATCAACAGCGTGCCGCTGTAAGTTCCGTTCCGCCCAATGGCCAGCCCTTTGAGCATTCCAGCCGTCTGTTCAAGGACGCCATTGTTGGTGTCAAAAAACAGTCCGTTATACGTCCCCGTCACGGGCGGGAATGGACTCGAAATAAAATTGGCCTGGAGCACCATGTTGGACTCCGCCTTGAAGGTGAGCGGGTTCTTGCTGGCAGTGATGCTGCCGGTCCAGTTCAAAAACACATTCGACCCGTTTCCGGCGGCCGCAGTCAGCATGTAATTCCTGCCCCGAATCAAATCCCTGCCGTTCAAATCCGGCGACACGCTGCCGGAACCGTTGGTGAAAACTGTCAGAGTGATGTTCCCCGCGTTGGTGGCAAAGTTTGCCGTGAGGTTCAGGTTCGTATTCATCGTGACGGTCAGCGGATTGTCCGTCCCGGTGGCGTCCCCGGTCCAACCGATGAACTCGAAGCCGCTGCAGGCTGTGGCGGTGACGTTCGTTACAGTGCCTTCCGCGAACGTCCCGCCGCCCCTGACCGTGCCGTCTGCGGCGGGCGAGGTACTCACTAACAGCGTGTAATCCGGCAGAAAATTCGCCACCAACGCCTCCTCGCCGTTTAGTACGATCGTGCAGTTTGACGACGTGCCGGCCACGAACCCGCCCTGCGTCCAATTGATGAATGCATAGCCGCCATTGGCCGATGCCGTCACCGTATTTGCGCTGCCCGCCGCAAATGACCCGCCGCCACCGACGGTACCTCCTCCAGATGGCGATGCGGTTACGGTGAGGTTGTAATTGCCCGTGTAAAACGCTTCCGTCCCGCTCAACGCGAATACTCCTGTTATTGTGTCGGCTCCGGCCCCGCCAGGCATGGTGAACGTCACCGAACTGATCAGGTTCGTATCATAGCCGATGGAGTGGAGGTTGGCGGTAGTTTGGTAAAGCGCGGGCCAAAAAGCATAGTTGTTATCGACGCTGCCAAACTGATTGGCCTGGCCCGTGACCAGCAGGCCGAAACTGGTGATGGCTGCGCTTGGGCTTGGGGAATTCGTCGCCAGATAATAGGCCGCGTTGAAAGGGATGGACGCGCTGGCCGTGCCGTCCGCAAAATGAATGACCAGCGCGCCATCGCCCCCGCCTTGAACCGAGGCGGCGAGTACACTCAAACTTTTGCAGGCCATCGGCATTTTAAAAGTGAGCGAGGCCGAGTTCGTAGCCGAAGTCAAGTACAGCACATTATCGCTGTCGTACGGGGCAAGTTGAAAAGTCGTCGCGGTATCAAATTGACTTGTAATCAGACCGCTTTGCGGCAGACCCAAATCATACCTCACGCTGTACTCATAGTCGTAAGGCGCCAATCCTGCTTCGTAGAAGCAGAGCGCGTCGCGGGAAGCCAAAAAACTGCAGGCGGGATCGAATGCATCGGCGTAGTTGGCGGTGTTGCCGCCAACCGCGGTGTTCTCGACCACCACGTCCCTGTTGTATCCCGTCACCGCAATTGGATAATCCGCCGTGGCTGCGACGAGGGAGAATTCCATTTGCTGCGCCAGCCCGTTGTTCAGGTTGGTGATCCAAATTGAGGCGGTATAAGTCCCTGCGGCCAGATTGTTGGCGTTGGAATTCATGGAAATCGTCAGGATGGAAATGTCTCCCGCCGCCACGGTGCCATTGGACAAACTGGCGCTCAGCCAATTGTTGGTGTTGGACAGCACCCAATTGATCGGAGAGGCGGACGTGTTCGTCAGGTTGTAGAGTTGGGACATTGCGTTGAAAGGCCCATTGGTCGGCCCGACGGCGGCAAAGCCGGTCTCAGGAATGACCAGCAGTGGCGGCGACAAAACGAAGTTCGCCCCCCAGACATTGCCGCTGGGAAGCACATCATAAACGGAGGTGCCGGTGGAATAAGTGTTGGTGGCGGTGTTGTAGCCGGCCTTTGCCACAGACAGCGCGTAAGCCGATGCCGCCGGGACGCGGGCCAGGGCGTAAATGCCATTCGTATCCGTCATTGCCGAGTACGTGCCGCCGCCGCCGCGCGCCGCCGTCACGGTTGCGCCGATGACGGGCGCGCCGGCCGCGTCGGTCACCCGCCCGCTGATGATCTGGCCGCTGCCGTTGGTGTAGATGTTATAAACACAGGCCGCCACCAATGTGAAATCGCCGTTGTTATCAACCGTGTCGATATCCGGCAGCGCATACCAAACATCGTCATCGCCGCCATAGCCCATGTTCAAATGATGAAAGAGGGTTGAGGAACTGTAGCCGTAACCATCGCACAGAACGCAATGGCCACCGTCATACTCCACACCCAGCATGACGGGCAAACGGGCGTCAAGATTGGGATTCATCATCGTGACCAGGTCCCCGCCGCTGACGCCAATGGCATCATTTTCACAATAAGCCGCATTTTCAAACATGAACGTATTGGTCAGCGCCCGCTGCACCAGATAAGTCAGCGCGCCGGAGCCGGTCGGCGTATAGCTCATGTTGACCACCGCCCCGGTATCATGGGTCAAATAGCCAATCGCCATTGCCTGGCTCGTGGTTGGGTCGTTGGGCCAAAGAGGCATGTCGCTCCACTGATACGGGCCGCCCAAGCTGTTGCCGCCCAGCAGGGAGACCGTCTCAGGCGTGCCGTTATTCGTGATCATGATGCTGGCTGTGCCAACGCCAAAAACCGGGTACCGGAAATAGTAAAGCTCCTGCGCCAGCGCCGTAGCGACGCAACCGCACGGGTAATTGCTCGCCACGCCCGGCCCATAGGGCGGAGTGAAATAGTTGAAGCAGGCGCCTTGCAGGCCCGCATCGATGGTCTGGTTCCACAGGGTCTGGACAAAGGGCGCAACCCAAACCTCCGAAGCCACGACGATGTTGCCGTTCTCCTCCGTATCCGGCGGCGGACTTGGTGAACCCGCCAGGAAGGCGTGCCATTTACTGTGAGACTTCAGCGCGCCTGCCGTCCGCGCACCCCCCCGCGCCCGCGCCACGCGATGCGTCAGATCGAGGTTGACCATGGCCGGCAGTGGGCCTTCCGAAGAAGCGTCGAAATCGCCGGTGGCGGAGAACGCGACAACCGGCTCCGCCAAATCATCGGCGGACACGATGACAAACCCGCCCGGCTCCAGTCGCACAACGTAATAAAGATTCTCCCCGGCGCCATTCTTGACCGCATCCGTGCCTTTGATTCGAGCGGACAACGTAGCCCCCAACGGCCGGCGGTCCTGGCGCAGCCAGCCCTGCACTGCGCTGTTTGCCGTATCAGTGGAGACAGGAGCCGCCCATGCCGCGCCTGACAACAGCAGCCAGCAGCCGAGTGCAACCGCGGCCCATCCGGTGGGTATGAGCAATCGGAGATTCGGAGGAACAATGGTTTCGAAGCGGTTCATCTCGGCCTGCATTTTCATACCCGCCGCAACACGAAATGTCGAGAATGGAAACCGTAAATGCGGTTGACCCATTGGCGCGGGTTGCGCATCATCCCCGGCTTGAGACAGGCCGAAAATGTTCTGGTGTGACCAATTAGTCGAAAAGATCCAAGGGCCGCAGACGATCAATGACTCCAAGACGCCCTCCGGGCGCGCCCATGTCGGCGCCCTGCGCGGGCCGCTCATTCACGATGCCATCTATCGCACCCTGCAGGCCAAGGGCGTCCCTGTCCGTTTCCTGTTCGGCGTTGATGATTACGATCCGGTGGATGAAATCCCCTACGGCCAGGCCGAACATTTCGAGAAATACCTTGGCGCGCCGCTCTGCAACACGCCGCCGCCTCCCGGCTCAACGGCCACCGACATGGCCGAGCATTATATTTCGGAATTTTTCAGCGTATTCGGCGAATTGGGCATCCGCCCCGAATTCTACCGCATGCGCGACATTTACCGTTCCGGCAAGTTTAACGAGGCCATTGACGCCATTCTCCGCAAGGCCGACGCCGTTCGCCGCATTTACAAAAAGGTCAGCGGCTCGGAGCGCCCCGAGGACTGGCATCCGTTCCAAGTGGTCTGCGAAAACTGCGGGCGCATTGGCACGACGGTCGTCACCGCCTACGACGGCAAAGAAGTCACCTACCAATGCCGGCCCGATCTGGTCAAATGGGCCAAGGGTTGCGGGCATGCCGGCAAGATATCGCCCTTCGATGGCAAAGGAAAGCTGCCGTGGAAGCTGGAATGGTGCGCCAAGTGGCGGACTTTTCCCGTCACTATCGAGGGCGCGGGCCAGGACCACAGCACCAAAGGCGGCTCGCGCGACGTGGCCATGGCCTGCCTGCGGGAAATCTTTGGACAGGAGCCGCCGCTCAATTGTCCCTACGACTTTTTCCTCGTCGGCGGCGCCAAGATGAGTTCCAGCAAGGGCGTGGGTGTCACTTCCCGCGATATGGCGGATTTTTTGCCGCCGGAAATTCTCCGCTTCCTTCTCATCCGGCCGCCTCCGCGCCAGCCGGTGAACTTTGGGCCGTCGGAAGTTTATGTCACCAAACTTTTCAACGAATTTGACCGCGCCAAGCAAAATAATTTTCACAATCCAAAGGCGTTGGCCGGCGACAAGCGCATCTATGAATTGTCCGAGGTGCAGCCAGAGCCGGATTATTGGGCGGCTGACTTTCAACTGGTCACCGCGCTGACCCAAATGCCGCATCTGGATGTCGTGCAGGAGCTGGAGAAGCGCAAAGGCGCGCCCTTTTCCGCGCTGGAGCGCCGGCATCTCGAACTGCGCATTCGCGCCGCCCATTACTGGGTCGGACACTACGCCACCGAGGAGGAAAAGACGCGATTGCAGGAAAGCCTGCCCGCGCGGGCACAGGATCTTTCCGCCACCCAACGCGCCTTTCTCCACATTTTGGCCGGGCTGCTCCCGCAAACGAAATGGGAGGGCGACGCCCTTCAAATCTGCATCTTCAACGCCGTTCGCCTCACACCCATTGATCAACCGGGCGCGTTCAAAGCCATTTACCGCGTCCTGCTCGACCGCGAAAACGGCCCCAAAGCGGGCAACTTCTTTTCTTTTTTGGAACGCGACTTCGTCGTGCGCCGCTGCCTGGAGCTGCCGGTTGACAAGCTGAAATTCTGGCATGAAACCAGCATCACGGAGGAAGCCTTTGCGCAATGGCTTGTCGAGGAAAAACCGAATATCACCACATTGTCAGCCAAACCTGAGCAAGATGAGAGCGGCACAGGCATCATTGAATTTCTTGTCACAATGGCCGACGGCAAGACCCATTGCAAACGGGTGCTTTCCGGCCGGTTGAAGAACGCGGACACAGCCCGCCGGTGGCTCGACGAGATTGCGAATCAATCCGGAATCAAAATCGGCACTCGAACATAAAAGGTTTGACATGAAAAAGATCCGAAGAGCAAATCCGCGTACTTCAGCGGTGGAGGCTCCACTGAAGGCGCCGGCCAGTCTGAATCAGGCGCAAAACGTCCGGGGCGGCGCCGAAAAAATACTTCTCGTCGATGATGAAAAGCAACTGCGCGATGTTGTCTTTCTCTACTTGAAACAAATGGGCTACAGGGTGATGGCGGCTGAGTCGGGGGAATCCGCGCAAAAAATCTGGTCCGAACAGGGTGGCCAGTTCGATCTCCTCCTGACCGACATGGTCATGCCGGGAGGATTAAGCGGATTGCAACTGGGCGAACTGCTGCGCGCTCAAAAACCCGGGCTAAAAATCATCCTGAGCACCGGCTACGGCGAGGAGTTGGCTGACGCCGGAGTGGTCGAGGAAAAAGGCTTCACGTTTTTGCACAAGCCGTTCTCGAACCAGGTTTTGGCCGAAACCGTCCGCAAGTGTTTGGATGCGGTTTAGCTGTCCGCCATCGGTTGCGCGATTGCCGCTTCTTGTGCCTCTTCCCAATTCGGCAAACGGGCGCATAATGTGAGGGTATGGCATCATCAAGCCCGGATGATTTGGACGATTCGCCGCTCCTGACCGAGTTGCTCGTCACGGGCATGAATTGCGCCAATTGCGCCCGCCACGTCACCGACGCCCTGCAAAGTGTGCCCGGCGTGGACAGCGCGGACGTCTCCTTGCAGGAAGGGCGGGCGCGGGTCCGATGGCAGACGGGCTCCGGCGGAAAAATCGCCGATTTGATGAACGCGGTGTCCGCCGCGGGTTACCAGGCAACCCCCCTCCCGGCCCAAAGCGAGGCGAAAAAACCCTCTATCCTGTCCGACTGGCGTTTCAACGTCCTCCTCGGCATGGCGGGAACCGCGCCGCTTATGGCCGGGGAATGGCTTTTTCATTGGGGCGCGCGGGCCTGGTTTCAATGGCTCTCTTTTGCGCTTGCGCTGCCGGTGCAAGTTTTGTGCGGCGCGCGCTTTTATCGCGGCGCATGGCGCCAACTCCGCTCGGGCGCGTCGAACATGGACACTCTTGTGTCGTTGGGTTCGACGGCGGCATTTGTTTATAGCGTGTGGGCATTGCTGTCCGGCGCGGGCGGGCACCTTTATTTCATGGAAGCGGCGGCCATTATCACCCTCATCAGCACCGGCCATTGGATGGAGGAACTGGCCGGCCGCCGCGCGGAAAGTTCCTTGCGCGGCCTCTTCCGCCTCGCCCCGGCAACCGCCCGCCGCCAGAACGCCGATGGCACCGAGACTGAAGTCCCCGTGGAGGGCCTCCGCCCCGGCGACCTCGTCGTCTTGCGTCCCGGCGCGCGCGTGCCAACCGACGGCAAAGTGATCCGGGGCCGGTGCAGCGCCGACGAAGCCATGCTGACCGGCGAATCGCTCCCCGTCGAAAAAGTCTCCGGCGCCAGCCTCTACGCTGGCACCGTGAATCTGGACGGCCAGGTCCTCATGCGCGTCACCGGCGTGGGCGAAGCGACGGCGGTGGCGCATATCATCGCAGCGGTGCAACGGGCGCAAAACAGCCGCGCGCAAATCCAGCGCCTGGCGGACCGGATCAGCAACGTGTTCGTGCCCATCGTCGTACTCGTTGCCATTGCGGCCGCGCTGTGGTGGGGGCTGGCTTTTGACCAGGCGCGGCAATGCAACGAGTTCCTCGCCCGTTTCTTCTGGACGTCGCACTTGCCGGAAAGTCACCGGGCGGCGGCGATTCTGGCCGCGGTCGCGGTGCTGATTGTCGCCTGCCCGTGCGCCATGGGACTGGCCACGCCCGTGGCCATCATGGCCGGAACCAATGCCGCCGCCCGCCGCGGCATTCTCATCCGTGATGGCATCGCCCTCGAAAAAGCCGGCCGCCTCACCGCCGTCCTGGCCGACAAAACAGGCACCCTGACCCTGGGCCATCCGGACGTCGTTGCGTCAATTATTTTTTCTCGCCAGGACGACGCCCTCAAACTGGCCGCCGCCTTGGCCCGCGGCTCCAATCATCCTCTCAGCGTCGCCGTGGCAAAATTGTCCCCCGACCAAATTCCGTTCTCCGGCTGGCGCGAAATCCACGGCTCGGGCGTGGAAGCGCGGCTGGAAGGCGGTTCGGGCGCTTTGGCCACGGCCCGCCTCGGTTCGGTTCACTGGCTGGAAAGCGCCGGTGTTGACGTTTCCCCCGGCGCGGCCTTTGCCGAAAAATGGATGGCCGACGGCGCGACCATCCTCTGCCTGGCCCTCGATGCGCAACTTGCCGCCATGATCGCCTTGCGCGACGCCCCCAAGCCGGGCATCGCCGACGCCATGCGCGAACTCAAGGCCATGGGTCTGAAAATCTTTCTCGTCACCGGTGACAACCAGCGCACCGCTCGCGCCATCGCCGCCCTGGCCGGCATCGCCGCGGAAAATGTGTTCGCCGAAATCCGCCCCGGGCAAAAAGCGGTTCTCGTCCGTCAACTCCAGGACAAAGGCGAACGGGTCGCCTTCGTGGGCGACGGCATCAACGACGCGCCCGCCCTCGAACAAGCCGATTTGGGCATCGCCGTCAGCGAAGCCAGCGACGTGGCCAACGAAGCGGCGGACCTCATCCTGCTCCAGTCAAACATACAGGCCGTCCCCGAAGCGATCGCTTTGGCGCAAGCGGCGTTGCGCACCATCAAGCAGAATTTGTTTTGGGCCTTCTTTTACAACGCGGCGTCCGTTCCACTGGCGGCCTTGGGATTTCTCAGCCCGATTCTATGCGCGGCGGCCATGGGCGTATCGGACCTGGTGGTGATTGGCAACGCCCTCCGCCTCGGCTGGCGCGTGGGGCGGAAGTGAAGCTGCATTAAGGCGCGATGGTTTGCCCCGCTGAGCCGGTTGGCGGCCGTTCCGGCCGGGCCGCTGTGGCGCCCGCACCCTCCTGCTTGCGCGGCTTGGGTTTCAGCATCTCGTCGAACTTCGTTTGCTGCTCCGGCGTCAACATCTGGCGGATCTCCTCGCGCACCTTCTTCACTTCCTCGCGCATGTGCGGGGCAATTTCGTCCCAGTACGGACGGTTCCGCTCCTGGCTCGCCTTCATGATTTTTGCGATCTCGTCCCGCTGGCCGGCGGTCAGGTCCAATTGCTTCTGCATGCGGCGTAGAAATTCCGGCCTCTGGAATTGTGTCAGCGGCGGCGGCGTGTTGGAGAAAGTCGAAGGATGCTGGGCCATGTCTGGCTGCGCGCTCGCCACCGGAAGTTCCGTCTTCATGAGCAGCGCCCCCGTGATCACGCCACACCCAAAAATCACCATGGTGGCCAGTATGACCTTCCACGGACTCACCAGGCATCCTCGGCGGATTGGCTGGGTGGCGCGACAACGGCCGCTTCAAATGTCTGCGAAAAACTCTCCGTCGAACCGCCCTGCCGGTTCGCCGCCAGCGCCCACAACCCGCACAACACCGTGATGGCTACGCACGAAACCGCGGCGCGCCACAGCGGCCCGCCCCACAACACCCAGGGATTGGCCGTTCCAACCGCTGCCAGCCGGCTCATGATCCGTTTCTCAAAGGCATACGGAACACGGTCGCTGGGGGGGTTCTTCCTCGCCACCGCCATCAATTTGTCATGCAACTCATTCAACTTCATAAGTCAATTATTTGGACGGTTCCGCCCGCCCGGCGGTTACAGGTACTTTTCTTTGCGGATGGTCTTCAAAATCCGCCGCATCTCGCCGCGAGCGCGAAAGGCCCGCACCTTCACCAGCGGGACCGACCACCCCGTCAACACCGCAATTTCCTTGACGGACCGCCCCTCGATTTCCAGCAGGGTAATCACCATTCGCGCCGCGGGCGTCAGCCGCGATAATATCCGCTCCACCAACTGCCGCGCCGCCTCGGCGTCGTCCCCCGCCGTGTCCGGCTGCACCACGAACCGCTCCAGCCAGTCCGCCTCCGGCTCGGTTAATTCGGAAAAGGCCGCTTCCCGGTTGCGTTGATGACCGCGCAGGAAATCATAGCACGTTCGCACCGCCAGCCGCATCAACCAATGTTCAAAAGGCGCCTCGCCGCGAAAACTATTGAGCTTCTGGAAGGCCTTGATGAACACTTCCTGCACAATGTCCTCCACCTCGCTCTCCCGCCGCGCATAACGGCGGGCCGTGGCAAAGACGCGCGGCTGGTACTTCAGGACCAGCGGCTCGAAACTGGCGGAGTCGCCGCCCAGGACCGCGGCGATCAACTCCGCATCAGTCGGTTCCATTGCTTCCAGTGTTCAACAAAAACCCCTGGAAAACAAAACTGAACAACCTCGTTTAATCAGCCGGGGCCGCCGCGTTCCTGGGATGATTGGCGTGCGCAAGGAAATTCTCGAGGTGAGTCAGCCTTTTTTGCTCTTCCGGCGTCAGCGTGCCGTTGGCCTTCTTGGCTTGCAACTCCGCCACCACTGTGTTGGCCGCCTGCGCGATCTTGGCCCGCCGCTCCGCAGGGGTGAGACCCTTCACATCCGCCGGAGTCAGACCCACCAGTTTCAGAAGGCCCTCCGGCCTGTGTTGCCCGGGCGCATGGGTGCCCGGAGTGAACGAATTTGTGTTGGTCTGGGCCATGAGCGATTGCGCGCCGACGGCCAGCAAACCGACTGCGATGCAGGCAGCTAATTTCTTCATATATATGCTTATATTGTTTGTCTTTGGGCCGGGCCGTTTCATGCGCCCGCCGCCATAGACCACCAGACGCCACGCCCCGGCCAAAGGTTACGAAAAGCCTCGTCTGACCCGATCTATCCGTCCGCCAGTTTGGAGGGATCAGCCCCCAACTGTTCCCCCTCCCTCTTGATGCCAAACATCTGCTCAAACGCTGCGGAAAACTTGGCCACCTCGGCCGTGATCTTGGGCGATTGTTGTGCGATGGTATTCAGCATCTTTTCCCGCAATTCTGGCCGGAAGCGGATCAATTCGAGGGCCGCGACCGCCAGCGCCAACTGGTTGTTGATTTCATGGCGCATTTGCGAGAGCTGTTTGTTCAACTCCGCGAGCTGCTCCGGGGTCACGGTCACTGGAACATTGGATTCGACCATGCTCAAAACCATGGGCCAGCGCTCCGCTTAAATCAAGCCCCTTTCCGCCAAAAAAAAGATTAAGAATCTCAAAATAAAACGTTGACATTCCGCGCCAATGGCCCATTTTGTCGCCGGTAATGATGCATGGCGTGTCCTGCTGCAGCCGCTTGGTTTTGGCCGCTACGCGGCCTTGATTACGCAGTTTATGGTTGCCACCGCTGTTGTTTGCTTGATTATTGGCCGTTTTTTCTTGGCAAAAACTGTGTGCAAGTGTTTGACAACACAGGGTTTGGGGCAATTTCGGAGCGCTTTTTAAAAAAAATGGCTTTGAGTGCTTGACATAATTGATCTTTTAAACGATAACCAGCGCGGACGAGACCTGCGTTGTCGCAGGCAGACGTGCATAAAAACATGAAGAATTTCGCGCCTTCAGTGTCATTTTCCAAAAGTAAAATGGCGCAGGCTGGCGCGGAGGAGAACCGAAACGTAAGAAACGATTAACTGATAAACAAATATGATCAATAAATTAAAAACATTCGCGATAGCGATCCTGGCCACTGGTGCAACGGTGGCTGTCACCCAAGCTCAAACCCCTCCCTACGCAGTGCACAACGTAAGCGTCAATTGGACACTTTACCTGCCGGACACGTCAGTGACAAACAGCAAGGGGGAGATCAAGGACACTTATAAGACAGAGTCTTACAACACGGCATCGCTCCTCGCGGACTTGGGCTCCGCTTTGGGCAAGTCGTTCAAAGGCGAGTCGCTGGTTTTAATCTCCGAGCTCTCTCCCGGGTCCAACCTCACGGTTGGAAGCAATGTCGTTGTCCAGACATACGACTACACAAACTCGCTCACAAACAGCACGTACACCAATACGCTCACAGTCCTGACGCTGACGAATGTGCCACCCCTGACGAATTTCGACGGGTTGACAAATTGGGTGGTGACTGCCACAAATCCTCTGGCGACGAACTTTGTTTACGAGGTTACCAATTCCGTAATCGTTGAAACGAACGCCACGTATTATATCAAGAGCGGCAAAACTCTCACGCCTCTCACCAACACCTTCTTTTTCGGTTTTGGTCTGGCTGATCTGTTAAGCAGTTCCGTGACGACGAGCGACACAAACACCGTGTTTGCAAATCGTGCCCAGGATTATACAAACTCCATCTTTAAGGGAACCATCACAACGAACCTGGCAATCACCGGATCACTCTATGATCAGGGATCATTCGATGTGAATGCAATTGGCACCGGAAACGTGTCCGGCGCGGCCGGCGCGGATCTTGGTTTTTCAGGCGCCGGCTTTGCCAATGCAGTGACCACAAAGGTTGGCTCGGGCAAAACAGCCCTGCCATGGAGCACTTGGAATGTAACCTGGACCGGGATTGGCAGCGGCGTGGTGGGCGGAACTTATACTCCTGATTACACCAATGTTATTCCAGGGACTAATTTCCCCACAACGGCCGTGACGAACGTTTATTACGCCAACACCAACGGCACCAATGTAAAATTGAGCGGTTCTGTGACGCACACGTTCTCGGGCATCGTTCAATAGCAGCCTGACGCAGTATCGTTTCTTTGCGGGACAGTGGCCACAAAGCCACTGTCCCGCTTTGCTAAACAAAAACGCATGAGAGCCAAAGTCGTCTTGTCCGCTTCCGTCCTGGCTTTGGCTGTGCTGGTTCCGGCAGTTTATTTTCATTACAGGACCGCCAGCGCGCCAGCGGCGGTGGAAGCAGTCGCCAGCGACGATTCGAACGCCTCTCCAACAGCCCTGCCGCCGATTCTCAAACGGGCATCCAACGGAGCACAGGTTCAAGGGCAGGGCGTGGCCGTTCAGGACCCAGCTGACGCGAATTTGAGCCACGACGAATATGTCACGAAACGCAAGGCGGATTTGTACGATATGGGGATGAGCGAAAATCCGGCATCTCTCAAGATCATTCTTTCCGAAATACACAACCCTGATCCCGAGATTCGCCAGGCCGCGCTGACCGCGACGATGGATCTTGGCAGCCCGGAGGCCATTCCCGCTTTGCAGAATGAAATGGCGTGGGCTGAAGACCTGCAGGAAAAGATGGACCTTAAAAACGCCATTGACTTCCTGCAGCTTCCCAAATTCGGCGCAAGCGACGAGACTGCAACCACCCGGCGATAGATAGCCCGGTCGGGCCCGGCTGCGTCTCCGGCCATTCCTTCGGTTATCCTTCCCCCACACGTCCTGGTCCATGACTCCCGCGGTCGCGCGTAGGGGATGCGTGCAAACGCCGCAAACATCCTTTTCATGCTTGACATACTGGGTTCTTGGAACGAAAAACAACCTCAATTGAATCCTGCGGAATCGCAAGCAGCATGCGCAGAATACACAGGAAATGTCGCGCCGCCCGTGTTGTTTTCCAGGAGCGAAAACAGCAAACGGCGGGCGCGGAGGCGAACCGACACAGTAAGGACATTAAATTAAAAAACATATGATTAATAAGGTAAAAACATTCGCCGTGACGGTAATGGCCGCCGGGGCTGCCTTGGCCGCCACCAGCGCCCTCGCCAAGGTCAGCACCAATATGCAGGTGTTGGACAACATCAGCGTCGCGCTCAAAATCTACTCTCAAGCGCCAAATGTGAAGACCACCCACAACGGCAATGGTGAGACCATCGCCGCCGAAGTGGGCGGCATCTCCACCTCCGACATCATCTATCAATTGGGCCAGGTCGGCGGCTTCGCGGTCAACCCGAAGACCGATAAATTGGTCCTCTCCACCATCTACAGTAATATGTTGGTGGGCATTCCAGGCACCAGCGTCACCGTCTCCTCGGTCACCTTGACCAACGTGCCGCAAGGCACACTTTTTTATTGGGAAGACAGCTTCGGCCATGTGGGCTCCTTGAATTTCACAGACTTTGCGACGGTGACAAACTCTTTCCTTATCACAAATGGCGTTAATGAGGAGTCGCCCGGCTATATCTTTTACACATCCAGCTCGACTTCCGCCGGCACCACGGTCTATTCGCTTCCGGACGCGCACGGTAACGGTGGCTATTACGGCGACAGTATCACCTCCAACGCCCTTTTCACCGCCATGGTTGGGTCTCCCCCGCCGTTTACCAGCGCCAACGCCATCGACTACGCCGCCCTTGCCAGCACGAATATCAATGGTTCCAGGGCCCTCACCGGGCAAGGCGCTTTGTCATACTGGGTCACAGTTGTTCCGACCGTCTCGGGAACAAACGTCAATGTCACCATTACCCAATTCTCACCGCAAACGGAGGAAATCCTGGCCCAGGCGGACCAGCACATTTGCGTCATGACTCCCAAGACAGGCAGTGCCGATCCCACTTTGTTCTTGGTTGACAACTGGATCGCTTGGGACCTCAATTCCGGCGGCACCACCATTTACGATGAAACCGGAAATGATTTGGGCGCGAATGAATTTTCCGGCACAAATATCACCGGACAAACCATTTACAGCACGGGCGATTTGCTGATTTATACGGTCTATCCGACCAATGGCGCCCCGGCCACTGTGACCAACTTGAATCTCGACCCGATGGGCTTCAGCAAAGGCACCATCAAGCTCATGAATCTCACTCTGAATGGGAAAGCCACCCATGCGGAGAACGTCCAGTTGATCAGCACTGAGACAGTGACGGCTGGCGGCCAAGGCTTTATCGGCGGGACGTTCACAACGGACCCGGGTTATCCGGCGGGCCCGAATACAGACAAGTATGTCACTTCGATAACGGATGGCGTTACGAACTACTCTACAAACTTCTTCACCAACTATAACTCCAACCCTGAGATAACCAGCGTGATTAACAATAATGCGGAAGGCAACTATTTGGGCACAAACTTTGTGACCAATGTTCTCAATCGCACTCCTGATACCAACTTGTTTGGTTTTGACGGGGACTACGGCCAATATGTTTACAATCCCACCAATGTCGTTTATAGCGGGACCATTACACTGAACTTCCTCAGTGCGCTCACGGCATCGAACGAGATAGTGCCCGTTCAGCCTTGATCAGTCGGCAAATCGGTTCTTTGGCGGGACGGAGGTTAATGTTGATCCGCCGTTCCGCCTTTTTGCCCTTGACATAATCCCTCTCTCGAGCAAAAAGTAAGTATTGTGGTCCTGCAAGCGTGGGCTTGATCCGAACCGGAGCTGAAGAGTGACCAACGCAGAAACTGAAACTTTATGAGAGCCAAAGTCATCCTGTCCGCCTGCGCTCTGGCTTTGGGCATCCTGTTCCCTGCGGTCTATTTCCATTTCAAACCTGAAACACCAGCAGTGATTGCGCCGCCCGTCGCCATTGACGACACCACGGCTCCTGCCGCCGTGCCGCCCATTCTCAAGCGCGTGGCTCCCAGCAAGGAGGGACTGCCGGAACGCCCCTCCGCCCCGATGAATTTGACCGGATCCGCTCACGACGACTATGTTCTGCAACGCAAAGCCCAATTGATTGATATGGGGATGAGCGACAATCCGGCCAACCTCAAGGTCATTCTCTCCGAACTGGAAAACCCCGAGCCGGAGATCCGCCAGGCCGCCCTTACCGCCACCCTTGATTTCGGCAGCAAGGATGCCCTTCCCGTCTTGCAGAACGAATTGGCCTATGCCACCGATCTCCAGGAGAAGATGGACCTTAAAAACGCGATTGACTTCCTGCAGCTCCCCAAGTTCGGCTCAAGCGGCGATGCGACCGCCCGGAAATAGCCCCGGCTCATGCGGTTTGATAGGGCGAGACGGTGCCGCGTGCAGGGGAAATCCTCTCGCGCAAACTCACCAGAAACTGCTTATTCATACTTGACATAATATGTCGTTGGAAGGAAAACAGTGCGAATTAACGTCTAACCGAAAAATATTATGATCAATAAACTGAGAACATTCGCCCTGGCGATACTGGTTGCCACCGTAACAGCGACTGCGACGAAAGCGCGCGCCGCCGCCACCACCAACACGCAGGTGTTGGACAACATCAGCATCCAGCTCAAACTGACCTGCCAGGGGGCCCTGGGCCACAACAACATCAGTTTGGCGCCTGTGACGCAAACCCTCACCACATCCGAGCTCATCAATCAATTGGTCCCATTCGACGGGGTGGCCTTTTCTCCCAGCCAGAAATTGGTTTTCTCCACAATTTACAGCAACTTCCAAGTGGGCATTCCAGGAACCATCACCACCAACTTCACAGCCACTCTGACGAATGCGTTGCACGTGTGGTATTACGACGGCGGTCCAGGCAGCCTGAGCAGCCTGGACATCGTGAACCACAGCACCACGAACTCCTATGCGATCAGCAATGGCACGATTTGGCTGACTTTTAACGGCGCGACGCACTACCCCATAGGCGACAACAACGTCGGTAGCATCACCACCAACGCCATTTTTACCGGCAATTCATCTGGCAGCACTCTGTCCACCACCAACACTTTCGACGCCAACCCAATTCCCGCCCCGGGCAATTCGATCCTTGATACCGGAGGTGAGTTGGGATACTGGGTGACAATCGTTCCAACAATCACGACAAATTCCACCAACATCACGATCACGCAATACTCGCCCCAACTGAACACTCTTTTCACCAACCTGGGGCGTGCCATTTGCGTTTATACGCCCAGATCATCCACCGTTGCCACCGCCTCCCTGGTCGATGTGGACAACTGGGTGCAACTGGCCCCGGGACCTGATGTGAACTTGAGCGACTTTTCTGTTTACAAGGAAACTGGCAAGAACTTGCAGGGCGAGGATGAGGAAGGCAACGGAGACGTTTTGGGCACGAATATCACAGGTCAGACCATCACTTCCTTCGAGCAGCTTGCCATGTTCACTGCCTGGCCGACCAATATTGCCCCCACCCTCGGGTCCGGCCAGACCAACCTGATTTTTGGGGATTGGGCATTTACCAATATGAGCAGCACTCCTGCCACGCCTTGGAATTATTATATGGGCGACACCCCCTTGAGCGGCATTGCCACCACATCGGCTAAATTCATAAATCTGGTTGCCAACGGGAATTCCAAAGACAAATTGATGGTCCAGACCATTGCCAGCTCCACGGCCACGGTCACCGGCGCCGGCTACATGGGCGGGGTCCTCTCCACAAACTCCATCCAAACGAACACATTCAATGGCGTCATCAGCACCAACAACTCTTATGGCAACTCCGTGTTGAGCGACAACATCGGCTTCAACAACCTCGTCGGCACCACACTGATTAGCAGGCTTGATGGGAACACGATCTACCTCCAGAACGTCACTAACGTCCTCGCTTCGGGGACTGTCAGCATAGACTATCTCACGGCCATCAGCGGGGCCGACCAGATCCCAGTGTCCCAGCCGGGCGCTGTCGCACCCCAGTAATCATTCCCCGGTTCCGTTCTTCACGGGACAGCCCCGAAAGCCTTCGGGACTGTCCCGCTTTTGCTTGAAACGCCACTTGTCCCTTGCGTCCCCTCCATCAGTCATTTGTCTTCTCCCCCCGGTGGAATTCTTCATTAGACATTCGTCCCTCTTCTGGCATCATCAGGCATTATGAAGTCGTTCGTATCCGTCGCACTCGCCCTGTGGGCCACCGCCCTTCTGCCGATGCCTGCGAGTGCTCAGACCAATGTTTTGCAAAACATCAACCTGCAGCTCACCATTTACCAGCAGGGCCCGACCAACTCCACCGGCAGAAAAGTCGCCGACCAGGTCACCTCCTACACCTCCAAAAACCTCATTGCCGCCTTGGAGTCCGTCACCGGCCAGTCCTTCGGCAACAATGCCAAATTGGTTCTGTCCACCGTTTATGCCAACGTGACGGTTCCCATCCCCTCTGCCGTTACTTCAACCATTCTCTCAACCAATATGCCGTTCCCCACCAACAGCTATCTGAGCGTCGGCGGCATCCCGTTTTACAGCCCTTTCGGCACTGAGACGATCAGCGACGGCGCCTTAACCGGCGATTTCTCAAGTAGCACCATTCCCAACAGCGTCTTGAGCGTCGTGACAGGCGGGACGACAAACGCAAGCGTGTCCATCAACACCAATGTGGGATGCATCACCACCATCACGCCGTCAATCAGCAACTCCGGGGCCGTCACAAACGTCCTCATCGTCACACTGGAAACGCCAACGGAGACAGTCCTGACCAATGTTTCAAGCTCGATCGATGTCTTGTCTGGCACAAGCAGCTTATATCCCGTCAACAACTACCTGAGTATCGGCACCAATTCCGCGGAGATTGTTGTGGAGGCCGGGTTCGGCTTAAACTCCACCAATGCCCTGCTTGTCTCGCAAACCGCCTTTAGCATCCAGGGTCTGACCATCAATTATTACACGCCCACCGGCTCGACCAACCTGATTCTCGGCTTGCAAGGCTTCGTCAAGCAGGCTCTAAAACTGGACACCCTTGCGGCGAGAAATGGGACCAATAGCGCTGTGGTGGCGGACATCTTTGGCGCCAGTTCCACTTGGAATGTCAACGGCTACGGCTATGTCGGCGGGACATACACAACGAATCTAACCTCCGTCCCGATCTTCTCCGGCTATTTAACCAACGCTGTCCCTGTCGTCGCCGAAGGCTCCGTCAGCATCAGCTTCCTCAAGAACCTCCCCTAGCAGCCCGTTAAAAAAGGCAGTTTTTTTGTGATCGGCGCACAGAACCGAATACAGCACCTGCCACGGCGGTTATCAGGAACAGCTCGGTCACATCCCAATACATGCTATCTGTCCGAG
>JBEKDI010000081.1:0-25635 GCA_050014435.1 Verrucomicrobiota bacterium | reverse complement strand
TGAAATGTTCGACCAGACTCAACTTGGGATGAATATTCATCCCTCTCTATTTAAACACAACTTTATGTTGTACAAGGCAAATTTTGCCTAGTTGCCCAGAAATTTAAATGCGTTTGCCCTGGGCAATGCAGATGGACAATGGGCAGCGGCAATGGACAATTGATAATTGACCGCTAAAATAAGCCTGCTGTATTGCCATTGGCATCCACGTCCATGGCTTCGGCGGCGGGGACTTTGGGCAGGCCGGGCATGGTCATGATGTCGCCCGAGAAAACCACCACAATGCCGGGGCCGGCGCTGAGACGGGCGTTGGCGCCTCGTTTTTATGGGCACCTTCGGGAAGGGTGAGACTCTGGGGAATCGTAAATCGATTGACGGCTCGACGGAGTCTCGCCCCACCGTGTTTTTAGCATTTGACCGATTTTTCAGAGGAGTGGATCAATCTGGCGTTATTGACCGTCATTCCCTTCCCCGCCGCAACGTTCCAGAGATCCCCTCTCTCCAACTCTCTCCCCGCCGGGCGGGGAGAGAGGGACGCTCAGATTCCATCGGCGAGACGCCAATGGATGCGACCCGGAGGGTCGCGCTCCCAAGAAAGTCGCCAAGGATCGAGGCACTTTTCAATCTGCGTCAAACCACCATTTCTGATGTGAAGAGTCGGCAACCAGGAGTATGGCGTACGGCACCTCATGTGGCCGGTCAAATTTGGCCAGACCGACAAAGGGGCAAAGGCAACCTGCCCTTTGACGTCTCGTTTTTATGGGCACCTTCGGGAAGGGTGAGACTCTGTGGAACCGTAAATCGATTGACGGCTCGACGGAGTCTCGCCCCACCGTTCATTGAAGACATTCCGGATGGGCCATAAAAGTCCCGGAATGCTCAATCGCGAAAGAACCACACACACTTGCTTGACGGTTCAAATTGCCCATGGCGGGACAGGGCAATCGAATTGGGGTTCGACGGAGTCTCACCCTACCGTGTGTTGAATTCTCACCTTGCCGTTGACGATCTCGAGTCTTTCCGCCATTTTTCGCACATGGCTGGCGACGCTCCTTTTGATGACATCGGACGAAAACATCCCGCTCGCGGCGTTTCCGTCTATTCCGGGCAGCCGACGATCGTATTTCTCACTGTTTGCGCTGAAGATCGAAAGCCGTGGCTGGCCAACGCCGTGGTTCACGATCATCTTCGTGCCGCATGGCAATCCTCACAGGCGTGGTTGGTGGGTTATTATCTGCTGATGCCGGACCATATGCATCTTTTTTGCGCCCCGCATGATTTGGATTTTACTCTGGAGGAGTGGGTGACTTTTTGGGAACGGCAGTTTCGCCGGTTGCATAAGGACACGCTTTGCCGCTGGCAATCGAATCCGTTTCATCATCGATTGCGGCGCGCGGAGAGCTACAGGGAGAAATGGAATTATGTTCGTGAAAACCCGACGCGCAAAGGCCTGGTGAAAACCCCCTATGAGTGGCCGTATCAAGGAATGATCAATCCGCTTCGCTGGTAAATTCAAAATCGGGAGGGCGAGACTCCGTCGAGCCGTGACTAAATCGATTTAGGGTTCGACGGAGTCTCACCCCACCGTGGGTTGAAGAATCGGGATTTGTGAGCAGACCATTCACCGTCCGCGGCCGCAGGGCTTTGGCGCGACAGGTCAATCGAATCAGGGTCCGAGTCTCGCCCCACCGTGTTTTTGGCATTTGACGGATTTATGGTTGTGCGGGGGCCGCGGGCGGGACAAAATCCCGCCCGATACAATCATGAAGACAAGAATCACCGCCGTTTTATTAGTACTGACATTTCTGGCCGTCGGCAGCGGCTCCGCCCCGGCCGCCGCGCCGCTCAATCCCGTTTCTCTGCGCTGCGAATATCTCGCCGAGCCGTCCGGCATGGATGAAGCGGCGCCGCGCTTGTCCTGGCAGGTGGCCTCGAAGCAGCGCGATGAGCGGCAGACGGCCTGGCAGGTGTTGGTGGCCGGCTCGGAGACCGCGCTGGGGCATGACAATGGGGATCTCTGGGACAGCGGCAAAGTGGCGGGGGACGACACCACGGCAATAGTCTATGGAGGGCGAGCGCTGGTCTCGGGGCAGGTTTGTCATTGGAAGGTGCGGGTTTGGGACAGGGACGGCGCCACCTCGGATTGGAGTGAACCGGCCATGTGGTCCATGGGCTTGCTGGATCAGAAAGATTGGCGGGGCCAGTGGATTGGTTATGATAAAATGCGCCGGGCGGAAAGCAACACGGCCCCGTCGGCTGATGCGAAGCACAAGCCGACGTTCTTGCCGCCGCCGTCGTGCTTGCGGACAGAATTCAATGTGTCCAACAAAGTCCAACGCGCGGTTCTTTACGGGACTGCCCTTGGGCTGGCCGATTTCCATCTCAACGGCCGCCTGGTCAGTGAAGACCGGTTCACCCCCGGCTGGACGGATTACGCCAAGCGCGTCCATTATCGCGCTTATGATGTCACGGCTCTTTTGCGGGAGGGCCGCAACGCTTTGGGAGCGGTCCTGGCGGACGGCTGGTACAGCGGCTACGTGGCGTGGGGCAAAACGAGGGATCGTTACGGGAAGGAGCCGCGCTTGCGCGTCCAATTGCAGATCGATTACGCCGACGGCTCCCATGACATCATCGCCAGCGGGCCGGATTGGAAGGCTTCAACAGGGGCGATAACCTCGGCCGATTTTCAAATGGGCGAATCGTATGACGCCCGGCTGGCGCAAAAATGGACCGAGCCCGGCTTTGACGACGGGCAATGGGACGCGGTGGCGACCGGGGCGGAAATGGCGCCGGTGATTCAAGCGCATCCGGGGCCGCCGGTGCGGGTCTTTGCGGAGTTGAAACCCAAATCCATCACAAAAGTCGGGCCCGGCGCTTACGTGTTCGACATGGGGCAAAATTTTGCGGGGGTGGCGCGGCTGATGATCAAGGGCAAACCCGGCCAGAAGATCACTTTGCGCTTTGCGGAGCGGCTGAAGCCTGACGGCGGCATCTATACCACCAATCTGCGCAATGCGATGGCCACGGATACTTACATCTGCCGGGGCAAGGGAACGGAAATATGGGAGCCGCGTTTCACTTTTCATGGTTATCAGTATGTTGAGGTCTCGGGACTGAAGAGTCGCCCGTCCATGAAAACCATCACGGGTCTGGCGTTGAGCAGCGCCACAACGGATGCGGGCCAATTCGAATGTTCGGACCCGATGCTCAATCAACTCGCCAAAAACACCCATTGGACACAACGGGCCAACTTCATCGACGTTCCGACTGATTGCCCGCAACGCGACGAGCGCCTGGGCTGGATGGGCGACGCGCAGGTCTATATCCGGACGGCGACCTTGCACGGGGATGTGGAGGCGTTTTTCTCCAAGTGGCTGGTGGATGTCGAGGACGCGCAGCGCCAGGATGGCGAGTACCCGAAGATGGCGCCGGTCATCAAGGGAGAGAACGACGGAGGCCCGGCCTGGGCGGACGCGGGGGTGATATGTCCGTGGACGATCTATGAGGCCTACGGCGACACCCGGGTTCTGGCGAAGCATTACGCGTCCATGGCGCGCTTCATCGATTTCTGCAAGAACCGCTCCGCGCCCGGGTTTCTGCCGCCGGCGCAATTCCATTGCTACGGCGACTGGCTGAACATCAACGATGACACGCCCAAAACAGTCGTTTGCACGGCTTATTTCGCCCACAGCGCGAAGCTCATGGCCCGCATCGCCTCGGCGCTGGGCAAAACCAACGACGCGGTCATGTACAATGATCTGTTCGAGAAAATCAAAGCGGCCTTCAACCGCGCTTATGTCGGAGCGGACGGGCGCATCCAGGGCGACAGCCAGACCGATTACGTACTGGCGCTGTCGTTTGATTTGCTGGATCCGGACCGTCGGCAACAGGCCGCGCGACGCCTGGTGGAGAGAATCGAGAACCGCGGCTGGCATCTCTCGACCGGATTCGTCGGCACCAAGAGCCTGATGCTGGCCCTGGCGGGGATTGGCCGGAACGAGGTGGCCTGGCGGTTGATCCACAACGACACGTTCCCCTCCTGGGGCTTTTCCATCCGGCAAGGCGCGACGAGCATTTGGGAGCGTTGGGACGGATGGACGCCGGAGAAGGGCTTTCAAGATCCGAAGATGAATTCCTTCGCGCACTATTCCTTCGGCGCCGTGTATCAATGGATGGTTGAGAACATCGGGGGCATTCAAAGCGACGGGCCGGCTTACAAGCACATCCTCATCGCGCCGCAACCCGATGACAAGCTGGCCTTCGCCGATACCAGATACGACAGCATCCACGGACCCATCGAAACGCATTGGAGAAAATCCGGCCGGCACTTCAAGCTCAAGGTGACAATTCCCGCCAATACAACCGCCACCGTGGTCATGCCGGCGGTGGATGGTTCGACCGTCCTTGAGAGCGGGCGGCCGGTGGAGAAAGCGTTCGGGGTGAAGGCCCTCCGCTGGCCGCGCGCGCTGGCAACCTTCGAAGTCGGCTCCGGCACTTACGATTTTGAAACAAAGTGAGGGCGAAAGGGTTATCTATTATAAGGATAATATGAAAAAGCTCATTTCAACTTTTGTTGGCTGTCTCGTGGCCCAAGCGGCTTTCGCCTCGGATCCCGCCTTGACGATTTACAACCAAAACTTCGCGGTGGTGCGCGATTCCATCCACCTCAGCCTCAAAGCGGGCGTCAACGACGTCAGCTACAACGAGGCGACCATGCATCTGGAGCCGGATTCCGTCGTGCTGCGCGATCCCACGGGCCAACGCGCCCTGCAAATCCTGGAGCAGAACTTCCGGGCCGACCCGATCTCGCAGGCGTTGCTGCTCAATTATTATGAAGGCAAAACCATTGAATTCCAGACCCAGCCGGAGGGCGCGCAGGGCAAAAAGGAATTCATTCACGGCAAAATTGTCCGCAGCGGCTATGTGCCGCATCAGCAGGCGTTCAACCAATACGGGCAGGAATATTACCAGTCGCAGATGGCCTATGCCTCTCCGAACAGCGGAGGCGGCCAGCCCATTATCGAGGTGAATGGGAAATTGATGTTCAGTCTTCCCGGCGAACCGCTGTTCCCCACCCTGCCCGACGACAGCATTTTGAAACCGACGTTGACCTGGCAGTTGAACGCTGACCGCAGTGGCGCGCTGGATGCCGAGCTGAGTTATATCACCGGCGGCATGAGCTGGCAGGCGGCCTATAATCTGGTGGCCCCGGAAAAGGGCGATGCGTTGGATTTGGCCGGCTGGGTCACCATCGACAACCAAACCGGCAAATCGTTCCAACACGCCAAAATCAAATTGATGGCCGGCGACGTCAATAAAATCCAGCCCCAAACGTATAACAGGGCGTTCGGTGGAATGATGTTGGACGCCCTCGCCCCGGGACAGCCCCCTGTCACTGAAAAAGCCTTCGACGAATATCATCTTTACACATTGGAACGCGCCACCACGCTGTTGGACCGCGAAACCAAGCAAGTTGAGTTCGTGCGGGCTGACGGAATTCAGTCACGGCCAATTTACGTTTATGACGGCGCGAGCATCGATCGCAACCGTTACAACGGCTGGGATCCGGAAAGCATTCGCAATGATCGTGACTACGGGACCCAATCCAATCCCAAAGTGTGGGTCATGCGCGAGTTTATGAATTCGGAGTCGAACCATCTGGGCATCCCGCTGCCCAAGGGACGGCTGCGCTTTTATCGCCGCGACGCCGATGGCCAGATGGAGTTCACGGGCGAGAACACCATCGACCACACGCCGCGCAATGAAATGGTCCGCGTCACCACCGGCAACGCCTTCGACGTGGTCGGGGAACGCCAGCGAACCAACCACCACCTGGACAACGGGCGTAAGTTTCTGGACGAATCGTTCGCCATCAAGCTGCGCAACCACAAAAAGGAGGCGGTGGAAATCCGGGTGGTCGAACACCTTTACCGCTGGCCGTCGTGGGACATCACGGAGAAGTCGCAAACCTTTGCCAAAACAGACGCCCAAACCATCGAATTCAGGGTGGAGGTGAAGCCGGACGCGGAGGAAAACGTGACCTACACTGTACACTATAGCTGGTAAAAACTTGGCCAAACGATTTGGCGTTTGAACTGGGGCGGGGAGAAAGTAGCATCAAGCCGCATGAAGCGGCAGATAATGCAAAAGTGGCAGGCGCCGGCGGTCTGTCTTTTCCTGGCCGCAATTACGTTCGCCGTTTTCGGCCAGACGCTGGGGCATGAGTTTGTTAACTTCGACGACAATGTTTATGTATATGAGAACCCGGTGGTCGCCGGGGGCCTGACGTTCAAGGGCATCGTCTGGGCATTCTCCTTCCACGCGGCCAACTGGCACCCGCTGACCTGGATTTCCCACATGCTGGACTGCCAGTTATACGGACTGCATCCCGCCGGGCATCATCTGACCAATGTCATCCTCCACACCGCGACGGTGATCGCGCTTTTCCTGGTGCTTCGCCAAATGACGGGCGCTCTGTGGCGCAGCGCCTTTGTCGCGGCTGTTTTTGCCATCCATCCCTTGCGTGTGGAATCGGTGGCCTGGGTGGCCGAGCGCAAGGACGTGCTCAGCGGATTGTTTTTCATGTTGACTATTGGAGCTTATGTCCGCCATGCGCGCAACCCGCTGTCGGCGGCCCGATACGCCCTGGTGATCCTCCTGTTTGCCCTGGGCTTGATGTGCAAGCCGATGCTGGTGACGCTGCCCTTGGTGCTGCTGTTGCTGGATTACTGGCCTTTGCAACGGAAGGAACCGGCGGGAAGGTTGGTGCTTGAGAAGTGGCCCTTGCTGGCGCTTTCGGCTGCGTCCTGCGCGGCCACGCTTTTGGCCCAGCGCGAAGCCATGCCACTGACCGGGGCAGTCTCCGTGCCGTCACTGCTTGTCACCGCGTTGCTGGCCTGCAAAGTTTATCTCTGCCAGATGGTCTGCCCGGCGGGCTTGGCGGTGTTCTATCCTTTTCCGCACCAGGGCCTGCCCGTGCGGGAAGCGGCCATGGCCGGGACACTGCTGGCCGTCATTTCTGCCGCCGTGGTGTGGCAATGGCGGAAGCGGCCTTGGCTGTTGGTCGGATGGGTTTGGTATGTGGTGATGCTGCTGCCCGTGCTGGGAATCATTCAGGTTGGGCAACAGGCCCATGCGGACCGCTACACCTATCTGCCGCAGATTGGTATTTATATAGCGATAACGTGGCTGGCGACCGAATGGCGGATCAGTCGCGCGGCCCTTGGGGGTTTGATGGCCGGGGTCATAGGATTGTTCATGTTCTGCGCCTGGCAACAAGCCGCCTACTGGCAAAACAGCGAAACCTTGTGGGCGGATGCGCTGGCCTGCACCTTGGACAATGATCTGGCCCAGGACAACTTAGGCCTTGTTCTTCTGCAAAAGGGAAGAATTGACGCAGCCATCAACTGTTTCCAAGAGGCGTTGAGAATCAGGCCGGATTTTGCGGAAGCCCGCAACAATCTCGGCAACGCCCTTCTGCAAACGGGAAAGGTTGAAGAAGCCATCGCGTGTTTCCGACAGGCATTGCAACTCAGGCCGGACTTTGCGCAGGCTGAGGACAATCTCGGCTATGCTCTTCTGCAAACCGCCACGGTGGATGAGGCCATCGCTCACTGCCAGCGGGCCTTGCAAATCAAACCTGACGATGCGGAAGCCTGCGTCAACCTCGGCAACGCTTTTGTCCGGAAGGGAGAAGCGCAGGACGCCATTGCGCTCTACCGGAAGGCGCTGCAAATCAAGCCCGGATTGGCGGTGGCCCAAAGAAACCTGGACGCCCTTCTGCGGCAAAGGCCAGCAGGGCAACACCTTCCATAAGCCCCGCAAACTTGAGGAAGGGCGCAATCCCGCCCGCAAAAAAAAGGGGCTAAAGAAAAGGTTGACATTAAGCCGATGTCTTGTTGAAATAACCGGCTCTTTTGAGATTTTATTTATGTATGCTATTATTGAGACGGGCGGCAAACAATACCGGGTAAGCGCGGGCGATACCATCGAGGTTGAACGCCTGGCGGCGGAGGCAGGTCAAAGTTTTACTTTTGACCGGGTGTTGTTTTGCAAAGACGAAGGCAAAACGACCATCGGCGCGCCCGCCATCGGGCAGGCGTCCGTGGTGGCGGATGTGGTGAAACACATTCGCGGCGTGAAAACGGTGGCGTTTAAAATGAAACGGCGCAAGGGTTATCACCACAAGGTGGGCCATCGCCAAGAGTTGACTGTGGTCAAAATAAAAGAAATCAAGGCGTAGCAGAGAAAGATAATTTATGGCACATAAGAAAGGTCAAGGCAGCGTTCGCAACGGGCGCGACAGTGTCAGCAAGCGGCTTGGGGTCAAGGAATTTGGAGGGCAACAGGTCACGGCCGGGAGCATCCTGGTGCGTCAACGCGGCTCCAAGTTTGTGGCCGGGGAGAATGTCGGCACCGGGCGCGACTGGACTTTGTTCGCGCTGACGGACGGGCAGGTGTTGTTCGACAAGGGAAGCCGCCGCATCAACGTGCGGCCCAAGGCCGAAAAGCCTGACGTTGAAAAGAATTGATTTTCGCGGCAAAACGCGCAGGGCGAGGCCGAAGGCCTCGCCTTTTTCATTGATGGCCTCATATATTACTAATTATTACGGAGCGGATTTTCCAAAATCATGTTTGTCGATGAAGTGAAGGTGTATGGGCGCGCCGGGCACGGCGGCAAAGGCTGCGTGGCCTTTCTCCGGGAAACCTACCGGCCCAAAGGCGGCCCGAGCGGCGGCAACGGCGGGCGCGGCGGCAACGTCATTCTTCAAGCGGACCATGATCTGAACAATCTGGTGGCACAGTTCTTCACTCCGCAGCTCATTGCCGAAGACGGCAAGCCCGGCCTGGGCAAAGGCATGGATGGGCCGGCTGGCAGGGATCTGGTGGTCAAGGTGCCGTGCGGAACCCTGGTTTGGCGGCTTCCCTCTTCGGAGCCTGCCGCGAGTACAGAGGCGGGGGGGGATCCGGAGCAAGCCATCCTTGCGGCCAGTTCCAGCCGCCGCCCGGTCCTGCGTCACTCCGGCTCGGAACGCGCTGTCGAACTTAATTTGGAAGAGGATGCCGCGCCGGTTGCGAACGAAGAAACCGATCAGGAATTGGTGGCGGACTTGACCGAGAACGGCCAGCAATTTGTCCTGTGCAAAGGTGGCCGGGGCGGATTGGGCAATCGCAATTTCGCCACCGCCCGGCGGCAAACGCCGCGCTTCGCCCAGCCAGGGGAGGCCGGCATGGAGGGCGACTACCTGTTTGAATTGCGCATCATCGCAGACGTAGGTTTGGTTGGGTATCCAAACGCGGGCAAGTCGACGCTTTTGACCGCGATCTCGCAAGCCCGCCCGAAAGTCGCCCCCTACCCGTTCACCACATTGCATCCGCAGGTCGGGATTGTTGAATTTGCGGATTACTCTCGTTTGACGGTATGCGACGTGCCGGGGCTGATTGAAGGGGCGCACCGGAATGTGGGGCTTGGGCACGAGTTTTTGAGGCATATTGAGCGTTGCAAATTGATTGTGCTGATGCTGGACATGGCCGGAACCGACGGGCGCAATCCGTGGGATGATTACAAGCAATTGCTTCTGGAACTGGACTTGTACGATCCGGCGTTGCTCAAGAAGCCCCGGTTGGTCGTTGCCAACAAGATGGATGAAGCGGCGGCGGAACAAAACCTCAAAAAATTCAAACAGCGTGTCCCGAAGGTTAAGGCGCTGCCCATGTCGGCGGCCTTCGACCAAGGCATCGAAGATTTCAAGAACCGGGTGCGCAAAACGGTTCGAATCGATGAAAAAGGGTAAAAAACTGAGGAAAAGCGCGTGTTTTTTTCACGCAGGATGCGTGGAATTTTCGCGCACCCAGGAGTTGTAGCAATGTTTTGCAGGCATTTTGCAAGGAATTGGGCTGGGAATGCGGCAAAATGGCCTTGAAGTGGTCTTTTTTGGCCTTTGGCATCATCCTTGCTGAAATATGGAATCAAATCGAGTTAACACTGGCAGTCGGTTCAGAAAACAGTGCGCGCTCCATTGGCAGATAAAACAAATTTATGAAAAACATTCGGAACAAAAAAATAGGAGCTTTCACTCTCATTGAGCTGTTAGTTGTCATCGCCATCATCGCCATTCTGGCCAGTATGCTGCTGCCGGCGCTGGCACGCGCCAAACAGAAGGCGCAGCGCATTTCCTGCATCAATAACTTGAAGCAGGTTGGAACGGGCTACCGCATCTGGGAGAACGACAACGGGGATAAATTCCCGCAGCAGCAGATGCAGGCGTTGGGAGGATGTCTGGAGGCTGTTGGCAACGGCAGTGCCACTCCCGCCGCAACCGCGGCCCATAACGCGTGGCTGCCTTACGCCCTCATGGCGAATGAGCTGGGCCAGTCGCCCAAGATTCTGATGTGCCCCGCTGACGACTGGGCGAACTTCAACACGAACTTTTACTGGGGGACCACGCAGAACGGCAACCTTCTTCCGACTCCCGGTTCTGGCTCGTGGCCTACTCCGCCTGCCACCCTTGGTTCATTTGACAATACCAACGTTTCTTACTTTGTTGGCGTTGGGGCTTGTGATACGCAGCCTCAATCCCTGTTGGGTGGCGATCGAAATCTTGGGTGTGGAGGAACCATGGTGGCTGGCAACATTAATGCCCCAAGCCAGGACCAAAATTATGGTATTTCCGGCAGCAGCGCGACAGAGAACAGCGGCACGAGCGGCGCGGATGTCTTGGTCAACACCAACGGAACCTGGGTCTCCGACTCTACTACGGCTGGGGGGACTACCGGCGGCAACGGCGGCAGCGAGGGCATTGGGTGGTCGGCGAAGTTGCATTCTGCAGGGAATATCGCGGGCGCCGGCAATCTCCTGCTGGGTGATGGCAGCACGCAGCAAACCACTTCCGCTGCTCTTCGCAAAACTTGGTTGGCCAACGCGGAAGATGCGGGATACTTCGATGCCTTGGGCGGCACTGTGTCCAGCGGAGATATCCACCTGATTTTTCCATAAGTTAGCCGGACTTGGATGGATTGTGATCAAGGCGCCCGGGAGGGCGCCTTTTTCATTGGAGTGACGCAGCCGTCAGTTCCACGATCTGTCGCAGAGGCGTGGCGGGCCGAAAACCCACGTATTTCGCCAGCTTGTCCACGATCGGTTTGCGCCGGAGCATGTCTTCAAAGCCCGGCCCGTACGCTTTGGCATAGGGAACATTTTCAATGGTCGAGGCGGACCGCAACGTCGCGATGACCAGCCCGGCCAGTTGGCCGATGCTGACTTCTTCAGAACTGCCCACATTGAAAACCTCTCCTTTGGCGGCGGGACAATTCTGCAACCGCACCAGCGCCTCCACAGTGTCTGCGACATAACAAAAACAACGCGTCTGGCGGCCGTCCCCGAATACTTTGAGGGGCTGGCCCTTTCTGGCCGCCTCGATGAATCGAGGCAGGACCATGCCATATTGGCCGGTCTGGCGAGGCCCCACCGTATTGAAAAGCCGCGCGATCACAACCGGCGTCTTCTTCTCCCGTCCGTGCGCCAGGGCCAGAAACTCGTTCATCAATTTGGAACAGGCGTAGCTCCAGCGGCTCAACTGCGGCGAGCCAATGAGCAGATCGTCCTCCTCCGAGAAAGCCGCCTTGGCGCTCTTGCCGTACACTTCGGAAGTCGAGGCCAGCAGGATGGGCGCGCCGCCAGCGCTGGCCGCGTCGAGCATCAACTGCGTCTCGCGCAAATTGCTCTCGATGGTTTGCAGGGCGGAACTCATGACCAATTCCACCCCGACGGCCGCCGCCAGATGATATATGCCGCGGCTTTCCCGGGCCATTTCGGCCAGATTGCCGCACTGGGAAACCCTGGCCTGGACCACGGTAAGCTTTGGATGCCCTCGAACCGATTGCAGATTCTCCAGGCGCCCCGTCGAACAATCGTCGATGACGGTGACGGATTTGCCTTCAGCGAGCAATCGCTCGACCAGATGAGAGCCGATGAACCCGGCTCCGCCAGTAACGAGGAAGTGTTCGGCGCGATCTGCCATCGGCCCATTGTGCGGCAGAATCGGCCTGACTCAAGCGGGAATGAGCAAAGGGGGAAATGCCGAATGCCGAAATAATGTGTAAATAAGCGATTTGATAGACAGGTCTGGAAAACGGCAACATCCGGAAGTATAAAGATAACGCAAGGGGTGTTTTGGCAGTGGTTTTCTTCCGCCGTCACGCTTTCATTTTGGCCAGCCGCCAGGAGGCTTTTTCTTCCGCATGGCGAACGCCACGGCGTCTTCCCAGTTCTTAAACCCACTGATTTTCAACCGCTCTGGCTCCGGGCCGTGCTGTGTGCGCCGTCGCATCGCAGGGGCGGAACTGGCCTTCATGGTGGATTTACTTGGGCTTTTTCGTGGTTTCACAACCCGCCCTTTGCTATTGATTCCAAACCGCTCGTTTCATAGTCTTTTCGCATGAACCCTGTTGAACTCAATTTATACTTCGCCGACGAGGAACTTTCAAAGACACTTTTCAGCGGTTGCCCGCCAGATGGGGTTGAAGTGCGTCCTCCACCACCAACAGAACTCAACGCTGGCGACGCCACGGTAACTGTCAATCTTGCTTTCAATGTGACGTTTATAATATCCATTCCAAAAATTGCGCTGGCCAGTTTAGCTGTGTGGATGCTGAAACAATTTTACACAAATGCTAAAAATCAATCCAAAAAAACAGCACGCATAAATAACCAAGACGTGCCACTTCAAGAGCGAGATATATTGCGATTTATCGAGCAGCAACTCGCCTTGAAGGATGCACAGGAACGCGAGCGGCAAAAGGGCGAGAAGAAAAAGCTCAAAAATCAAAAATAATTTTCTTTTTATTTTCATTTGGCTTCCATTGTAGCTTAAACCCATCCGATAGTCAAGCATAATGTTTGATAATGCGGTTTATCGCGTCAATGTTTCATGGTCAAGCCGCTTGCCAATCGCTCCTTGCACTGCCGCCACAGTGCGTTCTCCGTCGTTCAGATTGCGCGTATTCCACCGGAAGTCAAACTCGCCGACATAGCGGTGCAGGTGCTTTTTACTGACCGCGTGATAAATGCCCATCAGTCCGCGCTTCAATAAAGCGAACGAGCTTTCCGCCGTGTTGGTCGAGGCCTGCCCGCGCACATACTGCTTGATGGTGTGGTTGACGCTCACATGCCCTCCGTCGAAGTGCTTGCCGATGCCCCGGTAAGCCCGCAATTGGTCGGTGGAAATGGTCGCGCTAGGGTCAACACACTCCCGGATGGTATCCTTCAAGTTCTTGCCACTGACGCTGGCAATCACCCGGCGGTGAATTCTGCCACCCCGCTCCACCATTCCGAACACAGGTGTTTTGTCCGCGTAAATTTTTTGCGGCCACGGGCCGTGCTTGCCGGGTCGGGGAAGGATGACATGACGGGGTTTGCCACCAATGTAGGTTTCATCGCATTCTACCATACCACCCAGTCCGCCCAGTTTTGGGCTTGTCCCAGGCTCCGGCGTCATCGCAAGGCGAATGCGGTGCATCAGGAACAAGGCCGAAGGATAGCTGATCTGGCATTGCCGCTGAATTTCCAATGCGCTTACGCCCTTCTTGGACGCGACCGCTCTCCAAAAGGCATACGCCCAATGTCGAAGTGGTATCCGCGATTCCTCCAAAACCGTGCCAACCCGGATTGTGAACTGCTTTTCGCAGGCGTGGCAGCGCCACAAGAACCGCTGGCTCCGCTGGCCGGTCTTGGCGTCCTTCATTTGGTAAACATTGGTGGACTGACAATGCGGGCAGCGCGGCGTTCTGTTCCATATCCTCCGCTCAAAAAATTCCACCGCCGCAAGCTCGTTCGAGCATACTTCCGGCATCTGTTCGATGATTTCCGTCTGCTCCAAGTTCGCCCTGTTCGTAATTTTCTTCATGCTACTACTTTAAACCTAACGCAAGGCTTTCGCTATTATAATTTCTAGATTAATTTATAGCCGCAATTTATCTTAAAATTCAAGTTGACTTATCCACCGGGCTCGCTTATATTACCAATAGTTGCAGGGAACGCCGGGTTAGTCGCTGGACAGTCAAGGCACGAATGAGTGCCCTGTTTTCCCCGGTCGCCCCTGCGAAAATGGTGCAAGGGTCGGCGGGCTTGTTTGGCTGTTCCATCTATGGCAGTCTTGGCCGTGTTCCCACCGCCCCTGCAAAACTCAGTGGCAGGGAACGGTGGGTGAGTGGGCCAGACTTTCGGGGTGCAAATGAGCATCCCGGCTTCCCCACCGCCCCTGCAAAATTTAAAGGCCGAGCGGGACTTGAACCCGCAACCCTGCTCTTCGGTGGAGCGTGCTCGATCCATTCGAGCTGTCGGCCATAGCCCTGGCGTGCTCCAGCACGACCGGGGCAAATTTTTCAACTCCCCAAAACTGCCAAAAAAAATGCAACCAAAACGACAACACACCTGTTGCCGGTTGATTGCATAAGTTCGCGCCAGTATTCTTCTCCCCTGGCAGGGCTTCATCCTGCGGGCCGGGTTTAAGGCCGCGCCTCGCATCATCAGAAGTAAATCACACGGATAATCATTTGTCAATGACGATAATCGAAGAAGAATGTCGGCTGTGGATAAGGGATGAAATTCCGGGGTCTGATTTAAGGCGCAAAAGTGTAGTTTCGGGGCACATCCACTTTATCATCCTCCAGTGCACATGGAATCGCAAAATCAGCGTTGACGGCCCCGCCGGATGGGTCTTAAATCGCAACATCATGCCAGACGAGGACGCCATTAAATTTGAATGTCCACACTGTGCTCAACCCATTGAATCTTCGCTGAAAAATGCCGGGATGGCCGTCAATTGCCCCACCTGTGGGAAACCGTTCCAAGTGCCAAGCCCGAACAAACCACTATCCACTAAAAGCGGCGAAGATGCGTTTGAATGGTTCCATTCACCAATCAAACGCTGGATTGTAATTCGACAAATGATCCTCCTTGTCGGTTTGGCAGGGCTTCTCTGGTGGGACTACCAAGGCTGGGAATCAAAAGGGAGCCAATTCATGAATGAAAATACCACGTTTTGGTTTCTCATTATCCCTTTCCTGTTTTGGGCTGGCATTGCGTGGGAGTGTACGCCAGACGATGAACATGGACGGTTTTTAGCAGTTCTTGGCTGTGGGATTATGGTTTTTGCTTGGTGGGGATTACACTCAATTCCTTGCCTGATTATTGGTGGCGTCGTCTTGCTGTTTGGGCTGACAAAAATCATCACGGATGCACTGAAAAAACAACGGAATTGACTATGGAGATTTTTGCTGGTCTGATGGTGGTTTATGGCCCGTCCATCTCGAATTGACGCCCCGGCCATTTGGCTGTCTTTTTACCCCTATGACCACGCCAATGAATATCCCAACTCCATGCCCCGAGATCGTTCGCGACTTCGTGCAAAAATTTGGCCAGAACGAAAACTATGCGTCGGGGGACAAGGCTCTTTCTTACCTGTTGAAGCAATGCCCGGCCAATACACTGCTTGAGCATGTATTGTTGAAAGTCATCGCCATAAACCAGCTTTACAACACGCATGTCCTTGATCCGTATTCGGTTGCAAGGCAAATTGTCGAGCTTGATGTTGACCAACGCCTCGCCTCCTCCGACTACACCCTTGTCGCAGATATGACGCCAATGAAGGTTGGTGAAAAGGGGCTTAAACCACGGCACTTGTATTCATTTTCAACGAAGTATTGCCATTTCCACGCCCCGGAACGATTCCCAATTTACGACTCGTACGTCGGGAAAATGCTGCTCCACTTCCGTGGGATAAACAGGTTCGATAATTTCAAACCAGAAGAACTAAAAAATTACCCTCGGTTTGTCGGCCTGCTCGCCAACTTCAAGGCCTCATTCAACCTTGATGCCTTTTCCCACAAAGAACTGGATATTTATATGTGGTTGGGCGGTAAACAATACTTCTCCTGACGCCCCAATGCTCACTTATGCCGGATGAAAAACAGCTTCGTAAAGACATTGACACACTTATCACGGAGATAACGAAAGCTATCGAGACACGCGGCCTTCAAGAGGACGCTTACTGGGGGGCCAAAGCCACAGTCCTCTCTGCAAAAATATCCTTGCTCGGCGACATTATTTCCACTCGTGTTTTGCGGGCCACAAGCCGGCTCTTTTGGTTGACCGTTGTTCTGGCTATTTTGACTTTTGGCCTTCTGGTAATTGCGGCGATACAGGTAATAATGCTCAAGTAAAATCCAACAGCATATACAGAATCCAAAAAAGGCACACAGGCCAAGAAAACACCAACCAAAAACGAGCAAATGACGGTCAGATTCTGAAAGATTCATGCCCTTGCGCTATCTTTATACTTCCGGCAACATCGGATAAACAATTTATAGTCAACGACTTAAATGGCAACCACAAAGTTGACAAAGCGGCCAACTATGATGCTCCGTTCTTCTCCCCGTTCGAGGTGGAAAGTATGCCGACACGCGACTGGCGGCTTCGCCAGCGACCTGAAGTTTGCTGGATTTGTGCGGAACTTGGCGCTTATATGGGGGTTGAAGCAAGCGGGCAACAAAAATGACTCATAGGATTTGGGGGCAAAGGTGGCTGCGAACGCTCTTGATCAGAACGGCGTTGGTGAACGTGTTTTGTCTGTTGCTGGCGTTCCTTGTTGCCATGGAGTTCTATCTCGGCGCAATAAACGGATCGGAGGGATTCTCATGGTGGATGGCTGCTGAAATATCCTTGCGCCGCTGGTTTCCCTGGATGCTGATGTCGCCCCTGATTGTAGGTTTGGCGGAGGGTTTTCCATTTGACCTAGTGAGATGGCGGCGGAATCTGTCGGTGCATCTGGCGGCATGTCTTCTCGCCGGGATGGCAAACGAGGCCTTGTTAATTCTAATTCTTCCGACGCCACGCGGGCCTTTTTTCGCCGGCGCTTTTGCCGGTCCAGGTGGCGGCAGGCCCGAGGGGGGCGGGCGTGATTTCGAGAGAGGGCTGGGGCCTTCTGGAAGCGATGCAGGACGGCAATTTAAAACCAGGACGTTCGGTCCGGGCGCTGGACCAGGACCATTATCCACCAACGAGATGGGAGGATCTCCCATGGGCAACTTTGGCCCCGGGCCTGGCCCGCTCATGATGGGGGGCGGGCCGATGTTCGCCTCCGGCGGAACCTCATGGCGCGAGGAACTGCGGCGCGCCGTGTTTTCCCTCCAGTTCTCCGCGCCGATTTATTGGTGGATCGTGTGCGGTTGCTGGGCCTTGAGCCATTTCCAGGAGTCGCGCGAGCGCGAGCGGCGCGCGTTGGAACTTGAAGCGCGCCTGAACGAGGCGAATCTCCAGGCGCTGAAGATGCAGTTGCAGCCTCATTTCCTGTTCAACACCCTCAACGCGATTGCCACGCTCGTTCACGAGAATCCGCAGGCGGCGGATGACATGATTGGCTCGTTGAGCCAGTTTTTGCGGATGTGCCTGGACGTTTCCGCACAGAACGAAGTGCCGCTGCAGAAGGAGCTTGAATTTGTCAATCGTTACCTGGACATCCAACAGACCCGTTTTGGCGGGCGGCTGCGCGTGGAACGGGAGATCGACCCGCGCGCCGAGGGCGCCATGGTTCCCCCGCTGCTGCTGCAGCCTTTGGTTGAAAACTCGATCCGGCATGGGTTTGAGACGCGGGAATCCGGCGGAGTGGTGACGATCCGGATCCAACGCCGTGAGGAGATGTTGCGGCTGGAGGTGTGCGATGACGGCGGCGGTTTCACCGGCCGCGAGTTGCTTGCCCGGAGCGAGGGAATCGGACTCTCCAACACCAAAGCGAGGTTGCAAGCGCTTTACGGCGAACGGCACGAGTTCCGCCTGATTGCGAACAGACCGACGGGAGTTTGCGTGCATATTGAAATCCCGTTCCGAACGAAAGAAGCCCCTGCCGGGCATCAGCCATGAATATTCGCTCACTTATAGTGGATGACGAACCGCTGGCGCGGAAGCGCATCGCGGGCTTCCTCAACGACATGCCGGACATGGCGGTGATCGGCGAATGCAGCACGGGACGCGAAGCGATCAAGCTGATCCGGGAGCAGTTGCCTGACTTGCTTTTTCTTGACATCCAGATGCCTGAAGTCGGCGGCTTTGATGTCTTGCAAGAGATCGACCAGGAGAAAATGCCGATCATCATTTTCACCACGGCCCATGATGAGCATGCGCTGAGGGCCTTTGATGTACACGCGTTGGACTATTTGTTGAAGCCGTTCAGCCGGCAGCGTTTCGCCGCGGCGGTGGAGCGCGCGCGGGAACAATTTGGGAATATGAACAAGCGGGAGCCGGACTCCAGAATTGCCGCCCTGATCGAAACTCTCCGTCCGGAACAACGGCACTTGAGCCGCTTTGTCATCAAAACTTCCCAGCGCGTCCTGTTTGTCAAAGCGGCCAGCGTTGATTGGATTGAGTCCGCGGGCAACTACGCGGTGCTGCACATCGGCGCGCAAACCCACATTATCCGGGAAACGATGCAGGCGCTGGAGAAGCGGCTGTGTCCGGGATCATTCCAGCGCATCAGCCGTTCGGCGATTGTAAACCTTTCGCGGATCAAGGAGATACAGCCCATGGGCAAAGGGGAATACATTATCATGCTGGAAACAGGCAAACAGTTGCCCATGTCGCGGGGCCTTCGGGATTTGGAACGCGCCCTGGAGCATTCCTAATCGCAACCCGTTTTAGGCTCGCGGCCGCGTTGGCCGTCCGCCCCACGTCCCGCATCCCGGCGCAAAAGGCCCGCCCGCGCCTGGCTCCGTCAACCCCCTGGCTGCGCCCAGTCATGCCACCGCATTGAGCATCTGGCTCGAATCGGCCTGCGAGCCGGCGCCATTTTGGCCTGAATCGTCCGCGGTGATTTGGGTTGAGGCGTCTTTATGGGCACTCTTGGCGGCGGCTTTCTGCTGCGCCTGCTGAATTTCCGCCTGGATCATCTGGATCTCCACCTCCAACTCCTGGACGATCTCCTGTTTGGTCTTCGCGCTGTCTTTGCTTTTATTTTCCTTTTGTATTTGCTTTTCGAGACTCTGGATTTGTTGTTCGAGCTGGGCAACGTTGGTGTTGCCCGAATTGGTCATGCTGGATGACCCCTGGCTGGAGACGGATGAAACACTCATGGCATTCCTTTCATTGCAATTTAATGTGTTGGGATTGAGTTCAGACCAGGGAGCTCAGGGCGCTGCTGGCCGACGAATAGGAGGAGGTAACAGTGCCATCCGATGAATACGTGCCCGAAGCAGCCGATTGGGCCGGCGTGTTCTCGGCGAGGTATTTGTTGAGTTCAGAGATGATGCTGGTCGCGGTCTTGGTGTTGCCCGAGGTAACCGCGCTCTGGAGCGATTTCAAGTAGTCGCTGATTTTGTCGCCAACACTCGAACTGCCGGTGCTGCTGGAAGAAGAACTAGGCGCATTGGCAAGAAGGGTCGATATCAGGGTTGAGGCGTCCGACGTGTCACCCGATTGCAAATCCGTTTCCACTTTCGTGAGCGCGCTCTCCAGCGGGTTTCCGGACGAGGACGAACCATTGGCCGCGGAGGAAGGTTGGGGCGGCGGATTGGCCGCGAGATAATTGTTCAGCTTCGTCAGGATGCTCTCCGCGGTGGACGTATCACCGGAAGAGACCGCGCTCTGGAGCGATTTGAGGTAGCTGGTGATTTGGCTGCCAACGCTCGAACCGCCGCTGCTGCTGGAAGAAGATCCGGGCGCATCGGCAAGAATGCCCGATATCAGGGTTGAGGCGTCGGTGGTGTCGCCGGATTCCAAATCGCTTTCCACCGTGGAGAGGGCGTTTTGCAGCGGATTGGATGTGCTGGACTTGTTGGTACTGGTCGAACTTTGTGTGGCGGAGTAATAGTCAAGAGATGAGAGACTGGATATGGTCATAACAGGATCCTTTCATTTATTTGGCGTGTGCCGGCGGACGGCTCGCAGCCGCCCATCAACTGTTTTCGTTTACGTTTGCATAGGCGCCTGGCGCCATTTCTGCAATGCGCTGCACACCCGGATCGGGTGATCCAGTTCATTCCCGCCCTCTATATCGGTCCAGGCCGCCGAAACTTTAGCCGTGATCTGTCGGTAAGCGGCGAGGAGGGGGAATGCGAGGGAGGCCCGGCAAAAATGCAAACGCTGTCCTCACTCAAGGCTAGCATCGTCCGCTCACTTCCGGGAATGAACTGTGCAGGCAATGCCGTTGAAGCGGAGCCTGTTTGCATGCCAAACCCCCTCGCACCGACAGCACAACAGTTCGGGAAGAAATCGGCGAAGCAAATGGGACGAAACGCCGCATAAACGGGACGGGTGCAGCAAGGTTGGTGACGAAATTCGCCTGTGCGGCGCGCGACTTCCGTCCCTGTTACCAACCGTTTCATCACACATCGGCGGAGATTCATCCCAATTTGGGAAACCAGCGGAGTGCCTTGGTGTAATGTATCAACAAGGAAGACAACCAGACAGACTGGAACTTTACGAACAATGCGCTCAATGAAAGGAGAATGATTCATGGAACTTAAAAGAAGATTAATCGTGTGGGGAATGGCGGCCGCGCTGTGCTTGTGCGGCGCAAGCCTGTTCGCCCAGGATGACAACGGCGGAGGTCCCGGTGGTCCGGGTGATGGCGGCCCTGGCGGCCCCGGTGGTCCGGGCGGCGGCCCGGATTCCGTCCAGTTCCAACAACGCATGCTGTCCCAAATCCGGCAAGGCCTCAATGTCACCAATGACACTGAATGGTCCGCGATTCAGCCCTTGGTTCAAAAAGTGATGGACGCGCGCCGGGATGCCGACATGGGGATGAGGGGTCCGGGCGGACGGGGTGGGTTTGGGCCGCCACCCAGTATCGAACAGCAGACGTTGCGGAAGGCTCTTGATGCCAGGGCACCGGCCGGGGAAATCAAAGACGCGCTGGCCAAATTCCGCGCCGCCCGCAAAGACAAGCAAGCCAGGCTGGAAGCCGCCCAAACCAGCCTCGAAAGCGTCCTCACCACAAAACAAGAAGCGCAGGCAGTGCTGATGGGGCTTCTTGAATGACAAGGTGAAACCGCCGAAAGCCATGCGCCGGCACAAGTGAAACAAGGAGCGGGCGGCGTTGGGGGCGTAAATGTCCGAGGACACCATGAGCATGAATAAATCAAAGGCAGATAAAAGAACAAGGGCGGCCTTATTTCGCGGTTTATGCAGCATTCCCATTCTTGTTCTGGCGCAGTTGGCACTGACGGCAGAGGCGGCGCTGAATACGTTGGAGGGTCATGTGCCTGAAGTAGTGCGGCGCCTGTCGGCCAAGGGGAATTTGCCTGCCACCAAACGGTTGAACCTCGCCATCGGGCTGCCACTGCGGGATGCCAAAGGCTTGGAGGATTTTCTGGCGCAAATCTATGATCCAACCAGTCCGAACTACCGGCAATACTTGACGCCCGAAGAATTCACCGCGAAGTTTGGCCCCACGGAGGCTGATTACACGGCGGTGACAGCTTTTGCCCGCCGGAACAATCTCACCGTGACAGCCAGGCATGCCAACCGCCTGTTGCTGGACGTGTCCGGTTCAGTGGCGGACATCCAAAAGGCGTTTGACATCACGCTGCGCGTCTATGCCCATCCGACTGAAGCGCGCGACTTCTATGCGCCGGACAGCGAGCCGACGGTCGATGCGTCACTGCCGATCCTGGACATCAGCGGGTTGAACAACTATGTCCTGCCCCATCCCAAAAGTCTGCGCGTTGACTCAAGTCCATCAACCCATCCCATCCCGAGAACCGGCTCCGGCTCCGGCGGCGCATACATTGGCAACGATTTTCGCAGCGCCTATTATCCCGGGGGAACGTTGACAGGCTCAGGCCAGATGGTCGGCTTGCTGGAGTTCGATGGCTTTTATGCGAGCGACATCTCGGCTTATGAGACGGCCGCCGGGTATACGTCTGTCTTTCTCCAGACGGTCTTGTTGGACGGCTATGATGGTGTTCCCACCACGGGGTCGGGCAGCGGAAATCCGGAAGTTTCATTGGACATCGAATTGGCCATAGCCATGGCTCCAGGACTGTCCAAAGTTGTCGTCTTTGAAGCCGGCCCCAGCGGTTTGCCGAACGACATATTGAACGCGATGGCAGCCAGCAATCAGGTCAAGCAGTTGAGCTGTTCGTGGGGTTGGAGCGGCGGCCCGAGCACGGCCACCGACAATATTTTCAAGGAGATGGCCGCACAGGGACAGTCGTTTTTCGACGCGGCGGGCGACAGTGACGCCTTCACTGTCGGCTCCTCTTCGGCCAACGGCGTGGATAACACTTCGCTCGACAACGCGCCCTCCAGTTGCCCCTACATCACCGTGGTGGGTGGAACGACGCTGACCACCACCGGAGCGGGAGGTTCGTGGTCTTCGGAAACGACGTGGAATTGGGGCTTGCACGACGGCAGCTATGTTGGCACCAGCGGCGGCGTCAGTTCCTATTATGCCATTCCCACCTGGCAGGAGGGGATTGGCATGTCGTCCAATGGAGGTTCGACGGTCTATCGCAATATTCCTGACGTGGCACTGACGGCGGACAATGTGTATGTCATGTACGGCGATGGAAGCACGGGGACGTTCGGGGGCACCAGTTGCGCGGCGCCGTTGTGGGCGGCGCTGGTGGCGTTGATGAACCAACAGGCCGGGACAACCGGCGCGGCCACGGCTGGTTTCATTAACCCGGCGGTCTATGCGCTGGCCAAGGGCGCTTCCTACAGCTCGGTCTTTCACGACATCACAACCGGCAACAATGTTTCCAGCAAAAGTCCGAATGAATATTACGCCGTGACGGGTTACGACCTTTGCACTGGTTGGGGCACGCCGATGGGGCAAAGCCTCATCAATGCGATGGTCGGCACGCCGGATTCATTGGGGATCACTCCTTCCGCCGGCTTGACCGCGAGCGGGGCGGTGGGCGGGCCTTTCAGCCCCGCCGGCAAGATCTTCGTTTTGACGAACAACAGTTCGTCCCCGCTCATGTGGTCGGCCATCGACTCTGTGGCCTGGCTTGAGGTCACCCCGGCCAGCGGCACCCTGGCGGCCCACTCCGCCGTGGACGTCACCGTCGGTTTTAGCGCCGCCGCTGAAAACCTGGCCGCCGGCATTTACACGACAAACCTCGTCTTTACGAACTGGATCACGCACATCGCGCAAAGCGAATCCTTCACCCTGCAAATTGGGCAGTCCCTCGCGCAGAATGGGGGCTTTGAAACCGGCGATTTCACGGGGTGGACGCTGACGGGCAACACCATCGTTTATTACGGGTTTGGACACTACACCCTCTACAACGGCATTGAAGATTCGGCCTCGGGATATGAAGTTGTCCATTCCGGCAACTACGGCGCTTTCATGGGCGACAATCAACTGGCGACACTCTCGCAAACCCTGGCCACCGTTCCCGGCCAAAACTACGTGATTTCGCTTTGGCTCGATAACCCCGTTTCCGGGTCCGTCCAGCAATTCCTTGTCAATTGGAACGGGATCAACCTCTACGATATCCTCAATCCCCCGGCTTTCGCCTGGACCAATCTGCAGTTCATCGTCACTGCCTCGGGAATAAACTCCGTTCTTCAGTTCGGGGCGGAAAACGGTCCAAGTTACTTTGGCCTGGACGACATCAGCGTTACGCCGATCCCCGTCGTGGAGTTTCGCAGCGCGGCAAAAAACGCCTCATCCTTTGATCTATCCTGGATGGCCGCCACCAACCTGGTTTATCAAATTCAGTACAAGACCAACCTTCTTCAAACCAACTGGATTGATTTGGGCGCGCCCATTACCGTGACGAACAGCGCTCTGACTGAGGCCGTTGATACCAATGCCTTCAGCACCTCATCGCAACGGTTCTATCGGCTTCTCGTCAGCCCCTGAAAGGCCGGGAAAGGCAGCATTATAATCAGGGTCGATTCACGCTTTCACCAGCGTAGCGATTCACCTGCCGCCCCTTCCAAATTTTTTCCGGCAACAGCGGCTAAACCATTGATAGTCAACGAGGACGGCAATTATGGCGGCTTCATTGTGCGCGCCCTCGGCCACTCCATTGTCACCGAAGCTGATACCTGGGAGGAGCTTCGCGCCAATGTCCGCGAGGCCGTCCTCTGCCATTTCGATGAAGGGAAAGCCCCCGCCGTCATCCGCCTGCACCGTGTGCTGGACGAATTGATTGCCGTGGCATGAAGCTGCCGCGTGATCTCTCCGCTCCCTTTTTTGGACGCCAACAAATATTGAAAACATGAATGAATGCAAATATCATAGGACTGACCCTTTGTCTGACCGCTTCCGTAATTATCCGGCTCCGAGCAGGTTTAAAACACGGGCCAACCACCCCTCTGCACGTCATGGCCATCTTACGCGATAGAACGCGGCCCGATTGCTGCGGTCGATGACCATGCAGGTGTTGGTTCCTGCTGATCCGCAGTTTTGCCAGACCGCGCCGGCCAGATTCGTCGCGACCTGCACTTGGTAATTTCCCGCGCCGCCGGTCCAGCTCAGAAGCAGATTTGTGCCCTGTGCGCACAGGCCCGCAACAACCGGATGGCCCACCGTGAAGTTTACAGCCGGCGAGTTCACCGACAAATTCGCGCCATAGTAGGCCCGTGCCACGACGGATTGGGCGCCGACCGGAACGTTGGACCAAGTCAGACTGTAGGGTGTGTTGGTGGCATATCCGAGCAGTGTTGCGCCGTTGTAAAACTCGACTTTCTTGATGATCTTGCCGTTGGTCGTGATTTTGGCTCCGAGGAGTATGTTGGAGGGGGCGATCACACGCCGGAGCAACGGCGGAAGCCCCGGCCAATACATTTTTCAGACTTTTGAACCCCTCGCCAACCACGCGAAAATGCTGCTTAAGTTTTCGACTTCACGAGACGATAAAGACGTAACAAAGTTGCCACCTGTTTCAGGTGGCGGGATGGTTGACAACTTTGGGCAGGCGTGGCTCGGTTCGAGCCATTTGATTGCCAACATGAATTTCCGCCACGAGACAGCGCGACACATTAGCGCCGATAAGGTCATTGAACCATTATTGGCAGAACGACAGCCAGCAGATGACTATCTCTGGACAAAGAGCGGGCCGGGCCAATCGGTCATTGAGCCGGCCCTTACCGATAAAGAGACCACTAATAGTTTTGGGAGGAATCCTGTTCCTCGCTCTGCTCCTTAACCCCATCCAGGCTCAAGAGGCGATTTCGCCAGGCTCATGCAGTGTAACCCTGGCCTGGACTGGCAGCCCAAGCCCCGCGGTCAGCGGTTACCTCATTCATTATGGCACGGCCAGCGGACAGTATTCGAGCAGTGTCGATGTGGGAAATGTGACGACCAGCACGGTTCAAGGACTGACGGGAGGCACTCCCTATTTCTTTGCCATCAGTTGTTACGATACGAATGGACTGGAAAGCCCCTTGTCGAACGAGATCAGTGATGTGCCGGGACCATCCACTGTCGGGAACGCCACAGCCGCCGGTCAGGCTGCTCTGACAGTGGACGGGCTGACCGGCCAAACGCACGGCATTTCAGGCGCGCAGGGAACTTATCGAGGTCTTTTTGCCCCGATAGACTCCGCCCGGGAGCAGACCAACTCCGGCTCGTTCTTGTTCAGCGTTACCAGCAGAGGCTCGATTTCCGGAAGCTTTAATTTGGGTGG
>JBEKDI010000080.1:0-25707 GCA_050014435.1 Verrucomicrobiota bacterium | reverse complement strand
TGGCCAACTACAAGCGGCTCCGAGAGCTGACCGAAAAATGGGTGGGCTTATCCCTCCGTCTGGCCAAAGAAAAACGCCAAAGGACCGCGTAACGTATCGGAGAACGTTTCACTCCTCAGTACCAGGTTAATGACGGCGATTATCCGCAGAATACAGCGAACGGATTGCTCGGGTTTCTGAATAACAACAATTCTTCCCCTTTGCCTCCCGATCAAACCGAAATCCTGAAATGGACCGGAGCAGGGTTTGATACTAATACGTACTACGTGGCATATGATTTCTGGTCGCCTAACGGTGACGCTACGCTATTGCCTGGCGAGGCAGCATTTTTCATCAACCCGACGAGTTCTTCCGTGACAATCCCGTTTGCGGGCTTGGTCTTGCAAGGGCAGTCGGCCAATGCGATTGTCCCCGGAATCAACTACATAAGCTCCATTCTGCCAATGGCCGGACGGATTCACTCGGACCTTTGCTATAATCCGAATGTTGACGATAAGGTGCTATTCTGGACAGGAACCGGCTTTTCAACCAACACTTACAACGGCAGCACGTGGAGTTTGGGCGAACCGGTGCTCGGCGTCGGGCAGGGATTCGTCTTGGTCGCAAGCAAAACCAACAACTGGGTGACGAATTTTTCCGCATGCCAGCCTGGGCTTTTTTGCATCGTGACGGCCAATCCCCTCTGGACCGACACCGGTATCCACATCAATCCCGGCGACTTGGTGAGTTTCCTCGCCAATGGAAGTTGGAACGGCGGCGCTGGTCAGTGTGGCCCATGCGGGCTTCCCAGCGGCTCCCATGATCCATTCCTGACCAATGTCGCTTCTGACTTTAGCCTCATAGCGTTCGTGGGAGCAAATCCTTATGATTGGGGCACAACTAACGAGTGGGGGAACCCAAACTATTTCCCACAAGGGGCGAGCACCAACGGTTACTGGCCAGTCGGCAACGCCCCCAACGAACAATTCACAACTGATCGCGGCGGTGAACTTTGGTTTGGATTCAATGACGATGCCGTTGACAAGGTGGTTGGCGACAACTCAGGGTTTGTGGACGGATTCATACAGATCAGTGGACCATGACGTGTTGCCCGACAATGACCGGGGCTTGTACACGCCCCCAAAACCTGGCAGCAAACTGTGCAGACTTGTGCAGCCCCTTAAGCTGTAGGCGGGCACGGCAGAGGCATTATATGCCAATGCCGGCCTCAAGGCCAAACGCGCGGCAATGTTGACAAGGGGTCGTGAATGAACGACGTTTGAACTAGCTCTTGGAACATGAAGCGATGCAGCCAGCGCAAGGCGTTTACTCTGATTGAGTTGCTGGTGGTCATTGCAATCATTGGGATTCTCGCGTCGCTGTTGCTCCCGGCATTGTCCACCGCCAAACATCACGGCAAGGACGTCAATTGCGTGAGCAATCTCAAGCAGATCACTCTCAGCGGCTTGATGTACATGAATGAGACGGGGCAGAATGTCCTAAATGTCGATACCAACGATTTGGATGCCTGGGTTGGAAGCTTAAGCCCTTACGGATTGACGCCTAATATTATCCTTTGCCCGGCGACTCGGATCACAACGCAAGCAATTTCAAATAGTGAAGTGATCGGAACCGCAAGCCTTGCATGGTTCAAATGGCCATCGGGCACCGCCGTGCCCGTGAATGGCAGCTACAGCATGAATGGCTGGCTATTTTCCTACGATCCTGCGTTGGCGAACTCCACCTCCACATGGCTTGGCCCCCCTCCCCCAGTAGTTTTAAACCACCCCCAATTTGTTTTTAACAAACCGAATTCAGTTCAAAGGCCATCACAAACGCCGCTCTTTAGTGATGCGGTTGACTGGGGCGAATGGCCGCTGGAGACAGATCAGCCAGCGCCCGACCTTTCCCAAGGGCAAGCCGTCAGTATAACGGGCATGCAGCGCTGCACGATTTGGCGGCATGGGGGCAAAACGGCGACTTTCTTTGTTCAAGGATCGCCACTCCCGTATCCTTCCTTTCTGATGCCGAATGGCGCAGCAATCAACATCGGCTTTGACGACGGCCATGCACAAATGGTGAAGCTAAACGCTCTTTGGAGTCTTTACTGGCATTACAACTGGAGACCGTCCGCCACGCCGCCTTGACGCGGACTCCTGGAAGATGAAGCGATGCCGTCACTGCAAAGCGTTTACGCTGATTGAGTTGCTGGTGGTGATTGCGATAATTGCTATTCTGGCGGCACTTCTCCTGCCTACTTTTGGCAAATCTAAAACTAATGCCCAACAGGTCAATTGCTTGAACAATGTTCGGCAAATAACAATGGCCGGTTTGATGTACATGAATGAAACAGGGCGGAATATTCGTTATAACGATCCACAGATGCCGGACTACGATCCAACTTATCCGGTTACGCTCTGGATGGGAACTCTAAGTAACTATGGCGTTACGGACCAATTGAGGTTATGCCCCTCGGCTCGTGAACAAAACACACTTCTTACAAATCAGGAAATTGAGGGCACCGCTGATACAACGTGGAATTTTGGTGCTTATCTCCTATTTCCGTTGAAGGGCAGCTATGGCTTTAATAGAACCGCGCAAACACCGGTGTTTTTGGACTCGATATGGGTGATTGTAATTCCCCTAGAAAGCGACCTGCCAGCCACAGACCTTTATACTGGCGCACCCCTTGTCAATTCTGAGGGCTTTACGCGCTGCACCATTTTGCGTCACGGTGGCAGACTTGCCACGTCATCATATCCATTTCACGGCCAGAGGCAAACTTTGGCTGGTGCGATTAAATGGGCATGGCCGATGGCCACGTGGAATTAGTCCCGCTGAGAAATCTTTGGAATTATTATTGGCATCTCAATTGGCGGCCTACCTTGGTGCATTGATAACATGAACAGGAGCGCAGGCCGTCACTGCAATGCGTTTAATTTGATTGAGTTGTTGGTGGTTATTGCGATCATAGTGAATCTGGCGGCACTCCTCCTGCCGGCTTTGGGCAAGTCGAAAATGAACGCTCAACAGGTCAACTGCCTTCCACGCGTCCAGGCGTCAGCCCTCACTTTTTACAGTGCGCAAGCCGGCATCCTAAAACATTTCCCGGAGCATGTCCTGCTGTTTTTCGGGCTTGGGTTCGCGTTGGGCTTTCGCGAACGGGTTCATTTGGGGGGGCTGTCAACTCGTTCGCTTCCTTCCAGTAAACCTTCCAAGGTGAGGATTTGGATTTTGGGATAGTCTTTGTCGTGCCAGAGGGCCGAGGTGTAGCGACCGGCGGCGGCGGCTTCTTCGCGCATGGGTTTGGAGGGTTTTTCGAGCGTGAGGAGGATGACGCCTTTGGCTTTCTGGTTGTTGACGTCGCCCATCAGGGTGGCAACGTCGCTGCGTTTGACGCCGCCGCCCTTGACTTGGACGATGATTTTCTCGCGCTTCTCCTTGGTCTCGTAAATGTGGAGCAACCCTGAGCCATCAACGCAAGAATGAAGCGATCTGGAAGGGCTGATGGCTGATGGCTGAATTGCGCCGTCCGGTATTCGTTGCTTTCATTCCAGCGCAGCAGTACACTTAAAGCGTGTTTTGAAAATCTCATTCTTTAACGCCCCGGCTCGGCAGGAGCCTCGCCCTACCACAAACGCATCGGTAGGGGAGGCTCCTGCCGAGCCATTTGCCGGAAGGCGGTCGAAAGTCGCATTTTCAAAACACGCTTTTAGCATTCGTTTATCAGTGTGATGGTTGTGAAAAAGAGCGCTGCAACATCCCGGTGCGGCCTGCTGGCTGCGGGCAATTGGATCATTGATCAAGTCAAGGTGATCGATGTCTATCCGCAGCGGGATCAGTTGGCCAATATTCGCAGCCAGTTCCGGGGCACGGGCGGCTCGCCTTACAATGTCTCCGTCACCCTGGCCCGCTTGCAGGCTCCGTTCCCCCTCGCCGCTGCGGGCCTGGTCGGCAATGACGATTTCGGACGGGTCATCCTGGACGATTGCCGCCAACATGGCATCGATACCCGGCATCTGCGCTCCACGTCCCTGGCCACCACTTCCTTCACCGATGTCATGACGGAGAACGGCGGCAGCCATCGCACTTTCTTTCATCATCGCGGCGCGAACGCCTTGTGGGACGGCGCGGATTTGGATTTCAAAAAACACAAGGCGCGCTTTTTGCATCTGGGTTATTTGCTGCTGCTCGATGCCTTGGACGCGCCCGATCCGGAGTTCGGCACCAAAGCCGCCCGCTTGCTCCATGCCGCCCAGCAGGCCGGCATGAAAACCAGCGTCGATGTCGTCAGCGAAGACAGTGACCGCTTCGCCCGCATTGTGCCGCCGGCCCTCAAATACGCGGATTACTGCTTCCTCAACGAGATCGAAGCCGGCAAAACCACCGGGTTCAAAATACGCGAGGCGGACGGACGTTTGAACACCGTTTCATTGCGTCATGCGGCGGGCGCGTTGTTGCAGGCAGGGGTGAGCGAATTGGTGGTCATTCATTTTGCCGAAGGCGGCTTTATGCGCACCCGCAAAGGGGAGGACTTCTGGCAATCGGCGCTGAATCTCCCCGCCCAACACATTGCAGGAACGGCCGGGGCAGGGGACGCCTTTGCCGCGGGGGTGCTGATGGGGTTGCATGAAGGCTGGGAATTGCAGCGATGCCTGTTGACCGGAGTTTGTGTGGCCGCGGCGTCGTTGTCTCACCCGACCTGCACGGGAGGCGTCAAGTCCCTGTCCGCCGCCCTGAAACTGGCGCGCCGCTTTGGACACCGCGCGCAAATTGAGAATTAAGAAGGCAGAATTAAGAAACCCTTCTTAATTCATACTTCTTCCTTTTCGTTTCAGGCCCGTTCCATGTATTTGCCGGTGCGGGTGTCCACCTTGATTTTTTCGCCGGTCTTGATGAAAAGCGGCACCTGGACCGAAATGCCGGTTTCGAGCATCACCGGCTTCTGCACGTTGTTTGATGAATCGCCCCGAATGCCCTCCGGCGCATCCTTCACCAGCAGCGTCACGCTCGACGGCAACTCGATGGCCACCGCCTTGTCCTCGACAAAGGTGACCGTGACCGTGGCATTCTCGACCAGATAATTTTTGGCGTCGCCCACCAATTCCGGCGCCAGGGTCGTCTGCTCGTAAGTGGTGGGGTCGGAGAAAACATAATCATCCCCGTCCATGTAACTGAAATCCATCTTCCGGGTCATCATGGGTATGACGTCGATTTTCTCCGTCGAGCTGAAACGCACGTCGGAAGCCTTGCCCGTCTTGATGCTGCGGAGGGTGGCCTGCACGAAGGCACGGAGGTTGCCCGGTGTGCGATGTTGTGTTTCCAGGACCACGGTGATATCGCCGTTGTAGTTGATGGCCATGCCTTTGCGTAAATCGTTGGCTGATGACATAATGCAATATACTTTTCCACGCGCGCGTCCGTCCATCGGCACGCGCGGGACAAGGAAGATACGCAATTCCCGCCGGAAATCAAGTTCCAAGACCATTTTTTTGTAATGGGTCAGTGATAGGGGGAAAAGCGAAACTGTTGAAACAGTTTCCGCACGTGCTTCGTCCCAATTCACTTGGCTGAAGCCAGGTGTTAATGAGATTCCGCCTTGACTGACGCATTACAATTCTTTCGCCAAAAGGGGACAAGCCGGCAAAATCCGGGCTTGACCGTTTGCGAATTCGTCCGATGATCTCTCTAGCGTGAGCAAATAGTCGTCTGAACAGAAAACCCATGGCGATGTACAATCCATTAGTTAAAGAATACCGGGGACGGTTCGGCAAAGGCCGTACCATGGACGACATCGTGGATTTGGTGGACGAATTGCCGCCGATGCCGGATGTGATCGCGCACGCGCTCCGGCTGGTGGATGACGCGAGCGCCACTCCGGAAGAATTGGCCAACGTCATAATGCTCGACCCGGCGCTGGCCTCGCCCATTCTGCGCACCGCCAATTCCGCCAGCCTTGGCCATCAACGGGAGGTCGCGACTCTTTCCATGGCCATCCTGCTGGTTGGCATGCGCCAGATCAAAACGATACTTCTGGCCTCGGCCCTTCGGCGATGGAACCGCAACTTCGGTCCCGTGGAGCGCCTCGTGTGGGAGAAATCAATCGGGGCCGCCTCTGCCGCGCATATTTTGTGCCAGCAACTTAAAAAGGACTACTTGGACGAACTCTATCTGACCGGTCTGCTTCACAATCTGGGGCAGATCGTGTTGCTTTCTCACAAGGAACTCGGCGGCGAGTATTCCGGCGTGCTGGCGCGGATCCGCGAATGCAACGAAGATTATGTCACTGCCGAGCGCGAGGTCATCGGCTTCTCGCATCCGCTGATTGGGGCATTGGTGGCGTGGAAATGGGGGTTTGCGCCATCCACCTGCCGGGCCATTCTTCATTACAACGAGCCATTTGCGGAAACGCCCGGGGAGCACGATGAAAAGGTGGGGATGCTCAAACTGGCGGCCGGCATAGGGCTGGCGTTGGGTTTCGGACGCCCGGAAGGATATTCCGAGGAGATCGAGAGATTGGACAAGCTGGCTCTTGTTGTCGGCTTCAATGAGGCCACCTTGCAAGCCGACTTGCAGATCGCAATGTCTGAAATCAAGATCCGCTTCGCTTCAGAAGTCGGGGCTTACGGCTGATCCGGCCCGGCCTCGCTGCGGCAATTGATACACCTTCCTCATTTTAAAGAGGGCATCGGGTTTCTTTGCGGCGTGACAGTGTCAACAGGCGCCGTTGGCGCACCGCATCTCAGTTTTTAGGATGGCGTCGAGTCAAATTCATTAACCCCTCGTTTTAACGAGGGGAACTGGAGGCAACAAGACCCTGCAACTGTTTCAACAGTTTCGGCCCTGGTCGAGCCATGCCGGAAACCGTTAAAACGGTTGTAAAAGCCGTCGACTCCGCTCGTCTCCCTCGTTAAAACGAGGGGGTTATTGAGATGCACTGGTCAGGGCAGAACTCAATTCGCCGCCTAAAAACCAAGATGCGCCCCGCCCATTGACCGCGCCAAAAGACGGCCAAAAGAACGCTTCACACAATCGTCACACGATGCTAAAATAGCTTTAAGTGAGTGTGGCCGGCTCTGCACGACATGGATATTAAGAAAATCAAAATTCTGCTGGTCGAAGACAATCCCGATGATGTCTTTTTCTTGAGCACCACCCTGAGCAGGGTGACTGCCACGCATTTCCATCTCGAAACCGCCCCCAATCTCGCCGCCAGCATCAAGCGCCTGGAGGGGGGGGACATTGATCTGGTCATCCTTGATCTGACGCTGCCCGACCGCACTGGGTTGGAGTCGTTCCATGCCGTCAAAAAACACGCCGGCGATGTGCCCATCATCATTCTCAGCGGGCTGGACGATGAAACCCTGGCGGTCAACGCCGTCCACGCCGGGGCGGAGGATTACCTGGTCAAAGGCCGGGCGGACAGCCAGGTGATCACGCGAGCCATTTTCTACGCTATTGAGCGCACCGACGCCAGGAAAGCCGTGATCAAGGCAGAGGAGAAATTCCGCAGCATTTTCGAAAACTCCGTCTCGGGCATCTTCCAGACCACTCCGGAAGGCGGCTATTTGAACGTCAATCCCGCCCTGGCCCGCATCTACGGTTATAACACCAAGGAGGAGTTGATGGCCCATATCAGCGACATCGGACGCTTGCTCTATGTGGATCCTTCCCGGCGCACCGAATTCATTCGGTTGATGCACGAGCGTGGGGTCATCAAGGATTTTGAATCTCAGGTTTACCGCAAGGATGGCTCCGTTATCTGGATTTCCGAAAACGCCCGCGTTGTGCGCGATGAAAAGGGCCAAGTCCAATACTACGAAGGCACCGTTGAGGATTTCACTGCCCGCAAGGAGGCGGAGGAGAAGCTGCGTTTCTCGGAATCGCGCTTCCGCTCCGTCTGGCAGAATTCCTCCGACGGCATGAGGCTGACGGATGAATTGGGCATCATCCTGGCTGTCAATCCTTCTTTCTGCAAGATGGTCGGCATGCCCGAGGAGGAATTGGTGGGCCGCGCTTTTACGGTCATTTATGCCGAGTCGGAGAATTTGGCGGACATGATGCAGCAATATCAGAAAAGTCTCGACGCGCGAAATTTCGGCGGCGGTTTTGAACGGCACTTCGCCTTCCGCTCCGGCAAAAAGGTCGATGTCGAACTGTCCAATTCCTTCATTGAATTGGAGGAGGGGCGCTGCCTGATTTTGAGCATTTTTCGGGATGTCACCGTTCGCAAAGAAGCCGAGGAGCGCGAGCGCCTGGTCAATGCCGAACTGGCCCGCAGCCAGGCCGAGTTGCGCAAGAAGAATGAGATCCTTGAGGAGGACCTGAAAATGGCCAGCGAAATCCAACAGGCCATTCTGCCCCAGCAATACCCCGCCTTTCCGCCCGGCGCCACGACCGAATCCAGCGTGCTACATTTCTGCCACCGCTACCGACCCACCGGCCAGGTCGGAGGCGATTTCTTCAACGTCCTCAAGCTTTCGGACAGCAAGGCGGGGTTGTTCATTTGCGACGTCATGGGGCATGGCGTCCGTTCCGCCCTGGTCACCGCCATGGCGCGCGCGCTGGTGGAGGAATTGCGCCCCGTGGCCATGGACCCAGGCCACATGTTGACCCGAATTAATTGCGATCTGGGCGCTATTTTGCAGCAAACGGGCACGCCGCTTTTCACCACCGCGTTTTATATGACGGTTGACCTGGACCGGCGCGAAGTTCTCTTCGCCAATGCCGGCCATCCCAGGCCGTTGCTGATTCACCGCACCTCGGGCGAGGTCGAGCCGGTCAAATACCCCGACGGCAAGGCGCGGGCCGCCCTGGGCTTGTTTGCCGATTCCGTTTATCCGACGGCGTCTTTTCGGCTGGCTGCGGGCGACCTAGTCATGCTCTTCACCGACGGGTTGTATGAAGTGGAGGGCGCTGGCAACAGTCAGTTCACCCAGGATCTCCTCCTCCAAGCCGTGAAAAAACATGCGGGTCTGCATTGCGCCGAACTGTTCGACGCCCTCCTGGAGGAAATCAAGCAATTCTCCGTCAGCCACGAATTTGCCGACGATGTCTGCCTGCTTGGGGTGGAAGTGGACGAGAAATTCTAGCCATACGAAACCGGGCCCAACGGTCTTAAGGAAAGAGGACCCGAATGGCAGGAAATGATGGAACGTGACCAACGGGCCAGTTGGTGGTTGGGTTGGTCAATGAATTCAACGGGTAGCCGGCACCATTACACTGCTGGACACTGCCATCACCCAGCATCGTATTCCCGGCGCCAGGCGACTTTCCTTCCGAATGCATCTTCAACGACCAGCAGATTGGAACTGCTTTCGTGTTGGTTTGAATGGCGACATCATTGCCTTGGCCATGGCTAAGGCCGGAAGCATCAGCGCCAATAACAGCCCAAAAACAATGATCACCCCGATTTCCACCATCAACTCGATGCGAGTGAAAGCCCCCGATTTGTTCATTGGCCGCCGTCTCATAATCCAGCCCAGTCAAGTCAAGCGAACACAACCTCCACCGTTGCCAATCCATTTCCGATATTGGATAAAAACTAAACCGTATCCATTCAATAAGACGGGCAGATTTCAACGCAAAGACGCTAAGGCGCAACGCCGCAAAGAGAATTTGGCTCATGCGAATCCAGGTTCCCGAGTGGTGAGTGGCACTCCGGTCAATTTCCCTTTCCTGCCTTGCGTCTCCGCGCCTTTGCGCCTTTGCGTTAAATTCTTACTGCATGGTTACGGCTGAGGCTGTTTTTGGGCCAGCACAAAACTGGCCACGATCCGCCCGCCTATCAAATGTTCCTGGATGATCCTCTCCAGAACTTCCGGCGAACAGGAGTGATACCAGACGCCTTCCGGATAAACCACGGCGATCGGGCCTTGCACGCAAACCCTCAGGCAGTTCGCCTTGGTGCGTTGGATCAAAGGCTCCGCGCCGGCCAGGTTCAATTCCTTGAGCCGCCTCTTGAGGAATTCCCATGATTCCAGGCCTTTCTCCTTCGCGCAGCATTTCGGTTCGGTTTGGTCGGCGCAAAGGAAAATGTGCCGCTGGTAATGCGTCAAACCCAGGGTGGCGGCGGCTTTGCGCAATTCCTCATTCATGGTTTGACAGGCGTTTCCGGCTTCATTCCTCGGCTGCGGCCAGTTTGGTCAGCACGCCGAGATCCTCCAGCGTCGTGGTGTCGCCTTTGACGCTTTCGCCGACGGCGATTTGTTTGAGCAGACGCCGCATGATCTTGCCGGAGCGGGTCTTGGGCAGCGCCTCGGCAAAACGGATGTCATCCGGTTTTGCCACGGGACCGATCTCCTTGGCCACATGCGCGCGTAATTCCTCGCGGATGGATGGCGCGGGATGCACGCCACTCTTCAAAGTGACAAATGCCACCAGGACCTGGCCTTTCATGTCATCGGGCCTGCCTACGACCGCGGCTTCCGCTACCATCGGATGGCTCACCAGGGCGCTTTCCACCTCCGCTGTGCCGATGCGATGCCCGGCCACGTTGAGAACGTCGTCGATCCGGCCCACGATCCAGAAATAACCGTCCTTGTCCTGGCGGCAGCCGTCGCCGGTGAAATAGCAGCCTTTGACTTCATTCCAATACGTCTCCATGAACCGTTGCGGATCGCCCCAAATGCCGCGCAACATGCTCGGCCATGGTTTGCGGATGACCAGTTTACCGCCCGCGTTCTTCGGCACGGGTTTCCCCCGGTCATCCACCACTTCCGCCACAATCCCAAAAAAGGGCAGGGTGGCCGTCCCCGGCTTGGTCGGCGTCGCCCCAGGCAGCGGCGTGATCATGATGCTGCCCGTTTCTGTTTGCCACCAGGTATCGACAATCGGGCAACGTTTGTGGCCGATGACATCGTGATACCACATCCAAGCCTCGGGATTGATCGGTTCGCCGACGGTGCCGAGCAGGCGCAACGAACTAAGATCGTGTTTATTGGGCCATTCCACGCCCCATTTCATAAAGGCGCGGATGGCCGTCGGCGCGGTGTAAAGAATGGTCACGCCGTGTTTGGCAATGATGCGCCAGAAACGGTCCGGCTCCGGGTAATTGGGCGCGCCCTCGTACATCAGGCTGGTAGCCCCGTTGGCCAACGGACCGTAAACGACATAGCTGTGGCCCGTCACCCAGCCGACGTCCGCTGTACACCAATAAACATCCTCCGGCCGCAAATCGAAGATGTATTTGCTGGTCAGCTTGGCCCCGAGCAAATAGCCGGCGGTGGAATGCAAAATGCCCTTGGGCTTGCCGGTGGAACCGCTGGTGTAAAGTATAAAGAGCGGGGCTTCGCTGTCCATCGGCTCCGCCGGGCAATCGGCCTGCACGTATTCCGATTCCCGATGCCACCACACGTCCCGTCCCTCCTGAATGTGGACTTCCTGGTTGGTGCGGCGCAACACGATGACTTTCTCAATCGTTTTGGCCAGAAGCCGGCCCTGGGCGTCCTGGAGGGTGAGCGCTTCATCCACGCTCTTCTTGAGCGGCACAACGCTGCCGCGGCGGAATCCGCCGTCCGCCGTCACCACCAGTTTCGCCTGGCAATCGAAAATGCGGTCGGCGACGGATTGCGCGCTGAACCCGCCGAATACCACCGAGTGAATGGCCCCGAGTCGCGCGCAGGCCAGCATGGCGATGGCGGCTTCCGGCACCATCGGCATGTAAATGATGACGCGGTCGCCTTTCTTGAGGCCGTTGCGCTTGAGCACGTTGGCAAAAACGCAAACCTCGCGATGCAACTGCTTGTAAGTGTAAGTGCGCTCCTCGCCGGGAATGCCCGGTCCGGCCGGTTCGCCCTCCCAAATCAGGGCCGCCTTGTTGGCCGTCGGCGTGCCCAGATGCTTGTCCAGGCAATTATGGCTCACATTCAAGCGACCGCCGGTGAACCATTTGGCATTGGGCAGCTTCCATTGCAAAACCTTCTTCCACGGCTTGAACCAGACCAACTCCTCACTGGCGACGCGCCCCCAGAACTTCTCCGGCTGGCGGACCGATTCATTGTAAAGCGCGCGATATTGCGCCATGGACTTCACTCTCGCCACGCTGGAAAAAGCTTTGGGCGGCGGAAAGACACGTTCCTCTTGAAGCACGGAAGTTATATTCGTGACGGCAGACGTAGTTATCTTGGCCATAAGATAGATTGTAAAGGAGGCGGGGCGGTCGTCAATGCCAAGCGATGCTCACCCAATCCATTTAATCAGCCCAAGGATGAAGAGGGCGGCGACGACGATGCCCACCGCCCACCAGAACCATTTGACGCCATAGGGAAGCACCTTCTTTTTGCCGAACTCGCGCTCGGTGAATTCATCATAATCAAATGATTCGTCCGGCAAGTTGAGGCTGCTGGCGTAAGCTTCCTCGGACCAGCCTGTTTTGTCGTCGGCGCCGCATTCCGGGCAGGCTCGGGCGCCGCTCGGAACGTCCGCGCCGCAATTCGGGCAGGTCTCCGGTGTCATCAGTTTCTTGCTCCTAATCTTAATCTTAATCTTAATCCCCAACTTCCATGAAAAACGAGATTAAGAGCAGGATTAAGATCAAGATTAGGAAAAAAAGCTCCAGGTGCGAGAAAAAAACTTGCCTCCCATTCGAAGAACCATAGATTCCACGCCGATGCGAAAAGCCGCCATGCCCGCCTCCGTAAATGTTGCGTTTGGCGCGCCCCTGCTCTGGAAGTGCCCGTGCCAATCTTAACAAAAGCCAAAACGTGGTTGGTGCGTGGCGCGGCGGATTATCGAAAGCACTTTGGCAGCAGGGAATTTGTCAGGAACAATTTCAACGTCACATCCATTGGCGCGGCCATCGCCGTCATTGACCAGATTTGGATTAATGGAAAAATGACCCTGCCGGAGGTGATTCGCTCGCGGATCATCGCCACGGTGGTGGACCTTGCCGGCGCCGGCGACGTGACCGTATCAGGGCATGTGGAGTGGTTGCGCCTCTGGAAGATAACACCCGAGTCGCCCGATTGGAAACGCCGCGCGGTGGAATGGCCCGTCATGCTCATTGGCGTCGCCGGGTGGAATTTTGCGCAATACTTTTTGAGCCGGGTCGCTTCCGATCATTATGTCAGAAGCGTGTGCATCTCGACCGTCGTTGGCGTCGGAGTGCAGGTGGGCGTTTTGCGGCTCAACGCGATCTTGAATAATTACGCGACCAATGATCCAAAGTTCTGCAAGAGCATGTCGGGACGATTGAGCAAGGCGTTTGGATGCGAAACATTTTCTGCCAGGACCAAAAGGCGGCTGTATTGGAGCGCCATCCTCGGTTTCAACGCTTTCATGTTTGCCAATTGGGCATGGGGTGAAAAATTGCGTCATGCCATTTTGGGGCACTGAAGAAATGCACCAGAAGAAAATGACGAACGTCGAAGCGCGAATGCCCCGAATTCGTCATTAGTCATTTGGACATTGCTTGGTCATTAGGATTTCGTCATTCGTCATTTTCCTTATCTCAGTGCGCTTTGGATTGCGATAGTTCGCCGACAATGCCGCGTCCGAGGCCGGTGCCGGGACAAACCGCCGCGGGGTCCAGGCTCCAGCGCGCGGCGAGTTGGCCGACCCGTTCCGCATTGGCGGCCAGTTCTTCCTTGAGCGAGAACAGGTTCTGCTCGCTGGCGTAATCAAAGCAGCGCAAGTCCAATTCCTTCTCTGCCGCGGTCAACTGGCCTTGGTTCCAAAGAGTTTCGCCCCCCCAGGCATAGGCGCGATAGACCCGGCCGCGTTCCAGCAGCACCCAGGCATGCTGATTGAGCACGCGATTTGCGCTGAAGAACTGCACCTGCCCCAGCTTCCGGCTCAGCCCCAGCAAAAAGTGAAAACACCGGTCCACATCCTCAAAAGGCCCCGGCAGGCCAGGACCTACCACCAACACCCAGCCGGTGATGGACGGGGAAATGAAAAGCTTGTCCTCCCGCGCCTCGCTCAGTCCCTCTTCCCAGGAACAGGGTGTCGGCTGATTCAAGTGCAGCGCGGCTTGGACCCTGGCCGCGTTACCGGCCCGGACCGCCAGCCAACGATCCGGCTGGCCAAGAACGAGCGGAGAGGAATCTTTCGCCACTGCGGCGGGTATGGCGCGAATCGCGCTGCCGGGGTCCAGGCCGCACAGTTGGCGCGCCCGGTGCCAAATGCAGAAGACAAAGAAGAACGCCGTCCCCAAAACGATTCCAAACGGAATCAGCATTAGAAGCCATGCTACTTCTTTGAATTCGTTCTCATTCACACTGCCTCAATGTAATCGCGGCTTTGGGATGTTCAACCGGGAATCTGCTTTTTGGGCAAAAAATCTGCGGGGCGGGCCGCTGGCTGGCTCAAGGCCATTTCAGCCCCATGATCAGCACGATCAAATCAATCACGAACAACAGGACGATGGTCACTTCCAGCGTCAGCATATAGCGGTTGGTCCGGTCCTGGGCCAGAAGCTGATATAAGTTGTTCAGCGTTTTGAGCTTCTCATCAATCGTCCGGTGCCAGTCGCCCAAATGAAAGCGGGCGGCGATGTTTTCGTAAATGCGCGCCAGGTGCCAGTCGCCAAAGAACTTGGTGATATTGGACAGTTCGTCGCTAAAATGCGCCAGGTCGATGCGGATTTCCCGCAGTTGCCGCATTATTTCCCCGCTGCTGCGCCGCGGACGTTCGTTCAAGTCGCGATAGGACCGTTCCAAGGCGGTGTCGAGGATGCGGTCATAGGCTTCCAATTCCGCCAATTGCAGGTTAGCCAGTTCCAGCACGAAAAGGATTTCGTCCACTTGTCCCGGCTCCTGCACAATCAAGGCCGCGTCCCAGTCCAGAACGGCGAGGTCGTTTTCATAGTAGCTCAAATAGCGCCCGGTCGATTCGTCGGCTTCCTGGCGCGAAAGCTGGTTGATGTCCGGTTCCTGGGTCAACAGCGCCGCCACTTCGCGGCGATGCTGCAGCAGCCAGTCCTCCGCGCTGAGCGGCTGTCCGTCCTCGGCGACGAGCGGGGCGTCAACGCAGAAAATAGTGTAGGCTTCCTCCTCCGCCAATTGCTGGACCGGTTTCAAAAAATAACGGGCCAGCTCGCGGCGCGCCTCCTCCGCCAGTTGCCTTACCTCCGCGCTCAGGACGCCGTTGGAAAACTCCAGATCGTGATAGGCCACCAAATCCCCGATCGTATGCACTTGGAAGGGAACGGAGATCGTGATGCTGATGGCGCCGACCGGCAAGAACTTGAGAGTGCGCTCCACCCGCACCGGGCCGTTTGGGCCGATGCGTTCCATCGGGGGGAGGCGGACCATGCGCGGCTTGTTAAAAAAGAGGTGGCGCGGATTGCGCTTGCTGGCATCGACGTTAAACTCCGCCACCGTCTGTCCCAGCAACTGCGCCACCGGTTCCCGCAGCATATCGTAAGCGACATCGAACGCGTACACGTAAATGGCGCGTCCGGTGTAACGGGTCACCCCGCGCGAAGGTCCCCCCGGCTTCCGAGTTTCCAGAATGGGCACTGCCATGCTGTAAAATAGTCCTTTGGCCGGGGAATGTCCATTTGCGCAAAAAACGCACCGACCGGAAGGTCATCCATTGTGCCGGACTTCAAGACGGGCGCGCGTCATTCGTTCGCGCAGCCCGCCTTCTTTGAGAAAATCCTGTTCAAGCCGCTTAAGTCGATTCCGTCCCTTGAGTCCCTTTGGTCCCTTCTTCAAAACTCATGCCTCTTCCCGCTTCTTCGGCGCGTAAGTATGGGTCGAGAACCCGTAAAACACCTCGGCGGCTTCCATGATCGTTTCGGAAAGAGTCGGATGCGGGTGTACTGATTCCGCCAGGTCGCGCACGGTGGCGCCCATCTCGATGGCCACCACCCCTTCGGCAATCAACTCGCCCGCGCCATGCCCCACGATGCCGATGCCCAGAACGCGCTCGGTTTCCGAGTCAACAATTAATTTCGTCAGCCCGTCAGGGCGGTCGTAGGTCAGCGCGCGGCCGGATGCCCCCCAGGGGTATTTGGCGATTTCCACCGTCAATCCCTTGTTTTTCGCCTCAGCCTCGGTCAATCCGCACCACGCCAGTTCGGGATCAGTAAAGACGACGGCCGGAATGATGACGCCCGCCGAGGTGCTTTCTTCGCCCACAATAGTTTCGACCGCGATGCGCGCCTCCTTGGAGGCTTTATGTGCCAGCAACACACCGCCCGCAATGTCGCCAATGGCCATGATAAAGGGATCAGCGGTTTCCTGCTTTTCGTTGACCTTGATGAACCCGCGCTCGTCCTGCTCAACCTTCGTATTTTCCAAACCAAGGTCCCCGCTTCGCGGCACGCGCCCAACCGCCACCAAAACGCGGTCGTAAAACTCCTCCTTCTCGACTTTGTCCGGGCCCTGGGTAACGGTGCGGATTTTTTTCCCCTTGGTGGACATTTGGGTCACCTTCGTATTAAGGCGCAATTCGCGGAAGTTCTTCTCCGCGTATTTCAGGATGGGCCGAACCAAATCGGGATCGGCCCCGGCCAGGATGCCGGGCAGGGCTTCGACCACGACCACTTTGCTGCCAAGGCTGGCATAAACGCTGCCCAGTTCCATGCCGATGTAGCCGCCGCCAATGACCAGAAAATCCTCCGGCAACTCCTCCATTTCCAGCGCTTCGGTCGAGGTCATGACGCGCGGATTGCCCAGGTCAAAAGCCTTGGGCAGCGCCGCCTTGGAGCCGACCGCGACAATGGCCTTGTCAAATGCCACAATTTGCTGGCCTTCGGCCGTCTCGACGCGCAGGGATTGCGAGCCTTCAAAATGACCGCGCCCCGTCAGCACCTGCACGCCGCGCTTTTTGGCCAGGAAGCTGACCCCGCCGCAGAGCTTGTCCACGATGGAGTTCTTCCAGGCGCGCAGTTTGTCCAATTCGATTTGCGGCGGCCCGAAGGTGATGCCGTGATGGGCCGATTCCCGGGCCTCGCTGATCATTTGGGAGGCGTGCAGCAGGGCCTTGGAGGGAATGCAGCCGCGATTGAGACAAACTCCGCCCAGTTTTTTGTCCTGTTCGACGAGCAGAACTTTCTTGCCAAGGTCGGCGGCGTAAAATGCGGCGGCGTAGCCTCCCGGCCCGGCGCCAAGAACAACAATCTCTGTTTTAATGGGGTCCACAATAAGTTGGGGTTAAGGCATCCTCAGCCCAGTTGTTTTTCGTCAAATGTTTCGAATCCCTTCGCCAAATCCACCATGAATCGCACCGCCGCGCCGCCGTCGATGACCCGATGATCATAGGATAGCGCCAGGGGCAGAATGAGCCGCGGCTCAATCTTCCCATCGCGCACCGTCGCCCGCATGACGCTACGGCCCAGGCCGAGGATCGCCGTTTCCGGCAGGTTGATGATCGGGGTGAAATGCAGGCCGCCGATCCCGCCTTGATTCGAAATGGTGAAGGTGCCGCCTAGCAATTCCTCCATCGAAATCTTTCGCTCGCGGGTCTTCACCGCGATTTCGTTCAATTCCTTCGACAGGGTCAGCAGGTCCTTTTTGTCAGCGTCCCTCAGCACCGGCACTATCAAGCCTTGCTCGGTGTCCACGGCAATGCCAATATGCGCGTATTCCTTGTAAATCACTTCGCCGGAGGCCAGGTCGAGGCTGGTGTTGAGCACTGGATGCTTCTTCAACGTCTCCGCCACGATCTTCAGGACGAAGGAGGTCAGGGTCAGCCGCGCCCCCTTTTTCTCATAAGCCTCGGCGTGCTTCTTGCGCAAGTCGTTCAACGCGGTAATGTCCGCCTCGTCAAATTGCGTGACGCGCGGCACGGCGTTCCAACTTTCGCTCATGCGTTGCGCGATGGTCTTGCGCAAGGGCGACATGGGCCGTTTGGCAATGGGGCCCCATTTGGAGAAATCTGTTTTTTCAGCTTTGACCGGAGCGGCCGCCGGACCCGCGGCGCGGGGCTGGGCCGCAAGGCGCTGCAAGCGCTCAACGTAAGCGCGCACGTCGGCCATGACAATTCGTCCGCCATTTTCACTCCCGCGAATTTTCTTCAGGTTGAGGCCCAATTCGCGCGCCAGACGGCGGATGGTGGGCGACGCAGCCGGCTCGGGACCGGATGTTTCTTCCTCCGGCTCGGCAACTTCATCGCCTGTTTCCTCCTCCGGCGGTGGCTCAGCGGGCGCGGGCCGGGTGGCGCGGGGCGACGGGGCGGGGGCGGGCTTCTGGCTGGCGGGCTTGGCAGGAGCCGCCGGGCTGGTTTCCAGGGACAGGATTGGCTGCCCCACCGAGATCGTATCGCCAACCGCGACGATGATTTTCGTGACTTTTCCCGCAACGGAGGCCGGCACCGGCGCGACCGCCTTGCCTGTTTCCAATTCGATGATCCCCTGGCCCTTTTGGACTTGCTCGCCCTCCTTGACCAAAATGCTCACGACGCTGCCTGAATCAACGCCTTCACCCAGCGGAGGTAATTTCAGATCCATATGTCTTGTTTAAAACGCCACAATCTGAGGAAACCGCTTTTCAGGGTCAATATTCAAATCTTTAATGGCGCGGGCCACGATCTCGTTATCCACTTCGCCCCGCTGCGCCAGCGCGTGCAGTGTCGCCACCGTCGTGGCTTCCGCATCGACTTCGAAGAACCGGCGCAGATGTGCCCGCGTGTCGCTTCGGCCAAAGCCGTCCGTCCCCAAGGTCGTCAACCCGCCCGGCACCCATTTGCCAATCTGGTCCGGCACAATCTTCATGTAATCGGACACCGCGACGAACGGGCCGCTTTCCTTTTCGAGCAGTTCCCGGACGTGGGGCTTCTTGGGCGGCTCGGTGGGATGCAGCCGGTTCCAGCGTTCCACCAGCAGCGCTTCATTGCGCAGGTTCTTGTAACTGGTGGCGCTCCAGACATCCGCCGAGACATCATAGCGCTCCGCCAATATCTCCTGGGCCTGCAACGCCGACCGGATGATGCTGCCGCTGCCGAGGATTTGCGCCTTGTGTTTCTTCCCCTCCGGCCCCGTCTTGAACTTGTACAACCCTTTGATCACGCCCTCCTCAACGCTCGCAGGCATGGGAGGCATGAGATAATTTTCGTTGTAGAGACAGAGATAATAAAAGATTTCCTCGCCGTTCTGGAACATCCGCCTCATGCCATCGCACACAATGATGGCGATTTCATAACCAAAAGCGGGATCGTAGGCATACAACGTTGGCACCGTGCCGGCCAGGATCGGGCTGTGCCCGTCCTGATGTTGCAGACCTTCGCCGTTGAGCGTGGTGCGGCCCGAAGTTGCCCCCAGCAAAAAGCCCTTGGCCCGGCTGTCCGCCGCCAGCCAGACCTCGTCTCCCACACGCTGCGGCCCAAACATGGAGTAATAAATGTAGAAGGGAATCAGATTGATGCCGTAATTGGCGTAAGCCGTGCCGGCCGCCACGAAGGACGCCATCGAACCGGCCTCGGTGATGCCTTCCTCCAGAATCTGGCCGTCCTGGGCCTCATGATAAAAACTCAGGCCGCTGCTCTTATCGACCGGCTCGTAAAGCTGGCCTTTGGAGGAGTAGATGCCCACCTGGGCAAACAGCGGGTCAATGCCAAATGTCCTGGCCTCGTCGGGTATGATGGGCACCACCTGCCGTCCGATGGTCTTGTCACGTATAAGATTTGAAAGCAGCCGGACAAACGCCATCGTTGTCGATAATTCCGCCATACCCGATCCTTTTGCAAAATCAGGAAACGCCGCCAGCCCCGGCGTCTGCAACGGCTCCGCTTTTACCGCCCGCTTGGGCACGAATCCCCCCAGCTTCCGCCGTCGGTCCAGCAGATAGCGGATTTCCGGCGAATCCTTCGCCGGCCGGTAAAACGGCGTCTCCACCACGTCCTCGTCCCGCACCGGGATGTCGAACCGGGCGCGGAATTCGCGCAGCTCCTTTTCGTTCATCTTTTTCTGCTGATGCGAAATGTTGCGCCCTTCGCCGGCTTCGCCCAACCCGTAGCCCTTGATCGTCTTGGCCAGGATCACCGTGGGGCCGCCCTTATGCTCGACAGCCGCTTTGTAGGCGGCATAAACCTTCTTTGGGTCGTGCCCGCCCCGCGTCAGCCGGGTCAGTTCGTCGTCGGACAGGTGATCGACCAGTTTCAAGAGCTCCGGGTATTTGCCGAAGAAATGGCGGCGAATGTAGCTGCCAGGCTCGACGCTGTATTTTTGGTAATCGCCATCGACGGCCTCTTCCATGCGCTTGACCAGCAGGCCCGATTTGTCCAGCGCCAGCAGATCGTCCCAAGCCGTGCCCCAAATCACTTTGATTACATTCCACCCCGCCCCGCGGAAAATGCCTTCCAGTTCCTGGATGATCTTGCCGTTGCCCCGCACCGGGCCGTCCAGGCGCTGCAAATTGCAGTTAACAACCCAGATCAGGTTGTCCAGGTTCTCCCGCGCGGCCAGGGTGATCGAACCGAGCGTTTCCGGCTCGTCCGACTCCCCGTCGCCCACAAAGGCCCAGACCCGAGGCTCCTCCACGGAGGGCAGCAAGCCGCGCGCCTTGAGATAGCGCATGAAACGCGCCTGATAAATTGACATCAATGGCCCCAACCCCATGGAGACCGTCGGGAACTGCCAGAAATCGGGCATCAGATAGGGATGCGGATATGACGAAAGACCGCCGCCGTCCGCCAGTTCCATGCGAAAATTATGCAGGTGCCCTTCATCCAGCCGGTATTCCAGAAAGGCGCGGGCGTAATTACCCGGCGTCGTGTGCCCTTGGAAATACACCAAATCCGCCAGTCGTCCGCCTTCGCCGCCGCGGAAAAAATGATTGTAGGCCACTTCGTAAAGGGTGGCCATTGAGGCGTAACTGGAAATATGCCCGCCCACGCCGCTTTCATTTTGATTGGCGTTGACCACCATGGCCATGGCATTCCAGCGCGCCAGGCTCTTGATGCGCCGCTCGATTTCGCGATTGCCCGGATACGGCGGCTCTTTTTCAACTGGAATGGTGTTGATGTAGGGCGTGCTCACCGGTGAAGGCGTCGGCACTCCCGCCGCTCTCAAGCGCTCGATCAGTCCCGCCACAAGCAAATTTGCTTTGTCCGGCCCCTGGTTCTTCAACGTGATTTCCAGCATCGACTCGAGCGATCGCAGCCAATCCTGGTGGCTGGCGGCTGCCGGAGGCGGCGGCGGAGGCGCAGGCGGTTCACTGGCCTCCGTTGGCGCAGGGGCGGGTGAAGTTTTCTTTTGTTTCTTAATTTTTGCTACGGCCATGCGTCATCTCTCAGAATGTAAAGTCACCGTTAGGGTCGAAAGCTAAGCAACACACACGTTGAGCATACCGCCAAAACCGCCTTCTGACAAATGAAAACCGGCCCGCTCGTGACTTTTGGGGTCTTGCTGGACAAAATTTATATATGGTTGCCAGGCATGAAGGTCGCCCTGATGGCCCAGCGGAGTTTGGCGGGCGTGGAGCGGGGATTGGCGTGCCGTTCATCAGCGCCCGGACGCAGCACGTCGCGGGAAATTTCTCCATAGACGCCATCGCGAAAGCCCGCCTCGAAGGACTTCTTCACCCGCCGGTCTTCACCCGAGTGAAAGGTCAGGATGGCTGCGCGCCCGCCGGGATTCAGGCACGCGGGAAGATGGCGCAAAAGGGTTTCCAGCGCCGAAAACTCGTCGTTCACCGCGATGCGCAACGCCTGAAATACACGGCGAACCGTGAGGTCGCAATCCTCCTTGTTCAAACGCGCCAGGACCGCCCGAACCGCCCCGGCCAGCGCGGTCGTGGTGGCGAAAGACCGCCCGGCCAGGACCGGCGCCAAGGCGGCGGCGCGCGGTTCGTCCGCATTCTCCGTCAGCACCGTTTCCAAATCATCGGAGCGGATGCGCGCCAGAAAGGCCGAGGCGGGCTGGCCGCGCGACGGATTCATGCGCATGTCGAGCGGTCCATCATTTTTTACCGAGAATCCGCGCCTTGGATCATCCAGTTGCATGGACGACACGCCCAGGTCCGCCAGGATGATATCCGCGCCCGCGATTTCCGCGGCGGCGAGAATCTGCGGCAAGCCGGCGAAATTGCTGCGATGGGCGGTGAAGGTTTCCTCGCCAAACCCCAGCGCGCGCAACCGGGCTTCGGCTTTGGGAAGTTCCACCGGATCAGCATCCAATCCCAGCAGCCGTCCGCCGGGCTGGATGCGGGTCAGAAGTTCCCGGGCATGCCCGCCAAATCCGAGTGTGCAATCCACCGCGATATCGCCGGGCTTCGGCGCGAGAACCTCCAGAATTTCCCGTGCCATTACAGGTCGATGCATTCCCGCCGGCGTCTTGCCCGAGGCAATGACTTTCTCCACCGTTTCAGCATAGCGCCCGGGATTGTGCTCCTTGTATTTCTCCTCGAAACGCCGCGGGTTTCTGCCCGAATAGCGCGGCCGCCGTTTGGGCCGCGGCGAAGGAAGCTGGGAAGCTGTTTCGTCAGTCACAATTCCATCAAGGTCAAGGTTCAAGCGGCAAAGTTCAAGGCTACGGCTTCATCAGGCGTTGCCTTTCCGGTTGGATACCGCGAAGCTTGCTTCGTTCGTGTTTTCTCTCATACGTCAATGCCCCGGAGCTTGCTCCGGGGTTGTTTACTCTTTTTTCCGAATCGTTAGCGCGCGCTCGATGCGGCGATCGGGCGCCAACCACATCAGCGCGACGAATACATAAAGGCCGTGGGCTATCCAGGGGCTTACGAACGCCAGGGGAATCGCAGCGAGGTAACATACCGGCGAACTTTTTCCTTTCCAGTCTTTCCCAATAGCCGCCGCGAGCAAGGAGCCGGGGCCTTGATGAATGATAATGGCGCTCTGCAAAACATAATAAGCGACGGCTGCCATCAGCAGCACGAAACCATAAAAGGCTGTGGGTATTGGCGCCAGATGGTTTGCACCCACCCAGCCGGTGGCAAATGGGAAGAGCGACAACCAGAAGAGCAAGTGCAGGTTTGCCCACAAGATACCGCCGGTGACATTCCGGACACAATGGAACATATGGTGATGGTTATTCCAATAGATGCCGACATACAGGAAACTTAGCAAGTAGCTCAACAGCACCGGCAACAAGGGTTTCAGATCGCTGGCTTCGACCGTGTGAGGCACCTTCAACTCCAGCACCATGATGGTGATGATGATGGCAATCACCCCGTCGCTGAACGCTTCCAGTCGGTACTTCTCCATGTGTCATGCCTGGCTTAACGCCGCGGCAGCTTGAAGGCGAATTCCACTCCCAAACCGCCCTGGTGGGCCAGGCGAAGCCTTGGCCGAACCTTTGCCGAGGGCGCCGCCTGCGTTGCCAGCTCCGATGACTCCGATGTTCATGTGTTTCCTTTCGGTTTATGGTTTAACGATGCGAATTCGCGCGAAACAGAACAGCGCCGCAAAGTTACACTCAAATTCCTGCAAATCAACCGTCGCTATTCTGTGCCCATTACCTACAAATCCTCATCCGCTCGCTTCAGTCTTGCCAAAGGCGTCCGGAAGGTGTTTATTGATGGCATGGATGCCGTGATTTCCGACAGCAGAGTTCCTGACATTCAAGCCCAGGCCCGTGACTTGACCAAGCGACAAATGGAACAATGGTTTGTCTGGATGGACGGCATGCTGGCCATTCATAGGGGCAATTTCGTGTTCCGAGAGCCGACGCCGGCACAACTCGAAGAACACAAAACAGGCCTGAAGTTGGCCATCCGGTGTTGCCTTTTTATAAACACCTTGATCGCCGATCCTGACTTCAATGACCCGGATTTGGTTTCCCGGCTACAGGTGCGCGTCCGGCAATTGCAGGATGCTTACGACACCTTCCATGACACGGCTCTATCAGACGCACAAGCGGAAGAGTTTTTGAAGCAAGTCTTCCCGAAATGAACAAGGAGCTGGAAGCGATCATCCTCGCTTACGAAAAGGCGTCCGCATCACAGGACAAAGAGGCGGAGCATTACTTGATGGCCTTCGAGTCTCTTCTTGACACTGTGATGGAGCGGCAGCCGGGCCTGTCGCGTGATATTCTGCGCAAGAGCGTCATCAAGGCGCATCGGAAATGGGCTTTGAAACAGGATTGCAAACCGCCCGCGATTCCACCAAAAGCTTGACTGGCGTGACGAGTGCGCAACGTGTTGTGATCGTGGGCGGCGGCCCCGCTGGTTTTTTCGCGGCGATCACTTGCGCGGAAGCCATGCCCGGGGCGGTCGTCACGGTGCTGGAAAAAGGGGCGCGGTTCCTGGGCAAAGTCCGCATTTCCGGAGGCGGACGCTGCAATGTCACTCATGCCTGCTTCGATCCGCGCGAGTTCACCATGCGCTTTCCGCGCGGCCAGCGCGCCTTGCTCGCCCCCCTCCACGTTTTCCAGGCCGCCGACACCGTCGCCTGGTTCGAATCCCGCGGCGTCAAACTTAAAACTGAGAGCGACGGACGCATGTTTCCAGCCAGCGATTCATCGCAGACCATCATTGATTGCCTCATGCGCGCGGCCAGGACGGCCGGGGTGAAGTTGCTGGCCAATTGCGGCGTGGCGCAGGTTGCCAAACAACCCGGGGGCGCCTTTCAACTGGCGCTGGCCAACGGCCAATCGCTCACTTGCGACCGGTTGCTTTTGGCCACGGGCGGATGCCGGTCCGCGCTGGCTGGTGAACTGGCGGTGTCCCTTGGCCACACCCTCCAACCCCCTGTGCCTTCGTTGTTCACCTTTCACATCGAAACCCCGTGGCTGCGGGAGTTGTCCGGAGTTTCCGTTCCATCGGTCTCGGCCTCGGTGCCGGGAACGAATTTGCGCGAGCAGGGAGCGTTGCTTCTCACACATTGGGGCTTGAGCGGTCCGGTCATACTTCGCTTGTCGGGCTGGGGCGCGCGCATTTTGCACGCTTTGAACTACCAGTTCCTTCTGCGCCTCAACTGGCTCCCTCATCTTGACGCGGAACAAATCGCGGCGGAATTGCGCGCGCGGCGCGGGGCGCAACCGGCCCGCCTCATTGTCAACACTTCGATTGCGCCGCTGCCCGGCCGCCTTTGGGAACAACTGGTCATGGCGGCGGGCATCCCCCGCGACACGCGCTGGGCCGCGTTCTCGCGTGCGGCGCAACACGCCCTCGTCCAGCAACTCATCCGCACCGAACTTCAAGTGGCCGGCAAAAGCCTGAACAAGGACGAATTTGTCACCTGCGGCGGCGTGCGGTTGGGCGAAGTCAATTTCAAAACCATGGAGAGCCGGATTTGCCCCGGATTGCACTTTGCCGGCGAACTCCTGGACATCGACGGCATCACCGGCGGCTTCAATTTTCAGGCCGCCTGGACCACCGGCTGGATTGCAGGCCGGGCGATGGGAGAAAAAGAAAAGGGAGAGACTGTTTAAATACCCGTCCGGTAAGGGGACCGGGCTGCAAAAGATTGAGGCTCTGGCCATTTCCTGTAGGCCGCGTGCCCTCGCGCGGCGCTGGTATGGGTTTTCAAACAGGCATCCAAAAAGGACCCGCAAATTCCACTAAATTCTTTCGCCTCATCTCCCCCAGCCATCAATCCCATAATTACTTGATTCCGAGGGCTGATTCTTTATGACGGGCAAAGAGGGTTGACACCCATAACGCTCTACGTTATTGCGCCTTCGATGACATCGGATTCTCGATCGCAACGGCAACCCGCAAGGCAGTATCCGGTACCAAATAGGGTCAAAAGTGAGAACTGAAAGGAATGGCGCTTAGATAAGACCACGGTTTCTCAGAGTGTTTTTGTTATAGTAGCGGCAGCGGTGAGGAACCTCTTTGAATGTGTGCCGGGGTTTATTGAGTAGTTGATAGGCTTTTGGACGGC
>JBEKDI010000079.1:0-26246 GCA_050014435.1 Verrucomicrobiota bacterium | reverse complement strand
CATAAAGCGGCATCTTGCTGGTCAGCGCCCAGGTGATATGTCCGTCCTGCCACGTTTCCTTTTCGGTTTTGCCGATAATCGGACAACCCGTGCGCATGATTTCCTGTTCGTCCTCGAAGGCCGGACGGGCATGCTCCTCGCCGAAGAAGTCAAAGTCGCGTTTGCCGATGGCGTCGTCCGCGCCACCCAAGCTGAAATACGAGGCCAAGCCGGTACTGCAACGAATAAAGCGCGATTCGCGGTCCTTAAAATAAATTGCGTCCGTCGAAGAATCCATCAGCGCCCGTAACATATGCCGCTCACTGGCCAACAGCGCCTCGGCTCGCTTGCGCTCAGTAATATCCAACAATACGCCTTGAGAGCCGATGATTGTGCCATCAGGGCCGATTAACGGCCCTTTAAAAACGTGGAAACACTGGTCTTTGCCATCCCGATCGACATGAAACTCTTCCGCTTCAATCGAGCGGCCGGTTTCCATAATGAGCTTGTGGTGATTTGCGCCTTCATTAAACACCTTAGTTTCCCACAATTTCTCCGGAGTATCGGGGGCTCCGGGCTTCCATCTGTGGCCGGCAACTTCATCGGCGGTTTTGCCAATGAATTGATCCAAAGTGGCGTTTCGGAGGTGCAGGAACCATGAATTAGCGAAGACGTATCGGCCCTCTTTGTCCTTTTGAAAAACACCGATCGGCAATTGGTCCAGTAGCAAATAAGCAAGCCCAGGCGACTTGCGTGGAGATGACTCCGACAGGTCGCTCAGCGAGAGCGCGGAACAATTGGTGTCTGCTGCTTTCATCGTTCGCCCGCGCCGGCCTGCCGGCATGGACCTTAACAGTTTTGTATCGGCACTTTTCGGCTCCTCCTTAAGACGTCTTCAAACACCGGGTTGGACCCGCCGTGGCCGGCGCGCAAGCCAATCCATCGCGGCGTCTCCCAGCCTCACATCTGCAACTCCGCCTCCCGGCCATAGGCCGGGAATGGTCATCCGGCATTTCGGACACTTGCCCTCGCCGGTGATGCAATACTGCTTCAGGACGTAACCGGCGCGTTCAACGAGCACCGTGCGGCATTGGGGGCAAAAGGTGTTTTCCCACGGGCCGACGCGACCGGGCAGGTTGCCAGCATAGACGAAACGCAGCCCTTCCTCCACGCCGATTTCCGCGGCGCGCATAAGCTGGCGGGCAGTCGTCGCCGTCGCGGCGGTCATTTTGTAGTCAGGATGGAAGGCGGTGACGTGCCAGGGAATGCCGGGGCTGACCGAGACGAGGAATTTGGCCATGGCGCGCAACTCCTCCCCGCTATCGTTGAAGCCCGGCACCAAGAGTGTGACCACCTCCAGCCACAGGCCGCGCTCATGCACCATGCGGATGCCGCCGGTCACGTGTTCGAGTGTTCCGCCCAGCGTGCGATAGCGCCGGTCGTCGAATCCCTTGAGATCAATCTTGTATGCGACGATCCACGGGCGCAGAAAATCGAGCGCCTCGGGCGTGGCATTGCCGTTGGAGACGAAGGCGCAGGGCAGGCCGACCCGTTGCGCCTCCTGCAAAACGGCGACGGCCCATTCGGCGGTGATGAGCGGTTCGTTGTAGCTGGACACAATCAGCCGGGCGCCGGTCCGTTGGGCGGCCTTCACGATTTGCGCGGGTGTAACATCGAGGATGGGGGCCGCCGCCGCCTCATCGTGCAAGGCCTGGCTGGTAACCCAATTCTGGCAATAGGAACAATGAAAATCGCACCCGAGCATTCCGAACGTCAGGGCGTCGCTGCCGGGATGGACGTGGAAAAAAGGCTTCTTTTCCACCGGATCGCTTGCCGGGCCGCCCGCCACATAACCGAATGGCACGCGCAGTTGGCCGCCGTCATTGAAGCGGACTCTGCAGATGCCGCGCCGCCCCGCCGCGAGAAGACAGCGATGCCCGCACGCCACGCACCGAATGCGTCCGTCTTCGGACCGGCAAAGCGTTCCAACGACGGTGCGCCGATCCAGCGACGCGGCCTGTGAATTGTTACTCACGCCTCAATATACTTCCGCCCGGCGCGGATAGCGAGGGGGTCTGTTTCGGGTGCCTGACAAATATTTGCGAACGATTAATCCCCTCTCTCCGGCTCTCTCCCCGCAGGCGGGGAGAGAGAGACGCACCAGGGCCATATATAGCCCCATATATGTTGTTCAGGAGGCAAAATGGCGAAATGAAAAATATTGTCGTGCGCCCGTCTGTTTCCCCTGCGTTCTTCCGGCATTGCTTCAATATGGTGGTTCTGGTCAATCGGATGCATCTGAGTTTTTGGAGCCATTAACTACATTTAATGGTCTAATGCCCATGTTCTGAACCTGCACCGTTTTGGCATCAAGCTGTTCCATTTTACTTTGCGGTGATAGTCAGCTACTTTAGCAGCAAGTATTGTCAATGGAGAACACCATGAAACCTCGGGTATTTGCATACGTCCTTGTGCTCTTGAGCGTCATGAGTCTTTTGTGTGAAGGCGGCTTTCGCTCGAAGGGAAAGTACTGCGGCGTGGTGGTGTTTGATCGTTGGGGTGGCTGCACTTTGTACAGTGGGATTTACGTCATGTATATTTCTGAAAAAGTGAAGGAGCGCCTTCGTCCCTACGCGAAGCAAGCCATCCAGATTGACGCAAAGGAAGTGAGCCAACCGCGCAACCCGGGGGATGGTCTTATCGGACAGTTCGACTATCTCGGGGATGCGCCTGAGGGCAATCGAAAATGGGTGAAACTAGAGGGGATTCGTCTTGTTTCCTCGGTGAAGGTGCAATCGGACGGCAAGCCTGTTGCTGCCCTCACCATTGAGAATACGAGCCAGATTCCAGTGAAGGTTTTTAACGAGGAGTTTGCACTAACGCTTATGATGAAACGTGAAGCATCGGACAACTGGTCTGTCTCGGATGGGCCTTCCTTTGCCTTGATCACACGACAAGATTTCGGATTTAATCGGATGACAGGTGGAGGAATTGCTGCAGGCAAGCCGTACTGCTGGACTATTGATAAGCAAAATGAATTGCCCCATGATTTCACAATCGACGCCAAACAGAAGAGGACGGTCAACGTGCAATTTGATCTCCCGGATGGCCAGTATGACGTCTTGTGTGGTTATGGCGGAGGTATGCATGAAACCAAATGCCTAGCCAGCAATCTTTCCGCCTTCGATATAGCGGCAGGCAAGGCAGCAGTGCCACATGTGGACAACAGATAACGCGATCGACGAAGCCGAACTGCGGAGCTCTTCATGGCTGGGCGCTCCGAGGCAATTTGCGATGCTTTCGGACCCGCCATCGCCACATTAAGGCGCAGCGACCAAATCTGATACTTTTTTACCAATTTTCGCGCAGATTCGTGATGATTCAGGCAGACGCAAAATACTGCAAAGCCTCGATAACGTATGAGGACTCCTGAAAAATATGATTGTCAATTTCGAGCCGACGGCGCGAAGCTACATCAAATTAAGGCATTACCATTCTTCCGATGTGCTTGAGTGTGGCGCTGCCAGGTGGTAGATATCGGTCATGCCACTATTAAAACTTGAAACTACAGTTCTTCTCCCGGAGGACAAGCGGCAGGCCCTGCTCGCCTCCCTGTCCAAAATCGTTGCCGAAACGATTGGAAAACCGCAGCAATACGTCATGGTGACGGCGAGCCAGGCCGCCATGCAAATGTCGGGCAGTCCGGGGGAGGCGGCGCTGGTGGAGGTGCGGAGCATTGGGGGATTGAGCCGTGAGGTGAATAAGAATATATCGCAAAAAATCTGCAAACTGCTCAACGAGTCACTCGGCGTGCCGCAAAACCGCATTTACCTGAATTTCACCGAAATCAGCGCGGGCCACTGGGGTTGGAACGGGGACACATTTGGCTGATCATTTCGAATATGAAGATACTGCTTCGCGGCTTGACCGTCGCTCTCATTTGCGCGGCAGCGCCGCTTCGGGCGAACGATTCTCCCGGCATTCCTTATATTGACAGACAGGGCACAGCCTCCCGGCTGGTTGTGGACGGCAAGCCATTTCTTGTCCTGGGAGGCGAGCTGCACAATTCCAGTTCATCAAGTTTGGATTACATGAAACCGATCTGGCCGCGTTTGGCCCGGTTGAATCTCAACACCGTGCTGGCGCCGGTTTCGTGGGAATTGACTGAGCCTGAAGAAGGCAGGTTCGATTTCAAGTTGGCAGACGGCCTCATTCATGAAGCCCGGGCCAACAACTTGCGTTTGGTTTTCCTCTGGTTCGGCAGTTGGAAGAATAGCATGTCGTGCTATGCGCCAGCCTGGGTCAAGACGGACCAACGCCGGTTTCCCCGCAGTCAGAAGTCCGATGGCGCCGGCATTGAAATCCTGTCACCTTTCAATGAAACAAATTGGAAGACCGATGCCCGCGCCTTCACGGCGCTGATGCGGCACATTCGCCACGTGGATAAGAAGCATACCGTCATCATGGTCCAGGTGGAAAATGAGATTGGCATGATTCCAGAAGCCCGGGACCACTCGGCTGCGGCCAACCAAGCCTTTGCCCAAGCGGCGCCGAAAGCATTGATGGATTATCTGCAGGCGCACAAGGACACACTTATACCCGAATTCCGCGAGGTCTGGGAAAAGGCCGGTTTCAAAACGTCGGGGACATGGGAAGAAGTCTTCGGGCCGGGAATCGGAACGGAAGAGATTTTCACGGCATGGTGGTTTGCCCGCTACACAGACCAAGTGGCCGCGAGCGGCAAAGCGGAGTATCCACTACTGATGTATGTCAATGCCGCTCTGATCCGGCCCAACTCCAAGCCCGGCCAGTATCCCAGCGGAGGGCCGTTGCCGCACTTGCTGGATGTGTGGCGGGCCGGGGCGCCGCGAATTGATTTTCTCTCGCCTGACATCTATTTCCCGAATTTCGCCGAGTGGTGCGGCAAATATCATCGTTCCGGCAATCCGCTCTTCATCCCGGAGGCCATTCGGGACACGGCAAATCCGTTTTATGCTTTTGGCCAATGTGACGCGATGGGGTTTTCTCCCTTTGCGATTGACGATCCGCCTCCTCTGCCGGGCACGAATGAGCTTTCGACGCAGCGGCCCGATTTCGGACGGTGCTATGATGTCTTGTCCCAGCTCGCGCCTGTGATTCTGGAAAACCAGGGCAAAGGAACGATGGCCGGCGTGTTGCTCGATGAAACAAACCAGACGCAAAAAGTCCACCTCGGCAACTTCACCCTTAATGTGTCTCACGACTACACTTGGGGGGGTTCGCGCAATCCGCGTCCAAGTCCATGGCCGCGCTTCGGCGGATTGATCATCTCCCTTGGGCAGGACGAATATCTGGTGGCTGGCAGCGGGTTAATCGTGACGTTTACTTCCGATTCGCCCGCCGATCCCGTCGCCGGCATCGCGAGCATTGACGAAGGTTCGTTCGTAAATGGCCACTGGGTGGCCGGGCGGCGGTTGAACGGTGACGAAGACCATCAAGGACGGCATCTGCGCCTGGTTCCGGATCGGTTTGGCATCCAGCACATCAAACTTTATCGCTATCGCTAAAACTTTCAGCCGCGACGCACTGGCTGCACTTTACACCGGGGTGGGCCGGTCACCAGCGTTGCTGGACCAAAGGCTTGATGCGCCGGTTGTAAATTGCGGAGATGCCCGCCATCGTCTCGCCGCTCAAGGGCGGAAGATTCGCCGCCGCGATATTTTCTTCGACTTGACTGGGGCGCTTGGCCCCGGGGATGGCGCACGTGACCTCCGGGAACATCAGAATCCACCGCAACGCCATTTGGGCCAGCGTAGCCCCGGCGGGCACTAAAGGCCGCAATTCGTCCACCGCTTTGAGGCCCGTCTCGTAATCCACGCCCGAGAAGGTTTCCCCCCGGTCAAAAGCCGCGCCCTGGCGGTTGAAGGCGCGGTGGTCATCCTGTTCGAAGCGGCTGTCTTTGGTCAGTTTGCCAGTGAGCATGCCTGAGGAAAGCGGCAAGCGGGTCAGGATTCCCACCCGGCGGCGGCGCGCCTCGCCGAAGAATAATTCGCTGGGACGCTGGCGGAACATATTGAAAATGATCTGAATGGTCTGCACGCCCGGATGTTCGATTGCGATCAGGGCTTCCTCCACTTTTTCCACGCTGACGCCGTAGTGGCGCAGTTTGCCCGCTTTGGTCAGATCGTCCAGGATGCCGAACACCTCCGGCATGTAGAGGACGGTGACAGGCGGGCAATGCAGTTGCAGCAAGTCGATTGTTTCCACCTCGAGATTTTTAAGGCTGCGCTCGACGAAGGCCGTGAGGTTCTGCCGGTTGTAACCGGCGGCTTCGTGAACTTGCAAACGGCACCCTGCCTTGGTGGCAACGTAGAAAGGCTCACGCCGCTCTTTGCGAAGCCGGGCCAGCAACTGTTCGCTGTGGCCATCGCCATAGACGTCGGCAGTGTCAAAAAAATTCACGCCCAAATCCAGGCAGCGATGCAAGGCCGCCATGGACTCCTTGTCATCCACCCTGCCCCACGTGCTGCCGATGGCCCACCCGCCGAAGCTGATGGCGGAGACTTTCCAACCCGTTCGTCCGAGTTCGCGATATTCCATAATAATTCTATATGCTGCAAGCAGGCATCCCCTTTGGGAAGGCCCGATGCAAATATTCCATGCATTCATTTCCCGGGGTCAAGCTGAATTCAGAATAACCCATTCTCCTTCTTTGTCCGGGCGAAGCGGGGAGAGAGAGGATCCCCATCTGAAAGCAGGACTGGCGACGGGTCTTTCCATCCCCATGGCATGCTCTGCTTCCCCACAGCTATAGCAATTGCCTTTTAAACTGCCCGAAAATGGGTATTGTAATCGGACGTGCAATTCCAAGTTCATCGGCAATCGGTACGGGGGCTGCTGTTGTTTCTGGCGGCGGCGAGCGTGAGCATTCGCGCGGCGGAGGTTCCGGGCGCGGCGGAGTTTCACACGAATGTCCTGCCCATCCTGCAAAATTATTGCTTTGATTGTCACGGCGACGGGGCCAGCAAGGGCAAGGTGGCATTCGACCGATTCAAGTCCGATCAAAACCTTCTCGAAAATCGCGAGTTGTGGTGGAAAGCAATGAAGAATATCCGGGCTGGCATCATGCCCCCGGCCAAGAAAGCCCGGCCCACTGCTGAGGAACAGGAACAAATCGTCCATTGGGTCAAGACCAGCGTCTTCGGCATCGATCCGCAGGACCCCGATCCGGGGCGAGTCACCCTCCGCCGCCTCAACCGCGCCGAATACCACAACACCATTCGGGACCTGCTCGGCGTGGATTTCAACACGCAGGAAGCCTTTCCGCCGGATGACACCGGCTACGGCTTCGACACCATCGGCGACGTGCTGACGCTGCCGCCCATGTTGCTGGAGAAGTATCTGAACGCTGCGGAAAAAATCGTCGGCCAGGCCGTGCCTGTTGAGCCGGAAACGATGGCCAAAAAAATCATCACGGGAAATCGCTTCGAGGGCTTGGGATGGGACGGCGCATTGAATCTGTCGTACTACAAACCGGCGTCGGTCTCGAACACGGTGAGGATGAAATGGCCTGGGAAATACCAACTGGCGGTGGACCTGATGGCGAATGAGAAATACGCGGACAACGTTTTCGATTACAACAAGTGCCGGTTGATTTTCCAAGTGGATGGGCGTGAATTGTTGCGGCAGGAATATAATCGCGAAGGCGATAGACTGTTCCATTACGATTTTGATCAGGACTGGACGGCCGGCGACCACGTCATGTCCTTCCAATTGCAGCCGCTCACCCCGGACCAGGCGCAAACCCGCACGCTCACGCTCCAAATTACCTCCGTAACCATCCACGGGCCGAAGGCGAAGGAACACTGGGTTCGCCCGGACCATTATGCGCAGTTTTTTCCAAAGGCTGTGCCCACTGGCGTAACGGCGCGCCGCCAATACGCCAGGGAACTCCTGGGCGGATTCGCTCGAAAAGGGTTTCGCCGTCCCGTGGATGATAAAACCGTCGATCGCCTCGGCGCCTTGGCTGAGAATGTTTATTCGCAGCCCGGCAAGACTTTCGAAGCGGGAATCGCCCAAGGCATGGTCGCGGTGCTGGCCTCGCCCCGGTTTCTTTTTCGCGAAGAGGGCGCCGAACCGGGCAGTGGAAAGGAGAGATATCCATTGGTCGATGAATATGCGCTGGCTTCGCGCCTTTCTTATTTCCTCTGGACTTCGATGCCGGACGACGAACTGATGCGCCTGGCGGGCGAAGGCCGCCTGCGCCAGAACCTTTCCGCGCAGGTCGGGCGGATGTTGCGGGACAAGAAGTCGGAAGCGTTCGTCCGCGATTTCACCGGGCAGTGGCTGCGGGCCCGGGATATCCAGGACTGGCCGGTTGATCCGCGCTCCATCCTTGCCCGCGAGGAAAAATTCGATCCCGAACGCTCGCGCCTGCGCAAACGTTTCCGCGAGTTGAACGACAAATCCGACGAAAGCCTGACGAAGGCGGAAAAAGACGAATTGGCCGGCATCCGGTCAACCCTGTTCAAGAATTTCGGAGGCCCTTCGCGCGTGAATTTCGATTGGGAATTGCGCTTTGACATGCGGCAGGAAACGGAAAAAGTATTTGACTATGTGCTGCGGGAGGACCGGGGCCTGCTGGAATTGCTTGACAGCGATTACACCTTCCTCAACCACCGACTGGCCGCGCACTACGGAATCACCAACGTGGACGGCAACGAGATGCGGCGCGTCACCCTGGCGCCGGACAGCCCGCGCGGGGGAATTTTGACCGAAGGGACGGTGCTGGTGGTGACTTCCAATCCCACGCGCACTTCGCCGGTCAAGCGGGGCTTGTTCATTCTCGACAATGTTTTGGGAACGCCGCCGCCCCCGCCGCCGCCCAACATTCCGCCACTGGAAGACGCGGCCAAAGGCGCCACTAATCACGCGCTTTCCCTGCGCGACACTTTGGCCTTGCACCGCAAAGACGCCCTGTGCAGTTCGTGTCACAACCGCATGGATCCGCTCGGGCTGGCCTTCGAGAACTTCAACGCCATGGGCATGTGGCGCCAGACGGAATACAACGAGCCGATCGATGCCACCGGAGCATTCATCACCGGCGAATCCTTCGCCGATGTCAGGGAATTGAAGCGCATTCTCGTCACCAAACACGCGAAAGATTTTTACCGCACGCTGACGGAAAAGATGCTAACGTATGCCTTGGGTCGTGGCCTGGATTATTATGATGTCGAAACGGTGGATCAAATTGTGGCGCGCATCGAAGCGTGCAATGGCCGTCCGTCCGCCCTGCTGTCGGGTGTGGTGGAGTCCGCGCCTTTTCAAAGATGCCGTCGGGCGCGGTCCGGCCAGTCTGTGGCCCTGAACCTGGACAATCGATGAAGAGAACCGGCATACGCGCCGACGATGCCGCGGAAAGGGCTGCAGGCGGTTTTAATCGCCGCCAGTTCTTGCGCGGATTGGGGGCGTGTGTCGCCCTGCCGGCGTTTGCCTCGTTGGCTCCGGCCAAGCTATTCGAGACACCTTCGGCCGGCAAGCTGGCCGCCACCGCCACGGGAGCGCCGTTGCGCACGGCCTTCCTTTATTTTCCCAACGGAGCGATTCCCGGTGAGTGGTGGCCAAAGCAGGATGGAACGGATGTTGATCTGAGGCGGACACTGGAACCGCTGCGCCAATTCCGTCGGCAAATCCAGGTTCTCGGCGAACTCGACGACCGCAGCGCGCTTCCGCAGGACGACGGCGGCGGCGATCACGCCCGCGCCAATGGCACTTTCCTCACCAGCGTCCGAATCAAAAAGAGCGCCACGGATGTGCATGCCGGGATTTCAATCGACCAGGTCATGGCCCGTGGCGTCGGGCACCTCACGCGTTTTCCGTCGCTGGAATTGACCTGCGAAACCTCGCGGCTGAGCGGGGCGTGCGACTCCGGTTATTCCTGCGCTTATCAATACAATCTCTCCTGGAATTCGCCGACCACACCAATGACGGCGGAAGCCAATCCCGGCCAGGTCTTTGAGCGGCTTTTCGGGGCGGGGCCGCCCGGTGACCGCATCAAGAATTTGCAACGACGGCGCCAGGAGCAGCGCTCCGTACTCGATTTTGTCCTTGATGACACCCGGCAGATGCACCGCCGGCTTAACCCGCGCGACAACGACAAGCTCGACCAATACCTGACCGGCGTGCGTGAATTGGAGATACGCATCCAGAAAGCCGAGAGGCTGGGCGACCCCAAGGATCCGATGATCGATTCGCCTCCCGCCGGCATCCCCGCCAGCTACGGCGAACACCTTGAATTAATGTTTGACATACTGACACTGGCCTTCCAGACCGATTCCACACGCGTGGCAACGCTGTTGCTTGCGCACGACGGCAGCAACCGGTCGTTTTCGGAAATCGGCATTCCCGAGGGGCATCACGACCTTTCGCATCACTTCAACGACAAGGCCAAAATTCAAAAGGTTTCGGAGATCGATCTTTGGTACGTTACGCAGTTCGCCAAGTTTTTGCAAAAGCTGGAACAGACCAATGACGCGGACGGCAATTCACTGCTGCACAATTCGATGATCCTGTATGGCAGCGGCAACGCCGACGGCAACCGCCACACGCACGTAAACCTGCCGCTTGTTTTGGCGGGCGCGGGCGGCGGCACACTTGCGCCGGGGCGCTATGTCCGCCACGGCTCGATGCCCGCGGCCAATCTTTTCCTCAGCATGGCCGACCGCATGGGTCTGGAGAATTTGCCCCGCTTTGGGGACTCCACCGGACGACTCGGCAACATCTAATCATGGCGTTGTGTCTATGAATACGAAAGCGTTCGCTCTCGGCCTGGCTGTTGCGTTGGCCGGGGTCGTTTCTCTTCGCGCCGCGGAGCCGCAGGTCGTTCCGCTTTGGACCAATGGCGCGCCCGGATTTGAAGATCGGCGCAACGAGCCGGAATTGGCCAAAGATTATTGGGTGCGAAACATCCACAATCCCTCGATCACGGTTTTCCTTCCGCCGAAAGAGAAGGCGAACGGCGCGGCGGTGCTGATCTGCCCCGGCGGCGGCCATCGCGAGCTGGTCTATAACGCCGAGGGAGTCGAACCCGCGCGCTACCTCAACAACCTGGGGATGGCGGCGTTTGTGTTGAAATATCGCCTCGCCCGGGAAGCGGGTTCACCCTACTCGTTGAAAATCCACCCGCGCCAGGACGCCCAGCGCGCCATGCGCTTGATCCGCAGTCGCGCCCAAGAATGGAACGTGGACAGCAACCGCCTCGGCATCATCGGTTTTTCCGCCGGTGGGGAAGTGGTATCCATGCTCGTTTACAATCCCACTGAGGGAGATGCCAACGCCGCCGACCCGATTGACCGCCTGGATGCCATCGCCAATTTCCAAATTGTCATTTATCCCGGTCCGCTGGGCATTCCCGAAAAGCTCCCGGCCACCGTGCCGCCGGCCTTCTTCCTTGTCGCGAGCGATGACACCAGCCACGTCGGGCCTGTGCTGTCACTGGTGGAAAAGTATCATCAGGCGGGGCGCTCCGTCGAAGCCCACATTTACGCGCAAGGCGGCCATGGTTTCAACCTGGGCCACCGCTCCAAACTGGCCTCCATCCATGACTGGCCCCAGCGCATGGCGGACTGGCTGGCTGACAATAATATTCTTCATCCCGCCCCGCCTCCCGCAGTCAAGTGAGGCCAGGGGTCCTCGGAATTAAGTAATTTGGACTTCCTGTGTAACCGAAGAGAAGGCCGGGCGTGCAACGACCCAACCGTTGGACCTTGGAGATTACAGAGAGCGAGCTGAGTGTCGTGGGCAATTCGAATTGCCAATCGCAGCTTGAATTCGCCACCCACAGGTTACGCAATTGCAGCGCGTGGCTGCCCGAAGTATCACGAATCTCCGCGTTGCAGACCTCATCTTCGTCCACTAAATCTTCTCAATGTTGGTGCGCCCTACCCGAAGCGTGTTGCCAGTGATGGAGTACATGGCTGGCTATCTGGTCCACGCCAGGACCATGTTTGATCTGCGCAAAAACGAAGGGACCGTCCCCCCGCATTTGCCGGGAGTCGCGCTCCATCACCGCCATATCAGCCCCGACGGCGGCGGCAAGGTCCGTCTTGTTGATGACCAACAGGTCGGACTGTGTAATGCCAGGGCCGCCCTTGCGCGGGATTTTGTCACCGCCCGCCACGTCAATAACATAAACGGTGTAATCCGCCAACTCGCGGCTGAAGTGGGCGGCCAGGTTGTCCCCGCCGGATTCGAGCAGGAGAATGTCGGGATGAAATTTTTGTTGCAGTTCCTCCAACGCCAGAAGATTTGCGGAAATATCCTCGCGAATGGCGGCATGAGGACAACCACCCGTTTCGACGGCGCGGATGCGCCCGGCCTCCAGCGCCTCGTGGCGAATCAGAAACTCGGCATCTTCCTTGGTGAAGATGTCGTTGGTGACCGCGGCAACACTCATCCGCGAACGCAACTGCCGGCACAAAGCAAGCATCAAGGCGGTTTTGCCGCTCCCGACAGGCCCTCCCACCCCGACCGTAAAAGCGCGCTGATGAAAATCGCGCGACAAGGTTTGGTCCCGCTCAAGAAACCGGCCGGGATGATCCAAGTGCTCGTGAGTATGATTGGGAGCATGATGGTGGTGTTCTGTGTTCATGGAAAATGAGTCAACTTTGAAAAAGGCGCGAATAGAGACGATCTTGTGTTCCCTGCCAAAGTTCCAGCAAAGGCGCGGTTTGAGCGATCTGTCCGATCGGCATGTCTTCGCAATGGCTCAGAACCTTGCGCGCGCATGGGCTGAGCCGATGTTGTAGCAATTGGGCTTCCAGCGGCCCGATTATGCCAAGCCGGATTGCGGCGGACAAAATGCCGCGAAGATGCTGAAAGCAGAATAAATTCGCCGCATGAGAGCGCGCCACTCCCAAGGCGTTCGTGACCGCGCCGAAGATGGGAGCCAAGTGGCCGTGAGGAGGCCGCTCCAAAGAAAGCGGCGCAAAAACGCGTTGAGCCGAAGCCAACAGTGCCTGGCCCTGAAGCCGGCTGGCCCGCTTCGCAACGTGGTTGGAATGAAATGCTTCGAACAGCTTATCGAGTGCGGTCAACTGACTAGGGTCGGCATGCACGGCAATGGCAAACGGCAGAATTCCCCGTCCCATCTGCCACAAATTGGCTTCCAAAAATGCGCTCAAGTCGGCGGTGTGGCGCACCTCGCCGAGTTGCCAGGCCGCCTCCAGTCCGCTGGAATGCGCGAAACCGCCGGTCGGAAACGCGGAATCGGCCAACTGCCAAAGCAGCCAATCCTGTGCATCCAACTTTTGCATCTCCTTCAAAACAAAAAATAGCGCTGTGCCAGGGGCAATACTTTGGCCGGCTCGCAGGTTAATGTCTTGCCGTCTGCTTTTACTTCGTAAGTTTCGGGATCAACGCTGATGCGAGGCAGGGCATCATTCCATTTCATGTCCTTTTTCCCCAGAGCGCGGCAACCGCGGACGGCTTCGATGCGCTTGGTCAATCCATAACCGGCCGCCACGCCCTCGTCTTGACAGCGCTTGCTGACAAAAGCAATCGAAATGGCACCCGGAGCGGAGCCCATCGCGCCGAACATGGGCCGCATCAGGACCGGTTGAGGCGTTGGGATGGAGGCGTTGGGATCGCCCATCTGCGACCAGGCGATGATGCCGCCTTTGATGACGAGTTCGGGTTTGACGCCAAAGAAAGCCGGCTTCCACAAAACCAGATCCGCCAATTTGCCCGCCTCGATCGAACCAATGAAATGGGCCATGCCATGGGCGATTGCCGGGTTGATGGTGTATTTCGATAGGTAACGTTTAATGCGCAGATTATCGCTGCCGCTTTTCTCCCCGGGCAACGGGCCGCGCTGAAGCTTCATCTTGTCAGCCGTTTGCCAGGTGCGGGTGATGACTTCCCCGATCCGCCCCATGGCCTGTGAATCCGAACTCATCATGCTAATGGCTCCAAGGTCATGCAGAATGTCTTCGGCGGCGATGGTTTCACCGCGGATGCGACTTTCAGCAAAAGCAACGTCCTCGGGCAAACTCGCGTCCAAATGATGGCAGACCATCAGCATATCGAGGTGTTCGTCAATGGTATTGACGGTGAAGGGCCGCGTTGGATTGGTGGAACTGGGCAGCACATTGGGCTCACCGCAAACCCGGATAATATCCGGGGCGTGCCCCCCTCCCGCCCCTTCCGAGTGGTATGTATGGATGGTGCGGCTGCCGATGGCAGCCAATGTCGCATCCACGAATCCCGATTCATTCAAAGTGTCCGTATGAATTGTGACCTGGACGTCGTGCTCGTCCGCGACGCGCAGACAACAATCAATCGCGGCAGGCGTTGTCCCCCAATCCTCATGCAGTTTCAGGCCAATGGCGCCGCCGAGGATTTGTTCGGGCAAGCCTTCGGGCATTGCGGTGTTTCCCTTGCCGGTAAAGCCGCAATTGAGGGGCAAAAAATCCGTTGCCTTGAGCATCATGCGCAAATGATGAGCGCCCGGCGTGCAAGTGGTGGCGCAGGTGCCTGTGGCAGGCCCCGTCCCACCGCCGACCATGGTCGTCAGCCCGGCGGCAATCGCTTCATAAGCTTGTTGCGGACAAATGAAATGAATATGGGTGTCGAGTCCGCCAGCGGTGAGAATCAATCCCTCTCCCGCGATCACCTCGGTCGTGACACCAATCACCATTCCAGGAGTCACACCGGCCATGACATCTGGATTCCCCGCCTTGCCCATGCCCGCGATCAGGCCGCCTTTGATTCCAATGTCGGCTTTATAAATGCCGGTGTAATCCAGCACCAGCGCATTGGTAATGACGCAATCAAGGGCGTCAAGCTGGCTGACGCCCGCGGCCTGGCCCTGTCCTTCCCGGATGGTTTTGCCTCCGCCGAATTTGCACTCGTCGCCATAGACCGTGTGATCGTGTTCAATTTCCAAAATGAGCGAAGTGTCCCCAAGGTGAACCCTGTCGCCCGTCGTTGGCCCAAACATTTCCGCGTAATGCCGGCGTTTCATTTTGTGAGGCATGGTGTTTAAACTCCTTGATTGGAGAATCCCCGCGCTTTAATGCGTTCCAGCGCGGCCGTCTTTCCCTGCTCCGAAACAGCTCCCGCCGCAAGGTTGTTGCCTCCGCTCATTATGCGCCGCCCCGCAATGTCAACAAGACAGACTGATTTTGTCTCGCCCGGTTCAAAGCGGACAGCCGTGCCGGCAGGAATATCGAGACGTTTTCCATAGGCTTTCCCCCGGTCAAATTGCAGCGAGGCATTTGTCTCGATGAAAGGGTAATGGCTGCCCACCTGCACGGGCCGATCCCCAAGATTGGTGACGGAAAGGGTGACTGCCGTCCGGCCCGCGTTGAGTTCCACTTCACCCTCCTGCGGAATCACGGCGCCTGGCTCGAAATCCGCCTCGTCGCGTGCGTCCCGAAATAATGACACATCGGGCACGGGCAGAAAACTGCCGTGCAAAGCCAGGGCAAGATTTCCGTTGTCCGAAGCAATGGGATGATGCACTGTCACCAATTTTGTGCCATCCGGGAAGGTGCCCTCAACCTGCACCTCCGAAATCATGGCGGGGACGCCGGGCATCACTTGATTGCGACCCAGCAATTGACGCCCAACATTCATCAATTCAGCAACCGATTTGCCATCCCGAATAAACTCGAGCAGTTGGGTGGAAATCAGGGCAACCGATTCGGGGTAGTTCAAGCGCAAGCCGCGGGCCAGCCGCTTCTGCGCGACGAACCCCGCCTGGTGAAGGAGCACTTTATCAATTTCGCGTGGAGTCAAATGCATACGAATTGAACTACCATTTCCGCGCCCACGGTTCATCCTCCAGAATATCCGATGTGAAAGCAAGACGCTGATGAATCTCGCGGCTGACATCCTGGACCTGTTCGCCTGCCACCCGAAGCAAAACGCCGTCGTGGATTGGGCTGGCAGTAACGATGAGTGAGGCGTGGCGCGTTACAGGTTGGGAGGCCGCATCCGCCAACAGGCATGCGGCTTGCTTCGACAGCGCGTTTCCGGCCACGACAATCACCGCCAGGCAGTTGAAGCGGCCCAAGCGATGGGCATTGTCCAGGGGACCTTCCGACGAATCAAGCAAAAGGGTATCGATGAGGACTCGCTCGCCGTTGACGAACAATTCGTTGGAACTTTGCAGGCGCGTAAAGGCCCATCGCTCGCCACAAGCCGTCCGCCCCGAACAGAACCAGTCGAGGAGAATCAATCCTGCGCCGGATTGCAGGCGGAATTCCTGCCGTTGCGTATAAATGGAGCCTGCAAAAGCCTGGATCGGTTCAGGAGCCAGCACAAGAAAGGATCCGTTCTCCAGAGTAGCGTTCAGCCGGTGGCCGCAAGGCCGGCCTTTTGGGTTCCGATAAATTTTTGTGAAAGCCTGAGTCGTTACAAAAGCCCGCGTCCTGGCGCCAAGCCGAATGTCGAGGCTGGTTTCATCGCCTGCCACGAAACCACCCCCGAAACTACTGAGATAAGCCCACACACTCGGCCCCCGGAAACGAGGAAACAAAAGCTTGAGCGGATTCGAAGCCCAAGCCGACACGATGGCGCTTTGTCCGGAAACAACGTCGATTTCCAAACCGCCGCGGCCTGGCGCATTTACAGAGGTCATACCGTCAAATGCTTTTTCACAATGTCGTCGTTCAAATGGGCGATCGGGCCCTGCGCCACGACGGCGCCGCGATCCATGATGTAAAAACTATCGCCAACGTTCAGGCAAAAATCCAGATATTGTTCAACCAGCAAAATGCTGAGCGCGCCTTCCTGTTTGATTCTGACCAGTGTTTCACCGATCTGATCGATAATGTTGGGTTGAATGCCTTCGGTCGGTTCGTCCAACAGCAGCACTTTGGGGCGGGTCAGCAGGGCGCGGGCGATGGCGAGTTGCTGTTGCTGGCCGCCGCTGAGGACGCCGCCCTTGCGTTGCAGCATTTCCTTGAGAATAGGAAACAGCTCCAGCACGCGGTCCACCTGCCCGTCCTTCTTTGCGCCATGAACGACCAGGCTGATTCTCAAGTTTTCCCAAACAGTGAGGTTAGGAAAAATATCGCGTCCTTGCGGGACGCAGGCCAGTCCCTCGCGCGAGCGCACGTCCGGTTTCGCGGTTGTAATGTCCTCGCCGCACAAACGCACCGCGCCGGTGTCGGGCTTGACCAAGCCCATGATGGCTTTGAGAGTCGTGGTTTTGCCCACGCCGTTGCGGCCCATGAGACAGACCAGGGAACGCTCGGGGACGTTTAGGTTGACGCCGCGCAGTATGCGCGAGCCTTCATAGGAAACCGCAATGTTGGAAAGTTCGAGCATCAGTGTTCCCTTTGTTTGCTGTGGCCGAGATAAACCTCGATGACGCGCTCGTCGTTCTGCACCTCGTCCACGGACCCCTCGCAGAGTACGGTGCCCTGGTGCAACACTGTGACTTTGCGGGCAATCTGTCTCACGAAAGTCATGTCATGCTCGATTACGACAATGCTGTGTTTGCCTTCAAGGCTCAGAAGCAATTCCCCGGTCTTGTGCGTTTCCTCGTCGCTCATGCCGGCGGCCGGTTCGTCCACAAGGAGAAGCTTGGGGTTCTGCGCAATTAACATCCCTATTTCCAACCATTGCTTCTGGCCGTGACTGAGAGCGCCCGCCTTCCAGGCCATCCGTCCGTCCAGTCCCACCGTCTTGAGCACTTCATCGATCCGGCTCCGTTGCTCCTCGGTCGTGCGATGAAACAGGGAGGGAAAAACGCTGCGGGAACCTTTCAAAGACAGCAAAATATTCTCAAACACCGTGTGGTAAATATAGACGGACGGGGTTTGAAATTTGCGCCCGATGCCAAGCCGGTTGATTTGATACTCGTTCAAGCGCGTCAAGTCCGTATCCCGGCCAAATTCAATTTTGCCCTTGTCAGGCCGGGTCCGTCCGGTAATAAGATCCAGCATGGTGCTTTTACCCGCGCCATTCGGGCCGATGATGACGCGAAGCTCGCCTTCGTCCATGTAGAAATTCAATTCGGAAATGGCTTTGAAACCGCTGAAGGTCTTGCTCACGCCTTCCAGCATCAAAACAAACTCTTTGCGATGCGCGCTCATTTCATCTTGCTCAGTTCCGCTGCGGGCTCAACCTCTTGCGGCGGCGGGGCGGGACGGAACCAGCGCTTGAGGCCGCGCAACTGCCCGGGCAGGCCGATCAAACCTTTCGGCATGAAAACAGTCACCAAAATAAAGAGAACGCCCAGAATGAGCAGCCACATATCGGGATAAGCCCGCGTCGTCCAGCTTTTCAAGGCATTGACGCCGACGGCCCCCAGAATCGGACCGAACAACGTGCCACGCCCCCCCACCGCCACCCAGACAACCGCCTCCAACGACTTGTCCGGCGCCATCTCGCTGGGATTGATTATACCGACCTGTGGCACGTAAAGAATGCCGCCCAAGGCGGCTATGGCGGAGGCGACCACGAAGACAAACAGCTTGTAATTGCCCGCCGCATAGCCGCTGAAAAGCACTCGGTTTTCGCTGTCCCGGATGGCTTGTTGCACCAGGCCGAACTTGGTTTGACTGAGCCATCGGCAGCCACAATAAATCAATGCCAGGGCCAGAGCGGTCACAATATACAAAACGCGCTGGGTGGCGGGCGCGCGCAGATCGTAACCGAGAATGAACTTGAAATCAGTGAACCCGTTGTTTCCGCCCAACAACAGGCTGTTGCGGAAGAACAGCAAACACGCCGCATAAGTCAGGGCCTGGGTGAGGATCGAAAAGTAAACACCCCGGATGCGCGAGCGAAAGGCCAGATAACCAAAAGCCGTCGCGAGCAACCCCGGCAGCAGAAACGCCATCATCACGGCAAAGGCAAAGTTGGAAAACGGACGCCAGAACGCCGGCAAATTGCTCCAGCCCAGAAATACCAGGAAATCAGGAATTGGCTGATGATACTGGCCGAGATTGCCGATCATGCGCATCAAATACATTCCCATCATGTATCCGCCCAAGGTGAAGAAAAGAGCCTGGCCCAGACTCAACAACCCGGTATAGCCCCAGAGCAAATCGACACTAATGGCCAAGATCGCGTAGCAAAGATATTTGCCGTAGAGATTGATACTGAAATTACTGACATGAAGAAACGAGCCTGCCGGGGTAAATGCGTTGAGGCACGGCAGAATGACTAGCAACACCAGCACAACGATGGCATCCCGCCATTTTTCGGGCGTGGTTGAGGTGCGGCTCATACGATCAATCCAAACTGCGGCTCCGGCTCGTAAACAAACCGCCGGGTTTCCATTGCAAGAACAGAATTATGGCGAGAAGCACGACTATTTTGCCGGTCACGGGCGACCCCGTGGTTTGTTGCAGAACTTCGTCGGCCGTGCCGATGCCAAACGCCGAGCCAACTGTCCCGACGATGCTCCCAACGCCTCCCAGAACCACCGTCATGAAGCTGTCCACAATGTAGGTTTGGCCAAGACTGGGACCCACATTGCCAATCTGCGATAGAAATGCCCCCGCCAATCCCGCCAGGCCAGAGCCAAAAGCGAACGTGAGCATATTGACGCGCTGGGTTCGAACGCCGAGGCAGGACGCCATGTCGCGGTTTTGCATCACGGCGCGGATGAGCAAACCAAGCGGCGTTTTTGTCAGGAGCAGCCAGGTTCCAAACACGATGAGTATGGCAAAGCAAATGACAAACACGCGATTGTAGTCAAAACTAACATCATCGATCGAGAAATGCCCCAGCAACCAGGAGGGCGAGTTCACCTGCACGTTGTTGGCACCGAAAACCATCCGGAAACATTGCTGCATCACCAGCGAAACACCCCAGGTCGCAAGCAGTGATTCCAACGGACGCCGATAAAGAAAGCGAATGACGGTGCGCTCGAGGGCCCAGCCTGCCAGGGCCGCCATGATGAAGCTCAACGGCACCGCGAATAGAAAATAGCTTTCATAAAATTTTCCGGTCGCATTCAAGCCGGGAAGATGAAGCCCGAAGCCGATCGGCTTGCCCAAAAAGTTGAATGGCAGAATGATGGAAAAGCCAAAGCCGGTGCTGAATATGTTTTGCACCACGTAACAGGTGTAGGCGCCCACGGCGATCATCTCTCCGTGCGCCATATTGATGATCCCCATTAATCCGAATGTAATGGCCAGCCCAAGCGCGACGACCAGAAGGATCGAACCAAGGCTCAAGCCGCGGAAAATTGTGCCAAAGAAGTTGACGAATGCGATGTGAGTTTCAATGGATCCAATGGCAAGCTTGGCCGCCTTGGCCACTTGAGGCGGACAGCCCGCTCCGTTGGTCAGACGCTTGAGGGTGTCCGCGGCCCCCATGGCGTCCAGACGTTGCAGTTGCTGGACGGCACCCAGTTGCGTCTGGGCATCAGCTGATTTGAGCTGAAGCAAGGCTATTCCTTCCTCCAGCGCCTTCCTGACCTCGCCGTCAGTTTCTTTGCCAAGCCTGGCTTGCAGCACGGAGATGTATTGCGGCTTCTCGGAATACCCAAGCTTCATCACCGCGGAAAGCCGCGCCCCCGGGTCGGGATCCACCAAGTCAAGCGCATCCATTGTCTGCTGAATCGCGCTCCGCAAGCGCATGTCAACATCCGCGGGGTTCATATCGTTGGCGGCAAAGCGGAGATCCGCGCCTTTGGCATCCTTCAGAAACTGGCCGTCGAGCACACGGATGGCGCGCGCCTTGCCCTCGGCATCCTGTTGGTCTTCCAGCAAAACCGGCACCTTGGAACCGTCTGGCGCCTCGTAAATATAAACACCGTCGCGGGACCAGGCCACCAACACATCGCGCACCACCCTGGCGCCGGAATCCAACAGATCGCTCAGCAGCTTTTGCTGTGCCCTGCCCTCGCTCAATATTGTTTGCACCAACTCCTTGCGGATCGCGGCATCATCCAGCGCGGAGGCGCGCGCCACGCAACACAGAAACAGACCACCGGCTAATATCACCCTCGCGAACACCAACGCTGCACGGCCTGCTAAAAGCACGGGGGCGGAGAACGCAACTCCGCCCCCGATATTATGAACCCACCTGCCCAGAAATAACAATTTTGTCATTTATTCATGGCGGCAAGTTTTTCGTCCAGACCTTTGAGGAGGAACGGCTCTCCGGCAACCTGGTCGAAAGTTTTGACGATTTTAAACTGGCCATTGGCGCGGGTTTCACCAATGTAAACATTCTTGACCGTGTGGTGGTTGGCCTTCATGGTGGTCATTCCGCCCGGCCCATCAAAACTAATGTCGCCTGACTCAAGGATTTGCCGAACTTTGTCCACGTCGAACGTGCCGGCCTTTTCCACCGCCGCTTTCCACAGATACACGCCGTCGTAAGAGAGGACCATTGGACTGTCCACCACGCGCTTTTCCTTGACCACGCCCGGATGGTCTTCCGTCTTCAACCACTCATCCCAGCGCTTGAGAAAGCTTTTGTTCTCCGGCGTCTTGAGCGACATGAAATAAGTCCAGCATCCCAGTTCGCCAACCAGGTCTTTGGTAGGCAAGGCGCGCAACTCGTCTTCCGCCAGACTGAAGGAAACGACCGGACAATTGGCCGGGGTGAGACCCGCCGCCGCCACTTCCTTGAAGAAGGGCACATTGGAATCGCCGTTGATCGTGTTAACCACACAGGCATCTCCGCTGGCGGCAAATTGCTTGATTTCCGCGACGATTTGCTGGTAATCCGTGTGGCCGAATGGCGTATATTTGCCCGCCGAAATCACCTTGCCCGAATCATCCTTGCGCAGCCCCCCGCCAATATCATCCAGTGAAATGCCGTGCAGGAGCAGATACTTGTAAAGGATGAGGTTGGTTGTCTGCGGATACACGTAATCGGTGCCAATCAGGTAAAATTTCTTCTTGCCCTGGGCCAGCAAATAATCAACGGCGGGGATGGCTTGCTGGTTGACCGCCTCCGCGGTGTAGAAAATATTCTTCGACAGTTCCTCGCCCTCGTACTGCACAGGATAAAAAAGCAGTCCGTTGTCCTTCTCGAAGACCGGCAACACTGACTTGCGGCTGACTGACGTCCAGCAGCCGAAGACGACGGCCACCTTGTCTTCTTCAAGGAGTTGCTTGGCCTTTTCGGCGAAGAGCGGCCAGTTGGACGCGCCATCCACGATCACCGGCTCGATCATGTAACTTTTGTCGCCGATCTTGACGCCGCCGGCCGCGTTAATTTCGTCGAAGGCGAACAGTAGAACGTCCCGCAATGAGGTTTCACTAATGGCCATGGTGCCGCTGAGGGAGTGAAGGATGCCCACTTTAATGGTGTCCGCCGCCATGGCTCTGAACGACATCAGCGCGACCACCCCGATGCTTAACAATTTAGATAAGAAGGATTTCATAAGACTGTTAATTTCTGGCACTGCGATTTGTTCTTTTGATTTTGGTTAGAAGATGTAAGAAAGACCCATGCCCATGATCACTTGGTCGCTCTTCCCGTTAAAGGCCGCGCTGACTGTGGAATGGTTCCAGCGAATTTCCGGCTGAATCTTAACGTGCGGCGTGGGCTTGTAGTCCAAAGTTAATGTAACCTCGATCAAATCCTGCCCCTGGCCCGTAGTGTAAATTGAGACAGGAAAGCCCGGCGCGCCGGCATACCCCTCGATCGCAGGCGGATTTGGCGAGTTATAAATGGTCCCAAAACCACTCGGATCATCTATGAGCTCAGCGCGCAACGCCAGCCGCCAGGCGGGAGCCAAGTCTGCCGTCAACCAACCGCCAATAGACCAGAAATCGCCATGGGGATCGCCTGAGGGGAATCCGGCAGTGTTCGCGTTAAATCCGCTGTAGTGGAAATAATCAGCTTCGGTCGCAAAGGTCAGATTGTAAGATTCCATCAACTGGCGCGAACCGATGAACGAACCGCCGTCCAAACTGTAAACAGGCACCCCAATGTTATTCTGCTGGCCTTCGAATCCAAGAAAGGCCAGGGATGTTTTCTTATCCGGCTTGATATAGAAGCCGCCCATGAACGTTTTCGAGCCGGTTCCCACTTCGCCGTTGTATAGTCCATTTTGCAACCGAACTTTCAAGCTGAACACATCATTAAAGTCGTATCCGAGTTGAGCAGTGGCGGCAGGCGGGTTCCCCGTGTAAAACCACTGGTAACCCTGAGAGAAATTGTCATTTACCGCCCCGCCATCTCCTGATTCGTAGTTAAGTAGCGACGTCATTGTTCCAGCCCTGAAATCCAGACCCGTGCCGATGGGTATGTTCAAGTCGATGTAGGCTTGGCGGATGGCCGAAAATCCCTGATTAATGCCGCCGCTTTTGTCGTTGATAGGCTGGTCTTCGCCATAGAGCAATGAAAGGAAGAAGCCCGCGTCCCATTTGTCCTTGCTTACGGCCGGGCTCTGAATGACCAATTGCGCCTTATTCAGAGTAAACTGGTTCATGGCGCCGTTCCAGAGATAGCCTGTCGGGTGATTATCTTTCGAACTGGCCACGTCATAAAAGTAAGAAGCCGTCACAAAACCGCTGATGCTGATGTCGGTCAGCGCTGCAACCGGGGGGTCTTTGCTTTCCGCGCTGGACTTGATTCCTTCCTTTTGCAAAAGGTCCTCCACCGCGTCCAACCGCCTGCGCAATTCCTGGTTTTCCTTCTCCAGATCGTTCGTAGCGGTTTGGGCCTGAAGTGGAACACCGGCGGCGGCCAACAAGGCAAGTAGATATCCGGCGGTTGCAGGCTTGAATCCGCGGTTCTTTATTTTGGGTCTCATGAATCGCATAACTAATTGAGTTTGTTAAACCAAACGGTTTCGCAATCGTTTTGAATTTCCCCAACCAACTGCGGTCATGACAAAGGACAGTCATAAGCTTAGTTGTCTTACAGTTGGCACATCACACCGGATTCTTGGCTAAGCTATTTTGATGCCAACCTTTCGGCGAAATCTTTCCACCAGAGGCATTTTAAGGAGACTTTAATATGTCAGAATATCAATGCAGAACCATCCTCCCGGCAAACCTCCTCCTAATTATTGGTATTAGACACGTTTACCAGCGTGGCCTGTTTCGGTCGTCGCCTCAAAAAAGCCCTCGAAACAGATCCGACGAACGCACCGATCCGCGCCATGTTTTCTGCTCTGAATCGCGCATTCTCTGTCGCTTTTTGACCAGAATGACGAAAAGTTTCCGCAATCAAGCGGTGCGTGGCTGACCACCAGCATTGGGAGAAGACGGTCCTGACATGCCACGACTATTTTAACCAGGTTCAAACGAGGCATCAAACGCCAACGGCGTCAATCTGCTGGTAGGCTGCGCGCAGCCACGTTTTAACGCGCTGGCGGTCCATCAAACCGAGACCGGCGTTTTTCTTGCCCGCGCTGTTTTGGGCTGCCCAGAAACTGCTGCTGCTGGCATCAATTTTTTGAATGGCCCCTTCGTTGACGCGTTTAATGGACACTTTGCGCGCTCCAAGCTCCAGCGCCCTCGCCTCGACCCCCGACTCTTTGAGGATGCTGAAGTCATCACCGCGCAACTGGTTGAGCACCAGCACGTAGTGGAGCCGGTTACCGAATCGGCCCAGCAATTTCCCCAGCAGATCCACCGAATCTTTGCCCGCATCCATCACATGCCAATAATAGAGGGCAAAGCCCGCTTCCGCCGCCAGATCGAGCACCCCAGCCTCGTCCATCCACTGGGCCAGTGAATCGTGGGTCTGCGCCGCAAGATCAACCAGAATGCGGCGGTCAGGTTGCGCGACGGCGGCCTCAACAATGGAGTCCAGGGCCTCGGCTCGATCCAACACCACCGGCGAGGCAAAGTCGGCATAGAACCGCATCAGCGCGCCGTGCGAGCGGTCCGTGTCAAAGCCGAGGAAAGGGACTTGTTTATCAATCAAATATTGCGCGAGGATTCGCGCCACAACAGATTTGCCCACACCGCCCTTTTCGCCGCCAATTAAATATATGTTGGCCATAATGAGTTCTTTGTTATCACTGGATTTTTACAACCCGGCTGGCTTCGACGACAGTCAAACACTCGAGCGCGATCGGCATTGCCAGCGGTCGCCAAAGCATCCGGCAGATTTGGCTTTATGGCCAGACCAGCATTTGATTTGGCCGCTCCAACGTGGAATACTTTGAGCAAACGAAAACATTAGAGCAAGCAAAAAGAAGTCAGCGCTGCACCCTTGGCCCAATCTCTTCCAGAAGCGTCAGCAAGTCACTTTGGATGACGCCCCGTGCGCCCTCTTTCCTTGATGACCGCCTGATAAACCAGTCGGGACAGATAGCAATGGGCACTCGCTTCTCTTGGGTAATCTTTCCAAACGGCAAGGCGACCCGATTGGACTTGCTGTGGGAATTATGCCCTGTTTTCGGCCTTGAGTTGGGCAATATAGGCTCGACGCCAGGCTTGATGATGATGGACAGTCCAATCAACGAGGGCGGCGTCAAATCCAATGTCCCGACCGGCTTTTTCGCTTTGGATCCATTGATGACGGAGTATTTCCCGTCAACGTGGGTAAAATCCACCATCGCTCCCGCCGTGCCAGAGATATGGCAGCCGAGCAAACCCCGACGAGCTGGATGAAATACATCGACATTTGCATGAAGAAGAAGTTATGGCCGCTCGGGTCTGGTGGCACCCTCGCTCCTACGGCGTGATGTCGAACCGATAGAAGCCTTGAGGCGATGAGGCCCCGCCGAAGTTGGTCAGCGTAAGCAGAGCCCCGATACTGTTGGCGACCGATACATCGGAGACGTTGACCCAGTTGGCCATGCTCAGCGAACTGCTAAACTGCAATTGATACGTCTCGCCCGCTACTGAGGGGATGGCGAGGACGACGTTCGTGCCCGCCTTCTGGATTCTAGTAATCTGATTGGCCGGAGGGTTGAGGGGAACAGTCAGTTCGAACACGGTGCCATTGTCGTACGTCCCGCCCAGTTCGGTCGTTCCATAGAGGTTGCCGTCGCAGCCTTGCATAAGCCCAGCATCATATGGATCGGCCCCATCGGTGGAGAAGCTGGCAAAGGAGTACAGATTCGTTTCACTACCGCCCGGATTGATCCGAAATACGGTGCCGGAGTCGTGTAACCCGCCGACCAAGGTGGCACCGTAAAAACAGCCTGCGCTGCTTTGCACCAGTCCGCCATTTGGGTCGACTCCATCGTATTCTCCGGCACAGGTGATGCCTACTTGTCATCCGGGATCACTGTCATCCGGTTGAGAGTGGCGGCTTCTGTTGAAAGCGTTTGAACATGAGCGCTTTACGCAATAAAAACGATGTGATCGATTTTGACTTCGTTTCTCGTTTTTTCGCAGCAC
>JBEKDI010000078.1:0-27964 GCA_050014435.1 Verrucomicrobiota bacterium | reverse complement strand
TTCACCCGAAAGCGTTACCCTCAAGAAATTCCTCGCAACCAAAATCAGCCCCGCCCGCTGCGGCTACGCTGAAATCCTTGAACTGGAAAAGGCTGCATGAACGTTCCACTGTCCAGTTATGAAATCGAATATAATCAAAATACTCGTGGGTAGTTCCGCTCTTTTGGGTGTTGGGTTGTCAACATCCGCCTATAATTTGCAGGACCCGGCTCCCCCCGCTGTCGCGACTCCCGCTGGCTTAAACACCGGGCCGGATACGGTTGCCTCGCCTTGGTACCCGACGCCTTCTGGAACTCAAGGGGTGCCCGTTTCAATCGGGCAGGAATTGTTTGCCTCCGGTGGTGATATCACTGTTACATTCCTGGGGCCGACAGGAGCATTTGATGATGAGCAGCTATTCGTGGCGCAGCCTTCCACCCCGTTCGGATTATTCATGGATAATCACTCGACCGCAAACGGGACCACGTTTGATTTGGGAATATATGCAGCGGGCACAGAGATTGAGTTCGGACTGTACGATTTTTCGAGCGGAAACACTTGGTTTGACGGTCCCGGCTCACGGAACTCTGACGGGGATGTGCATGCTTACATGGTCAACAACTATGAGGGTCTAGCTGGGACCACCTATGTCGGCTTCGAAGACGAGCCTGGGTCGCTTCCCGCGGACTTCAACTATATTGACGAGGTTTATGCCTTTACTGGCGTATCCGCCATAGTGATCCAGACTGGATCGCTTAGTGTAAGTATTAATCCTCAAGCAGCAATCACTGACGGGGCGCAATGGCAGGTTGATGGCGGAACGTTGCAGAACAGTGGGGCGACTGTTGGTAATTTGTCAGCGGGCAGCCACACAGTAGGTTTCAGCACTTTGATCGGATGGACGACTCCAACAAATCAGACGGTGTCAATTACCAACGGTACACTTACGGAGGCTACTGGAACCTACGCGCAGCAACCAGCAATCACCAATCCGGTGCCTGGCTCGATCTTAACGTCTTCATCTGTGACGTTTGAGTGGAGTAGTGGCACGGATGTGACTAATTACTTTTTATATGTCGGCAGCGATGTAGGCGATAATGACATCTACGGGCAGAGTCAGGGATTGAATCTTTCCGTTACAGTCGCAAGTATTCCGGTCGATGGAAGCACGCTTTATGTGCGGCTTTATTGGGCGACGGCATCCTCAGGCTGGCAATACACGGATTACACATACACGAGCGCGGTTGCTGCGGCCGATGGGTTGATTTTGGTGACAAATGGTTTGGGAACGATCCAGCACAGTTCATGGCCGGATAGCTTGGTAATTGGGAACAAATACACGGTGAAGGCGATGCCGGATGCGGGCTATCTGTTCCAAAGTTGGGTTGGTGGATCGAGCACGCCTTATTCCGTGCTTAGCACGTCGGCTTCATACACATTTACCATGGAATCCGGGCTTCTGCTCGAAGCCAACTTTTTTCCCAATCAATTTCTGACCGCACACGGGGCTTACTACGGACTTTTTGCGCCAGCGCATGGAGCGAGAGACCAAACCAATTCGGGTTCGTTCAATTTCAACTTGACCACCACAGGCGGAATGTCGGGTAAATTGAATTTGGGTTCTCAAACCGTGCCGTTGAGCGGGAAGTTCGAGCCGGATGGAAGCGCGCAAATCATTACCAGACGCCCCGGCCAGAGCACGTTGACGACAAGCTTGCAGCTTGATGTAACCAACGAGACGGTCAGCGGAACGGTGACTGATGGGGCGTTTGTCGCCCAGTTGACGGGTTACCAGAACATCTTCACGTCTCATTTGACGGCGCCGTACGTCGGCCGATATACGTTCGCCATTCCAGGGAGCGCGAATCCAGCCATCGGCCCGTTCGGCACGAGTTACGGCACCGTGACGGTGGGCCCGACTGGCACGGTCACTTTCGCCGGAAGTTTGGCGGATGGAACGCCGTTCAGCCAGTCGAGTTTGGTCTCGCTGTGGGGGCAGTGGCCGTTGTATGTGAATTTGTACGGTGGCAAAGGTTCTTTGTGGGGTTGGAATCTTTTCACCAATCTCACGATTGGATCCGCGCCAACGCTCAGTTGGATCAACGCGACCAACTCATGCAAGACGGCGGTGTGTCATTCAGGATTTACGAATCAAGCAGTGACGCTTACGGGAGCATTGTATCAGCCGATTGAAACGCTGCCATTTGACCTCACCGCGACTTTGGAGGGTGGCTGTCTTTCATGCACAATCACCAATGGCGTCACAATTTCAACCAGCGATAAGATTGCCCTCACCAATTCATTGGACGAAACGAACAAGCTGAAACTGGCGATCACCAAGTCCACCGGTGTAATCAGCGGCAGCTTTGCTAATCCGGCCAATCCGAAGCAGACGATCAAAATCAACGGCGTCATTCTGCAAGGCCAGACCAACGCCCAAGGCTACTTCCTTGGAACCAACCAGAGCGGTGTATTTCTGCTTCAAAGCCCGTGAAGAAAAGGCGGAATCAAGAATGCAGAATTAAGAGGGGGCAAATCGAGTATGGGCTCGACGGAGTCTCGCCCCACCACCGGCAGGATGATTTGCCAAAACATGGCCTGAGGATTAGATTGGAGAATGAGTACATTAGTTGAAATTGAAAAGGCCTTGCAGACTCTTCCGGTGGAAGATGCCCGGAAAATCGCCGGTTGGTTGCAGGAATATCTCGGTGAGAAGGGGGACAGGCAAAGCGAAGGGGACATCGCCGCCGGACGCCTCGATAAACCGGCCGACAAGGCCATGCAGGACTCTCACGCCGGACGGGTAAAGCCGCTGGATGATGACATGGAGGCTTGGCGCCCCTGAAATAAAGGCAGAATTAAGAAGGAAGAATTAAGAAAGGGGGCACATCAAGTATGTGCTCGAAAGTGAAAAATGATTATTTGCCATTTTTTCAGTTGTAACAAATTGATAACAAACCAGTTCTGATCAAATGGGTGGAAGGGATTTCCCCGTTTTTTCGGGGATTTTCAGGGTTTGGATTGCTGTACTCGCCGCAGAGTCATTTCGGATATTTATTGGTTATTGCGACTTCCACATTCGACATTTTCCCCCTTAAATTGCGGTCGAGCCTCCCTCCGTTTTGACGGGTGTCCAAAAGCTGGGATCGCCTCTTTAAAAATATATTAAAAAAACACTTGCGCTGTATGGCGGTTATGTTAATTTTGCGCTCCATTTCGCCATTTAGGGCGAGGTGGGCAGCCTTTTGCGCGACCGAGAACTGATCGCCCCACTGGGCGCAGGATTAATGGCCGACGCCACTAATGAGCTGCTTTTGCATTTTGATTTTATGCCAGTCAAAACGTTCAGGCCTTTAACGCCTTCGACGCGCTATATTACTGTAGCGTCGTTCGATGAGATTACAAAAGATTCTCCGGAACGGAGTCTCATTAGTATTCGCAAGAAAACCGGCGGCCGCAATCATTACGGCCGGGTCACCGCGCGCGGCATCGGCCAGGGCCACAAGCAGTTTTTGCGCAATGTGGATTTTAAGCGCAATAAGCACGGCATCGAGGCGGAAGTGACCGGCATCGAGTATGACCCGATCCGCACGGCCCGGCTGGCGCTGTTGCAGTATAAGGACGGGGAGAAGCGGTATATCATCGCGCCGGTCGGTTTGCAGGTGGGGGCGAAGTTGATGAGCGGGCCGTCGGCTCCTCCCGAGTTGGGCAATTGCCTGCTGCTCAAGGCCATCCCGGTCGGTGTGCAGATTCATAATATCGAAATCACCCCCGGTCGCGGCGGTCAGATGGTGCGGACGGCGGGCGGTGCGGCCATGTTGATGTCGCGCGGCGATGGTTATGCGACGATCCGGTTGCCCTCGGGTGAAATACGCCGGGTGCATGAGAGTTGTTATGCGACGATCGGGCAGGTGGGGAACATCGAGCATGAGAACGTGGTGCTGGGGAAGGCGGGGCGTTCGCGGCATCGCGGCATTCGCGGGATCACGCGCGGCGTGTCGCGCAACCCGGTGGACCATCCCAACGGCGGCGGGGCGGGCAAGTCCAAGAGCGGCGGCGGCTGGCAGCAGTTGACCTCGCCGTGGGGCCTATTGGCCAAGGGGTATCGCACGCGGAACAGACGCAAATATTCGAACCGGTTCATCCTGGTGCGTCGCGACGGCCGGCCGATGAAAAACAAATAAATAGAATTTTATGGGACGATCCATCAAAAAAGGCCCGTTTGTCGATCAGCACTTGCTGGACAAGATCACCGTGGCCAAGGCGGCCAACTCCAAGACGCCGATCAAGACGTGGTCGCGGCGGTCGATGATCACGCCGGATTTCGTGGGATTGACCTTTGCCGTGCATAACGGCAAGATATTCAACCCCGTATTTGTGACGGAGAACATGGTGGGTCATCGTCTCGGCGAGTTTTCACTGACGCGCACCTTCAAGAAACACGGGGCGCATACGGCCAAGGCCGAAGCGAAGTAAAGCAAGATTATGGAAGCTCAAGCCATTACGAAAAACGTGCGAATGTCGGCGCAGAAAATGCGCGAAGTCGTGCGCCAGATCCAGGGCCTGTCGGCCGCAAAGGCGAGCGCCGTCCTGGCGGTGGTGCCGCGCAAAGGGGCGCGCGTGGTGGCCAAGACTCTGAAGTCCGCCATGGCAAACGCCGAGGACCTCAAAACCCACAATCCCGGCTTTCAGGATTTCAAAACGGACCAACTGCGGGTCAAACTGGCGGTGGCCGGCGCCGCCACCACCATCAAGCGCTTCATTCCCAAGGCCCGCGGTTCCGCCGGCCCGATTCTGAAGCGCAATTGCCACGTGAAAATTATTGTTTCAGACGAATAACCTATGGGTCAAAAAACAAATCCAATCGGCCTGCGCGTCGCCGTCAACAAGGACTGGACCTCGAAATGGTTCGCCGAGAAGAAGGAATTCGGCAAGCTGCTGGCCGAAGACCGCAAGATACGCGAGATACTCAAGACCAAACTGGAAGGGGCCTCGGTGTCGAAGATTGGAATTGAACGGGCGGCGTCGCGCTGCCGGATCACTATTTTCACCGCGCGTCCCGGCGTGGTCATCGGGCGCAAAGGGGCGGAGATCGACAAGCTCAAGGAGGAAATCAGCAAGATGACCGGCAAGGAAGTCTATGTTGACATCCAGGAAATCAAACAGCCGGAAATGGATGCCCAATTGGTGGCCGAGAATGTCGCCGTCCAACTGGAGCGCCGCGTTTCCTTCCGCCGCGCCATGAAGAAGGCGGTGCAGGTGGCGATGGATTTTGGGGCCGAAGGCATCAAAGTGCGTGTGGGCGGTCGTTTGGGCGGGGCGGAAATCGCCCGGGTCGAAAAATATCATCAAGGGCGGGTGCCGTTGCACACTTTGCGGGCCAATATTGATTACGGATTTGCCGAGGCGAACACGTTGTATGGGAAGCTGGGGATCAAATGTTGGATTTGCAAGGGCGACATTGCGCCGGCGGCCAAGAAAGAACTACACGCGCCGCCTGCGGCTGCGGCGGAACCGGTTGCCGCATAAGAGTTTATTGGAAACACTAGAAACGAGAGCCTGTTATGCCATTAAGTCCAGCACGAGTTAAATATCGCAAGATGCACCGCGGCAGCCGCACGGGCCTGGCCAATCGCGGATCGTCGGTGTCGTTTGGCGAGTATGGTCTGCAATCTCTTGAGCGCTGCTGGCTGGACACGCGGCAGGTGGAAGCGGCGCGCGTGGCGGTGACCCGTTTCATGAAGCGGCGCGGCAAGGTCTGGATCCGGATTTTCCCGCAAAAATCCTTCACCAAGAAGCCGTTGGAAACGCGCATGGGCAAGGGCAAGGGACCGCTGGAATCCTGGGTGGTGGTGATTCGCCCGGCCAACGTGTTGTTCGAAGTGGATGGTGTGCCGGAGGCCGTGGCGCGCGAGTCCATGCGCCTAGCTGCGACCAAGCTGCCGATCAGAACCAAATTCATTTCCCGCCACCGCCTGTCCTGATTGCCACCATGAAAATGAGCGAAATAAAAGATTTGACGCCGACGGAATTGACGGCCCGGAGCCGGGACCTGCGGCAGGAGATTTTCAACCTGCGCTTGCAGCAGGCCAGCAGCCAGTTGGAAAAGCCCGCCCGCCTGAAGACCCTGCGGCGCGACATCGCCCGGCTGGAAACCCGCATCAGCCAACTCCGCCACAAAGCGGCTTGAACAAAGATTTTATGCCAGAAGCAACCCCACTTGATCGCGGCCACCGCAAGGAACGGCAGGGCAAGGTCATTTCCAACAAAATGGCCAAGACCATCGTCGTGCAGGTGCAGCGCCGTTTTCCGCATCCGGAGTACAAGAAAGTCATCACGACCTATGCGAAGCTTTACGCCCATGACGAAAAGGGCGAAGCCAAGGTGGGCGACGTGGTGATGATCCAGGAGACGCGCCCGTTGTCGAAATTGAAGCGCTGGCGGCTGACGCAGGTGGTGGAGCGCGCCCCGGAGGCGCCGGTCGCGGTTTAAGGAAAATTTATGTTACAGGTTCGATCCATTTTAGACGTGGCCGACAATACCGGCGCCAAGCGAGCGGCTGCCATCGGGGTCATTGGCCGCAACCAGCGATATGCCGGCATCGGCGACGTCATCAAGGCGCACATCAAGGAAGCGACGCCGGATGGAACCGTGAAGAAGGGCGAGGTGGTGGACGCGGTGGTGGTGCGGACGCGCCAGCAGATCCGCCGCTCCGACGGCTCGTATTTGCGCTTTGACAGCAATGCCATTGTCATCATCGACAAGGAAAACAACCCGCGGGGCACGCGCATCTTCGGGCCGGTGGCGCGCGAGTTGCGCGACAAGAAATTCATGAAAATTATTTCCCTGGCCCCGGAGGTCATTTAACCATGGCAACAGCTCACATTAAAAAAGGGGACGAGGTGGTGGTCATCGCCGGTTCGGAACTGGGCGGGCGGGGCAAGATCCTGCTCATCAACAAGAAGAAACAGCGGGCGCTGGTGGAGGGCCTGAAGATGATCAAGCGCCACACGCGCAAGAGCGACAAGCATCAGACGGGCGGCATTGTGGAGCGGGAGGGCACGATCCATATTTCCAATTTGATGCTGGCCTCGAAATACGACGGCAAGCACGGCGGCGCGCCCGCGCCGGCGGAGGGCGCGGCCAAAACTTAGGGACTGGAACATGAAACCGAGACTTTACGAAAAATACATGAACGAGGTGCGGCCCGCCCTGAAGGAAAAGCGGAAGTACCAGAACGTGCATCAGATCCCGAAGCTGGATAAGATCGTGCTCAACATGGGGGTGAGCGCCTCGCTGGAAAAGAGCGCGGTGGACGACGCCACGCGGGACATGACCTTGATCACGGGGCGCAAGCCGGTGATCAACAAATCCCGGCACAGCATCGCCAATTTCAAGCTGCGGGAGGGGCAGAACATCGGTTGCCGCGTGACCCTGCGCCGGGAAGTGATGTATGAGTTTTTCGACCGGCTGATCGCCGCGGCGCTGCCGCGCATCCGCGATTTTCGCGGGCTGTCGCCGCGGGCTTTTGACGGGCGGGGCAATTACACGCTGGGGGTGTCGGACCAGACCATATTTCCGGAGATCGAACTGGACAAAATTAAACGCACGCAAGGGATGGACATCACGATAGTGACCACCGCGCCGACCAATGCAGAGGCGCTGGAACTGTTGAAGATGATGGGCATGCCGTTTGCGGAGAAATAATCAAGATTATGGCAAAGACAGCTTGGATAGAACGAAACAACAAAAAGAAGGCCACGGTGAAGAAGTACGCCGCGCTGCGGGCGGAGTTGAGAGCACGGAAGGATTATGCCGGGCTGAGCAAACTGCCGCGCAATGCCAGTCCTTCGCGGGTGGTCAACCGTTGCTCGATGTCCGGGCGGCGCCATGGCTATTTGCGCAAGTTCGGCTGTTCGCGCATGACCTTCCGCGAGGCGGCCCTGAACGGGTTGATTCCCGGCGTGACGAAAGCCAGTTGGTAAATTATGAGCGATCCCATTTCAAACATGCTGACCACCATCCGGAACGCGGGCAAGGCGAGCCTGCCGGCGGTGGTCATTCCCCACTCCCAGTTGAAGGAACAGATTGCCCACGTCTTGAAGCGGGAAGGCTACGTGGCCGAGGTGGCCGTGGAAGGCAAGCCGCGCAAGCAAATCAAGATCACGCTCAAATACAGCGGGCGGGAACCGGTCATCGAGGGCCTGCGCCGCGTCAGCCGGCCGGGTTTGCGGCGTTATTCGGGCGCGCTGGAAGTGCCGCGGGTGCGCGGCGGCCTGGGAGTTTTGATCGTCTCCACCTCCGCCGGGATCATGACCGGCCCGGAGGCGCGCAAGAAAAATGTGGGCGGCGAATTGCTCTGCGAAGTCTGGTGATTTTATGTCTCGAATTGGAAAAATACCCGTGGCCGTTCCGCCCAAAGTGAAGGTGGAAATCAAGGGCCGGAACGTGTTCGTGGAAGGCCCCAAGGGCAAGCTCGATTTTGAATTGCCGCACCGCACCTCGGCCAAGTTGGAGGGTGGCAACGTGCTCGTAAGCCGCGACGGGGAAGACGCCGAAGCCAAGGCGCTGCACGGCTTGAGCCGCGCGCTTATCAGCAACATGGTCAAGGGAGTCAGCGACGGGTTTGTCAAGAAACTGGAAATCCAGGGCGTGGGCTTCAAGGCGATCGTGCAGGGCAACAACGTCAACCTGGTGCTGGGGTATTCGCATCCGATCAATTATCCGATTCCGGAGCAGATCAAAGTGACGGTGCTGGAGGGCACCAAACTAACCATCGAGGGGCCGAGCAAGCAGGTGGTGGGGCAGGTGGCAGCGGAACTGCGCAGCTACTACCCGCCGGAGCCTTACAAGGGCAAGGGCGTGCGTTACTCGGATGAAAAAGTGAAGCGCAAAGAAGGCAAGACGGTCCAATAACGGGCCACGTTGCCGCGGCAAAATCCGCGGCGCACTAAGATGAGAAGCGACAAAAAACAAAAACTGGCGAAATTACGCCACTGGCGGATTCGCAAAAAGATTTCCGGCACCCGGGAACGGCCGCGCATGAGCGTGCGCTTTTCCAACGAGAACATTTACGTGCAGTTTATCGACGACGCGGCGGGGGTGACGCTGGCGTCAGCCTCGACGCTGAGCAAGTCGGCGCCGGAGCGCGGTCAATTGGCGGCCAACGCGGCCGGGGCAAAGAAGATCGGCGTCCTGGCGGCGGCCGCGGCCAAGGACAAGGGAATCATCAACGTCGTGTTTGATCGCAGCGGCGCGCGCTATCACGGCAAAGTCAAGGCGCTGGCGGATGCCGCGCGCGAAGGCGGCTTGAAATTTTAACCTGGAAGGACACCGTGCCCGAACCCACAAAATCAAATGTAAACCCAAGAGGCGGCAACCGCGGTCCCGGCCGTGGCCCGCGCCGCGTGCGGCCCGCCTCAACCGACAACCCCGATGGCTCGCTGGATAAAGCGGGCGGCACGGAGTTGAGTGAGAAGGTAGTGTTCATCAACCGTTCCGCCAAAGTGGTCAAGGGCGGTCGGCGCTTCAGCTTCAGCGCCCTCGTTGTGGCGGGCGACAAGCACGGTCATGTCGGCGTCGGCCTGGGCAAGGCGGTGGAAGTTTCCGAGGCCATCCGCAAGGGGGGCGAAATGGCCAAGCAGCACATGGTCAGCGTCTCACTGAGGGACGCCACTATTCCCCACGAAATCTTTTGTCATTACGGCGGGGCCAAGGTCCTGCTGCGGCCGGCCTCGCCCGGCACCGGCATTATCGCCGGTCCCAAGGTGCGGGCCGTGCTGGAATCGGTGGGCATCAAGGATGTTCTTACCAAGTCACTCGGGTCCAACAATCCGTCCAATGTGGTTAAGGCGACCTTGGCGGGCTTGCAGCAACTGCGGTTGCGCGAGGACATTTACCGCAGGCGCGGCCTCGAAGTGAAAGTTCGTCCCACTCCCGTACCGGCGGCTCCAGCATCAGTTCCTAATCTTTATCCTAATCCCGCACCCGCCGCACCCGCTGCCGAGAAAACACCCAGCCCGGCTCCCGAGGCGGGTCCGGCCACATCCTGATTTTTATGCGTTTACACGATCTTAAACCTCGTCCGGGTTCCCGGCACCGCCGCAAACGGTTGGGCCAGGGCGAATCCAGCGGCCACGGCAAAACCAGCGGTCGCGGCGGCAAAGGGCAGACAGCACGTTCCGGCAGTTCGATCCGCATTGGATTCGAAGGCGGGCAGATGCCGTTGATTCGCCGCATGCCCAAGCGCGGCTTCAACAACAAGCAGTTCGCCAACCGTTACATTCCAGTCAACTTGGACGCGCTCAACAGATTTGACGATGGCGCGACCGTGGACGAGAGCGCCTTGCGCAATCTGGGTCTGGCCAGGGGAACGGGGAGATGGATCAAAATTTTGGGCACGGGCGAATTGACCCGGAAACTCACGGTATCGGCGCATGCATTCAGCGGCTCGGCGCGGAGCAAGATCGAGAAGCTCGGGGGCGCCTGCCAGGTGATGAAATCGCCGGCCAGCGCAAGGGCGGAGCAGACCGCAAAAGCGGCGGAAGTTGCGCAAGCTGCGGCAGCGTGGAAAGCCGCCCACCCTGAGAAAATCGTCAAGGCCGAAAAACCGGCCGCGGCTGAGAAGCCCGCCAAAGGTGAAAAGCCCGCCAAGTCCGAAAAACCGCCCAAAGGTGAAAAGCCCGCCAAGGGTGAGAAACCGGCCAAGTCCGAAAAGCCCGCCGACAAGCCGGCCGAATAGACAATGTTTTCTTCCATTCTCAACACGCTCGGCAACTGCTTCAAAATACCGGAGCTAAAATCCCGGATTTTGTTCACCATGGTTGTGCTGGGAATTTGCCGGCTGGCCTCGCTGGTGCCGGCCCCCGGGTTGGACAGCGGCCTGTTGAAGGCCTACTTCGCCTCCGGCGCGGGTGCGGCCAGTTCCAATGGTTTGATGGGCATGTACAGCATGTTCACCGGCGGCGGTTTCGAGAAATGCGCCGTGGGCGCCTTGGGCATTATGCCTTACATCAGTTCGACGATCGTGCTGCAACTGCTGCAGGCAGTCATTCCCTCCTTGAGCAAGCTGGCGCGCGAGGAAGGCGGCCGGACCAAGCTCATCCAATACGGACGCGTGCTGACTTTGTTCCTTTGCCTGGCGCAGGGCGCGGTCATGGCGGTGGGATGGGAACATGCCAGTTCCGTGTTTCCGAATTTTCGCGGCCAGCTCGTCCTGATTCACAGTTTATGGTGGTACCGGATTCAAACGACGGTCATCCTGGCAACCGGGACGATGCTGCTGATGTGGTTGGGCGAACAGATCACCGACCGCGGCATCGGCAACGGCATCTCCCTGATTATCACCGTGGGCATCCTGGCCCGCCTGCCGCAGGCCGGGCAAGGCTTGGCGGATATGTTCTTTTCCGCCGGGTCGCGCTTTAATTTCTTCCATCTGATCGCCTTGATCCTGCTGCTGTTCGGAGTCATCGCGGGGGTAGTGGCGGTGACACAAGCGGAGCGCAAGATTCCGGTGCAGTACGCGCAGCGCGTGGTGGGGCGCAAGACCTATGCGGGCGGCAGTTCGTTCATGCCCTTGCGCGTCAATTATTCGGGCGTCATGCCGGTCATTTTCGCCTCGGCCATCTTGATGTTCCCGGCCATGATCTTCAGCTTCTTGGGCAAGCGGTTCGACGTGCATTTCTTTGATGAACTGGCCAGCATGCTCTCGCGCGGTTCCTTCATTTACCTGCTGCTCTACGGATTGATGATCCTGTTCTTCTCCTATTTCTGGGTGGCGACGCAATTCAACGAACTGCAAATTTCCGATGACATGAAGAAGTCCGGCGGCTACATCCCCGGCGTGCGGCCAGGGCAGGCCACCAGCGGTTTTCTGCACCGCACCATGAGCCGCATCACTCTGGCCGGCGCGATATTTTTGACCGTTATCGCCGTCATCCCAATATTGTTGCAGGAGGCGATGGGCATCCAATATACGGTCGCGCAGTTTTTTGGCGGCACCAGTTTGCTGATCACCGTCGGTGTCATGCTCGATACGATGCGCCAGATGGAAGCGCACTTGTTGATGCGCCATTATGACGGGTTCTTGAAGAAAGGGCGGCTCAAAGGCCGTTTCTGACGGCCGCAGGCGTGCCGGAGGACAAGACCGTGGCGGCGATCATTTTGAAGAACGAACACGATCTGGCCCGGATGCGTCCGGCCTGCGTGGTGGCGAGCAATGTTTTGGAAGAAGTGGCGGCCTTCATCCGGCCGGGGCTGACGACCAAAGAAGTGGATGATTTTGCGGCGGAGCGGATAAGAAGCTACGGAGCGAAGAGCGCATTTTTGGGCTATCGCAAGTATCCGTGCTGTATCTGCATATCGGTCAATGAACAAGTGGTTCATGGGCTGGCCGGGCCACGTCGCCTGGAATTTGGCGATATTGTCAGTTTGGATATCGGGGTGGTTCATAACGGGTATGTCGGGGACACAGCGAAGACGGTGGCGGTGGGGGGTTGCGACGTGCGGGCGCAACGATTGATGGATGTGACGGAACAGGCCCTGGCAGAGGGAATTGCGCAGGCGCTGCCCGGCAATCACGTCGTGGATATTTCGCGCGCGGTGCAGGTGTATGTGGAAAGCAATGGATTCAGCGTGGTGCGGGAATTCGTGGGGCACGGGGTGGGGAAAACGGTGCATGAGGAGCCGCAGGTGCCGAATTTTGTGGAAGAGGGCAAAGGGTCGCCGAAGTTGCGGCCGGGGATGACCATCGCCATAGAGCCGATGGTCAACGCCGGGTCGACGGAGGTCTTGGTGCTTAGGGATGGCTGGACAGTGGTGACGAAAGATGGTCAAATATCGGCGCATTTCGAGCATACGGTTTTGATAACCGAGGCCGAACCCGAGATATTGACATGGCCCGAGAAAGCACCATCGAAGTTGAAGGCAAGATAGTGGAAGTTCTTGCCGACAAGTTATTTCGGGTTGAGTTGAGCAATGGGCACCGGCTGGTGGCCCATGTGTCCGGCAAACGCCGGCTGGGATTTGAGCCCTTGGTGTTGGGCGACTGCGTGAAGGTGAGGCTGTCACCTTACGATCTGTCCAGAGGCAGCATTGCAGCCGGAAATGAATGATTTATGAAAGTTAGAGCGTCAGTGAAAAAGCTTTGCGAAAACTGCAAGATTGTGAAACGGAGGGGTGTCATCCGCGTGCTCTGCACCAACGCCCGCCACAAACAGAGACAAGGTTAGGAGACCCGAATCATGGCACGAATTGTTGGAGTTGAAATACCGGGCGAGAAGCGCATCGACGTCGCTTTGCGCTACATCTACGGGATTGGCGCGAGCAACGCGCGGGTCATCCTCACCAAGGCCAAAATCGACCCTGCCTTGCGCGCCAAGGACCTGGATGAGAGTCAGTTGTCCCAGATCGTGCATGCCATTCAGGACGGCAAATACGTCATCGAAGGCGATCTGCGCCGCGAACTGGGCATGAATCTCAAGCGCCTGCAAGGCGTCAAGTGCTATCGCGGCATCCGCCACCTGCGCGGCCTGCCCGTGCGCGGCCAGCGCACCTCAACCAACGCCCGCACGCGCAAAGGACCGCGCAAGACAGTCGGCGTGCAACGCAACCCCAACGCCAAGACCGGCGTCCATTAATTTATTTTCCTATGGCTGAAGAACAGAAACCCGAAAAAGACGCGCCCAAGAAAGAGGCCAAATCCAAAGGCGCCCCCGCGCCCGCCGCGCACGAAGGCAAGCCGGCCAGGAAGGCGGCCCCCGCCGCGGAAGCAGCGGGCGAAGCAGGCAAGAAACCGGGTGAGGAAGCCCCCGCCACGCCGGCAGCGCCAGGCGCGCCCGCCGCCCCCGGAGCGCCCGCGGTTGTGGCCGCGGCTGCCGCGCCCACAGCGGCGGAACTTCTGGCCGACGATGCCAACGCCAAAAAAATCATCAAGGCCAAAGGGTCCAAGAACATTGCGGCCGGCATTGCCAATATCCTGGCCACTTTCAACAACACCAACGTGACCATCACCGACATGCACGGCAACGTGCTGGGCTGGTCCAGCGCGGGGCGGGTTGGATTTAAAGGCTCACGCAAGAGCACGGCCTTTGCCGCGCAGCAGGTGGCGCAGGACGCCGCCCGCCAGGCCATGTCGCACGGCATGAGGGAAGTTGAAATCCGCGTCAAAGGCCCCGGCTCCGGCCGCGAATCCGCCATTCGCGCCTTGCAGGCCATCGGGCTGGAAATTACGGTGATAAAGGACGTGACCCCGGTGCCGCACAACGGCTGCCGTCCGCGCAAGAAACGGCGCGTCTAACTCGAATGAATTTTTACCGCAACTAATATGGCTCGTTATACTGGACCTCGTACCCGCCTCAGCCGCCGCTTCGGCATCGCCCTGTTCGGCCCTGACAAATATCTGGAACGCCGCAACTACGGTCCCGGCGTCCACGGCCCGAAGTCGCGCCGCAAACACACCGATTATGGCCTGGGCCTGATCGAAAAGCAGAAGCTGCGCTATTTTTACGGCTTGATGGAACGGCAGTTTCGCGGCGTCTATGAGCGCGCCTTGAAACGCCGCGGCGTCACGGGCGAGCAGATGCTGCAAATCCTCGAGCTGCGCCTGGACAATGTGGTTTATCACCTGGGCTTTGGCATCACCCGGGCCGCCGCCCGCCAGATGGTCTGCCACGGCCATATCAAGGTCAACGGACACAAGGTCAACGTCCCGTCCTACGCCTTGAAGGTCAATGACGTCGTCGAAGTGCGCGAGTCCAGCGTATCGCGCCAGTTGGCCACGAAAAATTTGGAGTTATCGACCAGCAAGGTCGTGCCCATTTGGCTCGCCTTGAACAAGGACGCCTTCAAAGGCACGGTGCAGCGCATACCGACCCGCGAGGACATCAATCCCATCGCCAACGAACAGGCGGTCGTCGAATTTTATTCCCGATAAACAGAAAAACCGTCCCGCGCAAGCGGGACAAAACAATTACACGGGCTTCTCCGCCTTGGGGAATAAACGGGAGGCCAGATTAAAATTGTTGAAAGGAAAATATGCCAGTACGTCTCGGACGTTTTGAAATGCCCAAGCGGTTGACCAAAGAGGACTCGACCGCCACTGAAACCTACGCCAAGTTCATCGCCGAACCGTTTGAAACCGGCTACGGCCACACCCTCGGCAACTCCTTGCGCCGCGTCCTCCTCTCCTCCCTGGAAGGCGCCGCCATCACTTCCATCAAAATCGACGGCGCCGCCCATGAATTCGCCACCGTCGAAGGCGTGGTGGAGGACGTGACCGACATCGTCCTGAACCTGAAAAAAGTGCTTTTCCGCGCCCATTCGCGCGACACCCAAACCCTCCTCCTCTCTGTCAACAAGGAAGGCGCCGTCACGGCGGGGGACATCGAACTGAACCAGAACCTCGAGCTGGTCAATCCCAAGCAGCACATCTGCACGCTCGATAAAAAGAAGAAGTTCGAGATGGAACTGGAGGTCAAAGTGGGCCGCGGCTTCTGTCCGGGCGACGAAAACAAGAAGCCCGACCAGGCCATCGGCGTCATTGCCATTGATTCTCTTTTTTCTCCGGTGACCCGGGTTCGTTACGCCGTGGAAAACGCCCGCGTCGGCCAGCGCACCGACTACGACCGCCTGCTCATCGAGATCTGGACGGACGGGCGCATTTCGCCCGACGACGCCTTGACGCAGTCCTCGGCCATTTTGCAGCATCACCTGGACGTCTTTGTCGGCTACGACAAGAACGCGGTGGAATTCGAGGAAACCGAGACCAAGCAGGACGACGAGAAGTCCAAGCAGAAGAAACTGCTCAACATGAGCGTGAACGAGATTGAATTGAGCGTGCGCGCGGCCAACTGCCTCAACAACGCCAACATCACCACCGTCGGCCAGTTGGCCATGAAGACCGAGGCCGAGATGCTCAAGTACCGGAACTTCGGCAAAAAGTCCCTTAACGAAATCAAAGAGAAACTGGCCAGCTTGAGCCTTTCTTTGGGCATGAACATCGATCCCGCCATGCTCGAGGCGCCCAAGGAAGAACCCAAGCCCGCCGAATAACGATAAATAAGCTTTTATGCGCCACCTTAAACGCACCGCCAAACTGGGCCGCACCGGCCAGCACCGCAACCGGATGCTGGCCAACCTGGTTTGCAGCCTGATTAAACACCGCCGGGTCACCACCACTTTGGCCAAGGCCAAGGCTGCCCGCTCCGTCGCCGAAAAAATGATCACGCTGGGCAAGGCCGGCACGTTGCACGACCGGCGGCTGGCTTCGGCCCGCCTGCACCAGGACGAAGCCGCGGTCAAGGCGCTCTTCAATGAAATTGCGCCAACGCAGAAAGAACGGCGCGGAGGCTACACCCGCATCGTGCGCTTGAAACAGCGCCAGGGCGACGCCGCCGAAATGGTCATCTTGGAATTTGTGGATGCGCCGTTGCCCGAGGCCGCAGCGGCCCCGGCCGCTGCCGAAGCCGAAAAACCCGCTGAAAAGACGGAAGGCAAAGCCGAAAGCAAAGCCGAAGAAAAGAAGGAAGCGCCCGCGCCGGCTTAAAGTGGTATTGACATGCTTGCGAAGGCCCGTTCCTTTCCGGAACGGGCCTTTTTTGCGCAATCTTCCAGAGCGCCCCTTTCACTTGCGCCCTTGCGTCTGCCTTGTCCTTTGCGAATGGCGAAGGAAATTCGTGGCAATTGCCATGGCAGCAGTTATTGTCTGTGGGAATCATGATTGCGCTGGTTGAACAAAAGAAAACTGACCTGGCTGACCTCTGTCGCCGGTTCAAGGTCGAGCGGCTTGAGCTTTTTGGCTCGGCGGCCACCGGCTCGTTTCAGGCTGCATCGAGTGATTTGGATTTCATCGTGCGTTTCTCCGCCCCGACCACCGGCAGCTATCTGGACCGGTATCTTGATTTTGCGGAAGCGCTCGAACAACTCTTCCAGCGGCCTGTGGATTTGGTCACGGAGAGAGCCATTCAGAATCCCTGTTTTCGTCGCAACGTTGCGGCGACCCGCCAGCCGGTTTATGAAGGTGCAGACGTGTGAAAGACGTCACGCGCCAGGATAGCCAGAATTTTGCGATGGGCGCTGGTGAATGGCAGACGATTGAGTTGCGGAATTGTTTTCCAAGCGCCGGGCGTTTTGCCGGTCGCTTGCGCGGTGTAAGCTTCGAGCAGAATTCGATACCGCGTGATGGAGTGCCGTATGCGGCAGATCGGTCGCGCATCCAGAATCCGAAACGCGGCATCCTTTTGGTCCTTTCCGTCCCTTTCGTCCTTCAATCCTACTTCCACATTGGGAAATTCCCACAGATGCGCGTTCACGGCCCCGGCGGGCCGTTGCCGGACGAAAATCCGGTTTTGTTTCCGCGCGACGAAGGCCATGAAGCGCCGTTCCGTGGCCGGCGCGCGCCGCGGACTCTTGGGGAATTCAGCCCGGCGATCTTCTCGGAACGCAAAACAAAACCCGCTCGCCGGACAGTCGCCGCATTTCATCTGGCGCGGCGTGCAGATCAGCGCGCCCAACTCCATCAACGACTGGTTCAATTCCGAGCAGCGCGCGGGGTCGAGCGAAACCAAATCTTGCGCCAATTGCCACAAAGTTGCATTGGTCTTTTTGTCGCGCGGATCGCCTTTTATGCCGAAAACCCTCGTTAAAACACGGATGACGTTCCCGTCCAGAATCGGCGCAGGCTGATTGAAGGCGATGCTGCTGATGGCCCCGGCGGTGTATCGGCCAACGCCGGGCAATGCCAGAATGTCATCGAACTGCCGCGGAAACCGCCCGCCATGCCGCCGCATGATGACTTTGGCGGCGGCCTGCGCATTGCGGACGCGGGTGTAATAGCCCAGACCCTCCCACAACTTGAGCACCTTTTGCGGCTGCGCCCGCGCGAAATCGGCCAGTGTGGGCAGTTGTCGCATCCAGCGTTCAAAATAAGGAATGACCGTCTTGACCTGGGTTTGCTGGAGCATGATTTCCGAAATCCATACACCATACGGGTCCTTTGCGCGTCTCCACGGCAAATCCCTCGCGTATGCCGCATACCATTTGAGCAAGGCGGGAACCAGTCCTTTGATTTTGCGCGTTTCCATTGGAGGCAATCTGATGTTGTGCAAGTGTTCGGTCAATGTTGCAATAGCGCGGATCATGGTTGCGGAGTCCGGCGCTGTTTTCCAGTTCCTTATCTTTTTAATCCAGATGAATGAAATGCCAGGGGACTAGAATTAAGATTAAGAAAAGAACTTGAAAACCCCCCGAACCCCCCCAAGAATCACTCCCCATGCAGATTCCTTACTTTCAAGTTGACGCCTTCACCACGCGGACCTTCGGCGGCAATCCTGCCGGGGTCTGCGTATTGGAAAGTTGGCTGCCGGACGATCTTCTCCAGCGCATTGCCGCGGAGAACAATCTTTCGGAGACGGCGTTCTTCACCCATGAGGCGGACGGCTCCTATCACCTGCGCTGGTTCACCCCGATCCTGGAGGTGGACTTGTGCGGACACGCCACGCTGGCCTCTGCCCATGTTCTGTTTACAGAGTTGGGTTATCCCGGACGCTGCCTTCGCTTTCAGACCCGGAGCGGTTGCTTGAAGGTGGAACGGAACGGGGACATCATCGAGCTTGATTTTCCGGCCCGCCCACCCGCGCCATGCCTGGTGCCGGATGAATTGCTGCGCGCCCTCGGATGCAAGCCGCGAGAGGTGTTGAAGTCACGCGATTTCCTGGCGGTTTATGAATCGCAGGACGAGGTGGCGGCGTTGGCTCCGGACATGGCTTTGCTGGCACGGCTGGATTGTTTGGGCGTCATCGTTACGGCACAGGGCCGGGACGCGGATTTTGTTTCACGCTTTTTTGCCCCGCGCGCAGGCGTGCCGGAAGACCCGGTGACAGGTTCGTCCCATTGTTCGCTCATTCCGTTCTGGGCGGAACGAATGGGCAGGAAAAAGTTGTTTGCGCGGCAGATTTCGCGGCGCGGCGGAGAACTGTTCTGCCGATCCGCCGGGGACCGCGTTGGGATCGGCGGTCGCGCTGTGGTTTATTGCAGGGGCGAGCTTGATTTGCCCGTGCCCGCCAACCCGTGAAATGTGAGCCGGATTGTTTTGGAAGACGAACATCCCCTTGTCGCCATTAAACCGGCCGGGCAGCGAAAATAATTAAAAAACTTCATTGACTATTGAATAAGTTATGATACTTATAGTCTAAGAGAATGATGAATGGTAAAGATGGAAATGAAGATCCGAAGTGTCAGAGAATGCTGGTCGTGGGAACGTTCTCTCTCCGGGAGCATAAAAGAGGCGAAAAAATCCGACCTTATCGCACCTTATCGCACCTAATCCGACCTTATCGCACCATTTTGAAACATTTTTTTATCTCAATGTGAATCTGATCGTTTTTGAGGACGAGCATCTCCTTGTCGCCAACAAGCCGGCCGGGTGGAGCACCCATTCACCCGCGCCTTTCGCCGGCGAGGGACTGTATGAATGGCTCAAGAACCGCGAGCCGCGCTGGAGCCGGCTGGCCATCCTGCACCGGCTCGACAAGGAAACTTCCGGCCTGATTGTCTTCGGCAAAACCACCGCGGCCAACAGTTCCCTGGCCGAACAGTTCGAGAAACACCTGGTGCATAAAAAATACATCCTGCTCACGGACCGTCCCGTGCCTCCGGCGCCTTTGCGCGTCAAATCGGCGCTGGTCCGCTCCGGCGAACGCTATCTCAGCCGCCCCCTTCACGCCGGGGGCGAGATGGCCGAGACTGGCTTTCAAATCTCAAATCTCAAATCTGAAATCCCCGCGACCCTTCACGCCGCCTGGGCCGTCGAAGCCGAACCGCTCACCGGCAAAACACATCAAATCCGCGTCCACGCCGCTGCCCATGGTTTTCCGATTCTCGGCGACACATTGTATGGCGGGACGGCGGCGGGCCGTGTTTATTTGCACGCCCGTGGAATGGAGTTCATCCATCCCGCCACGCACGATCCTTTGGCCTTCACCGTGCCGCCGAATTTCTCCGGGGATCCGCGTCAGCCGTTGCGTGCCGCAGTGATCGACCCGGCGCAAACCAATGCCTGCCGTCTGATCCACGGAGCCGCCGACGGCTGGCCCGGCCTTTACATCGACTGCCTGGGAGATTTTCTGCTCGCCCAGTCCGCCGACCCTCTCACCCCGGCGCAACAGGAGTGCGTCGAAGGTTGCGCCCGGCGCTGTTCCGCCCAAGGCGTCTATCACAAGATTCTCCAGCGCCAGACCCGCGCCGCCCCGCAATGGTTGAGCGGCCAGACCGCCCCGGCGGATATCTCCGTTCGCGAAAATGGCCTGCAATTCACCCTGCGATTCGACGAAGGTTATTCCGTCGGCCTTTTCCTCGACCAGCGCGACAACCGCCGCCGTCTGCTGACGGGTTGCATCGCGCCCAAACTGGAAATGCCGTCCGCGCCCGAAGTGCTCAATGCCTTTGCCTACACCTGCGGCTTCTCCGTGGCCGCCGCCGTCGCGGGCGCGCATGTCACGAGCCTGGACCTTTCCAAAAAATTTCTGGAATGGGGCAAACGCAATTTTGTTCTCAACGGCCTTGATCCCGCCCGGCATGATTTTATCTTCGGCGACGCTTTCGACTGGTTTCGCCGCCTGGCTAAAAAGAAGCGTTCATTTGACCTCATCATATTGGATCCCCCGACCTTTTCCCGTTCCAAAGAGGGAGGCATCTTTCAAGTGGAAAAAGACTACGGCGCGTTGATGACTGCGGCCCTTCCCCTGCTCAAACCCGGTGGCCTCATCCTCGCCTCGTCCAACGCCGCCACGCTCGCGCCGCAGAAATTCCTCGATGCGATTGACCGCGCGCTGGCGCAATCCCGTCGCCGGGTATTGGCGCGTCAATACATTCCGCAACCCCCTGATTTCCCGGTCCACCGCGACGAACCGGCATACCTAAAAACCGTCTGGCTCCAAATCGAATGACAGACAAGCTAACAGGCAGGCTTGAACCGGACGGCTCAATGACTACACTCCGCACATGAAAAGCTTTGAAAGCCTGACTGAGCGCGAGATCCTCGCCCTGGCTATCTCCCTGGAAGAGGAGGATTCCCGCATCTACGACGCCTTCGCCGAAGGATTGCGCCAGCAGTATCCCACCCAGGCGGACAACTTTGTCATAATGCGTCAAGAAGAAGAGGGCCACGCCCGCCGCTTGCGCGAGCTTTACCTGGCCCGCTTCGGCGATCATGTCACCCTCATCCGCCGCGACGACGTGCGGGGTTTCATCAAGCGCCGCTCAATCTGGCTGACGCGCCCGCTGGCCTTGAAAGCGGTGCGCAAGCAGACGGAGATGATGGAGACGGAAACCAAGGGGTTCTACGAGGCGGCTGCGAACCGCGCCACCGATCCGGGCATCCGCCATTTGCTCACCGACCTGGCGGCCGAAGAACAGAAGCACATCCACACCGCCCAACAACTTGGGCATATCGGCTTAAGCCCCGAGGAAGCCGCGTATGAAAAGCGGCGGTTTGCTTTGCAGATTGTTCAGCCTGGGCTGGCTGGGTTGATGGACGGGTCGGTTTCCACGCTGGCGCCGCTCTTTGCCGCCGCTTTTGCCACGCACCAAAGCTGGCCGACTTTCCTGGTTGGATTGGCCGCGAGCCTTGGCGCCGGAATCAGCATGGGCTTTGCCGAGGCCCTGTCCGACGACGGCACTCTGACCGGGCGCGGACATCCCTGGGCGCGCGGTGCGGTGTGCGGCAGCATGACAGCGGCCGGGGGCCTGGGTCATACGCTGCCCTTCCTGATTCCCAATGTTCACACCGCGATTGCGATTGCCCTGGCCGTGGTCTGCGTGGAGTTGGGGGTCATTTCCTGGATACGGCACAAGTACATGGACAGCTCTTTGACGACTGCCGTGCTGCAAGTGGGCCTGGGCGGCGCGCTGGTGTTTCTGGTCGGGGTCTTGATCGGCAGTTCTTAGATGAGCCTTACCGTAAAGTCCTTATTTCTCGACTTGGACGGAACGCTGATCGATTCCAAACCGGGCATCATGGAGAGTTACCGGATTGCGGCGGAAACGGTTCTGCCGGGACAGGCGTATGATGCAGCCGCGGTTTCAGTTGGACCGCCCCTGCCCGAAATGTTCCGGAAGTCATTCCCGAACGCTTCAAAGCCGCAAATTGAGGACTTGGTCAAAGCATTCCGTCAGTACTATGAAACGGAAGGGATGCTCAGGACCCCATTGTTCGACACGGCGGCTGATCTGCTGGTCCTGTGGCACAAGCAGAACATCAATCTCTTCATCGTGACCAACAAGCCCGCGCGCATTTCATCCATTATACTTGACAATTTGAGGATCTCGCGGTTCTTCCGCGCCGTCCTGGCCGTTGATTCCATCCAGCCGCCCTTCGCCGGCAAGGCGGCCATGATCCAGCAGCTATTACGCCACCATCATCTCAACCTCCGGGACGCCGTTTATGTCGGCGACACGGGGGAAGATGCCGCGGCGGCGGCGGCCTGCGGGCTGAGGTTTGTATGGGCCGCCTACGGATACGGAAAACCATCCCCGGACCAACTCACGTCCGTTTTTGGGACCGTGCAGCGTTTTGGAGAGTTGGCCGAAATATTGAAGCGGGGATGATCTTCACTCGCGGGCGGGCGGTTGTTTGGGCGGGAAAATGGAGGCAAAAACCTCCCGGATGGCAAAAAGCGGCAGGCGCAGCAGGTTGATCCAATTCGGATCCTCCTTGCGGACTATCTTGAACGTTTGCATGAGCAACTTCGGGCTGCGTGCGCGCCACGCGGCAAGACCGTTCAACAACATGGCCCGGCAAGAGCAGAAAAAGAGGCTGTCCCGCACCAGTTTGCCCCACTCATCGCGGAACATTTCCTGGACGGTTTTATTATTCAGGCAGCGGCGCGTGATGAAATACCACGCCTCGATTTTCCACCCGCGCTGGGACTGCGACATGGTATGGTTCGACGGCATGAAACGCCACTCGGAGAGCACTTGATCGATGTAATAAAAATCCCAATCCGGCGCTATTTTCATGCACGTATCAACATCGCCCGCGAAATCGGCTCCGGCATCGAACGGCAGCGTTTTGCGCAACGCCTCGGTGCGATAGAGTGTCCCGCTCGGAACGCAGCATGGATATTCCGGGCCCGTTAAAAAATCCCGGAGCACCCGCTTCCTCTCCACCAAACCGTCACCCACCTGGTGGCGGTAGCGGTATACCTTCGTGCGAATGAGATAAAACTTGGGATAAATGCGCCGGTCATTCTCGTCGATCAACGCCATGGGCGCCATGACCACCCCAACGGTGGGGTTCTTTTCGAACGCCTCGACCATCAACTCGAGAAACTTTGGTCTGATCAAGTCGTCGTCCATCAGGAACTGCACATACTTACCCTGGATCAGGGAGGCAGCGCGAAGATGACTGGCGAGGGAGCCGATATTGCCGTTGTTGCTGTAATAACGGATGCGCGGGTCCCCGATTTTCGCCACCATTCGGGCCGATTCGTCGTTGGTGCTGTTGTCCGTAATGACGATCTCGAAATCCTTGAAAGTTTGGGCCACGCACGATGCGATGGTGCGGCGCAAGTATTCGGGCCGGTTATAAGTGGGAATGCAGATCGTGACCAGCGGCGTGTTCATGGATGGGGCAGGTCATTAAGCCCCGTCAGTTCCGAAAAAAAGCCCATGGTGGAAGAAACAATGCCGGGACGCGATAATTTCACGTCTCGGTTATGCGGGCAAAACGCCCCCATGTCAATGCGGGATGGATTGCAAAATGCCACAGGATAAATAATAGTGGTTGCGTTCCGCGGCGGGGCGGTTAATGTAGGAGGCTCGTGAACAGCGAATACATCAAACAGGCCTTGGCCAAGGTTGGCAACCCCAATGTTTTGGTTAACCTCATTTCCAGGCGCGTGCGGCAGCTGACGTCCGGCGGCGGTAGCAGCCGGCCCCTCATCGAGCAAACCGCCGCGATGGGTGCGGCCGATGTCGCCCTGGTGGAATTGATCGACGGCAAAATGGATTTTGTCGTGGGCACCTCGACGCAAGAAGAAGAGGAAGAGGATACCCAGCCTGTAGGTAGAAAACGCCGCCGCTCGTCCTAACACCCGCCAGTCCCGGTGGTGCCCGAGCCGGAGGGATTGCCTTCGGGTATTTTGTCTATGGCCGAAATACTGCACAACTCCAAGGCGCGGCGGGACTATCATATTCTGGCAACATTTGAGGCCGGCATCGTGTTGCACGGCTCAGAAGTCAAGGCCCTGCGCGCCGGAAAGGCGCAAATCAGCGATGCCTTTGCCAGGGTTGAAAAGAACGAAGTCTGGCTGCACAACGCCCACATTGACGAGTATTTCCAGGCCAACCGTTTCGGCCACCTGCCCAAAGCGCCGCGCAAACTCCTGTTGCACAAGTCGGAAATACGGAAACTGCTCGAATTGGTGGCCAGCAAAGGCAACGCCCTTATTCCCCTCTCCTTTTACTGGAAAAACGGCCACGTCAAAGTGGCCCTGGGCGTCGGCAAGGGCAAAGTGGAATTCGACAAACGGCAGGACATCAAAGAGCGCGAGGCCGACCGTGAGTTAAAACGAGCCGCCATGCACCACCTGAAGAGAAAACACGAATAACCCTGCTGCCCGCGCCTTTTGCTAAACTTTGGCAGCGGCTGCCGGCTCGGGTTTAGTCCAACGGCGCTTGGGTGCCTTGGTGACCAACCCCTTTTTCAGCGCATTGGCTGAAACGCGGATGTAGCGCACCTCGCCATTGATGAGGGCCTTGACGCGCTGAAGGTTGGGGGCAAAGCGCCGCTTGGTGATGGCGGTGATGTGCGTGCCGATGCCGCCCTTTTTCTTGGCTTTACCACTGCGCCAGATGTGACTGCCCTTGATAGAGCCTTTCCCGGTTAGTTCGCAAATTCTAGACATAAATCATCGTCAAAGGACTCGCAAGCATACCCGGATTGGCCCGCGATTCAAGAACTATTTCCATCCAATTTCCATTGGCCGCCAAACTTGATCTTTGAACTCCGGACCGAAATATGGCTTCATTGCCGGGCGTGAGCAAAATCGTCGGAATTGACCTCGGCACAACCAATTCGCTCGTGGCCATGGTGGATTCAGGACTCCCCTTCGTCATCGCCGATGCGGAAGGGCGTCGCTTGACTCCGTCGGTGGTCCATTTCCCCGACCATGACGCCCCACCCGTTGTCGGCCATGCAGCCAATCGAGTGCGCGTGCTCAAGCCGGCTGAAACCGTCTATTCCATCAAACGTTTCATGGGTCGGCGCGGCGCGGAGATTCCGCGCGAGGAAATGTTGGTGACGTACCCCGTCAAAGGCGAAGGCGTTGGGCCGGTGAGCGTCGCCATTCATGGCCGTTCCTATTCGCCCGAGGAAATCTCGGCGGAGATTCTGAAAAAATTGAAACTGGACGCGGAGCGCGCGCTGGGCGAACCGGTCACGCGCGCGGTCATCACCGTGCCCGCCTATTTCAACGACGCCCAACGCAACGCGACCAAAAAGGCGGGCGAACTGGCCGGGTTGACCGTCGAGCGCATCGTTAATGAGCCAACCGCCGCCGCGCTGGCGTATGGATTGGGCCGGCTGGCTGAACATTCTAAAATCGCCGTGTACGATTTGGGCGGCGGCACTTTTGATTTTTCCATCCTGGAGTTGAACGGGGGTGTTTTCCAGGTGCTTTCCACCAACGGCAACACCCGTCTGGGCGGCGATGACCTCGACAAACGCCTGGTCGATTTCATCCTCGAAAAGATCAAGGCCGGCGCCGGGCCGCAGCAGCCCGATTTACCCACGCTCTCGCGAATCCGCGAGGCGGCCGAACAAACGAAAATCCGCCTCTCCACCGAACCCGCGGCGGAAATCTCCCTTCCCTTCCTGGCGGGCGATTATCATTTCCACCACACGCTGCGGCGCGAGGAACTGGAGGACCTGACCCGCGAAATTCTTCTCCGCACACGCCCGCATTGCCTGCGCTCCCTGGCCGACGCGAAGCTGGAATCCAAAGACCTTGATCAGGTCATTCTGGTCGGCGGCCAGACCCGCATGCCGCTGGTGCGGAGGATGGTTGCGGAAATCTTTGGGTGCGCAGACTTCGACGAAGCGCGCGGCGATGTCCGGTTGGGCGCCGATTACCACCGGGCATCCGGCCCGCTGCTCAACACCTCGCAGAACCCGGACGAGGCAGTGGCCCTGGGCGCGGCCATCCAGGCGGAAATTCTCTCCGGCGGATTCAAGGATGTCCTTTTGCTTGACGTTACGCCCCTTTCCCTGGGCATCGAAACCTTCGGCGGCTTGATGAACGTCATCATCCCGCGCAACTCGACCATTCCGATCAAGGCCGGCGAAATGTTCACCACCGCCGTCGATCAGCAGCCCGAGATGTTGATCCACGTCCTGCAAGGCGAGCGTGAGCGGGCGGCGGACAATTGGAGCCTGGGCCGGTTCACTCTTGATTTCCCGCCCGCGCCACGGGGACAACCGCGTGTCGGCGTGCAATTTGAAATCGACGCCAACGGCATCCTGCACGTTCTGGCCCGCGACACCAAGACTGGCCGGCAAAAAATCGTGGAAATGAAATCGGCCGTCGATGTCTCCGATGCCGCCGTGCAAAAGATGGTGGAAGAATCGGTTGAACACGCCTTCGACGACTTGAAGGTGCGCCAGTGGGTTGAAGCCCGGTTGCGCGCCGTGGAAACGCTTCAGGCCGCGCGCAAGGGCCTGACCGATTGCGCAGCGGAACTCGACGCTGATTACAAAACAAAAGTCGAAGCGGCCATGAGCGCATTGGAATCCGCTTTGGCGTCGGAAGATCCGGCGACCAAAATGGGCGACCCCGTTCGTCTCAAAGCCGCCAATGCCGCCCTGGACGAGGCGACCCGCCCCTTGGCCGGCCTGCTCATGGACAAGGCGATGGAGGCGATGTTGCGCCAAAGGGGGCTGATAAGTTGAGGCTAAAACTTCATTTTCCCGGCGTTTTGAATGGACACATCATGTTGTAACGGGGCCAGCCCCCATGGGAGAGTTTTGGATTGCCGTCATCGTATGTAGCCCACGGGGACGTTCTATTTCCAAACCGCGTCCGCACCGACCAGAAGTATAACGTATCAGGCGACAGCGGTTGGCCAACGGTGTGTCTCGAAGTCGTAATACCCTCACGATAGTAGGCTTTCTTGCCGGGCACCCAGAATCCGCGGGGATCTTTGGTGCCCACATAAATGATCAAGTCATACGAAACGCCGGATTTGTTCGGGGCCGTCCATTCAAATGTGGGCTGCAAGGTCGCAGCCGCTGTGACTGACACACTCCGGGAGAGAACCGGCGCATTCCGGAAGAGCTCATGCGAGGCGCATCCGTCGAATAGAGCAACCGCCAGGAACCCGCCGCTGATGCAAAGCAAATGATTTAATGTGACTCTCACCATGGGTGGCTCAGGCGTTCGCGCCACGATAGTTGAATGCCGCACGCCGGCCATTTTGTCAAGTCACTGATTGCACACTCGCAGCAGGCACACAGAACGGGAGACCCCGTTCGTCTCAAAGCCGCCAATGCGCCACTGGACGCCCCCAGCCAACCTGCTCATGGACGAGGCCATGAATGCCCTGCTGCGCCAACGGGGACTGATATGACGGGGTCTTTCCGATTTTCCGAATTGAATATTCTTCCAGCCCACCTAACTCAAATAAACCAGACAAGCTATTACAATCGAGCCATTGCGAGACATCTCAAAGGCGACCTGGACGGCGCAATCGCGGATTACACCAAAGCCATTGAACTCAACCCGGATTATGAGCTTGCCTACCTCAACCGTGGTCGAGCGAAACACGACAAAAGCAACTTGGACGGCGCAATCGCGGACTGTACTATTGTACTATATATCCGCGCATAAGTAATTCGACATAATGATCAAAAGAACGGGCGCATGAGATTGGCAATGTCTTCCGGGTGGCGTTGGACGTGGCGAAAAGTGCGGTGGAGTGCGCGGCACAGGTG
>JBEKDI010000077.1:0-28967 GCA_050014435.1 Verrucomicrobiota bacterium | reverse complement strand
GGGCAACGAATACTGACGCGGGAAGGCTTCGAGGTATGGGCCAGGCCGCTGCACGATGCCAGCAGGGCGATTGGAATCTTCAATCGCTCAGAAAAAGCCAGCGCCATCAAGGTTTCCTGGGCGGAGTTTGGCCTGGCCGCGAAACCCAACGCTCTACGGGACCTTTGGGAGCATCAAGATGTTGCCCCGGCACCGCAGGGCTGGGAAGGACAGGTGCCCGCGCATGGCGTCATCCTGCTGATTGCGAAGTAACAGCCCGGTGGCGGGCGGCTTGGAGCCTTGACAGGGCCGCTGTTTTTGCGTCTGATTTGTGGGAATGAATTCTTTCCTTTTGATAATCGAGTCTCCAAAGACGGCCGGCAATGACGCCAAGTCGAAGCAGGCCGAGTGGCTGGACTTTCTGCAAAAGATAGAGTCCCCAGTGTCGGATGGGGACAAAAAGATTCTCAGGATCGCCCCGAATGTCTGGCAGGTCCCGGCAGGGCACGGGTTGACGTTTCTTTGCAAAACCGTCGCCCTGGCCAATCAGAAACAATATCCCTGCCGGGTGCTGGTTTGCGAGCAGGAGCCGCAGTGGATTCTTGGGTCCCTTGACGCCGCATTGCCGCCCATCGTGGCCTCATAGCGATCGTGCATCCGGGGCGCAATGGCCGCGCGCGGCAAAGTGCCCAGGATTCAAGGATTCTTGCACGAAACAATGCTGTCCATCCGCCGCGAAGCAGGCAAGCTGGTGTATCATTTCAATGACATTTTTAGACGAACCCCTCTCCCGGCCTGCGGCCACCCTCTCCCCGCAATGCGGGGAGAGGGCAGTGAGAGGGGATCGTTGTAAAACAATTTCTGTACCAGCATACTAGGCCCAATTATTTATGCCCGTGGATGCCAATCCTTCACATCGGCCTGCTTCAAGCCATTTTCGCTGGGTGATTTGCGCCCTGCTGTTCTGGGTGACGACGGCCAATTATATCGACCGCAGCGTCTTCAGCAACCTGGCGCCCACGTTGGAAAAGGAAATCGGATGGACGCAGGATCAATACTATGAAATGGCGGTGGCCTTCACGGCCGCTTACGCCTTCAGCCAAATGCTGGCGGGACGGCTGATGGACGTGATCGGTCTGCGGTGGGGTTTTGCCTTGGCGTGTGGTTTTTGGGGCCTGGCCGCCATGAGTCATGCCCTGGTCAGCACGGTCACGGGCTTTTTCATCGTGCGCATACTTCTGGCCCTGGGGGAAGGCGGCAATTTCCCGGCCGCCGTCAAGACCACGGCGGAGTGGTTTCCCAAGCGGGAACGGGCCCTGGCCACCGGCCTGTTCAATTCCGGCTCCAACGCCGGCGGCATTCTGGTTCCTTTTGGTCTGCCGTCCGTCGTCGCCCTGTGCGGCACCTTTTATATCGGCGGCCATGCGCTGGGCTGGCGCGGCGCATTCCTGGTCACCGGCATTTTTGATCTGACTTGGATCTTCGCCTGGTTGCTGCTCTACCGCAAACCCCAGGACCACCCCCGGGTGTCCGCAGGCGAACTGGCCGGCATCAACAGCGACCCCGCCGAGGCTGGCGTCAAGATTCCGTGGCGACGCCTGCTCCCGCATCGCCAAGCCTGGGCTTTGGCCGCAGCCAAGTTTCTGAGCGACGGTTTCTGGTGGTTTTATCTCTTTGGAACGCCCTACTTCTTTTCGGATCGTTTCGGATTGGATCTCAAAGCGCGCAGCCTGCCAGTGTCGGTCATTTATGTTCTGGCTTCGTTCGGCAGCATCGGGGGCGGCTGGCTCTCGGGGTATTTCATGAAGATTGGCTGGAGTCTGAACCGGGCCAGAAAAACGACACTGTTCATTTGCGCTGCCTGTGTTCTGCCGGTGTTTTTCGCCGCCATCACCGACCGGTCGTGGCTGGCGATGGCCCTCATTGCCATCGCGGCATCGGCGCATCAAGCCTGGTCGGCCAATGTCTTTAGTCTGGCGGGAGACATGTTCCCGCGCCGCACGGTCGGCTCCGTCACGGGATTGGCCGGCTTCGCAGGCTCGATCGGTGGATTGTTGTTGTTCCTCTGGATTGCCCATATTCGCAAAGTGGCCGAGGTGAGCCATGATTTGGGCAATTACCGCCTGATTTTTCTCGCGGCCAGTCTGGCCTATCTGACCGGAGCGACCGTCGTCCATCTCCTCGCCCCCAAACTGGAGCCGGTGGATTTCGAACAGTCAACAAAAGCCCTTTAGTTTTGGCCGCTCCTGCCGATAGAGGAAGGAGTCTGCATTGATGCATGGAAATTGAATCCGCTGTCCAGTCTGGCGGAGCATGAGTTTCTGGCCAAAAGCCATGGACACATCTCTCTCAACTTGGGCGCTCATAATAAGGAACAGATGGTGAAAAAGTTATGACAGCCGATGAAATAGTGGCCCACGCAAAAGACCTGCCCGTCGTGTCGGAAACGGCCCGAAAGCTGGTCATTCAATTGAACCAACCCGATTTGCATCGGGACGAATTGGTTGAAACCGTCCGGTGCGACAACATCCTCACGGCCAAATTGTTACGGGCCTGCAACTCAGCCAACAGCGGCTTGCGCGAGCCGGTTGTTTCCGTCGATCAAGCCCTCTTGCTGCTGGGTGACAACATGATTTTCCGCATGGTCTGCGCCATCGGTTTCAGCGGTTCTTTGGGAATGGCGGCGCCGGGTTACGACACCGAAGCCAACGGTCTTTGGAGCCACTCGCTCAATACAGCCCTGGGCGCTGAATATCTGGCAGACGTGGAGTCCTACGGCAACTTCGTCCCCTCCACTGCGTTTACGGCCGGTTTGTTGCATGACATCGGCAAAGCGGTCATCAGCAGAGTGCTGACCCCCAAGGCCCGGGCCGAGATCCGGAATAGAATCACCGGACAGTCACTCTCGCGCATCGAGGCGGAGAAAGCCGTGCTGGGAGCCGACCATTGCGAAGTCGGGGCCTGCCTGCTGCAACGGTGGTCATTGCCGGAATTGATCGTCCAGGCCGTGGCCGATCATCATTGTCCTGTCATCCATCCATCCATTCAGCTATCCGCGGTGGTTTATCTGGCCAATAGCGCAGTTCTCCTGTGCGGGGCCGCTCCCGGATGGGAAGACCAAGCCATTCAGGGCAAAAGCCTGGCGGCTGCGGCGCTGGGGCTGGATGTCGAAAAAGTGGAAAAAATCGTGTTGGGCGTTCAAGGGGCCATGCAAGGCCTGCCTCAACTGATGGTGGCGGCTTAGAAGACTTCCGCCCGCAGCCCGGCCACACGCCGGACTGTGCGCGCAATCTGCGAGAGCGATTTCAGCGGCAAATGAGTGCAACCCGTCCTGGCCATCGGCCGCGTTGCCGAATAAATTTGCACCAGGGAAATGTCCGCGCCCGCCTCTTTCAGTTCCTTCAATCGCTGCGCGTATTCCTTGATCTCGTTGGCGGAGGGATGCGCGCCGTCGATGGCGGGGAAGAGGCTCTGAATCACGACGGGGCGACGTCGGGCCACCAGGAGGATATTGTCCATGATTTTTGCCAGCGGGATGGTCGTGCCGTTCAGCCGGTTCAGATATTCCTGCGTGCCTCCGTCCAGTTTGGCCCAAATCTCGTCCGTGCGGGTGAGGAACTTTAGTCCGTATTGCACCTTGGGCCGGTCCAGCGCGGTTGAATTGGTGAGGAGCACGATCTTGAAATAGGGCAATCCGCCCACGAGGCGAAGGTGGGTGATGACGTGCAAGGCCTCCACAAAATGGGTGGACAGGGTGGGTTCCCCATCGCCGCTCAAGGCCACATGGCGCACTTGCAGCAGTTCCTGCGGCAAGTTGGCGTAGCGCGGCTTTTGCTGCAAACGGCCCGTGTAGGCCAATCCAAAAGTCGCATGAAGTTCGGCGGCCATTCTCTGGGCATCAAAGTGCGGCACGGCGGCGCGTTTGCCGCGGTCGATCTCGCAGTACATGCAGTTGAGGTTGCATTTCACGATCGGGTTCACGTTCACCCCGATGGACAACCCCCCGGCCCGCGGAGAAATCACGAGATAGACGAACTTGTTTTCCAGAAAATCCCTCGGATACCCAAAGGCCACGTCGTCCGTGATGAGGGCGTGGCCGCGGGCGTGCCCGTTTCCATTTCCGCTGGTTTTCTTGGCGGCTGGTTGATTGTGATGTTTTGCCATCATGAGAACAAGATGCGCCGCCCCCCGGAACGGCACTGCACGTTTTTTGCGATTCATTCAGCCAAATTTGGCCACAAGTTTTGGGCGAAGGCGGACGGTGGGAAGGTTTGATCCCAAGATCAGGCTGCCGTAACCTCATTCGAGATGAAACGCCTGATGTCCATCACCGGCATTGTTGGGAAGCTTCCCTATCGCCTTGCCCTGGCTGGCGGCTGGATTGACCAACCGTTTGTCTCGCGCCACAACCCCGACCCGCCCGGCTCCATGGTCGTGGTCAACGTCCTCCCTCAATTCCGGTTTATGGACCGAGCCGGCATTTGCAGCAGCACACGTCAAGTCGCGTTGCGGATTTGGAAAGGCGGGTTGCCCAAGGATGATCCCGCCAGACTGGCGCGCAAACTTTATCAGGCTGAGAATCACGGCCAAAAAAATCCATCCGGTTCCCAGGACATGATCGGTCTGGTTTATCCGGGCATCAACCGGCTGGACTATGATTTCGCGGTCAATGGCGGGGTTTTTCCATCGCACATTCAATCGCTGGACAACGCCCGGCATGCGCGCTGGTTGGAAAAAGTGCTGCATCTTCTGCCCGTCGCCCAGAGGCCCGATGGCTACAGGCCCCTGGGCGAGAAGAATCTTGATGCGAAATGGATCGCGCGGCTGGGACACACCGGCAGGGATTGCTTCCAGGCCATCCTCAAAATGGATGCCGCCGCACTGGGTGTTTCATTCAATGACTGCATGGAATGTTGGGAGTCCATTCTCCCCTGCACCGTCCGCCATCCGGCTTTGAAAACTGATCTGGCCGGATTATTGCGCATTTATCAATCACAGTATCCCGGCGCGATGTATTCCGGCTGTGGCGGCGGATATTTGTTTGTCGTGTCGCAGACGCCGGTGCCGGGAGCGTTTCAGATCAAGATCCGCACCTCCAGCCATGAATGCCAAAGAGATTAGGGTCATGGGCGGGCTCGACGATATCCGCTCGCGCGATCTGCGGTTTCTGGATGAAGCCGCGAAGCTCGGCGCATTGACCGTATTACTGTGGCCGGATGAGACGCTGGAAAAGCTCACGGGCAAAAGGCCTAAATTCCCGCTGGCGGAACGCCTCTATTTTCTAAGGGCGGTTCGCTACGTCAGTGGCGTCATTCCGGTTGGCGTTTCGGTTCACCCGGATGAGTTGCCCGCCGGCAGCCATGCCCAGGTTTGGGCGGATGTTGAAAGCAGCTCAAACGCGGTTCGTGAAGATTTCTGCCGCAAAAATCATATTGCCTATCGCGTTTTCAAAGCGGACGAACTGAAAGGTTTTCCCGAACCGCCCAAGCCATCGGTTTCAGCAAGGACGAAAGTTGTGGCCACCGGTTCTTTTGACTGGTTCCACTCCGGTCATGTGCGGTTTCTGGAAGAAGCCAGCCAGTACGGCGATCTCTACGTGGTGGTGGGCCAGGACGCAAATATTCGCCTGCTCAAAGGCGAAGGCCACCCGCTCCTTCCGCAGGAGGAACGCCGCTACGCCGCCGGCTCGATCAAATTTGTGAAGCAGGCCCTTATTGCCAGTGGCAGCGGCTGGCTGGATGCCGCCCCGGAAATTCAGCGATTGAAGCCGGACATTTACGCTGTGAATGAAGATGGCGACAGAGGCGGCAAACGCGAATATTGCCAGAAACATGGCATTAGATATCTTGTGCTCAAGCGCGCGCCCGCAGAAGGTTTGCCTGGACGAACCAGCACGGAGTTGAGAGGGTTCTGATGTGTCATCAGGAATTCACTGTTCGTTTCGTCCGGCTCGCCCCGCCCGGTGACACCGGGCGCGAAAGAAAAGACAACTCATATTACTCATGAATGGAAGAATAAATAAAATCCCGGCCAAAGTCGTCTGTCTTGCGGTGTTGCTGACCCTGGCTCAACTTCGATCGTCGGCCACCGATCTGAAAATCACCCCCGGCAAATTTTCGGGCACGATGAATTCCCTGACCAACTACTCCTGTCCCGACTGGTTCCGCGACGCCAAATTCGGCATCTGGGCGCACTGGGGGCCGCAGGCCGTTCCGATGGAAGGCGACTGGTACGCGCGCAAGATGTATCAGCAAGGATCGCAGGATTATCAGGACCATCTCGCGCGCTTTGGCCATCCCTCCACCAACGGCTGGAAAGACATCATTCCGCTTTGGAAAGCGGAGAAGTGGGATCCGGATAAACTGATGGCGCTCTACAAAAAAGCGGGCGCGAGATATTTCGTCAGCATGGGCGTGCATCACGATGATTTTTTCCTGTGGAATTCGCCGCTGCACAAATGGAATGCCGTGAATTATGGGCCGCACCGCGACGTGGTGGGCGACTGGCAAAAAGCCGCCGGGAAACAAAGGCTGCCCTTCGGGGTTTCAGAGCATCTTGGCGCCAGTTTCACCTGGTTTCAGGATTCGCACAAGGCGGACAGAAGCGGCCCACTGGCTGGCGTGCCCTATGACGGGGCCAATTCCAATTATTGGGACCTTTATCATTTCCCGGCGGAACCAGGCGACGCGGGCTGGTACTCGAGGAACCCGCGCTGGCAGCAGCAATGGTACAATGAAATCAAGGAACTGGTGGACAGTTATCATCCCGACCTGCTTTACAGCGACGGGGGGGTGGCGTTTGGCAACGAAGTCGGCTTGAGCCAGATTGCCAATCTTTACAACGACAGCATCCGGCGCCATCACGGCAGGCTGAAGGCTGTCTATACGTGCAAGCAACCCTCGGGCGGTCGTTGGGTGCAGGATTATGAGCGCGGCGTCAATGGCGGCATCAATCCGGACCCCTGGCAGACCGACACATCCATCGGGGACTGGTTCTACAACAGGCACTGGAAGTACCAGTCGTTGAGTTGGACGGTGGACATGTTGGTGGACATCGTGAGCAAGAACGGCAACCTGCTGCTCAACGTCGTGTTGCGACCGGATGGCTCGCTCGACCCCGAAGTCGAGACCATGTTGCATGAATTGGCCGGCTGGACGGCCATCAACGGCGAGGCGATTTACGGCACACGGCCCTGGCGGGTTTATGGCGAGGGAGAGGTGAAAGCCAAAGGCGGCGCGTTCAGTGAAAATTTTCGCTACACCGCCGATGACATCCGCTTCACGACCAAAGGCAGGACCTTGTACGCGATTGCGCTGGGCTGGCCGGACAACGGCCAGATTGTCGTAAAATCCCTGGCCAAAACAGACGACGTCCGCGCCAACAGAATCCGGCGTGTTGAACTGCTCGGCTGCAAGGGCAAGTTGAAATTTACCCAGACCGACCGGGGATTAACCGTGGTGTTGCCCGCGCAGGCAACCCGCAGTCTGACCTGCTCTCTCAAAATCACCGGAAGCAATTTGGAGCCGGTGACACACCAGGCTGGCAATCAAGCACATACGAAAAATTGAATAATTTCTCTAAAGTCCCGCCTCATTGCATCCGATATTAGTTGTACAAATGCCTACGCTGCTCCGGGAGAAGCAGAATGAACGGCACACTAATAACAAGAGAATATGAGCAGCATGACTTTGACAACCCAGAAAAGCCTTCAGAATCCAAGTAATTCCAGCAGCAGCACCAGCACCGCGCCGACCCCGCCCGTCAAGAGCAACGAGCCCGTCGTCAACAGTGGCGAAACAAGTTTTGCAACGCCGTTGTCGGCGCCGTCACCGTCCAGGAATTATTTCTACGCCTCCATCGGCGCGATTCGAGCGGGACACTATACGGAGTTTTAGCCCTCTCTCCGCTCACTGGCCTTCGGTCGGAGTGAAGCCGAGCATGTACAGCTTGTGATAGATGCCGCCGCGCGCCAGCAATTCGCCGTGGCGCCCTGTCTCCGCTATTTGGCCTTGATCCAGGACCACGATCACGTCCGCGTGCTGGATGGTGGATAGACGATGGGCGATGCAGAAGGTGGTCCGGCCCTTCATGAGCTGATCCAGGGCAGCCTGGACCATGCGTTCCGATTCGTTGTCCAACGAACTGGTCGCTTCGTCCAGCACCAGGATGGGGGCGTTCTTCAATATGGCGCGGGCAATGGCGATGCGCTGCCGCTCGCCGCCGGAAAGATTGGTTCCTTTTTCGCCCACGACCGAATCGTAGCCCCGCGGCTTGGCCTGGATAAAATCGTGGGCAAACGCGCTACGGGCTGCTTCTTCAATCTCCGCGAAGGCAGCGTCCGGACGCCCGTAGGCAATGTTTTGGCGGATGGTGTCGTTGAATAGGATAACCTCCTGTGTGACCACGGCGATTTGCGACCGAAGATCGCGCAAAGCCGCCTGCCGCAGATCAATGCCGCCGATGCGGATGGCGCCCTGGGCCGGATCGTAAAAACGCAGCAACAGATTGGTCAGGGTCGTTTTGCCGGAACCGCTGCTTCCCACCAGGGCCACCATTTGCCCCGGCTCGACGCGCAGTTGGATATTGCGCAGGACGGGCTTGTCGCCATAGCTGAAGCTGATATTGTCAAATCGAATTTCTGCGCCAGCCGCCTTGAGCGGCACGGGCTGGGGCGATTCGGCCAGGGTGGTTTGGGTGGCCAGCAGTTCAAAAACGCGCTGCGTGGCCGCCCGCGCCTGGTGCAACTGGCTCTGCACACGGATGATGGCCTTGACCGGCCCGTACATCATCATCAGAGCGCCGATGAACACCATAAATTCCACGGGAGTGGTCGAGCCGGCCAGGTAGAGCAATAAAATCGCAATGCCAATGGCGGCGAGGAATTCGATAATCGGGCCGGGCGTTTCAGTGGAACGGATGACCCGCATAAAATGGCCGATGAATCTTTTTTGGTTGGCCTTAAAGCGTTCCGCCACCACGTCCTCCAAGTTGTAACCTTTGATGATGCGGTTGCCGGTGAACGATTCGTGGATGACCTTGCTCAGGCTGGCCGCCTCGGTTTGGATGGCGGCCCCGGCCCTGCGCACTTTTCGGTTGTAAACAACGACGGGGATAACGCAGAGGGGAAAGGTAATCAGGGCGATGAGGGTCAATCGGGCATTAATGAGCAAAGCCGCACTGGCATATGAGACGAGCCGGATTGGTTCCTTGATCAGCGTTACGAGGGAGACTCCAATCATATTCTGCAGGATGCCGATGTCGCCGATGCGAGACATCAACTCGCCCGTGCTGTTGCGGGACAGAAAACTGAGGGGCAGATTGAGCAAATGCTGGAACAAACGGGCGCGCAGATCGCAGATTGCCCTGATGGCCACCCAGCCCATTAAATAATTATTGAGATAATTGCAAACGCCCCGCGCCAGCATGACCACTGGAATCAAGCTCACCACCAGCACCAGACTGAAAGTTGAATTTGTGACATGGGCGTTGAGCCAAAGTTGGGCTTGCTGCAAATGGACGGTGAGCCAAAATTGGGCATGCTGTAAATGGACGGCAAGCCAGGGCCATTGTTGGGCCAGTTTTGGCATGGGCCGGCTTATGCCTTGAGGCTGGGAACCGGAAAAAACCACACTGACCACAAAAGCCGCGGTCAACAGCACCACACCATCGGCGAAGCCGCTCAACACGCCAAAAAGGCCGCCCAAAATAAATCGCCCCTTGTAAGGACGTGTCAGTTGCCACAATTTACGCCAGAACTCAATCATGCCGTCGCCGCCAGTATGGAAGCGATTGCACGCTAGGGCGAGAGTTTTTACGGCAACAGTTGACAGACCTGCCCGCAGACCTGGCCGGGACTGATCGAGGCCAGGCAGGCGGCCCGGCCAGCGCGCAAGCAATCGCTTCGATTTTCATTGATGCAAGGGCAATCGGCGATGAGGTGCCGATGCACGTTTCCGACGGGCATCCATTCGGCCAATCCAACATAGCGACGAAAGACCGTCAAGGTGGGCACGCCCAGCCCCATAGCCAGATGCAACGCGCCGGAGTCCGAGCCAATGTGCAGCCGGCAGCATCGCAACAAGGCGGCCAGATGTGGAATGTTCAGCGCTTTGATACACAGCAATCGCACGCCAGCCGCCCCCTTCGCCAATTCCGTCAAGCGGGCCTGCTCGCGCGGATTGGAACCGGCAGTGGCCACCAACCGGATCGAGGGCCGGTTTTGCGTCAGCATTTGGGCCAGGGCGATCCAATTGTCCAGCGGCCATTCTTTGACGGGGGTGCTCGCGCTGATGGAGAAATGAACGGGCCGGTCCGCCATGGTCTTTTCCGCCCACTGCCGCTCCTCCCCGGGGACGCACAAACCAAATCGGGGCCCTTCCAGCGCGAATCCGGCCGCCGCCAGCACTTGCCGGCGTTGCTCAAACACCGGCAGATCCCGCGCCGCCCGGCCAACCCACTCGGCCGGCAGCCAGTGGTTCCAAAAATGTTTCCGACCGGCTTCGTGCGCCAAAGTCCACCGCGCGCCCAACAGGGCTGTGACAAATATCGTTCGATCTGATCCGCTGAAATTAAATGCCGCGTCAAAGCGTTCGCGGCGCAGCGCCCGAAGGATGCCCCAATGCCGCCACCAAGCCGGGCTTTTGGCCGTCAACGGAAAGGCCCACGCCCGATCCACACAGGGCGCCAGCCGGAGCAATTCCGCCCCGACCGGGGCCGACAAGGTATGCAATTGTGCCTCCGGGTAATGCCGTTTGATCTCCCACAGCGCCGGCACGAGATGGACCGAGTCGCCTAAAAAACCAAAATCGACCACGATCACTTTTTTAGCGGCGCGGGTGCGTTCCAGAAAACTCCGTGCTGATCGGCCGGAAGCCATGCGGAACTTGTTAGCGGGGCGCGGGGCGTCTGGCGATAAAAAACGGATGTTTTTGTGACTGACTCGCGTGGGGGCAACAGCATAAATTGTCCATTGCATGCGGCATGATCAGACAACAAAACGTTTACTGACTGCGCAGGACCTGGGGCAACTGTGAATAAACTGCCTGTTTCAGTTTGCATTATTTCCGGCGCCGAGGCGCAGCGCATCGGCAAATGCCTGGCCAGCGTGGCGGGCTGGGTCGGCGAGATAATCGTCGTGCTTAATTCCGAGGTGCAGGATGGCACCGACGCCATCGCGGCCTCGTTCGGCGCGAAAATTCATCGCCATGGGTGGCAGGGCTTTCGCGAGCAAAAGAACCTGGCGTTGAGTTATGCCACTTTGCCGTGGGTGCTTGCGCTGGATGCCGATGAAGAGGTATCCGCGGAGTTGCGGGAGTCGATTGCCCGGTTTTTCGACGGCGGCGAGCCGCGCTTTGCCGCCGGCCGCTTTGCCCGCAAGGTTTGGTTTCTGGGCCGGTGGATCACGCACGGTGATTGGTACCCTGACCGCGTCTTGCGGCTCTTTCGGCGGGAGAAGGGGAAATGGGCCGGCAGCGCGGAACATTGCGCCGTTGAAGCAGAGGGGACATGCGTCACCCTGACCGGCGACCTCTTGCACTATACGGATCCGGACATCAGCAGCTACGTGAACAAGATCAATTATTTCGCCGATGTATTTCTGCAACGTCAATTGGCTGAAAAATCCCGCTGGTCCGCCCCCGCCGCAATCTTTCGCGCCGCCTGGCGATTTGTGCGCGCTTACTTTATCCGGCTGGGATTTCTGGATGGGTATCCTGGTTTCTTCATCGCAGCCTCCACGGCTTACTCGAGCTTGGTGCGGCACAGCCGGCTTTTCGAGCACCTGCAATCGCGCCCACCCTTATGCGCTCCGCCCAAATCTCCCTGATCATCTCGACTTACGAGAACCCGGGCGCGCTCGACAAAGTCCTGCGCGGGGTGGCGCGACAGACGGAAATGCCGGGGGAAATCCTGCTGGCGGACGACGGTTCAAGCTCCGCCACGCGCGAACTTATTGCCCAATGGCAGCAAAAACCGCCTGCGCCCCTGCGCCATGTCTGGCAGGAGGACTGTGGTTTTCGTAAAACAATGATCCTCAACAAATGTCTCGCCTCCGCCACAGGCGACTACGTTGTTTTTCTGGATGGCGATTGCGTGCCGCATCCCCGCTTCCTTGGCGACCACGCCCGATTGGCGGAACGGAATTCCTGGGTGCAAGGCCGCCGCTGTTTCGTCAGGGAAAAATTCGCGGCAGCCTTTGTGCCCGGCGTCACGCCGATTCCAAGTTGGATTCTCCTGGGCCGCATCACGGGCTTGGCCAAAGCCGTGCGTCTGCCAATTCCATTTGTCCAACGCAATACCGGGCAGCGGGGCATTATCGGCTGCAACATGGGGATTTGGCGCGATGATCTGCTGGCCGTCAATGGTTTCGATGAGGATTACGCCGGATGGGGCGGGGAAGATTCGGACGTGGGCACGCGGCTTTATCATCTGGGGCGTCCGCGCAAATTTGTTTATGGCCACGCCGTGGTTTATCATTTGAACCACCCCATGGTGGCCCGCGTCGGCTTCGAGGCCGGTCACCGGCGTCTGGCGGAAACCATACGGTCAACAAAGATCCGCTGCGAATGTGGCGTCGCACAGTACCTTGCCGGCGCGCCATCCGCATGAGAACGCCCCCTCAACCGCTGCGCATCGTGCATCTGGATTCCCTCCTCACCGGCGGCGGAACCGACGACCAGTGCGTCAAACTAGCGGTCCAACTGCATCACCTCGGCCAACAGGTCGTCATCGCCGGTCCCGCCGGACGCCCGTTTGTGCCGCGCATAGCCGAGTTTGGCGCGCCATTTTTCGATACCGGCTCCCGTGCGAACCAACTTCAGTTCATCTTGCGCGCTGCGCAGTTCATCCGCCGTGAGAAGGCGCAAATCGTCCATGGCCACCATGGCCGCGACCTGTGGCCGACGATTTTCGCTGCGCGCCTGGCCGGGACAAAGCCGACAATCGTACTGACGCGGCACATGGCCAAAAGCCCGAGTTCCCCGGCCAGCCGGCGGTTTCTCCTGGGGCAATGCGATGCCGTGATTGCAGTTTCGGAATTTGTGGCGAAAGTATTGCGGGAGGGCGTTTACGAACCGCAATCCCCGGAGCCGGAACGCCGCGCCCGCCCCCCGCTACGGGGCAATCACGCCAAAATCCATGTCATCCAAGGCGGCATCGATGCGGCTCAATTCCACCCGGCGGATGGGACGGACAAGCGGCGCGAACTAGGCTTGCAACCCGGGGATTATGCCTTCGCGGTGGTGGGCGGCTACGATTTGCCGCGCGGCAAGGGGCAGCGCGAGTTTTTAGCTGCCGCCGCGCGCCTTCAGCAAAACATTCCGCAAGCCCGGTTCCTGATCGTTGGCCGCGGCAGCATGGCCAAAGTTCTCCAAGACGACATTGCGCGATTGGGCTTAGCGGGAAAAGCGTGGCTGACGGGCCAGGCATCCGACATGCCGCAAGTGATGAATGCCATCGATTGTCTTGTCCATCCGCAAATTGGCACGGAGGCCCTTGGCCTGGTTGTTTGCGAAGCGCACGCCTGCGGCAAGCCGGTCATTGCCTCGGCCCTGGACGGGATTCCTGAGGCGTTCGCCGCCGGTCATTATGGACGGCTGGTCCCGGGCGAGGACGTGGGGGCCCTGGCCGCCGCCATGGCCGTCCAGGCCCTTGAACCCCGATTGGACCCGACCCAGGCGGAGGAGCTGCATCGCCGCGTCGCACACGCTTTTTCGCTGGAGCAGATGGGCGCAAAGGTTTTGCGTCTCTATCGCGATTTGTTAGGCTGCGCCGCTTGAAATGACAATGAAAGTCCGCCTTGATTTTTGCGATTTCTGGCCCGGTTTCCCAAAGACCAACAATTTTATTTACAACCTCCTCAAGGAGAGATTCGAGGTGGAAATTTGCGATTGCCCGGATTTTCTGATTTTCGGCGATCTCGGGCAGCATGTGCATCGGGTTCACAATTGCGTCAAGATATTCATGTGCCCGGAAAGTTTCCTGCCTGATTTCAAGCTCTATGATTATGCTTTCACCTGCCACCAGATCAACGATCCCAGAAACCTCCGGCTGCCCCCGTACGTTCGTGGACTCAACCCGCAAATGCTGCAGAAGGAGAACGAGGACCCGGCACAAATCCTGGCCTCCAAAACCAGGTTTTGCTGCATGCTTGCCGGCTATTCAAACCGGAAGACCCGCCTCCGCGACGAATTCTTTCACAAGTTGTGCAAATACAAGAAGGTGGATTCGGCTGCAATCGCGTTGAATAACCTGGGCTATCGCATCACCTGGGACCGCAAGGCGGAATTTTTGAAATCCTGCAAATTCTACATGGCCTTCGAGAACGCTTCCATCCCCGGTTGGACCACGGAAAGAATTACCGACGCCATGCTGGCCCGCGCCGTGCCCATCTATCGGGGGAACCCCGGGATTGGCATGGAATTTAACCCCAAAAGTTTTCTTAACTATTCCGATTTTCCGAACGCCGAGGCCCTCATCGACAAAATCATCGAGCTGGACCAAGAGGACGCCAAGTATATGGAATACCTGCGCCAGCCCTATTTTCACAACAACCAGCCCAATGAATTTTTCAGCCGCGAGCGGTTGTTGAACCAGTTTGAGAGAATTTTCACCACGCCCATAACTCCGGTCTCACGGCAGCGCTATCCGCTGCAGATTGACCGCTGGATAGTTGTCAAGAAAAACAGGCCGCCCAGGACGCCTTAACCCCGGTCCCGCGGCCTGGATCCGGAGGCGCGCGACGCCCCGACGACATCCTCGGTTATTTGGCTGATCCGCCGCCTGGCCTTGTTGCGCGCAGCGCGGGCCTGCCATGCGCCAGGATTGAGAAGCCACGGCATCTTTTGTTGGCGGCGGTGTTCCAGCTTTGCCTGCTGGGCATGGACGACTTCCAGCGCCGCCTCGAGTTCAGACCATTGGATCTCCCCAAGTATCCGGGGCACGGCGGGGTTGCGCGGCCCTTGCAGGGCAACGACGCTCTGCACCAGTCGAAACAGCTTCAAAGCCACCGACTCCACGTAATACTCGGCCGCTGCGTAAGCTTTTTCATGGACAAGAAACGTGGAAAAGCGTTCGGGCGTTACGGCGATTTTCACTTCAAAAATGTTAAGAATTCCCCATGCCCCATCCCCCGCCTTCCCATACTCCGTTGGGAACGGGCGCTGCTTAAGGCAATCGGCGCGGTAGAGGTTGCTGGCTGAACTGCCGAGTATGGCTCCCCACAGATTGGTCACCGCGAATAGAAACTGTTCAGTCGTGGAAAGCAACCGGGGACGCTCGATTTGAAGGCGGCTCAGGATGACATCAATCATCCAGCGGTCGTCGGGCAAAGCCTCGCCATCGGCGCTGACAAAATCCTGTTTGCTGAGAACAATGTCGCTTTGAAAGTTCTCCGCCACTTCAAAAAGATGTTCCATGCCCTGGCGAGTAATGGAGTCTCCCACAGTGGCAATATAAACATATTTGGAGCCGGTATTTTGGATGCCAAAATTCCAGGACTCATACAAGCCGGGTGGATGGGTCAGGAATTTGACGCACGGATGCGACAGGCCGGCGCGGAGCAGTTCGACGGTGCCATCCCGTGAATCGCTGTCCACCACCACCACTTCCTCCGCCAAATCGAGCCATGCCCGGAGGGATTCGAGATGGCCGGGCACGAGGGCGGCGCAATGGCGGGTGGGGATGAGAATGCTAATGGGAAGCATGGGGAGGGACTGGGGTGTGGTTGGGGCCGCGATGAAGAAACTTCCGGCGCCTCTTGGCTGCCGAACTGATGAGGTTTTCAAAAGGCACTCGTATTTTGTGGGCCAGCCAGTAAAACACAATCCATCCAAGGCCGAGTGGTTTGGCCAGAAATTCGGGGACTTTGTTTACAGGAAGACCTCTTTTTTGTTTTCTACGGTCTCCATATTGCTGCTCGAATATCAAGCGGCGGCGGCTGGGCGTCCGCAGCCAATTTTTGAAAGCGGAACCTGAAAGATGCAATCTCATGCCCATGGTCTGAATTGTGGCGCCTTTCAGGGCCCGTTGGTACTTTTTGGCAATCGTGCGCGACATTTCATAAAACGACTCATCAAAATTGCCTTCGCTCTTGTGATAAAGATTGAAATCCATCACCCATGCGTTCCATCCCAGAATCCGGCCGATTTGGCAGAGCTCCGTGCCATAGAAGTGAAACCCGTGAAGATCATGAGAAAGAGAGAGGTTGGCATCCTTTTTAACCAATATGAAGTTTTCGTCCAGGCTGCCCACCTTTGCGGGAAAAACGCCCGTGTTTTGCTCGCCGGCCGGATGTGTGACGTGGACGGCATTGGTGCCTGGGGCGACTCCGCCGGCGTTGCCTGCCAAACCCCAGGCGGGATCGATCTTGTCCAATTCGCCAAGGCGCTGCTCCAGGATTTTCCGGTCATCATATTTAAGCAGGATGTCCTGATGGCATAAAATCACATATTGGCCCTGCGCAGCATCAAGAAACAGATTATAACCGGCGAAAGGCTCCGATTTGTTGCCGCGGCTATTGTCAATATAAAGATATTCGCAGTCGCCCGGGGTGAAACCGCCTTTGATGAACGAATCCACCATCCCCCCGTATTCCGCGTGGTTGTTGACCAGCGTGCAAATCGAGTATTTGACCTTGTAAAGCTTCCTGGCGGGAATCTCCCGGGCTGCTGGATCCATGCTCATTTAGCGGTTGGCCCGGATTGGTTTTTGCCGGGCGGCCGACCCCCGCCATGCACGGATGCGCGGAGCGCAGTGATTCTCCGCGATGTGATGGTTGAGTATTGTCGGCTTCCAGTCCGTAATAGTCGTTCCGAATAAATTCCCTGCGCAAAGAAGTCAAGCCCGAACGAAGACAGCGCGGACTGGCGGAGCGGTGAGCGCGGTTTGCCGCCGCAATCACCCGTCAGCATTTCCAATCCATCTGACGGTAATACTCTTTGCGCAACCGGTCCAACTTCCCTTCCTTTTCCGATTCATCGGACACGAGCGTCTGGTGGATGGAAAGGGTCAAGTCTTCATACGGTTCGCCAGCCGGCCAGACGGAGTTCGTATGATGGCGCAACGCGGGATCGATCTGGCCGGAGAGCGAGGCAGGAACCGTCTCCGCCGGCAGACCCAGGTTCCGCGCCAGACGGACAACGGTTTCAAGCGAAGATTGCGTTAATTGATCGTATGTCGTGAAAAGGCGGTTGAGGCCGCGGGTGGTCCTTTCACTTTCCAGCACATGGACAACCCAGAGCTTGAGGCCCAGGTCGAGTTTGAATTGATCGCGTTTGAGGAGGGAGTGCGCGACTTCCACAGGATGACGGATGGGCAGAATGAAACGAGCCTGCGGAAAGTATTTTTTGATCACTGGAATCCACAGCGGCATCAGCCGGCACATGCGCGGGTCTTTGATCAGGGGACGGCCCTGGCCGAATTCATCAATGAGCAATTGAACCAATTCTTTTCGAAACCGGCGCGCTGACGGTCCTAAGAATCGCAATTTGCGCACGGGTTTATGATCCCACCAGATGGATTTGATGCAGGCCAGGAATCTGTCGTGAAGCTCCGTCAGGGCAAGGTTTTCGTAATAACCCCTGGGGTTTCCCCTGTCGGAATTGGGCGGCATGACCGTCTTCCCCACCGTCAAACCGAGCGGTTCCAAAGCGCCGCCCAAGGCCGACGTGCCGCTGCGATGCATGCCGATGATGAAAACCGGGTCTGGACGCAAGAGAGGGGGCGGCGGCATCGTCCCGGATTTGAAGATTTGTTCCAACAATTTCAAGGGAGCAGAGGAATCAGTTAGCGTTGTTTCGGGGCGCAGACATAAGCATTTCAAACCGATGAACACTTGCCAAAATTCCCCATTGACGCAAGAGAATTAAACGCCACAATCAGCCCGGATACCGAGCCATGGGCAAAATTCTGCAAAAGCTGCTGCGCGGGAACCGGTCTGCCGGGTCCGCCGGCAACCATCAGACTGAAAACAAATATGAACGCCAATTGACGGAGGCTGAGATCAGCTCCGGGGAACATCGCCAGTTTGTCGGCGGGATGTGGGAAGAAATCGGCTCCCTGCAATTTGAGTTCCTGAAAAAGAAGGGCCTGGCGCCGCGCCATCGCCTGATCGACATTGGCTGCGGCTGTTTGCGGGGCGGCGTGTATTTTGTGCCCTACCTCGAGCAGCACCATTACTACGGGATCGACATCAACGCGTCGCTCATCGAAGCCGGTAAAAAGGAACTTTTCAAACACACCGGGAACATCGACAAAAAGCCTGATTTGCGTGTCACCGACCGGTTTGATATGGTTCAGTTTGGAGCCCAATTTGACTACGCGCTGGCGATTTCGGTTTTCACCCATCTTTATGCCAATCACATCGGACGCTGCCTGGTCGAGATAAAGAAAGTATTGGTCCCGGGGGGCAAATTTTTTGCGACGTTCTTTCTGGCTCCAGACCCGATGCATCTGCAATCCATCCACCACGAACTGGGAGGGATAGTAACGTATTGCGACCGCGATCCGTTCCATTATTCATTGTCGGAAATGGAAATGCTGGCCGGGTTCGCCGGTCTTTCGGTGAAATTGATAGGCGACTGGGGACATCCGCGCGATCAGCAGATGTTGTGTTTCACGGTTGCGTGATGTCTTTCCGCCCGGGCCGCCGGCTTAAACGTGCGCGGATCAATGCCTTTTCCATCGAGCGCCTCAAATTGCGCAACGGGATGGTGAGTCTATACCATATCCAGTGGAGCGCATACCAAATTCCGCCCAACTGGCTGGCCAGGCGATGTTCCGTGTCCAGCAGTTCCGCATGGAATGGCCCGGGCTTTTTCTGACGCGAGCGGCGCAAGGCGAAGAGGGCGGAAAAGCGGGCTTGTCGCGAGAAGCCCGGCTTGGTGGCATACCTGCTGAAAAACAGCAAATGCTCTTTCCAAGCCACGCCTTCGTTGTCATTGACGGCGCTTTGCTGTCGCGCGTGCAGGCGATAAGCGCAGAGCGGCTCGCGGGTATAGGCTAGGTCCCCCTGCTCCAGCAAATGAAACCACATCTCGATATCCACGATCTGCCGGAATCTCGGGTCAAAACCGCGTTGGACATCCGCTTTGCGAAAAAGGACCGAGGATGGTTCGCCGACCATGTTGCCATTCTCGATCAGGCACGCAGAAATTACTTTCCGACCGTTGTGGCAGCCGTCCGGCAGAGGCCGCCAAATGCCGGTCATATTGGATTTTTCATCCAAAATCGCGCGCGCCGAGGCGGCCAGCGTGGCGCCAGGATTGTTGCGCAGCAGCGTGATTAACTTAGTCAGTGCTTGAGGATCGGACAATTTGTCGTCCCCAAATAAATACTTTATGTATTTGCCCCGGGCCTCCTTCAGACAATTATTCCAGTTGTTGACCATGCCCAGGTTGGCGGAGTTGACGGTCAACCGCACCCGTGCGTCCCGGACACAAAAGGGATTGACGACTTCGACGGTGTTGTCAGTCGAAGCATCGTCAACGATGAGCAACTCAAAATCCTGGAAGTCCTGCGATAACACCGAGGCAATCGCCTCGGGCAAATACGAGGCATAATTGTAGGTCGGCATCAGAACGCTGATTTCGGGCGAGCTCAAGCAATGGTGTTCCTAATCATACTCCTGATCTTAATTTCCCTGAGCAAATCCAAATGGGATAAAGATCAGGATTGAGATTAGGATTAAGAACTGAAAACAGCCATCCAAAAAATGGACAATGTCCAAGGTCGAAAAGGCGCCCCGGCCAATCCATTTGGCATTCTCCACGTCAATAATGCCTACGCGACAACCCTTTTCTTATGCGCATTATCGTATAATAATGATGGACGTATGAAGAAAACGCCGACGACGTTTCACACCCTGGAACCGTTTCTGGATTTGTTCCAGACCGGGATTCCGGTGCTCATGTACCATAAGATTGCCGACCCGCCGGCGGGCGCGCGGCTCAAGGGCCTTTATGTCCCCCCGGAGCGTTTCGCGCGGCAATTGGCGGAGTTGCATGAGGCCGGGTTTGTTTCCGTGCGGCCCGGAGCCGCCCGCGACGGCCACGGCCCACAACGCCGCATGGCGCTGACCTTTGATGACGGTTTCCGCAATGTCTGGGAACATGCCCTCGAACCTTTGGCCAACAGCGGATTCAGCGCCATCCAGTTTCTGGTGGCCAATTATATCGGACGCCTCAATCAATGGGAGATGCGCGAGGGGGAAGTGCGCGAGCCGTTGATGGACGCGGCCCAAGTGCGGGATTGGCTTCGGGCCGGGCACAGAATCGGCTCGCACTCGCTGAGTCACCGTTATTTGGCCCGCTTAAGCATCAGGGATGCCCGCGAGGAAATTGTCGCCAGCAAAAAAAAACTCGAAGACACCTTTGGCGTGCCGGTCGAGGACTTCTGCTATCCGTACGGCAATTGGAACGAAACGGTGCGCGACCTGGTCGTCGAGGCCGGATACCGGACGGCTTGCGCCGCGGACTTCGGCGTCAATACGCCTGACATCTCGCCTTTCTCGCTCCATCGCATCATTGTGCGGCATCCTACTCGGAGTCTGAAGGTCCTCAAAGCCAGGCTGCTGGGCAGTTGAAGGCATGGCCACGCCCGGTGAAAGCAACCCGCCAGCCGCGCGCTGGCTCAACCGGACGGTTTTGGGTGTTGGATTGGCTTCCTTCTTCAGCGATTGGGCGCACGAAACGGCCACCGCGGTCATGCCCGCTTTCCTGGCGACCTTGGGCGCGTCCGCCGCCTGGCTGGGATTGATCGAAGGGATTTCCGACGGCGCGTCCAGCTTCGCCAAAATGGGGTCGGGCTATTTCACCGACAAACTGCAGCGACGCAAGCCCATCGCGGTGGCGGGCTATCTGGTGACGACATTGGGCACGGCGGCGTTTGGCCTGGCGACGGCAGCCTGGCATGTTTTACTGGCGCGCAGCCTGGCGTGGCTCGGGCGGGGAGTCCGCACCCCCGTGCGCAAGGCGCTGCTGGCCGCCGCGGTGGACCGCTCCGCCTACGGCAGGGCCTTCGGTTTTGAACGGATGATGGACACCGTGGGCGCAATCGCCGGACCGGCCTCGGCACTTTTTCTGTTGTGCGCTTTCCATCATCACTATCCAAGCCTGTTTGCCGCGACCCTCGTTCCGGGACTGATCGCGGCCGGATTGATGGCCTTTGTCGTCAAGGAGCGCGAGCGGAAGCCTGTGCCGCACATTTCGTTTGGCGAACGGCTCCGCCTGCTGCCGGCGTCTTACAGGAAATTCCTGCTGGCAGCGGGTTTGTTCGGGGCGGGCGGATTTGCCCACACCATGCTGATTCTGCTGGCAGCCCAGAAATTGACTCCCCGGTTCGGCGCGGCCAAAGCGGCCAGCGTGGCCGTGGCCCTCTACATCCTCCACAATATCTTTTACGCGGCGTTCAGTTACATCGGCGGCTGGCTCGGAGATCGCTTTGCCAAGAAATGGCTGCTCGCCGCCGGCTTTTCGCTCGGCGCGATCATGGCCCTCTGCGTCATCGTCGCGCCGGCCGGCCTCTGGAGCCTGTCACTCATATTCGTGCTCGGAGGCATGAGCGTCGCGCTGGAGGAGACATTGGAAGATTCCTATTGCGCCGAACTGGTGGAAGAAAAGCACCAGGGCATGGCCTTCGGGGTGCTGGCCACGGTCAACGGTATCGGCGACTTTCTGTCGAGCATCATCGTGGGGCTGCTCTGGGCTGCGGCGGGCACTTCGGTGGCTTTTGCCTACAGCGCCGTGTTATCCGTGGCCGGAGCCTGGCTGGTCACGCGAGTCCAATATGAGGATCCAGGATCATGGGTTCCCGCTTCTCCCACGACGAGTTGATCCAGGCGTGTCTCAACTTGCAATGCGGGCGAGAGCGGGTTGGCCTTTGCCCAGGTGCCGCACAATGTAGGGGGCGAATTCTGCATGACACTGCGGCGGGATGCGCGCCTTGAACCGTGCTTGGGTTCCTTCATAATCGCGCTCGATCACTTGCGCCACTTGATGCAGGCGCGCAATCACGGCCGAGTCGCCATGCGGCACGCGTAGTTCGACAAATTCGCGGATGGGCCGCAGTTGCGTACCCAACTCCTCGATCAACGCCGGAATCCCCTGACCGGTACTGGCCGACACTGCCACCGCCTTGGGATATTGATCGAGGAACTTTTGCAGCAGGCCGTTGCCGCCGAACCGGTCGATTTTGTTGAAAACCATCAAGGTCGGCTTGCCGCCCGCGCCAATTTCGTGCAGCACCGCGTTGACCGCCGCGATCTGTTCAGCGGCCTGGGGATGGCTGATATCAGCCACGTGCAAAAGCAATTCAGCCTGGACCACTTCCTCCAATGTCGCCTTGAAAGCCTCCACCAGGCTGTGCGGCAATTTGCGGATGAAGCCGACCGTGTCTGTCAAAAATACATTTTGGTTCGTCGGCAGGCGCAGCCGGCGCGTCGCCGGGTCCAGAGTGGCAAAAAGTTTATCCTCCGCCAGCACGGACGCCCCGGTCAGGGCGTTGAGCAAGGTGGATTTGCCGGCGTTGGTGTAGCCCACAATCGAGGCCAGGGGCCACAGGTTGCGCTGCCGCCCGTTGCGCTGCGTGGCGCGCTGCCGCCCCACTGCTTTCAGGTCTTCGCTGATTTTTTCAATCCGCTCCTGAACCCGGCGTCGGTCGGATTCCAATTGCGATTCGCCTTCGCCGCCGCGCATGCCGATGCCTCCGGATTGGCGCGAAAGATGGCCCCAAAAACGGGTCAGGCGCGGCAGCAGATGCTGCAATTGGGCCAGTTCCACTTGTAATTTGCCTTCGCGCGATTGGGCGCGTTGGGCGAAGATGTCAAGAATGAGCGCCGTGCGATCCAGGACCTTGCAGCCAAAAACCTTCTCCAGATTCCGGCTTTGCGCCGGGGTCAACTCATCGTCGAACACCACCGTATCGACATCGTTGGCCGCGCAAAACCGGGCAAATTCCGCCGCCTTGCCGGGACCGATGAAAGTGCCGGCCACGGGTGCTTCGAGCTTTTGGGTGCCGTCGCCAATGACCGCGCCGCCGGCGGTAACGGCCAATTCGGCCAACTCATCCAGGGATTCGCGCGTGGCATGGTTCGAGGCGGATTTGAGTTCGAGGCCGACGAGGTAAACGCGTTCGGTCCTCTTGTTGAGCGAGATCAGTGCTTTCAAAATTTGAGTGCTTCAACCAACAGGATTATGATAGCATAAACTGGCGCGTAAGCCAGCGATAAAGGCCGTCAAAACCCATTTGCGCACGTTCCGCGGGATTGTATAATGATGAAAGGAAAAAGAATATCCGCGTGCGTCGTCCGACGGCGTGGAGGGGCATCCCTCAAACACGCGGGTTTTAACGAAAGGAAGCATATGAATCAGAATTCATTTTCGACCCGGATGGCGGCGCCGGTTTCGCTGGCTGCCGCGTTGACTCTCCTGATCGCCAGTTGCGCGAGCAAACCGCCGCCCGCCCCCAACCTGCAGCCCGCCGCTCAAGCCGCGCCCCCTCCGTTCGCCCTTACGGCGGAGCAGATGGACAGACTGTGCCAGACAGCAGCGGATACTTGTCATCGAATCCAGACCTTGCAACCTTTGACACTGGACGACATCAAGGTCATGGCCAAGCTGAAGTTCAGTTCTGACGTCATTCTCGCCCAAATCCGGAATTCCCGCACGGTGTATCATCTGACGGCCAACGCCATTATTGACTTGAAGAATTCCGGTGTCAGCGATCAAGTGATTGATTTCATGATCACCACCCCTAATTCCGTCGCCGGATTTCCACCGGTGCCGGAGCCGCAAACCAGTCCCTATAGCAGCCAGATACCGCCACCGCCGCTGGCGACGGAAGTGGCGCCCCCCACCCCGGGACCGGACTACGTTTGGATTGGCGGGGACTGGGTATGGAACGGGGGATGGGTTTGGGTGGGGGGGCATTGGGCTTACCCGCCGTTCCCCGGCGCATTCTGGCATGGTGGAAGATGGATCCATGGCTGGGGCGGCTATCGTCACAGGCACGGGTATTGGCACTGATGTCATTTCCCCTTGGCGTTAGAACCTCACCGTAGAGCCGTTACTGCTTGAGTCTATAAAAGGCGTGCCGGCCAATGACCGCCACCGGCTGGTTTCCCTTCGCCCAATAAGGACATTCCGTGGCGCGAGTGAAATAATTCGCGGATCTGGACAGGCCGGGCAACTGAGACGGTGTTTGACACGCGATCCGCGCGATTCGCAAGGCCTGTGGATAATCCGATTCCCGGCTGAACTTGCTGATGAGCCGATCGAGCGTTGTCCCGTTAACGCAGGAAAACGCATGAAATCGTCCCCGATGCGCAGATATGATTTGCAATGGATCCAAGCCCTTTTCCATCGTCCGCTCATGAATGACTTCGGCCACGGCAGTCATACCGAACACACCTTCGGACCATGCTTCGCCCATGAGGACAGCTGCCACGGCTTTCTCTTGATAAGTTTGCGCCGAGGCCACCAGTGAGATGAGGCCCAGGTATGATAAGATAAACAATTTCATTCATCTTCCTCGGCATCGGAACCCCGGATTCACCCGCAGCTTGAACAGTCCGCGCCAATTTCCTAGCTTGGGCTGTGCCATGAGGAGCCCTTCCAAAAGCAATTGGTAATCAATATGTTACATTACCAAGTGGGGAAGTGAATCCGCAAGATGCGGTAAGCGTCCATCCCGCTCCGTGCAAAATGCGGTGTTTTCCTTGAGTTGGCATGCGCGAGAATCCAAGCTCAAAAGTGTTGGCGCGGGGACGTTTCCCGGGCAGCGGGTCTGCTCCCTTTATTTTAAATGAGCTAACCTTTCCGTCCAAGAATAATGAGGGTGCGAACAGGAATAAAAAACTCGCCGTTCTCGCAACGGGCACCCAGACCCGCAAGTTGCTCCCCGGGTGCTGCCGCCAGCCGAGATTGGATTTGCGCCAATGCCGCTTGTGCCGTGTTCCCGATTTCACACCACCGCCGAACGGCCAGTCCTCCGGGCATTTCGGTTTGCCCGGCTTCGAGCGACTCAACTGTGAGACCATTGGTCTCGAAGAATTCCCGCCAGCGCCTGGCTGTGTAGCTCCGGACATGGGACGGATCATGCAGCACCTCGATTTCGTGGTTCAAATCATCAAGGACCGGGATTTCATTGCCCTCAAGATCAATCACGGCCACGCAACCGCCAGACCTGGCCAGACGCGCCATTTCCCCAACCGCTTTGCCGACATCGGGATAATGATGCGGTGCCAGTCGTGAAACAACCGTTGCAAAGGAATCGGACGGGAGGGGCACTTTGTCGGCGTATGCCTGGACCGTCTCCACTGCCACGCCCCGTTCCCTGGCCAATTTCTCAAATTGCCGAAGCATATTGGGAGCGGCGTCAACGCCCACAATGCGCGAGACCTTGCCCGCAAACGACAAGGCGAGATGACCGGGACCGCACGCTACGTCACAAACCGAGTCCAGCCGCTTCGGAACCAGCAGTGCGTGCAAACGCCGGATGGTGGGACTGTCACGGTGGACTTCGCTGACGGCATATTGGCTGGCAATCGCGTTAAAATGTTCCGAGGCGGACTTTGTCATAGAATTTCGACTTCGCTAGGAAGCTACACCCGGTCACGTTTCGATGCGTTGCATCTTTTCGACGGCAAGCTGGTCCAGGTTGTAGAGGCAGTCAAACAGCGCGGCTTTGAAAGAGGCGGGTCCGCTCGATTTTTCCGCGGCCAGTTCCGCCGCAATTCCGTAGCAGGCCAGCGCGCAGGCCGCAGCCTGACGGTAATCCGACTCCACGGCGGCGAATGCGCCGATGACGGAAGTTGCCATGCAACCTGTGCCAACGACGTGAGTCATCAGCGCATTGCCATTCTTGACGCAACAGATTCCCAGATCGCCAGCCACAATATCAACTTTTCCGGTGATGACCACAGTCGCCTGACGGCGAAAGGCAAGTGCGTGCGCCAGCTTCTCCAAATCAGCTCCGACTTCGGTGGCGTCAACACCCTTGGTCCGGATGTCGGCTCCGCTGACGCGGGCAATTTCGGAGGCGTTTCCCTTGATGATGTTGATTTTGACCCCGTCCAGCAGGCCGGCCACCGTGCGGTCACGAAATGCCGTGGCGCCCGCGCCGCACACGTCCAGAATGACCGGGATGCCTTTCTGATTCGCGCTGGCCGCCGCCGTCTTCATCGCCTCCACAAAATCCACGGTGAGAGTGCCGATATTGAGGACCAACGCAGAAGCAATCCGTGCCATGTCGACCACTTCCTCCGGCGCATGAGCCATGACAGGCGAGGCGCCAAGGGTCTTGACGATTTGGGCGCAATCGTAAATCGTCACCCAATTTGTCAGGTGATGCACCACCGGGCTTTCCCGGCGCACTTTTTGCAGCAAATCGTAGGCCTTGAATTTTGGGTTCATATCTTCTCTTCGATCTGCGCCACTGAAGCGGGCGTCTGGCCCTCCAAGGGGATCCAGTCCAGTCTCAATTGCCGCCGGAACCACGTCAGTTGGCGCTTGGCATATTGGCGGGTGCGAATTTTGACCAACTCAATCGTTTCAGCCAGAGGCCGTTCGCCGCGAAGATGTTCGACCACCTGGCGATAACCCAGGGCTTGCAGCGCGGTGGGGTTTTCGGCCAGGCCGCGTCGCAACAGGGCCTCGGTTTCCGCCACCAATCCACCGGCAAACATTTCATCCACGCGCCGGCGGATGCGGTCGGACAATTCGCCGGCCGGCCGCGTCAGGCCGATGAAACGGCCAGGGACGGCGGGCGGCCCGGCCTGCCATCCGCCTCGTTGCTCCGAATAGGGCCGGCCGGTGATGCGGATGACTTCCAGCGCGCGAATGACGCGGCGCGGGTTCTGCCGGTCCACCTTGTCAAACATCGCCGGATCGCGCTGCCGCAGTTCAGTCAATAATATTTCAAGCGGGGTTGATTCCAGTTCGGCGCGGATTTTTGGGTTGGACGACGGCGCGGCGCCCAGCCCTTCGAGAAAGGCCTTGAAATACAATCCCGTGCCGCCGCAAAAGATCGGGACCCGCCCGCGGGACCGGATGCCGGCCAGGGCCGCCCCGGCCAGGGCAATGAAACGGGCGGCGTCAAAGGATTCGTCCAGCCCGACCACATCAATGAGGTGATGGGGGACCCGCTGTAGCTGTGCGGGGGAGGGCTTGGCGGTGCCAATATCCAGGCCGCGATAAACCTGCATGGAATCGACGGAAATGATTTCGCCTCCGATGCGTTCGGCCAATTCGATGGCCAGGGCGGATTTTCCCGCCGCAGTGGGGCCGGCGAGGAATACGGGAGGCGGGTCGGGATTTTTTTCCATCTCTACACTTTGTCAGCCACGATCGGTTTGGCAACCACGCGCGTCGGGATCATTTTTCGCGGCAGTTTCCAGAGCAGGATTGCGCCCGCTGCCAATATTGGGATGCTTGTCAGTTGCCCCGGGGTCACCCAGCCCCAGTGGAGCGCCGGGTAATCTCCGCGAAAGATCTCCACGAAAGACCGCAGCACGGCATAACAGATCAGGTAAAGGGCAAAAATCTGGCCGTCGAATTTTTTGCGTCGAAAGAGCCATGCCAAAAAGAGGAACAGTCCTATGTTTAAAAGGGAGTCATATATTTCCGTGGGATGGACGTATTGGGGCCAAGTCTCGTGGCCGTAAGGGAAGCGAATGCCCCATGGCATCGTGGTGGGGCGGCCATAGCAGCAACCGTTCATCAAGCAGCCCCAGCGTCCAAAGAAACTGCCGAGGGCGATGCTGGGCGCAAGCACATCCGCCAGCCGCCACAAGGGAAGATGCCTGCGGAGGGCGAGCAAGACACAAGCCAGCGTGGCGCCGATGAGGCCGCCGTAAAAGACCAGCCCGCCATGTTGCACCATAAAGATTTCCGTGATGGGTTTGCCGGCGAACGCCTCTTTCCAGTACGAAACGACATACAGCACACGCGCGCCCAGAATCGTGCCCACCAGTAGCCAGGGGCCGAGATCGAAGATGGTTTCCGGGTCAATTCTTTCGCGCAAGGCGCGTCGGCTGGCCGTCCACAAGCCCGCCATGAACCCCGCAACCATGAAGATCCCGTACCATGTCACCTTAAACGCCTCAAACTGGAACGCAATTGGATGCACCGGAAATAGAGTACTGGCAAACTACCCAAAGATCAAACCCCGGCGGAGCTTGCCAGTTTCGTTGTGCGGGAGCGCAAAATAATCTTTGACGGGTGGCGCCGTTTTTGAATAAATAACCGCATGTTGCTGAAATTCTTGATTGTTGGGGGTGCCAGTGCATCCATTTTCGTTGCGGTTTGCGTTCTGGCTGATGATAAACAGACGGGCTACGACACAAGTCTGTTGCCGCCCGCCGCTTCCCAAACCGGCGTGACCTACGCCAGTGACGTCCAGCCAATTTTCGATAAGTCCTGTTATCCCTGCCACGGGCCAAAAACGCCCAAGCCGAAAGGCGGCTTGCGGCTTGACTCGCTTGCGGCCGTGTTGAAAGGCGGCAAAGAAGGCGTGGTTGTCGTGCCCGGAAACATTGCGAAAAGTCCGATGATGAGCAGTGTGGCTCATCTGGGGGATCCGGATGACTACATGCCCCCGCCCAAGAACAAGGGCCACATTGAACCATTGACCAAAGCGCAAATCGGCTTGATCCGCGCCTGGATCGAACAAGGCGCGAAGTAAGGTAGATTCAGTTCAACAAACGGAAGTGCCCGATCCAGGGCAGCGGTTTGTACTCGCCGGAGACGGCATGTACGATGCCGATGATCATAAAGACCAGCCCTCCCGCCGACAGAATAAACCCCGCCGAAACGCCGATGGGAATCAGTATAATGTTGACAAAGGGGATGGCAGCCAGAACGCCCAGGCCAAACCAAAGGGATATTCGAGGTTTTTCGTGGCTAACAGAGGCGAAAAAGGGGTAGGAATTTGAAGAAAAGAGAAGAGCTTTTAGGATGGAAATGTTGGGCGGGCCGCTGGCTTTCTTTGGTTGGCTG
>JBEKDI010000076.1:0-30842 GCA_050014435.1 Verrucomicrobiota bacterium | reverse complement strand
AGGCGGTTGCGCCAGCCAGTGAGCAGTTGGCCCCGGCTGCGAAAAAACACTTGCCGCAAAGGCGCGGTCCGTTACTCGGTTGGAACCATTTATGTCTGAATTCCTATACGGCATTGGGTCTAGGAACTGTCCGGGAAAAGGCTGTGAACGCGAAAAGTGAAGAACCGCAAATGGCCATTGTCACGGGCTCGTCGAGCGGCATTGGCTTGGGCATAACCCGGGCGCTGCTCGAATGCGGTTACCGTGTGGTGGGCAATTCACGCACGATCAGCAAATCAAAGGAGTTGAAAGCCTCCGGGGATCTCGTCCTGGTGGAGGGCGACATCAGCAAAAAAGAGACGGCGATAAAAGTGGCTGAGGCCGCCCTCACGCATTTCGGCCGCATCGACCTCCTTGTCAACAGCGCGGGCATCTACATACCCAAGCCGTTTACCGAATATACGCCTGAGGATTTTGAAATGATGATCGCCACGAACGTCGCCGGATACTTTTTCATAATGCAGCAGGTGGTCGCGCAAATGCGCAAACAAAAGTCCGGACACATCGTGAGCATTTCCACGGTCTTGACAGATCAGCCGCTGGCGGGCGCGCCCATTTCTCTGCCCGTCCTTACCAAGTCCACCATTCCGGCGTTCAGCCGCGCCCTGGCCATGGAATACGTGACGGACGGGATTCGATTCAATACGATCTCACCCGGCGTCGTTGACACTCCCATGCACGCCTACGACGACCACGAACTGCTGAAAAAACTCTCCCCGACTCCGCGCCTGGTTGAAACCTCGGAAATCGTGGATGCCTTGCTCTATTTGCAGTCGGCGCCCATGGTGAATGGCGAAAACATCCGAATTGATGGAGGGGCCCATGCCGGCGCCAGGTGGTGATGAACTTATTTTCGGGCCGGACACCGGTCACGTCCGGCTGGTCTATGGAGTGCAAAGTTTGCCCGTTGGCGCGCCGCTGATGGTTGACCTCATTTTTGAAATCAAGCCGGCGCGTCGATGGACCGTGAAATAGCAAAGGCAACATTGCCGTGTGATGCATTTCGCTTTTGCAATCACTCATGGAATATATTATATAACCTGATGATTAGGTGAAATACTTTGATCATTTTAGTGAACACGACCTTTAAAGAGACGAAAGGATCAAAACCATGAGCACCATCACAACGAAAGACGGAACGCAGATCTATTATAACGACTGGGGCTCGGGACAACCCGTCGTCTTCAGCCACGGATGGCCGCTGAGCGCGGATGCCTTTGAGGACCAAATGTTCTTTCTGGCTTCCCACGGCTACCGTTGCATCGCACACGACCGCCGCGGCCATGCCCGTTCGGGCCGGCCTTGGGATGGCAATGACCTGGATACCTATGCCGACGACCTTGCAACCCTGGTTGAAAAACTCGATCTGAAGAAAGCGATCCATGTTGGCCACTCCACCGGCGGCGGCGAAGTCGTTCGCTACATTGGGCGGCATGGCACGAAACGCGTGGCCAAGGCGGTGTTGATTGGCTCCATCTCGCCGCTAATGCTCAAGACTGCGGCCAATCCAGGCGGCTTGCCAATGGAGGTGTTTGATCAACTCCGTGCCGGGGTTGCCGCCGATCGCTCGCTGTTCTGGAAGGATCTGAGCCTGCCGTTCTACGGCTACAACCGGCCGGGCGCGAAAATCTCGGAAGGCGTGCGCGAATCATTCTGGCTGCAGGGAATGAGAGCCGGTTTGCCTGCCTCCTGTTTTTGCATCAAGGCCTTTTCTGAGACGGATTTAACGGAGGACCTGAAGCGAATTGATGTGCCGACATTGGTTCTGCACGGCGACGATGACCAGATCGTGCCGATTGCCGACTCGGCGTTGCTTTCTGTGAAATTAATCAAGAGTGCAACGCTAAAGGTCTATAAAGGCGCGCCGCACGGCATGTGTACGACCCTTAAAAACCAGGTCAACGAGGATCTTTTGGGATTCATCAAAAGCTGATTATTCACTATCGAGAATCATTAAAAATGAGGAGAAAAACATGTCGAATCGAACAAACAAACTTGCAGGCAAAGTGGCGCTGGTCACCGGAGCTTCCAAAGGCATAGGGGCGGCCATTGCCAGATATCTGGGGGCGGAAGGCGCTGCCATCGTTGTTAACTACGCCTCGAGCCGGGAGGGGGCGGATCGGGCCGTGACGGAGATTGCAGCCAACGGCGGCAAGGCCATCTCGATCCAGGCCAACGTCGCCAAACAGGCGGACATCGGACGTCTTTTTGCCGAAACGAGCAAGGCATTCGGCAAGCTCGACATCCTGGTGAACAACGCCGGCGTTTACGAAGCCGCACCCCTTGGCGAGATTACCGAAGAAAGCTTCCATCGCCATTTCAATCTCAACGTCCTCGGCCTCATTCTCGCCACGCAGGAGGCGCTCAAGCATTTCGGGCCGGAAGGGGGCAGCATTGTCAATATCAGTTCGATCGTCAGCACGCTCTCTCCGGCCGGCATGGCGGTTTACAATGCGACCAAATCGGCGGTGGACAATCTGACCCGCACCTTTGCCAAGGAACTCGGGCCGCGCAAAATTCGTGTCAATTCAATTAATCCGGGCCCTGTTGAGACCGAAGGCGCGCACGCGGCGGGCATGATGGGCCAGTTTCAAGAGTTAGTGTCCGGCATTCCCTTGGGCCGTTATGGCCAGCCGGAGGACATCGCGCCGGCAGTTGTCTTTCTCGCCTCGCCGGAATCCAGCTGGATTACCGGTGAGGCGCTGTGTGTCGGCGGCGGTCTGCGGTAATTCCGCAAAATCGAAAAATAAAATAACCAGGCGGCCCAGCAGTGGCGCGGATTGAATACAATGAAACTACCTAAGAAAGCTGAAGCAAAAGTTGTTCTGGCCGCGGCCGCATTTCTCTGCTTTACCGGATGCGCGAAAAAGCCTCACGCAACGCCTCCGCCTCCGGTGGTGGAAGTAACCTCCGTAAAACGGGCCGATGTGCCGGTTTATCACGAGTGGATAGGCACGTTGGACGGGTTGGTCAACGCGACGATCCGGGCGCAGGTCACAGGGTATTTGCTGACGCAAAATTACCGGGAAGGCGACGCCATCAAAAAGGGGGATCTGTTGTTCGAGATTGATCCGCGTCCGTTCCAGGCATTGCTTGACCAGGCCAGCGGCGAACTTGCCGAAGCCGAGGCCCGCCTCGGCAAGACTGAATTGGACGTCAAGCGCTACGCCCCGCTGGTCAAAGAAAAAGCCATCAGCCAGGAAGAATACGACGACGCAGTCCAGGCGGATTTGGAAGCCAAGGCAGCCGTGTTATCCGCGAAAGCCCAGGTGGAGCAGGCCCGGTTGAATCTGGGGTTTACCAGGATAGTTTCGCCAATTGACGGAATCGCCAGCATCGCAAAAGCACAGATTGGCGACCTGGTTGGACCTTCCACCGGTGAATTGACGACGGTGTCCACGATCGACCCGATCAAAGCCTACTACAATGTGACCGAGCAGGCCTACATCAACTTTGCCAGGCTGTTCACAAAGGAAAATGACCGCGAGGCACGCCTCAAACAACTGGAGATACAGTTGATCCTGGCTGATGGCACCGTCTATCCCCAAATCGGCAGAATCTACGCTCCGGACCGGCAAATCGGTCCGACCACCGGAGCGCTCAGATTGGAAGCTCTCGTTCCGAATCCCGACAGCGCGCTTCGCCCCGGCGAATTCGTGCGGGTGCGGGTTAAGTTCGATGTAAATCGCGGCGCTCTGTTGGTGCCGCAACGCGCGGTCTCCGAATTGCAGGGCGCCTATCAGGTCGCCATCGTGGATCCGGGCAATAAGGTGCACCTCCAGCCCGTGCGCGTTGGCGAACGCAGCGGCAGCCTCTGGGTCATTGACCAAGGCCTTGAGCCGGAGCAACGCGTCGTGGTGGAAGGCATTCAAAAAATCCGTGACGGGGTGGTGGTTGACCCCACCACTTTTGTTCCGGAGTCCATCGCCCAAACGGAGCAAGGGATGCCAAACCGTTAGACTATGTCAAAGTTTTTCATTAACCGGCCCATCGTCGCCATGGTGATTTCCATCATCCTGGTCATCGTCGGCTTGGTCACCATGCTTTCGCTGCCCATTGCGCAGTTTCCCAAGGTGGTGCCGCCTGAAATCTTCATCCAAGCGGATTATGTCGGCGCCGATGCGCAAACCATCGAGGCCTCCGTCGCCACGCCCATCGAACAGCAGATGAGCGGCGTGGACAACATGAACTACATGTATTCCGTCAACGCCAACAATGGTTTGATGCGGTTGTTTGTGAACTTCGATCTTGCGACCGACCCGAATATCGACGAAGTCCTGACCCAGTTGCGCTACGCCCAGGCGCAATCCCAATTGCCCGCCGAGGTGCAGAATTACGGGGTCACGGTCCAAAAGTCCCTCTCCGCTCCATTCATGATCCTCTCGCTCAATTCGCCCAATGGCTCGCGCAGCGCCGAGTTTCTGGCCAACTACGCCTATATCAATTTAAATGACCCTTTGAGCCGGGTGGTGGGTGTTTCCTCCGTGACGATATTCGGCGCCGGGGAGTACGCCATGAGGATTTGGGTGAAACCGGATCAACTTGCCAAACTCAACATCACCGTCCCTGAGATCATCAGCGCTGTCAACAGCCAGAATGAGGTCAATCCGGCCGGAAAAATCGGGGGACGTCCCACCCCGCCCGGGCAGGAATTCACTTACACCGTCCTGGCCCAGGGCCGGCTCACGACGGAGGACCAATTTGGCAGCATTGTTCTCCGGGCCACGCCGGATGGGGCGGTGGTGCGTTTGAGGGACGTGGCCCGCGTCCAATTAAGCGCCGCGGATTATGACATCGTGGGCCGCTACGGCGGCAAGCCTTCAGCCATTCTTGCCTTGTTTCAACTCCCCGGCTCCAACGCCATCGAAGCGGAGAAAGGCGTCAAAAAGCTCATGGCGGAGTTGAAGACCAGATTTCCTTCGGATGTTGACTACGGCATCCCGATTGACACGACAAAGTCGGTGACGGAAGGGATTCGCGAAATCGGCAAGACTTTTTGGGAGGCGCTGGCGCTGGTCATGCTGGTGGTTTTTGTTTTCCTCCAAGGCTGGCGGACAGCCTTGATCCCGCTGGCGGCGGTCCCGGTCTCACTGATCGGGACATTCGCTGTTTTCCCATTGTTGGGTTTCTCCATCAATACGCTCTCGCTTTTCGGGCTGGTTCTCGCCATCGGCTTGGTGGTGGATGACGCCATTGTGGTCGTCGAAGCGGTTGAACACCACATCGAGGAGGGGATGTCGCCCAAAGACGCCACTTTGAAAGCGATGGAGGAAGTGTCGGGCCCCGTGGCGGCGATCGCGCTGATCCTGTCAGCGGTATTTCTGCCCACCGTGTTTATTCCGGGCATCACGGGCCGCCTCTATCAACAATTTGCCGTGACCATTGCCATTTCGGTGCTCATCTCAGCCTTCAATGCGCTGACGCTAAGTCCGGCCTTGTCCGCCCTGCTCCTTCGGCCAAAGCAAAAGGCAAGTGGCCTTCTGGCCGGGTTCTTTAACGCTTTCAATCGTGGCTACGGGCGGCTGACCGAGGGATATGTTGGACTTTGCCGGGGTTTGATTCGGAAGTCCGTGTTCAGCCTCTTGTTCCTTGGCTTGGTGGCGATTGGCGCGGGTTGGTTTGGCAAAACTATCCCGACCGGCTTTCTGCCTGAAGAGGACCAGGGATTCCTCTACATCAACGTCCAACTTCCTTTCGCTTCTTCGATGGATCGCACCTTGGGCGTTTGTAAACAGGTTGAAGACATTGTCATGTCCACGCCAGGAGTCGAAAGTTGCACGACAGTGGCTGGATTCACCCTTTTGAGCTTCACGCGCAACACCTACTGCGCCACTCTTTGGGTGAGCCTGAAGGACTGGGACAAGCGCACCAAACCGGAGGAGAGTTATGGAGCAATCAAAACCAGCCTTGGCAAGAGGCTTTCCCGCATTCCTGCAGCAATTGCTTTCGCGTTTCCACCTCCCGCCATCGCTGGTGTCGGGACTGCCGGCGGATTCACCATGGTGCTCGAAGATCGAAGCGGCAAGGACATTGCTTTTCTCGCCGGCAACGTCGCCAAGTATATGGAGGCCGTGCGGAAGCGTCCCGAAATCGCCAGTATCAATACAACACTCTTGCCCTCAGTGCCCCAACTGTATGTGGATGTGGATCGCGATCGAGTCTTCAAGCAAGGAGTGGATCTCGCGGAAGTGTATAAAACGCTCCAGACATTCATGGGCGGCTATTTCGTCAATTATTTCAACCGCTTTGGGCGGCAGTGGCAAGTATATGTTGAAGCCGAAGGCGAATACCGTACGCGCGCCGAAAATCTGGGCCTGTTTTACGTCCGCAATCACAATGGCGAATCAATTCCCATGTCGGCGCTCACTTCCACGAAGGCTATCTCCGGGCCGGAATTCACGATGCGCTACAATCTTTATCGTTCCGCGCAGCTCAACGGGACGGCGGCCCCCGGCTACAGTTCCGCACAAGCAACGCAAGCGTTGGAGGAAGTGTTCGCCCAGACCATGCCTTCGGAAATGGGATTTGACTATATCGGCATGTCCTACCAGGAGCAGAAGGCAGCCCAGGGCGTTTCGCCGGCGGCGATTTTTGCTCTGTCGTTTCTCTTCGTCTTTTTGATTCTGGCCGCCCTGTATGAGAGCTGGTCGCTGCCTTTCAGCGTATTGCTGGGAACGCCCATCGCCGTGTTCGGCGCTTTTGCCGCCCTGCTCTCACGCCAGATGGCCAACAATGTTTTTGCCCAAATCGGGCTGGTCATGCTCATCGGGCTGGCGGCGAAGAATGCCATTCTCATCGTTGAATTCGCCCGGCAGGAATACGAGAAGGGCAAACCTCTGATCGAGGCGACACTGACGGGCGCCCGCCTTCGCCTGCGGCCGATTCTCATGACTTCCTTCGCCTTTATCTGCGGCTCGCTGCCGTTATGGTTCGCGAGCGGGGCAGGGGCTGTGTCGCGGCGCATTCTGGGCACGGTGGTCGTTGGCGGCATGCTGGCCGCGACCTGCGTGGCGGTTTGCCTGATCCCGGTCACATTTTACGTGGTTGAAAAAGTGGCCGGGTATCACCGGCAAGCGAAACCGGAAGCTGCCAGGAGTTCAGGCGGCGCCATCGTTGGAGGGGAGGTTGCGTGAGCTGCCTGGCCATAAGATGCCGGCAAAACGCCTTAGTCCTGCTCCTGCTGTCTGGAATTCTGCTTGGCGGTTGCGCCGTCGGCCCGAACTACAAGCGGCCGCCAGTCGATTCCCCCTCGGCCTTTCGAGCTGAAAACGCCGCCACAAACACTTCCATCGCCGACCTTGATTGGTGGCAGGTTTACCAAGACAGGGAGTTGCAGTCGTTGATTCGTGAAGCCTTGACGAATAATTATGATCTGCGGATCGCCGTGACCCGTGTCGAGCAGGCCCGGGCCCTCGCCATGCAAGCAAGGTCGCAATTCATGCCCAGCGTGGACTACAACGGCGCGGTCAGCCAGGGGCGGAACGATTTGTTTGGCTCCGCTTTTCCGAACAACGGCGTCACCACCGGTTCCGCCGTGGCCACATTGAATGCGTTTTGGGAGGTGGACCTGTGGGGCCGCATCCGCCGGTTGAATGAGTCGGCCCGGGCCCAGCTTCTGGCCTCCGAAGAAGCCCGTCGCGGCGTGAGATTGAGTTTGTTAAGCGAAGTGGCGACAGATTATTTGCAATTGCTGGAACTGGATCAGGAGTTTGAAATCGCCAAACGCACGACCAATTCATTCGGCGAAAGCCTGAAAATCTTCACGCAACGTCTGGAGGGAGGCACGGCGTCGGACTTGGAAGCGGCGCGCGCCGAAGCCGCCCTGGACGACGCCGCTTCCGCCATGCCGTCCATCCTCAACCAAATTTCCGCCACGGAAAACGAGCTTTCCATATTGATGGGGCGCGTTCCAGGACCCGTTGCCCGCGCCGGCGCGTCGCTGCTGGAACTGCCGCCGGAGGTGCCGGCAGGACTGCCATCCGCATTATTGGAACGCCGGCCGGATGTGCGCCAAACGGAGCAACTGCTGCGCTCCGCCAACGCGCAGGTCGGAGAGTCAACGGCGGAGTTCTTCCCAAAAATTGGGTTGACGGCCTTGTTGGGCAGAATAAGTCCGCAATTGTCAGCTTTCACCTTGGGAAGCGCCAATGCGTGGGGGATCGGCGCCGAAGCCGCCGGGCCGCTGTTTGAAGGAGGCCGGTTGGTCGGGCAGTACCACCAAGCCAGGGCCGCCCGCGAGGAAGCCCGGCTGCATTACAGGCAAACAGTTCTCACCGCGTTAAGCGATGTGTCCGATGCCCTGATCGCCCGCGAAAGACTTGCCGAAATCCGCGAACAGCAAATCCGCGAAGTCGCTGCCTTGGAACGGGCGGTGCGGACATCCACTTCGCGATATCTGGCCGGCAAGGCCAGTTATTATGAAGTCCTCGAAGCCCAACAACAACTTTTCCCCGCGGAACTGGCTTTGGCCCGCACCCGGCGCGACGAACAGTTGACGGTGGTCGCTCTCTACAAGGCGCTCGGGGGAGGCTGGCAGGACGAAGCCGGCAAATTCCCGGCTGCGGCGAAGACCGGTCATTCCGGCCAGCATTTCGCTTCCAGAAACGGGCCTCCATGAACAAGTCCATTGAATTTCTGGTACAGCACGGCGCCGCGGTTTTGTTCGTGGCGGTATTCATTGAACAAATCGGCATGCCCCTCCCCTCCGCTCTTTGGTTGTTCGCGGCGGGAGCTTTGATTGGCGCCGGCAAAATGAATTGCTTCGTGGCGCTCGGTTCGGCGGCCATAGGATCTTTGCTGGCGGATTTGATCTGGTTCTATTTGGGTCGCCATTACGGCAACCGCGTGCTCGGTGTTCTGTGCCGCATCTCTCTGGAGCCGGACACGTGTGTCCGACGGACGCAGGGCGTGTTCACGCGCCACGGGGCAAAAGGACTTATAGTTGCGAAATTTATCCCGGGCTTGAGCACCCTGGCGCCGCCACTCGCGGGAAGTTCCGGCTCAAGCCTTTTTCGATTCCTTCTCTTCGACGGAGCCGGCTCAGTGCTGTATGTGGGCAGCCTTATTCTTGTGGGAGTCCTGTTCAGCCGCCAGTTGGAACAGGTCATTGCCGCACTGGCCAGCCTTGGCACCGGCGCGTTGGCTGTGGTCGCCGGGATGATCGCTGTTTATATCGGCTACAAGTATTTCCAGAGGCATCGCGTATTGCGCGACTTCCGCATGGCGCGAATCACCGTGGACGAACTGCACGAAAAACTGAAGGCGGGTGAAAGCCTCATGATTCTGGACCTGCGGGGTGATGAGGAACTGGCAGAGGATCCGTCGCTGATTCTGGGCGCCCTGCACATGACCGTGGATGAGATCGAACACCGTCAGGGGGAGATTCCCCGCGACCGGGACATCATCCTTTATTGTTCCTGCCCGAACGAGGTGACCAGCGCAAGAGTCGCATTGCGCCTGCAAAAGAGAGGCTTCTCCCGCGTCCGCCCCTTGCTGGGAGGGATCGATGCCTGGAGGGAGCACAACTACCCGACGGAATTGCGCCCTCTTCAACATAATGATAGCTTAAAAGTGCCATGAATAAACCTGTTATTTGGACCGTGGATGATGATCCGGACGTGCTGCGCGCCGTGGAACGCGACCTCCGCCGCCAATATGGCGACCGTTACAGGGTGATCTCGGCGGATTCCGGCGCTTCCGCCCTGGAAGCTGTCAAACAACTGAAACTTCGCAACGAAGTGGTCGCGCTTTTCCTGGTGGACCAGAGAATGCCTCACATGTCGGGCGTGGAGTTTCTGGAACAAGCGATTGTTCTTTACCCCGATGCCAAACGAGCTCTGTTGACAGCCTACGCGGACACCGACGCCGCCATCCGCGCCATCAACAAGGTGCAAATTGACCATTACCTGATGAAACCCTGGGACCCGCCGGAGGAACGCCTCTACGGCGTGGTGGATGATTTGTTGGATGATTGGCAGGCATCCTATCATCCTGCCTTCGAAGGCGTGAGGGTCATCGGGCATCGATGGTCGCCGCAATCCAACAAAATCCGCGATTTTCTCGGGCGCAATTTTGTGCCGCACCAATGGCTCAACGTCGAGACGGATGAAACTGCCCGGCAGCTTCTCAAGACGATCGGGGCCGGGATATCGGCGTTGCCCATTGTTGTTTTCGCCGATGGAACATTCCTGGGCAATGCCCCCATCGCCGAGATTGCCCGCAAGCTGGGATTAAAAACCAAGGCCGAGTTTCCATTTTACGACCTGGTTGTGGCGGGGGCCGGACCCGCCGGACTGGCGGCGGCTGTTTATGGGGCGGCGGATGGCTTGAAGACGCTGCTGATTGAGCGGGAAGCGCCGGGCGGCCAGGCCGGACTGAGCTCCCGCATTGAGAACTATCTCGGCTTTCCCGTGGGGCTCAGCGGCTCGGAACTGGCGCGGCGGGCGGTGGCCCAGGCCAGGCGCTTTGGGGTGGAGATTCTTGCCCCGCAGGAGGCCAAAGCGGTGCGGGTGGAGGGGCCGGCCCGGGTGTTGACGCTTGAAGATGGAATGGAAATTGGCTGCCGCGCGCTCATCATCGCCACCGGAATTGCTTTCAGAAAACTGGACGTGCCGGGGCTGGACAAGCTGAACGGCGCGGGCGTCTATTACTACGCGTCCATGACCGAGGCATTTTCCTATCGGGACGGGGACATCTACATCGTGGGCGGCGCAAATTCAGCGGGCCAGGCCGCCATGTATTTTTCCAAATTCGCCCGCCAGGTCACCATGCTGGTGCGCGGCGCCTGCCTCTCCGCCACCATGTCGCAATACCTGGAGAACCAAATTGCCGCCACCAGGAACATCGCGGTGAGATTCAACTCCAGCGTCATCGCGGTGGGGGGCGCGGACCAGTGCGAAAAGATTACGATTCTTGACAGTAAAACATGCCTGCAGGAAACTGTGCCCGCCAGCGCCCTGCTGATCTACGCGGGGGCCATTCCACGCACCGACTGGCTGGCCGGGGTGGTCGAGCGCGATAAACTGGGATACATTGTCTCCGGCCAGCATTTGTTGCGGGAGGGACGGCGCCCGGCCGCGTGGACGGCGGAGCGGGACCCGTTTTACCTTGAGACCAGCGTGCCGGGAATATTCGTGGCCGGCGATGTCCGCCATCGCTCCGCCAAGGGCGTCACTTCCGGGGTCGGGGAGGGCGCCATGGCCGTGAAGCTCGTCCATGAATACTTGGACCTCCTCTAGCCATGGACCCGGCCTCTCTGAAACAAGTTCGCGCCGCTGCGCTCTTTGCCAACTTGACTGACGCGCAGCTCGATTGCATTGCCCCGGGCGAAGTCATTGAAGTGCCCCCCGGTACAATTCTGGTTTCCGACGGGGACCGGTATCCTTTTTTTCTGGTCGTGCTTGAAGGCGAGCTTCGAATCACGCGCTATTATGATAATCAGGAAATCCTCATGGCTGTCGTCAAGCCCGGCCTTTACACGGGGGAATTAACCCTGCTGTTGGATATTCCGTGGCCCTCCACTGTCCGGGTGGGCAAGCCGGCTCGGCTGTTTCGGCTCGGCCAGGATGATTTTTATCGGATGCTGGGCCACTGCCCTCTATTGGCCCGGACACTCCTTCAATCCGCGGCCGGCAAAATGCGCAATTTGGAAGGCTTCTCGCAACAGCGGGAGAAACTGGCTTCGCTCGGCACCATGGCGGCGGGTCTCGCGCACGAATTGAATAATCCGGCGGCTGCAGCGCAACGCGCCGCCGCGCATCTGCAAGACACCACGGGCAAGCTGCAAACCTTTCTCTGCTCGCTCTCAAAGGCGCTCAACTCTGATCATTGGCAGATCCTGGTTCCCGCTTCGGAAGAAGCGTCAGCCAAAATTGCGCAAGCTCCCAAACTTGAACACCTCGAGCGCAGTGACCGTGAAGATAGCCTGGCGAAATGGCTCGCCAAACGCTCCGTCCCCATGCCTTGGGATCTTGCTCCAACTTTTGTCAGCGCCGGGGTGGACATCCCGTGGCTGGAGGGATTGCTGGCCAAGCTTCCTCCCTCCAGTCATGCGGGCGCGTTGGGGTGGCTGGAAGCCCGTTTAAATCTGAAATTGCTTTTGAACCAGATCGAGCAAAGCACCGGCCGCATCGCCGAATTGGTCAAAGCGGTGAAATCCTACTCTTACATGGACCAATCCCCCATGCAGGAAATCGACATTCATGAGGGAATTGAAAGCACCCTGACGATGCTCGGCCATAAATTGAAGAACGTGACGCTCAACCGGGCGTTTGACCGCTCCATTCCGCATATCATGGCTTACGGCAGCGAACTCAACCAGGTTTGGACAAATCTGATTGACAATGCCGTCGATGCCGTCAACGGCACGGGCAAAATTTGCGTCGGGACCTGCCGCGAGGACAATCAACTGGTCGTTGAAATCGTGGACAACGGTCCCGGCATTCCGCCGAACGTCCAGGCTCATATGTTCGAGCCGTTTTATACCACCAAGGCCATCGGCTCCGGCACCGGGCTTGGACTCATCATCAGCAACCGTATCGTGGCCGACCGGCATGGCGGAGAAATAGAGTTCGAATCCAAGCCCGGCGAAACCCGTTTCAAGGTCCGCCTCCCCCTGGACCGCAAAGAACCCCATGGAAACCCCGCCAACATGCCCGCAAAGTGAATTTGAAGCTGATGTGCAGCTCGGCCCGGGTGGCATTGCGCGCGTTGTCTTCAAGGGACGCCTGAGCATGCGGACAGTGGTGGATTGCTGGAACAAGCTGGAAACGAAGTTGCGCGGCGCGGAGGTAAAGGAACTGGAGGTGGATGTGCGCGGCGTTGGTTTCTGCGGCGGCGCAGGCTATGCCCTGCTTCGGTACTTGAACATGGGCAGAATGACGCCAGGAGCGAAGGTTTCAGTGGTGGGGCTGGCTGCGGATTTTCAAACCATCTTCCAAGGCTTCACCGCCCGGGATTACGACGCGTTCCACCCCCGGCCTTTGAAATCAAGCCACCCTCTGGTTGAGGAGGCGGGCCACGCCACCCGGCAATTGATTGATGATTTGCGCGATCAATTGGATTTTCTGGGGAGCGTCGCCGCCAACCTCCCTCCTTCGCTGGTGAATCCAAAGCGGATGCGATGGCCCGAAGTGCGCCACATCTTCGAGCTGGCGGGCGCCAACGCCGTGCCCATCGTTTCGCTCGTCAGCTTGTTGCTCGGCTTCATCATCGCCTTCGAGTCGGCCCAGCGGCTGGCCGATTTTGGCGCGCAGATTTATGTCGCCAACACGATCACCGTGGTCATGGTGCGGGAGATGGGGCCGCTGATGACGGCCATCCTGCTCGCCGGCCGCTCCGCTTCAGCGTTTGCCGCCGAGATCGGCACCATGAAGGTCAACGAGGAACTCAACGCGCTGGAAACCCTGGGCCTGAGCCCGGTCCGGTTTCTGGTCGTTCCTCGCATCGTGGCGGGTGTGCTGGTGGCCCCGCTCCTGACCTGTTACTCGATACTGATGGGTGTGGTGGGCGGAGCGTTGGTCATGCTCGGGCTGGGTTTTTCGCTGATGCTCATCCTTCACCAAATGGCCTTGAGTGTTCGCTTGGGCGATCTCGCGGTGGGCATGGAGAAAAGCGTGGTGTTCGGCATCATTGTTTCCGGGGTGGGATGTTGGCGCGGCCTCCAAACCCAACAGGGACCAAGTGCCGTTGGCCTCTCAACCACCCGGGCGGTCGTCACCAGCCTGTTGCTGATCATCCTGGCCGATGCCTTTTTTTCCACAATTTCATACTTTTTCAAGCAATGAATCAGCCCGATGACATCGTGATCTCCGTCAAGGACCTGAGCATCGGTTACGGCGACAGGGTCATCCTCGAGAAGGTCAACTTCCAGGTCAGGTGCGGCGAAATATTCGTGATCCTCGGTGAATCGGGTTGCGGCAAGAGCACATTGATGAAAACCATGATCGGGCTTTATCCGCCCCAGTCGGGGGAAGTGTGGATCGAAGGCGGCAACCTGACCGCCGCCGAAGGCGACGAACGTTTGCGGCTGCTGCGTAAATTTGGGGTCATGTACCAAAGCGGCGCGCTCTTTGGTTCGATGACCGTGCTCGAAAACGTGCGGTTGCCGCTGGACGAATTTGTCGATTTGCAGGAGCCATTGAAGGAGTTGGTGGCCCTGTCCAAATTGAAACTGGTGGGACTGGGCGCCGCGGCCAACAAAATGCCGTCCGAATTGAGCGGCGGCATGCAAAAGCGGGCCGCCATCGCCCGCGCCATGGTCATGGATCCGGGAATTCTGTTTCTGGACGAACCTTCGGCCGGGTTGGATCCCATCACTTCGGCCGGGATCGACTTGCTGGTCTCCGGATTGGCCCGCCATTTCGGCATTACCTTCGTCGTTGTGTCCCATGAGCTGGCCAGCATCTACGCGGTGGCGGACCGGGTCATCATGGTTGACTGTGCGGCGAAGGGGATTATTGCGCGGGGGAAACCCGCCGAACTTCGCGACGGCGCCACCGATCCATGGGTGCATCGCTTTTTCAATCGTGAAGCCGACCCCAGCCACTCAGTTCAACCCACTTAACTTGCATGAGCGCGAAAACGAGCAATCTCAAATTGGGTCTTTTCACTTTGGTTGGCCTTGGCCTGCTGCTGACAGGCATCCTTGCTTTCGGGACGTGGAGCGCCGTGGAAAAGAAGTCTTTATTCGAGACTTATGTGCCGGGCGACGTGAGCGGCCTGTCGGTGGGCTCGGCGGTTGAGTTCCGGGGTGTCCATGTGGGCAAAGTCACCCACATTAGCTTTTCCTGGAACGAATACCAGGCCAGCGAGCCGGGCTGGATCGTGGTGGTTTACGAGATGAACGACGACGTCTTCCCGGGGCCGCCGGACAACGGTTGGAAAGGACAACTCCAAGCCGCGATTGATCACGGGTTGCGCGCCCGCCTCAAATCCAAGGGAGTGACCGGGACCTGCATTGTGTCCCTCGAATATCTGGATCCGGCCGCAGACACCCCCATACATGTGCCGTGGATGCCCCGCCATACTTATATCCCGTCAGCCCCTGGTTTGTTGGGAGATTTGCTGGTCTCGTTGCAAACGGTTCTGCATCGCGTGGAGCATCTCGACGTCACCGCGCTGAATCAATTGGCTCAAACAGACCTCAAATCTCTCGGCCGCGTGCTGGGCCGGGTGGAGCAGGTGGACATTCCGAGCCTAAGCACCAATGCCGCCGCGCTCCTGGTGGAAATCCGGCAGAGCAACGCCAAAATCGAAAACTTCATCGACGAGACGGATGACACGGTGAAGAAAATGCAGTTGGAGAAATTGTCACAGGACGCAGACACGCTGGTAAGGCAATTGCAGGACACCGTCGGCAAACTGGAGCCTGGTTTGACGAGCGTGGATTTCGATTCCTTGAATCAAACCCTGGCCAAAGCCCGCCAGACCATACAAAACATCAACGATGTATTGTCCGAGTTGAAGGAGTATCCTTCGGGATTCATTTTCGGGGAGCCTCCGCCCCGGCTGAAGGAAGTGCAACGCACAATCAAGTAATTATCCGTAATAGTCCACAATATCATGAGAACAATTCTTTGTGCCGCAATATGTTTGTTGACTGGATGCCTGGCGCGTCCGCACCTAGACAAGCAATCGTTCCTCTTCGCGCCGCCGTTCCCCTCCTCACCCAAGGCCGCCGCCGGCAACCGCGTGCTGGCGATTCGATCCCTGCAAGTCGCCGTGCCGTTCGATGGCCGGTCATTTGTTTACCGTTCCGGCGAGTACTCCTACGACCGCGATCCCTACGCGGAGTTCATGGCGCCTCCGGCGGAGGGGCTGGTCACGCCCATTGCCAGTTGGTTCAGTGCAGCCGGTGGATTCAGCGCAGTGGCCGAAGCCGGCAGCGCGCTCAAACCCAATACTCTTGTGGAGATTCAGGTTGTTCAACTTTATGGCGACTTCCGTCCAGCGCAACAACCCGCCGCGATCCTGGACATGCGCTTCGCATTTTTTGGCGTTTCCAATGGCGTTCCAGGAATGATTATTTTGCAACATGAATATGTGCGCGGCATCCCTCTGAAAGAGCGGACAGCGGCTGCGCTCGTTGCGGGATGGAATCAGGCGCTGTCCCAGATTCTCGATTCGGTCATGCAGGATTTTGAGCGGGCTGACGCTGTCACAGGTCATTGACCCGGCCCTGTGTGGTCTTCGGAACAGAATGAGAAAGCAATATCACATTCGGAATTCAGGGCGTGGATTGCTGGCTTGTGACGTGGACCGGTTGCTCCGTCTCACGTCGGAGCAAAAGCCGGTTGATATGCCTCTGGAAAAGATTCGAGAACTCGACGAGATCTTCTGGTTCTCCAGCGATGGCAACGCGCCAACATGCCGGCGGGTTGCGGAACACGCCAGGTTGATCAATGAAACGAGTTTGGGTCACCCTACAATCACCGATCCCGAAGGGCGCGTTATGGACGGCATGCATCGAGTGTGCAAGGCCTTGATCGCCGGTCTGAAGACCATCAAAGCCGTCCAATTATCAGCCTTGCCAGAGCCTGATTTCGTCGGTGTTCCAATTGATCAATTGCCATACGAATGAGCCGAACAATCGTGATGGAGTTCAGCTAACGCAATTTCTCCAATACCGCTTGTTGAATTGATTTGGCGCCAGGCGGTTTTAAATCCACATCTTGCGAAGGAGATGGCAGCTTTTGCACTTGCCCTGCAGCCCAAGTGGCCAGCGGTCGTCCCGCCCCTCTGTTTCCTCCGCCAGAGATGTAATCAAAGAATGCCTGGTGCATCGGTGCTTTGTCGTTCTGCAAATGGAGTATGAGGATTCGGCGCAACAGATCCGTTTCTTTTCCTCCCAAGAAGCGGATCGCATCGGCGGTGCTCAATTTGTATTTCTGAATTAATATCCAACGGATAAGAGTCCCATTTTGAGACTTGCCGAAGTGGTCCAGGGCCTCGCCGTGTTGTGGATCTTCCGGATTCTTCAGGGCTGGAATCAGGTGAATGAACGATCTCATCATCCGTCCCTGGCTGCGCGGGCCATCTTCAGATTCGTAGCGTTCAATCAATTCGTTCAAATGTTCTTCCATTGCAGCCGTGCGTTTGTGCGCCGCGTCATCCCATATCCCCGTTATCATGGAAGAATAGCTCCCCGTGTCACTGTCTTCCAACGCCATCTCCATCAAATCATCGTCTTCGGTCAGGAAACCCATCATCCAGGCTTGGGGGGCGAGCTGGTTGGATAATTTGAGATCGCGGCTCACCACATTGCGGACTTGCGTGTAAAAACGTTTTGCGGATTTCCAGGCCCCGCCGCTGATATAATTATTAAATACGTCCTCTTCCAGATTGGAATCTGGATTCTCCCAGAAAAGCTTCTCGTAGTCGCGGGCCTTCTCCGCGTTGGCAAGCCCTGCGTAGCGTTTTTGGTAAAGTGAGGATACTTGGAGCTCAGTCGGTTCACTGGCAGACTCGGCGATTTGCTCTTTGAGCTGTTTCAGTTTCGGGCGATCCTCAAAATCCTTGTTGACAAAACAATCGCGGAAATATTCCAGCATGATGTCATCGGACTTCGGCCCGCATTCGGCGTGATAGCGTTGCAATAATTGGAGCAGATCATCGGGTAATGTGGCCATGGCCAGGGCCCAACCCTGCCATCTCACCTCGTAAGGGCGGAGCCAGCAACGCTTGAAGAACAGGCGCGCTCCGTCGGCACTGGTCGCATCCTTGGCAAAAGGTTGAACATCCGCCTTCACCCTCCACCCCAAATCATCGACCATCTGAAGGCGATAAAGCTTCTCCTGAAGGTTATACACCTTGCCCTGGAAGTTGCCCGGAAAGAACGGTGCTTGTCCATCGATGTCGCGGGTCCCGCGCTGGTAAATGGTTTCGGCGAGATCGGGAATTCCCCACATGCTTTTGACGAAATTGTAACGCGCCCCCATTTGCAAGCCGTTCATTTCCCAGCCGTAATTGAGCAGGTCCCGTGCGGTCACCGTGGCGACTGGTATCAGGCTTCCTGTTCCCTGCTCATATCCGAGTTCGAGGAGAGGCGCGACTTCGCTCAAGCCAGCCAGACTCAAATCCGGTTCCTGCGAGCGGGCCAGCGGATTGGATGGGGGAACCGCCTTTAGTCCGTCGGTGTAGCCCCTGTAATCGAGCGCCGACGCCGGGAAATCCCGCAAAATGTTGAGCCATTCCTGGCGAAATACGGCTGGCCACGCGCCCTCCAAAAGTCTGCCCCCTCCAACAGTTGTTGATGATTGCAGGAATCCGCCATAATTGTACAACTTCGTGAAGGATTCCATCTTTTCGCCGTACAAATGGGGCAGAACTTCCGTCAGCGGGGCACCCAAATTTTCCAAGCGACAGTAATAGGTCATCATCGGCATGCCGAAAGGACGCTGTTTGGGGAGGGTCACAAACTCGAAGGCCGCTTTGGCTTTGGGCCGCCGCAGGAAAAAATCCCACCACTGAAATAAAGTGGCTTGGTTTTGCTTTTCTTTGCCGGCTTGGATTTTGTCTTTCCATAGTGCGGCGGCGGCATTTTCACGGCCAGCCATGAATAGAATCGGCGCCCAGTTCTCGTCGGCGGCGGAACCGCTGTCTTTGAGCATCGATTCGCTCAACGCCAGCCAGGCCGCCCCGCGCGCCAACAACATCGCATCCAACGTGACACCGCCGCACAAACTCGGCATCGGCAGATGTGGCAGCAAGCCGGCAAGAACGGGAGCATACTGCGCCTCGGCAGATGAAGGCTTTGATCCGATGAGCTTGAATGTCGCATGCAACCCATCCTCGCGGGAAATTCCATTCAGCTCTGCTCCGCGCCAAAAAGCTTCATTCAACTCCGCGGCACCAAGATTGGAAGAAGCTCCCCACTTCCCCTGCGTCCAAATCTGCTTGAAAACCTTGCGATAGAAACCCGGCCCCTCCGTCAGCAGGGATTCAGGATAACTTACGCGAAATTGTTTTGCCGGCAGTCCTTTATCATCAAGGCAAGTCAGGTTCCATGTGGTCGTCCGGTTGGTGTCCAAATCCACCGTGTATTTGATTTCGGCCATGCGTGTTCCTTGCAAATTCTCCCGCCAGGCCAACACCCGTGTCGCCTCGACAACAAAGAGCCGTTGGGCCTTGTCATGAAACTCCGTCTCCGGCGCATAGAATTGGGCGTGCGCCTGGGCGCAGATAATCAGGACGATTGCATAACTGATCCACCGCCATTTTTGTGTCTTGTTCGGGTCGGCCAGGTTTGTGTTCATTTTTCCAGTATGGGATGCGGCATGATGAGCTTCCCCGTTTAGCAAGCAAGCCTATATTGACAGCCCATATTGGCGGCCCGAAACTGGCTTGTCGCCGAACGCGGGGAGTGAGACACCCATAACGTCCCATTGGATTCGTTCTCAATCTTCCGGGCGTTCGCCGCTGGGCGCCATCTTCACCAGCTTTGGATCGAACTGGCCGAGCGTTGTCACCAAGTCGTGTTGCGCGGCCATCACTTCGCGGATGTTTTTGTAGGCCATCGGGACTTCATCCAGGCCGGCGCTGATCAGCGTCACGCCGCGTTCGCCGAGAAGACGGTTCACGTCTTTCCAGTTGAATTTCTCGTTGGCGGCTTTGCGGCTCATGGCGCGGCCGGCTCCGTGCGCGGCCGAATTGAGCGACTCGGCATTTCCCCTTCCGCTCACGACAAATCCCGGCGACGCCATGGAGCCTGGAATAATACCCAGGACGCCGGCCCCCGCCGGCGTGGCGCCTTTGCGATGCACAATGACCTCGCGCTCCACGCCGCCGATGACGTGCTTTTCTTTCCACGCGAAATTGTGATGGTTTTCCAAATCGAGCAGCACTTGCGCGCCGAGGTGTTCCGCGATGTGTTGGTGGATGCAGGCATGATTGGCCGCGGCGTAGCGCCCCATTAATTCCATCGCGTGCCAGTATTCCTGGCCGGGTTGCGAATCGAGCGACAGCCATGCCAGCCGTTTCAATTCGCCGGGTAAGTCCGCAAACTGCGCGAAAGCGATCTTGCTGTAGTAATCGCAAACCGCCGCGCCCGTGCCGCGACTGCCGCTGTGCGACAGCAGCGCGATGTATGTTCCCGCCTCAAGATCATTGATTTTTGAATGCGCCGTGAACACACCGAACTCGACGAAATGATTTCCGCTCCCGCTGGTGCCAAGTTGCGACCAGGCGCGGTCCTTGTTCTGTTTCACCACCGGGCTGATCCACCAATCGGCATCCATCACCTCGTGTGACCGGCGGTCCTTGAACATTGAGCCGACCCCAAAGCGCGTTTCCGCCTCGATGGCGCGGGCCAGGCGGTCCTGCCTCTGATCCAAGTCGCGCAACGGAATATCCAGCACCGTCATCTTCATCCGGCAGGCAATGTCCACGCCGACGGCATAAGGAATCACCGCGTTCTCCGTTGCCAGCACCCCGCCGATGGGCAGCCCGTAGCCCAGGTGCGCGTCCGGCATCAAGGCACCCGCGACGGAAACCGGCAGCAAACAAGCCCTCTCCATTTGCATCACCGCTTCGTGTTCCAGCCCTTCGCCCCACTGCCGGTATTTCACAGGCTCGGCGCGCGGCAGAGGGGGTGCCTTTAGCAATGCCCTGGCGAATTCCCCACGCAACGGATCGCCCACAAACGCCGACGGATTGGCGACAATGGCGGCAACCTCCTCGCGCAATCGTGACTTGTCGCCCCCGCCGAGGACAAACTTGGCCACAAAATCCGTCGCCCGCCGCGTGGCTTCGCCAAGCGGGACGCCCAACCTGAGATATTCTTTGGTGTTCATTTCACTTGATTCAACCTTGTTGCCGCTTTGCTTCGCGTATCCAAATCTTGACCTCCTCCAGCCGCACGATCTGGTTCGCGGCTTTGAGTTGGAGGAACAGTCCTGACGGATTTTGCCGGGCCAGTTCCGCCACCGTCTTGATTCCCAACTTCTCCAGCGCCAGCGCGTTCTCCAGCCCCATGCCCTTCACTTCCCCCATGGCCGCGACGCGCCGCATCCGGGCAAACAACGCTGGATCAATTTCAGGCGGCCGTTCCTTGAGTCTTAAAAACACGTTCCCTTGCAACGCCTGTCTTTCCTGCAACGCCTGCACGCCTTTTATCCCGAGCTCCCTGGAGAAATACCAGTCCAGCGGCGTCGCGTAAGAGGCGACAGTCCCTCCGCTGACGATGGCATAGGAAGCGCATAAGATGCCCAGCGGCAACACCACCGCGCCCACGGCCTCTCCCCAGCCGGGCATGCCGCGCCGGCTGCTATTTTCCTGCCCGCTCAATTCCCAATTTCGCCCGCCCCGCAGCAGGCTGAGAAAATTCACAATCGTGTAACACTCCAGCGCGAACGGCGGGAAACCCAAAAAACCCAGCAGCGGCATTTCGCCCAATTTCAACTCGTCAAAGAACGGGACCGAATAAATCCACTTCGTGCGCGCGTTGAGATTCCAAGCCTCCCAAAGCCCGCCGCAAATAAATCCCGCCACCAGCAGCGCCATCAGCCGCGTGTTGTCCCCCGCCGCCAACTGGCCCAGCAAGCTGCGGCCCTGGTGGTTCTTTTCCTTTCGCCAAACCCAGTAACAGACAGGGTCCGTCAGAAAGTAGGCAAAGCCCCACACCAGGCAAAAACAATTCTTGGGAAATACCAGCAGCAGCGCCAGCATCATCGCCCCCAACGCCAGTTGCAGGCCGATGTTCAACCGGCTCACGGCAAAAGGCCGTCCCCGAATGCAACCGCCGGGCGCGAACCTCTCGATCAGCGCGAGCACCAACAACATCGTTTCAAAAATCCCCGGCAGCACCGTGGCGAAGGCGAGGAGGAGATAAATCGTCGCCCAGGAAAAACCGTAGGGCGACATGACATAATACCAATTCTGGAGGCGCAGGTTGGCCATTTCAAACACCAGCCAGACCGGCACGGACCAGACGGCGAGGAACAAAAACTCCTGCGGCTGGTCGCGCAAGAGAGAATGCCCGCGCAGCCGGCAAACCGCAAAATCGACCGCAAAAATGTAGGACCACCAAAGAAAACAATATATGGAGGAATAAGATGGTTCGATTTGCGCCCCCAGCCAGTAGTGCGAAACCGGCAATCCGACCACCCCTGCCACCCATGCCAGGCGATGCAGTTTCATTCCCCGCCCATTATGGGCGCGTTGGGAAAAACAAAAAGCGCTTTCCATTTGCGTTTCTTGCACGCTGAGGTTTTCACGTCTTCGCGCGCTCAACTTGTTGCGCACTGCCTTTATCGGGGTCGGTCGTGATTTCGTCAGTCGCGCGTTTCTTTGTCCTTGGAAGGAGCAGGGCGGCAAGGAGGAGGGCGAATCCGGGGAGTGTGCTGGCAAAGCATGACACAACAATGGCTCCGACGATCAAGGCCATCCAAATGACAGCCTGAAGTCCCGGAGCCAACACGGCCGGTTCTGGTTCCCGCAACACTGCTCTGAAGGTGTTGATGGCCGCGACCATTCGCCAGATTCCGAACAGCAACGCCCCGATGATGACGACATACACGAAAGTTGGAATGTTGCCACCGGTCCTCACTGGAAAACCTTTTTCGGGTTGGACACTCAGCAGCCACAGGATCGCGGCTTCTCCGAGCATCGGCGCATCGCTTAAGTTGGAGAGAATGCGCGGCATGGCAAGCGTCCCGTTCGGCAACTCCCAAACCGTGGCCAGCATCTCGGCCGATAATGGATATGCCAGGTCGAACCGACCGTTTCTGCGGGCTGCGCCAACCCCAAAGGCGTCAGCGGCTACTCCGAATCCGGCAATGACGGGACCGGCATCCACGTCGATGGTCCAGTCGGTGTCCGGAACGTCTTTCGGAAATTCGCGGAAGCCGGCGAAGCCGAGACGCTGCTGCCAAAAGAATTTCTCATAGATTTGAAACCACGTTTTCGCGGGACCAAGCCACAGTTCCGGTGACATCATGCATAAGTAAGAGGTTGCGCAACCGCGGGGTTCCGAAATTGGCGCTCCAGTCTCAGATGCCGCCATGTAGGACGGTAATTTGAAGCGGGTGCTTCTGGGTCCAATGAACGCCCTCAGAGACCGGCTGATAAACTTGGAATGGTCCGTGCCGAGCACAGCATCAGCGCGACGGATGCATGCATTTGCGGCTATCACATCGGCTGGATAGCATTCGCTGGGATAGTCATTGAGCAATCCGCTTTTTGAATCGTCCAATTCTTTGGAGAACGTTTCAACCTGGTCACGCAACATATCAAGATGAGCGCCATCGTGAAGCAATTTCTCGCGGCTGGTCAGCGCGGCCATAACCAGCATGCGGTAAAACACGTTTTCGCGGTGCAGGTAGTTCGTCCCCCAATGTTGCTCGACCCAACTCGCGTGCTTTAGATCAATCACAAGTTCAGAAGCCGCGATGATTGCGTCTTTGCAAAAGACCTTCGGTTCCACGGCAGAGGAGTGGTCTCCCGCCTCCCAGACGGTTTGCAGATTCTCGATTGCCCACAGATAGAAGACGGACCCGAAAAGCGGCCACTCGGTGCCCGAGATATTATTTGTCGAGAGGCTTGCAGCTTTTCCAAGGGCGACCCGCTGTTGCGCCCATGCGGCAAAGCGCGGGGACAATTGGCGCATCAGCCTCCAGTCAACTTTGGGAATTCCCGGCCCTCTCAGCGCGGCGTCTTGAATGTTCAAACCTGCGCGCACTGAAGGATATATCAACAGGGCTGCCGCCAGCACAGCGGCGATGAGCGCATTGGCGAGGATAATTTTCTTGATCATGGCAAACTACCGGATCCGGCGTTGAAGCTGTTGTTCGCGGCTCATCTTGACTTGTTCCAATTCAATGTAGGGACGTCGCCCTGGGATTGCCAGCCATTTGATTATTATCAAAAACCGTTGACAAATTCAACTTTGTTGCACAAAGTAGCATTATGGAAACGGATTGGGCCGTCAAGAATTTACAGGTCATTCGCACTTTAATGGAGCGCGGGGCGGTTTACCGCCGCGCCCTGGCGCCCGTCATGGGGGCTGTCGGGCTGACGGGCGTTGTTGCGGGAATTTTAGCCGCGGCGCTGAAGGTGCGCACGGCGGAGGCCTTCGCCGGTTTCTGGATCGCGGTGGCTCTTCTTTGCCTGTTGGAGGCCTTCTGGCTCATTCGGCGTCAGGCCCTCAAGGACTCCGAACCGTTTTGGTCGCCGCCAACCCGCCGCGTGATCCAGGCCGTGTCTCCGCCTTTCTTTGCCGGATTTGCGGCAGGGTTGATTTTTTTGAGCATTGCGCCAGGAGGTTCGCTGGCCATCTGGCTTCTAGTGCCGGGATGGATGGTGCTCTACGGTTGCGCCCTTCATGCCGCCGGATTTTTCATGCCGCGCGGCTTCAAACTGTTTGGGTGGGCATTCATTGGCGTTGGCTGTCTCCTTGGCGCGGCCCTGTGCCTGGGGGCGCCGCCTTCAGCCGCCGGCGTGAATTGGGCGATGGGCGCACTGTTCGGCGCTCCCCACCTGGCCTATGGCGTCTATCTGTATTTCACCGAAAAGGACGGGAATGCGACGTGAATCCGAAACCGTTTTTCCAGTTGGATCGCGTCATTCACGAGAAAGGGCGGCTGCCCATCATGTCGTTGCTGGCCGCAACGCCGGAGATGTCATTCACTGAATTGCGCGAAGCTTTGAAAATGACCGACGGCAACCTGAGCATGCATATCAAGACCTTGCAGGAGGCGGGCTTCGTTTCTGTGACCAAGAGCTTCCTCAAGCAGCGCCCCCTGACCACTTGCTCGCTCACGCCCGGTGGACGCCGCGCCTTTGCCAATTATATCGATTTGCTGGAACAAATCGTGCGGCAGGCCCGGGACGTGGAATAATTCTGAAAAGATTGAACAATTCTTTCACAATCGACTCTAACTTTGTAATGCAAAGTATAATCGAACAGAGTCAGCCCCAGCAAGGCGTCCTCAAAATTATCCGTGCCGCCCACCTCGGCATGTGCTTTGGCGTGCGCGACGCCATCGACCTGGCTCTTGACGAAGGCAGCCGGCAGCCCCTGACCATTTTGGGCCAACTGGTCCACAACGAATCGGTCATCGGCGAGTTGCGCGCGCGGGGCATTGGAATTGAAGACCACCCCGCGGAAGTCAAAACTCCCGCCGTGATGATCACCGCCCACGGCGCTTCGCAAAAGGCCCTGCAACGCGCCCGCGATCAGGGTTTGCGCGTCCTCGAAGCCACTTGCCCGCTCGTCCATCGCGCCCATCGCGCCGTGCGGGAACTTATGCGCGAGGGATTTCATCCGGTCATCATTGGCCGGCGCGGGCATGTCGAGGTGCGCGGATTGACGGAGGATCTGGAGGAATTCGACATTGTGCTGACGGAAGAGGACGTGGCTGGGTTGCGCGAGCGGGCCAAGTTTGGCATCGCCACCCAAACCACGCAACCCATCGCCAGGGCGCGCCAGTTAGTGGAATTAATTCGACGCCGGTTCCCACGTTCGGAGATACGCTTTGTCGATACGGTGTGCCAGCCGACGAAACAACGCCAAGCCGCGGCCGTTGAACTGGCGCGGCAGTCGGATGTCGTCGTGGTCATTGGCGGCGCGACGAGCAACAACACGCGCGAATTGGTGGCAACCTGCTCGCGGTATTGCGCACGAGTGCATCACGTCCAGACCGCCGCTGAATTGAACGAAGACTGGTTGGTTGGGGCCGACACCGTGGGAATCACCGCCGGGACATCGACGCCGGATTGGATTGTGGATGGCGTCGAGGAATGCATCCATCGATTTGCCCGGCGCGATCTGGCGACAAATGAATAACATGATCTCCGCTTCCGCTATGCTTGAAAAATAAAAAACCGCGTCTATCGACTTGACCCGTTTGGGCCTTCGACTCACTCTGCGGTTGTGATCGACTTGAAACAATTCGAAGTGTGGTTCGTCGCCGGCAGCCAGCAATTGTATGGGGCGGACACTCTCAAGAAGGTGGCCGCCAATGCGCAACAGATCGCCACCGCGCTCAACGCCTCGCCTCTCATCCCGGCGGAGGTGATTTTCAAGCCCGTGATCAAAACTGCCGCCGAGGCGACGGCTCTCTGCCAGCAAGCCAGCGTGAATTCCCGCTGCATCGGCTTGATTACCTGGTGCCATACGTTTTCTCCCTCCAAGATGTGGATCAACGGCCTCAAGCCGTTGCGCCGGCCGCTGCTCCATCTGCACACCCAGCACAATCGCGACATTCCCTGGGCCACCATCGACATGGATTTCATGAACCTGAACCAGTCCGCCCATGGAGATCGCGAGCACGGGTTTATAATGAGCCGCATGAGGCTGAACCGTAAAGTGGTCGTAGGTTATTGGCAGGAAGCCGCCGTGCAGTCGCAAATCGGCGTTTGGATGCGGGCGGCCTCAGCATGGCACGACTGGCAGGACGCCAAATTCTGCCGCTTTGGTGACAATATGCGCGAAGTCGCTGTAACCGAAGGGGACAAGGTGGCGGCCCAAATTCAATTCGGCTACTCGGTCAATGGTTACGGAGTCGGCGACCTGGTCAAGGCCGTCAATAAGGCCACGGAACATGAAGTGGCGCGATTGGTTAAAGAATATGAAACACTCTATGGGTTGGCTCCCACATTGATCAAAGCAAAGACGACGCGCGATTCCCTGCGCGAAGCGGCCCGCATCGAAGCCGGATTGCGCGCGTTTCTGGCCGCCGGAGATTTCAAGGGTTTCACCGATACGTTCGAGGATCTGCACGGGTTGCAACAGTTGCCCGGCATCGCGGTGCAGCGTCTGATGGCGGAAGGCTATGGTTTTGGCGCGGAAGGAGACTGGAAAGCGGCGGCGCTGGTGCGGGCGATGAAGGTCATGGCGGCTGGGCTGAAGGGCGGGACGTCTTTCATGGAAGATTACACCTACCACCTCCACCCGAAGGCCATGAAAGTGTTGGGGGCGCACATGTTGGAGATTTGCCCCAGCATTGCCCGCAGCCGGCCTGCGCTGCAAATCCATCCGCTGGGCATCGGCGGCAAGTCCGACCCGGTGCGCCTGGTATTTGACACCGCCCCGGGACGCGCTCTGAACGCTTCGATGATTGACTTGGGCAATCGTTTCCGACTGGTGGTCAATGAAGTGGACGTGGTCGCGCCGGACAAGCCGCTGCCGAAATTGCCCGTGGCGCGCGCCCTCTGGCAATGCAAACCCGATTTGCCCACCGCCGCCGCCGCCTGGATCTATGCCGGGGGCGCGCATCATACCGGCTTCAGCCAGGCCGTCACCACTCCCATGCTGGAGGACTTTGCCGATATGGCGGGGATCGAACTGGTCATTATTGATGACACGACCCGCCTGCGTGACTTCAAAAAGGAATTGCGCCATAACGAAGTTTATTTTGCCCTCGCTCGCGGGTTTGGCTGCTGAACCATGAGTCGCCATTACGCCATCGGTTTGGATTACGGCACTAATTCCGTCCGTGCCTTGGTTGTGGACACGGCCGACGGGCATGAAGTGGCCGCCGCCGTTCGGAATTACGCGCATGGCGACAACGGGGTCATTCTGTCGCGCGACCCCAATCTGGCCCGCCAGCATCCCGCCGATTACATCAAGGGGGCGGAAATCACCTTGCGCCAGGCATTGGCGCGCGCGGCGCGGAACGTCAAAGGATTCAAGCCCGATCAAATCGTCGGCCTGGGCGTGGATACCACGGGCAGCACGCCCCTGCCACTGGACGGAGAGGGCAGGGCGCTGGCGTTAAACCGGCGGTTTGCGGCTAATCCCAACGCCATGGCGTGGTTGTGGAAAGACCATACCGGCACGGCTGAAGCGGCGGAAATCACCGAACTTGCCCGGAAAATTCGTCCGCAATACCTGGCCAAATGCGGCGGCACTTATTCCAGCGAATGGTTCTTCAGCAAAATACTGCATTGCCTGCGCGTCAGCCCTGCCGTCTTCAAGGCTGCGCATTCCTGGACTGAATTGGCCGACTTCGTTCCCGCTGTGCTCACCGGCACCGAATCGCCCTCCCAACGGATCGCGGGCATTTGCGCCGCCGGCCATAAAGCCATGTTCAACCGGAGCTGGGGCGGTTATCCCGATGCTGAATTCCTGGGCAAGCTCGATCCGCGTCTGGGCGCACTGCGTTCCCGACTTTGCCAGAACGTCCGGTCAATTGACCAAGCTGCGGGCCGGTTGACGCCTGCCTGGGCTGCGAAGACCGGGCTGCCCGCGGGGATTCCCGTTGCGGTCGGCGCGTTCGATGCCCACTTGGGGGCCGTCGGCTGCGGCATTGCGCCCGGCACCCTGGTCAAAATCATCGGCACCAGCACTTGCGATATTGCCATTGCGCCCAACAACGAAAAACTGGCGGACATTCCCGGTCTGTGCGGCATTGTCGATGGCAGCGTCCTGCCCGGTTACTACGGTTTGGAGGCGGGCCAGTCGGCGGTGGGCGACATTTTCAACTGGTTTGTCAATTATATCAAATCGGGAGGCGCGAAGTCCGGCTCGCACGAGCAGTTGACCGCCGCCGCCGCCAGACTCAGCCCAGGCGAGTCCGGCCTGCTCGCTTTGGATTGGAACAACGGCAATCGCACCGTGCTGGTCGATCAGCGCTTGACCGGTTTGCTCGTGGGCCAGTCCCTCTACACCACACCCGCCGAGATTTACCGCGCCTTGGTCGAAGCCACTGCCTTCGGCGCGCTGACCATTATCAATCGCTTTGAAGAATACGGCGTTAAGATCGGCCAGATCATCAATTGCGGCGGCATCGCCGAAAAAAATCCTTTCGTGATGCAAATCTACGCCGATGCGACCGGGCGGCCGATGAAGATTTCCCGGTCCGCGCAAACCTGCGCGCTGGGCGCAGCCATGGCGGGCGCGGTGGTGGGCGGTGCCCATCCGGATTACGCCTCGGCCCGCAAAGCCATGTCCGCCGTCAAGCCGCGCGTCTTCCGGCCCAATCCGGGCGCGCATGAAGTCTATCGCCGGTTGTTCCAGCTCTACGGCAAATTGCATGACGCCTTTGGCTCCAGCGCATGGCAAGGAAGTCTTTATGATGTCATGGCGACCCCCGGCGCGACCCTCACTGCTCCTGACTGGCTGGCCATTGCGCTTTACTTCGGCATTCTCCTCTGCGTGGCGTGGTGGGTCGTCAAAAAAGGCAAGGACAACGCCACCGATTATTTTCTGGCCGGGCGCAATTTGAGCTGGTGGATCATCGGCGCTTCCATTTTCGCCTCGAACATCGGGTCCGAACACATTGTCGGCCTGGCCGGCTCCGGCGCCAAGGACGGCGTCGCTTTGGCGCACTACGAGTTGCATGCCTGGTGTCTGCTCGTGCTGGCTTGGGTCTTTGTGCCGTTTTACGCCAGATCCCTGGTCTTCACCATGCCCGAGTTTCTGGAGCGGCGCTTTTCCGTGCCGTCGCGCTACGTGCTTTCCATTGTCTCGCTCGTGACCTTCATCGTCACCAAAATCGCGGTGGGCATTTTCGCCGGCGGCGTGGTGTTTGCCACGCTGCTCCCGGAAATGCAGTTGCACATTGGTGGGCACCTTATCGACAGCTTTTGGATCGGCTCGGTGCTGGTCATCGTCCTGACCGGGCTTTACACCATGCTCGGCGGCATGCGCGCGGTGGCCTACAACGACGCCGTGCAAGTGACCGTCCTGATCGGCGGGTCCGCCTTGTTGACCTTCTATGGTCTGGCCAAGTTGGGCGGCTGGGGGGAACTGAGGAGCATCTGCGGCCCGGAAATGTTCAATCTCTGGAAACCGCTCATTCCGGCGGGGGTGGCCTCGAGCTGGTCCCCGGTTCTGGTCAAGGATGCGGCGGGCGCGACGGTCAGGGAGGCGTGGTACTTCAACAGCAACTTTCCGTGGCTGGGCATGGCGATCTGTGCGCCGGTCATCGGCCTGTGGTATTGGTGTACGGACCAGTACATTGTGCAACGCGCGTTGGGCGCTCCCAATGAACAAGTGGCCCGCCGCGGCAGCATTTTTGCCGCCTTTTTGAAATTGTTTCCGGTTTACCTGTTCATCATTCCCGGCCTGATCTGTTTTGCCCTGGCCAAAAGCGGCAAAGTGCCCGGATTGGCCGAGGTTTACGATCCGCAGACCGGCCAGGCCACGGCTGCGGCGCAAGGGGCTTTTCCCTTGATGGTGGCGCACCTGTTGCCGCCGGGCCTGCGCGGCATTGTAGTGGCGGGATTGCTCTCGGCCCTCATGGGCTCCCTGGCGGGCGTCTTCAACGCCTGCTCCACCCTGTTCACCGTGGACATATACGAGAAGCTGCGTCCCAAGGCCTCCCAGCACGAACTGGTACGCATGGGCCGCATCGCCACCGCCTTCATGGTGGTCATCGCCATGCTGTGGATCCCGGTGGTCAAAGGGGCGCCCGGACTCTACAACTACCTGCAATCCGTGCAAGGCTATCTGGCTCCGCCGATCTTTGTCGTCTTTTTCTTTGGAGTCTTCTGGAAACGGCTCAACGCGGCGGGCTGCCTCTGGGCAATGATCGTCGGATTTGTGGTGGGCATCTTCCGCCTGCTGGTTGATACGCCCGTGACCATGGGCGCGATCAAAGGCTATCCTGAAGGTTCATTTTTGTGGATCATCAACAACATCAACTTCCAGTACTTCAGCATCTTGATCACCCTGATCTCCGCCGTGGTCATGGTGGTGGTCAGCTACATGACGGCGGCCCCGGATTACGTAAAAATCAAGAACCTGACCTTCGCCACCACGACAACGGAAGACAACGCCAAAACCCGCGCCAGTTGGGGCTGGGGCGAAGTAATGGCTTCCGCATTCATCCTGGCCTGCATCCTAGGCGCCTATCTGTATTTTA
>JBEKDI010000075.1:0-29847 GCA_050014435.1 Verrucomicrobiota bacterium | reverse complement strand
CTGGCGTGGCTTTGAGGTCGGGGTCGGCGCGCAATCGGGCCAGGACCTCAAACCCATCCATGACGGGCATGGTATAGTCCAGCAGGATGATGTCCGGCTTTTCACGGCTGGCGACGGCTAGGCCGATGATGCCGTTCTCCGCTTCGAGCACCATGCAGTCGAATGGTTTGAAATACTTGGTCACAATGAGCCGGATGGTTCTGCTATCGTCAATGGTCAGGATTTTAATACTCATAATTTTGTCGTTGTGGATTCCTTTAACAGCACTTCAGCCAACAAATAGTTTGTGCAGTTGCGGAATCCGATTGCTCTTCTTGTTACTTGGGCCGAACCTTCGACGCTCAGTTGCTGCCCGCGTATCACCGATGGAATCGTGAGGATGCAGGGCAACCCGCTATTGCACAGCCGCGACTTCACGTAGCCCACCACCATGTTGCTCAATTCCCCAATGGCGTCCGTCACCATTTCCCCCGAGTCCACTTCAGCCTCGGGAATCCCCAGCATGCGGCTGGCGATGACCCGGGCAAAACCCATTCCAGCATAAAGGTAAATGATGCCGGTGGCATCGCCAACAAAGCCGACGGAACCAATAATATCGCCCGCAGGGTCCGGCAGAAGCGGGGTGGGCGGTTCGGGATTTACTTCCATGGAAAGCATTGTTTCAAAGACCTCTTTGACCGCTTCCCGTGTTAGTTGATCTATCTGCTCCATTTGCTTATTCATATCTTCCTTGTTATTGTTTCACTTCAGCCTGCTCCAAAAATGGCCCAATGCGCGACAGCGCCAGGACGTGCTGCGCTGCACCCAGTTTAATGGCTTCCCGTGGCATGCCGAAGACGACGCACGATTCCTCGTTTTGTGCCGCAGTGACGGCGCCCGCCTCGCGCAAACTTAACAGTCCGGCGGCGCCGTCGGCGCCCATGCCCGTCAGCAGCGCGGCCACGGCGTGCGGGCCGGCCCCGGCCTTGACCGCAGAATCAAACATAATGTCAACCGATGGCCGTTGATGATGGACCGGCGGTCCTTCGCTTAATTCCACCACGTAATGATTTTCCCGCCACTTCAACACCAAATGCCGCCCGCCAGGCGCAACCAGCGCCAAGCCGGGCTGGACGATGTCTCCGTGGCCGGCTTCCCGCACTTCCATCTGGCAGAGTTGATTCAGCCGGTCGGCAAATGCCTTGGAGAAATACGCTGGAATGTGTTGCACAATGCAAATGCCCGGCAGGTCTCCGCGCAGGGAGACCAGCACCGTTTTCAGCGCCTCGGTGCCTCCGGTCGAGGCGCCGAGCAAAATGATTTTGCGTGCTGAAAATAATCGGGGGCGGGTCATCCCGTTGCCGCCGGCCTGCGCCGGTTGGCGCGTGAACAAAGTGGTTTCCCCTGACCGCGTCAACCGGGCGCTGGCGGCCGCCCTGATTTTATCCGCCAGACGGGTGCCGTTGGCGGGAGCGGAATAGGAGCCGCCCGGTTTTTCCATCACATCCACCGCACCTGCTTCTAAGGCCTCAATGGCTTTGGCGGAGCCTGCCTGGGTGATGGAACTTATAATGATCACCGGCATGGGACGGTGCTTCATGATAACTTTGAGGAACGTAATGCCATCCATGCGCGGCATCTCAATATCCAGAGTGACCACATCGGGACTCAGTTCCAGAATCTTGTCCCGAGCCACATAAGGGTCCGTCGCTGTGCCGACAATTTCAATGTCGGCAAAGGGAGCCAGACTGCTGGTGATGATCTTGCGCGCCAGCGCGGAGTCATCGACCACCAAAACGCGTATGGATTTGGTATTCATCCTGCCTTCTTGATCAACCCATTGCATTGATTCAACGCCTCGTCTGTTTCAAGAACCAGCGTGTCGATTCCATCGGGGCTGATTTTCAATATTTCCAGCGCCGAAGGCTGCGGGCGCAGGGCAAAAGATTCAAAGCCCTGGGCCTGTCCGAGGCAGTGGGCGATGATGTCGCCCAAATGCACATAAGCGGCCAACTGCTCGTGGGGCCGTGCCAGAACCGGGTTGTGGTGATGCCAGACGGCGCTGACCAAATTTTCAGGGAAATTCCATCGAGCCAGCACCCGACCGCCGATTTCCGCATGTTCCACGCCAAGAATCGTCTGTTCGGCCTCAAGGAATGACTGGCCTGACTGCCTTGTTCCCTTGACCACCAGTTGCCGGGATCCCTCGAGAAATGTGCCGAGCACCAGTTTGCCTATATCATGTAACAGTCCCGCCGTGAACGCGAGATTCTCCTCGCCGTTCTGTTTGCGGGCAATCACCCTCGCGGCCAGTGCGGTGGTGACCGAATGTTCCCACAACTCGCCCCTCCCAATGCCGTAACCTCGTTGCTCCGAACCCAGGAGGCCTTCGCCGACGACCATAGCAACCAGGCGGTAAATGGCATTGAACCCCACTTGTTTAACCGCTTCATCCAGATCGGAAACGGAGCGTCCGGTGACAGCGTTGTTGCAACGTTTCAGAACCCCGGCCGTCAGCGCCGGATCGAACGCAATAAGTTCGACGATCTGGTCGGCGTGGGCATCCACGTCGTTCAAGAGCAAAAGCAATTGCGAGAGAACCCGCGGGGCGGGGGGCAGCGTCTTTATCTCGTTGATGTATTTATCCAGCGCTTGCATAGCCTTTAAACAGGATTTTTTCCTCGCTCTCGCCGGAGATTTTCACGCGCACCTCGCCGGTGCCTAAATGCAGATGCAGGGTCCTGCTGACCAGCCCTCCCACGTCCTTGGCGTCGATGGTCAGGCCGTGCTGGTCGAGCAACCGGGTCAAATGGGCAATGTTGCGCTGGCCGATGTTGAAAAAGCCTGTTTTATCCAGAAACTGGGCCCCGCCGGCCACGCAGATCTGCATGCGGTATTTGTCCGCTTTGAGCTCATAAGCGGCGCGAAACAAGGCGCCGATACCCGTATCGATAAACATGGCGGGTTGCTCGGCGGCTTTGGCCGCATTGATTGAGGAATCGGGAAGCATGGCGTGCAGCATTCCACCGGCGCGGATCTCCGGATCATAGATGGTGACGCCCAAACACGAACCCAGTGAATAGGTTGTCAGGATCATGCTTTGATTGTTGGAAACCGCCAAGCCGCCGACGCCGACGACGAACTTCCTTTCAAAACCCATCAAGCTTGTCAGGGAAGGGGAGGGCATGGCTACGCCGGGCTCCTTTGGTAAATGCTGGGCCGCAGGCAGCGCAAGGGAACGTTTAAGCCGTTCAAGCTCTCCGAGTGGCCGATGAGGAGATAACCCTGAGGCACCAGGAAGCGGCAGAGCCGGTTGACAAGTTGTTCCTGGGTGGGGCGGTCGAAATAAATCATTACATTGCGGCAGAAAATGACCTCGAACGGCTGTGGATGGGTGTAAGATTCGATGAGGTTGATTTGCTGGAAGGAGACCCGCTCAGTTATGCTTGGTTTGACGCGGCAACAACCTTCCCATCGCCCAAGGCCCTTCTGAAAATACTTGTGCAGCCAAGGCCGTGGGACCGCGTCGAGGCGTTCCGTGGGATAGATTCCCTGCCGCGCTTGTTCCAGGACTTTGGTGGAGATATCCGACGCGATGATCCGCCAGTCCCAGCCCAACGCCGGTGGGTAGTGATCGGAAAGGTAGAGGCCGATGGTGAACGGTTCCTCGCCGGAGGAACTGGCTGCGCTCCAAATACGAAAATCTTTCCTGCCTTTGGGCGGCATCGAAGGCAGGGCCTGTTCCACCAGGAATTTGAAATGTTCCGCTTCCCGAAGGAAATTAGTGAAGTTGGTGGTCAGTGCGTCAATCACTTTGGTGAATTCCTCCTCATCGGCCTGTGTGCGCAAAAAATCGCAGTATTCCGGCAGCCCGGGGAACCCATGTTTGCGCATCCGTTTGCCCAGGCGGGCTTTGATGAGCGCGTCCTTTCCCTCGTGCAGCCGGATGCGGCATCGGTCGTAGACGAGGGTGGCGATGTACTGACAAGCCTCTGCTTCCGCGATGTTTGCTTTTATAATGGGCGGCATATTAATTTGCAAAGTCGTGCGCAAGGGTCATGCTGCGGCTTCCAATGGGGCCGATTGCATCTGCCCCAGGGCTTGCGGATCAAGAATCAGGCCCACGCGGCCGTCGCCGAGAATGGCCGCGCCCGCCAGGTACTTGTTGCGGTGAAAGGTTTCGCCGAGGCTCTTGATCACCACTTCATGTTTGCCCAGCAGTTTGTCCACCAGCAAACAGCGGACGACAGCGCCCGCTTCCACGACCACCACGATGGATTCAGCGGGATCGGTCGTGGCGGGTTTGATGCCCAAGTGCGCATAGAGGCGTAGCAGGGGATGCAGCCGTCCCCGCAAATTGATCATTTCTCCGCGTTCGTGCAAGGTATGGATCATGTCCGCCGTGGGCCGGAATGACTCGCGCACCAGCAGCGTGGGCACGATGTAACGATGTTCGCCAACCCCGACCAGCAACCCATCGATGATGGCCAACGTCAGCGGCAGAAATATGCTGAAGGTTGAACCTTGCCCGGGCTTGGATTGAATTTCTACCTTGCCGCGCAGCTTCTCGATATTGCGCCTCACGACATCCATGCCGACGCCTCGCCCGGAAAGGTCGGTCACTGTCTCGGCCGTGGAAAAACCCGCGCTCCAGATCAAGTTGAAGACCTCGCTGTCAGAAGGCTCCTCATCAGGCCTTACCAGACCCTTCTCAACGGCCTTGGCGAGAATCCGGTTGCGATCCAGGCCGTTGCCGTCATCCCTGATCTCGATCACAATATTACCGCCTTGATGGAAGGCTTTGAGGGAAACTGTGCCTTGAGCTGGCTTGCCGCGTTGCAACCGCACTTCTGGCATTTCAATCCCATGATCAACCGAATTGCGGATCATGTGAACGAGCGGATCGCTGATTTCCTCAACTATCGTCCGGTCAAGTTCGGTGTCCTCCCCCTCCGTAACGAGATTGACCTGCTTGCCCACTTTTATGGAAAGATCCCGCACCAAGCGGTTCATCTTCTGAAAGGTGGATCGTATGGGCATCATCCTCAGGGACATGACAGTATGCTGCAAATCCTTGCTGATCCGGCCCAGATGCGCCATGTCGCGAGTCAATTGTTCGTTCTGCAAGGTATTGAGGTCCTTATTCTGCACAACCAGCGATTGTGCAATCAACATTTCCCCGACGAGATCCACCAGACTGTCCAGCTTCAACGTGTCCACCTTGACAACCGCTCCAGCCGGGGTTGCCCTGGCGGTGGAGCCGTTTTCGGCGTTGGGTGCAGGCGTCACGTTGTCAGGCGCCTGAATCGGTGGTGATTGGGCGGCCGGCAACTCAGCGTTGCCGGACGACACCACGGCAGCAGCTTCCGGACGAAGCTGTTCTGACACCGTGACGGATGGGACGGGAAGGATATTCGCGCCCGATTTGCCTGCGAGCGCCGAGCGTATCCTTTCGAGCAGTCGTAGGGTGGGCACCACAATTGGAGCAGTCTCCTTCTTGCCAGCCAATTGCGCTGCAATCTCGTTGCTAAATTGTCGAAGCGTATCCCCGCCCTCCAGTATCAGATTGATAACCGCAGGCGTGATGGAAAGTTTATGCTGGCGGGCCAGATCAAGCAACGATTCCAGTTCATGCGCCAGCGTCTGAATCGCTGTCAGATTGAGGAATCCGGCGCAACCTTTGAAGGTGTGGAAGGCGCGGAAAATGGAGTTCAGGTTATCCGCATCGGTGGGGTTCTGTTCAAGCACCAGAATGCCTTGCTCAATGTTTTGCAGGTGCTCTTGAGAATCGTTCATGAATTCGTTGAGCAAATCCCGGTCTGGTTCCAGGTTCAGCGTCAATGTCGGCTCCTCCTGGCTGCGAAGTTCTTCCTGCTTCGTTGGCGCTGGAGCAGTCTCAGCCGGCGTGTTGCCTGCGCTTTGCCAGTCGGCGGGAATGGGAGGCGGGGCGCTTTGGGTTTCACAGGCGGCCACCGAGGTCTGCCACCATTCCGTCCATTGTCCCAGACGCTTGAGCGTGAGCAGATTGAACATGCCCGTGGATTCAAAGAGGGCATTAATCCATCGTCGCGCCTCTTTTGCTGCCTCCACCAGCGGTCCGGCCAGCGTTTCCCGGCCCACCAATTCCTCAATCTGGCCCAGCAGGCTGTTGACGGGCAGCAACCCGAGATCCTTGCCCGGCTCGGCGAAGACCAATTCGGTGGCAATCTTGTCACCCAGCTTCTTCAGTTCGGCAAATAATTGTGTGTTCATAGGTTCATCGCTCGATCAACAACAGGGCGTATTTGGATCAAAACGAAGTAAAATCACCTGCCATCGGGATGGCGTTGTGGCGGTCCCCGGCGTTCATCGTTGCCGGCGCAACCAAAGTGTGTGCTTTGCCATTTCCATTGCGGTTTCTTGTGACAGGCCGTTTGGCCGACGGTGGGGCTGCATTAACATCCTGTGGGCTTGGGGTGGAGGCAGCCCGTTTCACAACCGCGGCGCCACCCACCAGATCGAGCAGTTTTTCCACTGAGTGTTTCATTGTTTCAGCCTGAGAGTTGAGTTCTTCCGCCGAGGCGGCGCTTTCCTCCGCGCTTGCCGCTGTGGATTGAGTGACCTTGTCCATTTGGCTGACCGCAGTATTGATCTGGGTGATGCCTTGGGTTTGTTCGCGTGAAGCGTGCGCGACCTCGGACACCAAGTCGTCCACCTGACGCACTTTGGTGACGATGTCGTTCAGTGTTTGCACGACCTGGCTGCTGATTTCGACTCCTTGTCCCGTCTTGGTAATGGAGCCCTCGATCTTTGCGGCAGTTTCTTTGGCCGCCTGCGCGCTGCGCTGGGCGAGATTTCGCACCTCATCAGCAACCACGGCAAACCCCATGCCCGCTTCACCGGCTCGGGCGGCTTCGACCGCCGCGTTCAGCGCCAGAATATTGGTCTGAAACGCTATTTCATCGATGGTCTTGATGATTTTGGCGATGTCATCCGACGAAACCTTGATGGCTTCCATCGCGGTGGACATGGTCTTCATGTCGCCAGCGCCTTTGTCCGCGGCGTGGCGGGCCTCTTTGGCGAGGTCGTTGGCTTTTTGCGCGTTCTCGGCATTGCGTTTGGTCATGCTGGCCATTTCTTCCATCGATGAACTGGTCTCCTGCAAGGACGCGGCCTGTTCGCTGGCCCCCTCCGCCAGGCTTTGGCTGGCCGAGGAGATCTGGCCGGCAGCGCTGGCTACCTGATTGGAACCTTCATCCAGCGAGGTGGTGATGCTGTTTAATATCCGCCCAGTCCCCCTGATGATGACAACGGCAACGCCCACTCCTACAATTAAAGCGAGGGTCAACCCGGACAGAATGCCTATTTGCGAACTTTGCACGGTCGATTGGATGCCTTTGGACGTGCGTTCGGCGTCGGTTCGGACGAAGGTGATCAGGTCCTCAAGCGCTGCCTGATACTGGTCGCTTGCAGGATCCATGTCGCTTCGGGCCATGGCGTAGGTCGCGGTGCTGTGGGCGGGCTGCCGGCTTGCGACTATAATTTTGTCCCGGACCACCATATATGAGGAGCGGGCCGTTTTGGTCTTTTCCAGCAGGTCCATGCCTCTTTCGTCCGTGACCATCCTGCCCAGATCCTCATAGATCTTGGTATTGTCAGCGCTGTCCGCGGCCATCTCCGCGTCCAAAAGGGCCATGTCTTTCTGGTCGGTGGCGCCGATATGCTTGTAAACAATCTTGTCGTAATCTTTCAAATTCTTCTGCGCTCTGCCCACCAGTTCGACGGTCGGCAACGATACCTTGGCCACCCGGTCCGACTGGTCCTTGATGATAACAAGCCGTGTGTAGGCAAACGCGCCCAAGGCCAGCGCGATAATGATCACACCGGCAAAACCAACTGTAATTCGTTTTCCAATGGTCCAATTGTTCATAATGTTTTATTTGTTACAGGTTGGTGCTGACCGGCATGAATGGGTGACAGGCTAAAACTTGAATTGAACATCGAGCGTAATCTCCTGGCTGTCGAAATCCCGATTCCGTGGATTGACGATGTTATCCTCGGCGTTACGTCCCAAGTTGGCCGCATAGCCAAGATCGGCGGCCAAATTCGCACTGAAAGCAAAATGCAAACCCCCTGAGAGGATGTAATCAAGATCATTGCGCGCGCATGCGGCCAGGTCCCCGACCGTATAATCGGCCTCCAGCAGGCGCATGCCAAGATCCAGGCTGAGCCGCTCCGTGATTTTGCGGGTGTAGCTCAGGCCATAAGAACTGTCAAAGTAGGGCTTGACACCGAGGCACGAGACAAATTGGTACTGTTTGTATTTGAATGTCAGCGCGTCGTTCGGCGTCACGCTGGCGGAGAGAGCCGCTTCTCCGTAGTATGTCATCGGATGAAGGTTGCTTAGCGGTGAAATATGCGTGGCCGAGTCCGCTTCATAACTGCGAAAATCCGGACCACCCAGAACCTGCATGTTCAGCCAATTGAATGGTTTGCCTTCGACACCCAGCAGCACCCGCTGGTAGTCGCTTGGAGAACTATAGTTGTCAAAGCTGTATTGCTGCTGACCTTGACTGCCATACCGGTAGCCCAGCGTGGCCGCCACGTTCGTGCAAAGTCTGTAGCCGATATCGGCCCCGCCATTGACGTCGTAGCGGGTGCAATAGTTTTGGTAGCCCGAAGGGGTGGTGGGGAGACTCGGATCCTTGATCTCCGTCATCATCCCATAATAGGCTAGTGACGCGCCCGGACGAATGAACCACTTGTCCCAATCATATTGGAAGGTGAGCTTGGAGCGGTCATTCAATTGCTCGCGGCGCTGATAAGCGTTGATTGTTGCCCAGGCGTTGAACAGATCGCCGGGGTAGGCCGGCGCCACTCTGCTTGCATCAACATAAAGCAGGGTGTTGTCCAGGCCATAGGAGAAAGCGTCGTCTTTTCCCTTCACCGCCAGAATCATGCGGTGGGCATCGTAGTTTTCTGACGGCAATTCATGATAGCTGACAAAGTCTGGGGCATAAGTGAAGGACAGCAGCTCCAGATTTCCACTGGCATCCAGGGAGCGGGCGAAATTGAATCCCACCTTTGGTGATATTGTGGTGATGAAGGACGATTGGTCCTTCAGCGTCGTGGTTCCAGCCGGCACAGAGGACTGGCTGACGCCCGACATTAAGACATTATCATCGTAGCTTTCCTTAACAGTCAGGCCGGCGTCCGTCAGCCAGGCCGGCTTCCACGACGAGGCGGGCGCCAATGAGGAACCGCTTCCGGGCGGGGCGCTCTGGTTTGAGGCGGTACCCGGGGTTGACTGGACAGAGGATCCATCTGCGGCGGCGTTGTGGGTTGCGCAAAGCAGTCCGCAAAGCGCGGCCAGACTCCCTAGAGCCGGCCAATGGTTGATATTGCTTTTTGTCATGTAGGTAGAATTCGTAGTTCGCATCAGAATGAGGTGAAGTCACCTTCCATTGGCAGCTCCGATTTCCTGTGGGAGTCTGCTGCTGCCAGTGAGATAACCGCAGCAGGTGATTTCCGTCCGTGACCGTTTTTGGAAATTCTTGTGACTGAAGCCAGGACCGGCTTCTCCGGCGCGCTGGTTGCCGCCAGCTTTACAGCAGGTGCGGCAGGGGTGGATCCCATCTGCTGTGTGCCCCCGACCAACTTCATCAATTCGTTGACAACGCCGCGCAACACATGGGTCTGGGCATTCAATTCCTGGGCGGCACTGGCGCTTTCTTCGGCGCTGGCGGCGTTGCTTTGTGTCACTTTGTCCATCTGGGTCACTGCGATGTTGACTTGGGCGACGCCGTTGCTTTGTTCCTTTGAAGCGGTGGCGATTTCCGCGACCAATTCATCGACTTTGCGGACATTGGTGACGATTTCCGTCAAACTTTTCGCCACCTTTTCGCTCATCTCGACGCCTTGAGCAGTCTTGGCGATGGCGGTCTCAATCTTTGCCGCGGTCTCTTTGGCAGCCTGTGCGCTCCTTTGCGCCAGATTGCGCACCTCGTCCGCCACGACCGCGAAGCCCATGCCAGCCTCGCCTGCTCGCGCCGCTTCAACAGCCGCGTTCAGCGCAAGGATGTTGGTCTGGAAGGCAATCTCGTCGATTGTTTTGATGATCTTGCTGATGTCGTCGCTGGAAGACTTGATGTCCTGCATGGCCAGGCTCATTTTCTGCATGTCGTTGGCTCCGGAGTCGGCGGCGGCACGGGCAATGTTGGCCAAACCTTTGGTGGTTTGCGCGTTGTCCGCGTTTTTCTTGGTCATGCTGGAGATTTCTTCGAGCGAGGCGCTGGTCTCTTCCAGCGACGCAGCCTGCTCACTCGCGCCTTCCGCGAGCGTCTGGCTGGCCGAAGAGACTTGTCCTGAAGCCGAGGCCGTTTGCTCGGCTCCATCGGAAAGCCTGTCAACCGACTGGCGGAGAATCCGCGAAATGCTTCGAGTGATCAGCAAACCCACCACAATGCTGGCGGCGACGGCCAAGGCGACAAACAACAGCACGGCCAGCTTGGAGGAGGAGATCAAACGGACAACATCGTGACCGCTCGCCTCCGCATGGCGCCCGCTGTAGCTGCGCAAGTCTTCGGCGACCTTGACAAATTCGTTGCCCACTTGGCCTGCCGAAAGCAGGTACTTTTGCACTTCCTCGGGTTTGCTCTGCCGGCTGGCATCCCGGAGCTTATGAGCTTCACTTTTGTAGCCTTCCAAAATTGGCCCAATTTGCGAGTAGAGCGCGCGCTGCTCGGGGGACTTTGCATACTTATCGTATTCCTGGACCCAATCGCTGAGTTGCTGTTCCTGCGCTTCAGCTTCCTTTTCGAGGGCATCTTTCTGGGCGGGATCAGTGTACATGACGTGCTTGAGGTTGGTCACCCGCAAGAGCACGACTTCAAAACGGATGTTTCCCGCCAGGCTGAGTTCCGGAATGCTTTGGTCAACAATCCCCGCCACATTGCCGGCGATTTGTTCCGTCTTCATCCAGGAGACGGCGCCGAGGAGAACGATGATGAATGTGAGTAGGGTTAGTACGAAGGCCAGTCTTTTTGCAACGGTCCAATTTTTCATAACTTTGCTTTTCCGAGTGCTAATGCCATCTAAGCATGGGGTCGCTGATCACGGGGCCGCGGCTTCGCTTGTTTTTTCGAGCGAAGACTTTTCGACCACCAGGTCAATGTCCAACAGCGCGACGACCTTGTTTTTGACATTGGCCATCCCGAGCAGGTAATCGGTGTTTATTTTGGTGCCGAAATCGGGCGTATTCTCGATGTCATCTTGGGTGAAGGTGATGACCTCCTCCACTCCATCCACTATAAAGCCCATGTGGATGATCCCGCCGGAATCAGATTTCACCTGGGCAACCACCACGCAGGTGCTCTCCGTAAATTCGCGGGCGGAGAGATCGAACCGGATGCGAAGATCCATGACGGGAACCAGCTTCCCGCGCAGGTTGATGACTCCCTTTACATAAGGGGGCATGTGCGGAACCGGCGTGATTTCCACCAAACGGATTATCTCACGAACTTTAAGCACCGGCAGGCCGTAGGACTCGTGTCCCAGCAAAAAGGTGAGGTACTTTCCTGGCTTTGCCAGAAGGCTGGATGAACTTGTTTCCGATGTCGTCGTCATAATTTTCGATATATTCCGATACCCCCTCGTCTTCCGCGTCCCGTCAGATTGGCCCTGGCCAAAAAGACATCACTTCGAGCTTTTCGTTATTATTGTGCTTCTCTTTCGCGCCCCACAAAGGGGTGCGTGTTAAGGAGATCGGCACAATGCCGCAATTCTTAACGGACAGAAAACAACATCTTTGATGTACGGAAACCCGTACACTTTCGAAGGGAAAAATGGAGTCCTGTGACTCCTTCTTGAACACCATGGAGCGGCGCCTGGCCAGACCGTCAGGACAGAATCGTTGCGGCGCGGTTTTAATCCATGTCAATCGACTGGCGGATACGAATGAAGTCGTCCCGACAAGCAGAAATAAACTGGGAAAGTAATGGGGCGGTAAGGCCTGAAGCCCGCACAAATGGGTCCGTCTCGGGAAATTGCCAGTCCTTGTTTTCAAAATCCAATCCGGTCAATGCCAGCAAGCGCTGCGTACACTGCAACGCTCCCAGAAGGGACACTTGTTGGACGGCTTTCTCGGGATCGAGTTGCCAGCGTAGGATATCGCACGTTGGCGTCGGGAAGCTCCAATGTTCCAAAAGCATCGCGCCAGCCTGTGCGTAATCGAAACCGACTGCGCTCCGCTCCCATTCCGCGATTGGCTGGCGGCTGTCCCAGTAAATGGTGAAACCCTGTCCTTCGATGACGCGGTTGATGAGAACACGCCCGATGGCGTGCAGGATCCCGAGGGTATAGGCGTCTTCCGAATTCAGTCCGGTGTGTTTGGCCAAAGCTTCCATCACCAGCGCGGCGGCAACCGAGGCGCTCCAGTAATCCGCGGCGGACACGCCATAACTGGCCAGGTCGCGCGCAAAGAACTGTCGGGACAGACTCAGGTTGACCACCCGAATGACTTCCCGCAAACCAATGAAGTTGATCGCCGAGGCCAGGTTGCTGTGGAAGGTCGCCGGAGCATAGTAGGGGCTGTTGCTGATCCGGATGATGTCAGCGGCAAGCGGCCCGTCATTCCGCAGCAATGCGCAAATGGTCGTCAGATCCGAGTTTGGGTCTTTGGCAAGCTCTGTCACCTTGAGCAGCACGGCGGGCGTCGCCCCCAAGGCATCGATGGCCTGGATGGCCCGTTTAAAGTCGTCGGGATTCAACATAGTTTTTCCTTCATTTTGCTGCTCTATTCGCGGGCAACTCATGTCGTTGCCTCATGTTTCCAAAGGTCCATCGTCACCGTGGTGCCCGCACCGGGCACCGATTGGATGTCGAATTGGTCCACTAGTTTGCGAGCGCCGGGCAACCCGGCCCCGAGGGTGCTGAATTTGCCTTCCGTCAGGAAACGTTCCGGTTGCTCGATACCCTTGCCCTTATCCGACACGATGATTCTTAGGCCGAGTCTGTCCCCGTCGGCAATCCGGCCAATCTGAATATCTCCGGAACAACCGGCGTGTTGGACCACGTTGCGGGTGATTTCCGAAATGGCCGTGGTGAGGCGGGTCAAAATCGCCTGCGGAAAACCCATCTTGGTGGCCTCGTCCCGGCCGACGAATCTCGCCAGCAGCACATCCTGCATCTTGGCGATTGGCACACGGGCTAATTCTACCCAGGTAATGTTATCGTTCATTGCTTCAGCTCCTTAAGTTTCAAGAGGGACGAGCACGGTTGCAGTTGTCGCATCGGCGCTTGAAAGGATTGTGAACTCGCAACCGTGAAGTCTTGCGATTCCTTGGCTCAGAGCCAATCCCAAACCAAGTCCTTGAGGTTTCGTGCTGCCATTCCAAAATTGCTTGAAGGCTCCGATCCTGGCAATTTGATCTGCGCTCATGCCGGGTCCGCTATTACTCACGGCCAGGGACCAAAATGTCTGTTGGCTGGCGCCCTTTACTTCAATAGGTGTTCCCGGCGCTGAGAACTTACAGGCATTGTCCACCAACTCCTCGACGAGCATTACCAGGTACTCCTCGCAAATCGGCAATGAAGCCGGTTCCGACGCGACTGCCAGATCCTTTTCCCGTTTCCAGTTTTGGCAGATTTCACGCGCGACTCGATGGATAGTCTCTGCGGTCGTGGCAAGCTTCCCGGTTTTTGCCAGCTCGAACCGATTGGCGTAAAGTTGGGGAAGTTGAGCGTAGAGGTGCAAGCGCCGTATCATGCGTCGCAACCGGATGGACTCCTTCGTCACCGCCTGATGCATCGCTCCAACTCCAGCGCCCTCTGCGGCGTACTTGAGCGCCAGCAGATTCGTAACGGTGGTGATATGCTCGAGCGTCTCCAGGATTTCCTGCGGCACCGATACAGCAACCGCCAGGCTGACTTCCTCGGCCCGGAGACGGCTTTCCTCAATTTGACGTTTCCTCTTCTCCAAACGACGGCGCACGGAGTTTACGAGAGCCTCGGGTTTGTAGGGCTTGGTGATGTAATCATCGGCGCCTTCTTCCATCCCGCGGCGGCGGTCATGAGTCGCGACCAATGCAGTGAGGAAGACGAAAGGCACCATCGCCGTCCGCGGATTATCGCGCAAAGCTTGAAGGACGCCAAAGCCATCCATCTCCGGCATCATGATGTCGCAAACGATAAGATCCGGAACGGAGCTAACGGCACTCGCCACGCCCAATTTCCCGTTGGCGGCTTCAAGGGTCTCGAAACCCTCAAATCGCAGAACTTGGGCCATCTGCTTGCGGATGGCTGGGTCGTCTTCAATAATCAATATTTTTTGCATAAACTTAGTGTAGCACAAGTGGACCGAGCCCTAATTCTTGAGTTAGCGAGGCTGCAGGCCCGGTCCCGGCCGAACCAACGGATGAAGGCGGATGATCTGGCACTTCGCTGGAAGCAACCGGCAACCAAACCCAGACAGTGGTTCCTTTCCCTTCAGTGCTTTCGACATGGATCATGCCCCGATGCAAATCCACGAATTTTTTAACGATGGCCAATCCCATGCCGGTCCCAGGGCGGTTGCCAACATTTGCAGATCGATGAAAGGCCTGAAAGACTTTGGCCAAGTCCGCTGCAGGAATGCCGATGCCAGAATCTCTGACCAGCAGTTGGATGTGATCGCCCTGTGGCGCCCTGGCACCGCCCGCTATCGGAGCATTGGCGGCAACACGGGTCACCTCGAGTTTCACAGGCTGTCCATCGAGGGAATACTTGATGGCATTACTCAGGAGATTGCACAGGACATGACGCAGGATTCTCTCGTCGAGAAACGCTTCCCGCACGGCGGGATCAATGGCGCATTCGATCACGCAAGCCGCGCCGGGGAGGCTGGCCAGCTCCGAGATTAACTCCCGGCAAAACACATCGAGATCCAAGTGCGAAAGCCTGCACTCCATTTTCCCAGCCTGCAGTTTTTCGTGGACGAGGAGATCTTCCATCATCCGAGTCATCCGGCCCACGGCAAATTGGATCTCCTTCGCATGCTCGGATAATTCTTCACTAGTCAGCCTCTCGCTGTAGCCGCCGAGCAGGTAGGCCGCCGTGTTGATAACGCAAAGGGGAGTGCGGAATTCATGCGACACCATGCTCACAAATTGGCTCTTGATCCGGTTTAACTCCCGCTCGAGCTTAAGCTCCTGACGGGAATGCTCTTCGTTATCTTTGTGCTCGATCACCTCCTGGGCGAGGCGCTTGCTCTCGGTGATGTCGCTGGCAATGCCCGCCAGGCGAATCAGTTTGCCTGCCGCATCTCGAACTTGGAAACCGCGGTCATAAATCCAGCGGACGGTGCCGTCTGGACGGGCAATTTGATACTCGACGCTTACTGCCGGTTCGTTTGACATCAGCCTGGTGAAGACGGCAAATACGCTGTCGCGTTGCGCTGGAAGAATAGCTTCCACCCACTGGTGAGGGTTGTCATGCAAGCTCTCTATCGTATGGCCCCAAATCAATTCATACCCGGGGCTGACGTAGTGGATTGTTTTAAGGTCGGGCGAAGTCATCCAGAACACATCGGTGATGTTATCCGCCAATTGGCGGAACTTTTCCTCACTTTCGCGCAACGATTCTTCCGCCCTTCTGCGTTCGGTGATGTCGCGGAATGTCCACATCCTGCCGTAGTATTTTCCGTCTCCCCCGACCATGGGGGCCGTGTACCGGTCAAGAATCGTCCCATCTTTCATCTCCATTTCATCCCGGCTGATTTCCTTCTGGTGAGAGTTTAGAAAGCGCACATTCTCAATAAATTGTTCAGGGTCTTTGGTCATTTGTGAGACCCACTTTAGCTGGATCTCATCATTTCTTGACTCAACGATGTGCCTGGGAATTTTTAACAAATCGCCCATTTGCTGGTTTTGCAGTTTCTTGCTTCCGTGCTTATCCACCACGAGAATGCCGTCGATGGAGGTGTTCGCTTGCGCCTCCAGGAACGCTGTCTTCCAGCGCAATTCCTCCTCGACTTGCTTGCGTTTCGTAATGTCGCGCCCGATGCCCACCACACCACAGGAAACTCCCTCTTCATCCAGCAGAGGCGCTTTGGAAGATTCCAGCCAAACAGTGTCGAGGCTGGCACTGGTTATTTGAAACTCCCCTTGAGAAATCTTGCCCGAAGACATCACTGCTTCATCCTCGGCCCGGAGCCTCTTCGCCAATTCGGCCGGATATAGTTCCGGAAGATCCGCGAGGGTTTTCCCCACCATTTGAGATTCCTTTATCCCGGCGAAATCACACCAGGCGCGATTCGCCGCCAAAAAGCGTCCATCCCGATCCCTCAGCCAAATGTGATCGGCGGCGGCATCGAGTATTGCCTTTAGCCGGCGTTGGCTTTCCGCCGATTCCTTCTCGGTGCGCTTTAGATCCTCGAGGGCCCGCTTCCGTTCGGTGATGTCCTCTTTGATCGCAACAAAGTGCGTGACCTTACCCTTGTCATCGCGGATGGGGGAAATGGACGCCGATTCCCAGTAAAGCTCTCCGTTCTTTTTCCGGTTGTGGAATTCCCCGCGCCACTCCTCGCCGGCGGTAATTGTGGCCCACAATTGCGAGTAGGTTTCGGCAGACATTTCGCCCGATTTGAGCACGCGAGGATTTTGCCCATGAGCTTCCTCGAAGCCATAGCCCGTGATGGCGCAGAACTTTGGATTGACGTATTCGATCCCACCCTGGAGATCAGTGATGACGATGGACGCCGGGCTTTGCTCGACCGCCCGCCAGAGCTTGCGCAATTGGTGCTCAGACTTCTTGCGCTCGGTAATGTCCTGGTTTGCGCCGCGGAGTTGAATGGTTCGCCCGGAGGCATCTTTGGTAATGGCAATGTGTGTGGACACATCCCGAACCTCCCCGTCCCGGCGAAAAAGGCGCACTTCGACTTGTGAGACGTAATCTGGATCAGCCGTCGCCACGGCTTTGGCAATTTCTTCACCAACCAAATGCGCATCGTCCGGATGCATAAATTTCCGGGCGAAAGTTTCGGATGACATCACGTCGCCGCCTTCCAGTTCGGAGGTGGTGCCGTGGAGGGCGTAGTAGCTGTCGCTGAAGGTGAACCGTCCGCTGGCCACATCATATTCCCAAGCCACCAATTGCGCCAGGCTCATGGCGTGAGCGAGCCGGGTTTTTATTTTGCTTAGGGCCTCTTCATCTCGCTTACGCCCGGTGATGTTTTCGTGTGCGATGACCACCCGCACGAGCCCGTCGCCGGCAAAGCGGGTGGCTCGCGCAATAAACCAGCGCTCTTCCTCCGGACTATGGCACGGATACTCCAGCAGAAATTCACGGCGCTGACCGGCTATAACGGCGCGAATGCCTTCAGCCATCGCCGATGCTTCTTTGGAGAAACTGTCGCAAGCCGAATCGCAGGCTTTCAGGTAATCGGCGCCTACGCCACATTGGCCGCCCACGCCGTTGTTGTCGCAGGCAAAGCGATTCCAGGCAGCGTTGACCTCGATGATAGTCCCGCGCTCATCGAGAATTGCGATGTGAGAAGAGAGCGCGTCGAGCGTGGATTGCAGGAAACGGTTCGACTCCGGCGACGCGATTTTCTCCGCATTCGAATATCCGCTGGCGGAAGGGGTGTTCAAAGGGGTTGCTGTCATCAGAACATCTCCACGTTATCGCCCAATCCTTCGCTGGCAGCGGGATTCTCCGACGCGAGCGGATGCGTCGGCTCTGGCGGCGCAGCTCCGCCCGCCGCCAAGTCAGCCGGGGGGGGTTGATGGTCTGACCGTTCACTTGGCAGAGCTATGTCGCCGAGGGAATCGGCGGCCGTGGGCGATTTTGACTCCAACTGGTCGAATATCTCGATTGAAGGCTGGGGAACGGCCACACTCGCCAGCGCTGGCTGCAACGCCGCAGTGTGGGCAGTCCGTTCCGATTCCATGGTGTAATTTGCTTTGAGGGAATCAATTTTTTGGAATGCCGCAGACCCAACCACTTCCGGGCCGCCTGCGCTCGCCCAAGCTACCAAATCTTGAAAAAAGCCGATGGACCGCGGATTGGCTTTGGCCACGGCAACTGGAAATTGGACGTTGGCAAGCGCCGCATCAACGGATCGGGCGAAAACTCCTTGTTGCTGAGAGATGCTCTGGATCAACACAGGGATGGTGCTTTCCAAATCGGAAAGCTTTTGCCGTGAGAGAGCGGATTCATTGGTCAGGACCTCCTGTTCGGCCTGGCCCAGGGACTGAAATTCTTCCAACCGCTGCCGGATGTTGCTGATCATTTCGTCCGTTTGGCGAAGCGCGGTCCCCATCTGCTGCACTTGCTGGATGGTGTCCTCCGAAATGAAAAGCATTCGCCCCGCCAGAACCTCCAAAGTGGCTCCGTCGCGCGCATGAATGGCAAAAACCTGCGCATTCAGCGCGGCGTAGCGCACATCGCGGGCCATCTCAGTTGCGTTGTTGGTGCAGTTGGCGAACCTGGCCTGCAATGGTTCAAAAGCGGCGCGGATATCGGCAATTTTCTGAACGGCTTGTTTGATGATGGCAAGAATCTCGCCCATACTGGCTTGAGACAGGCTGGCTACGTTTGCTTCGAGGGTGGTGCCGCCCACCTTGACCGCCACTTCGGCGGCTGCGGCAGCTTCGGCGCGCAGGCTTTGCATGCCGGAGGTGAGACTGTCGGCGGCGTGATTGAGTTCGTCGAAAACGTTCTGCACCTGATGCAATTGAATCTGGGCGGCTCGGAAGACGAACTGGCGCGGGTCCGATTCGGTAACAGAATCGGCCAGTTGAGCGGCGTCCAGATGGCCGCTCATTTCATCCATCGCTTCACCCACATGTTCGATTTTCTGACGTGTAATGTCCTCGCATTGCAGGGCCATGACGATGCTTCCAATGTGTTGTGTAACCGCTTGATTTTGCCGGGCAAGATCCGAGGCCCCAGCCCCAGAGATGGAGAGAGCCTCGCTCAACAACTCCAGACCGCTCCGGCTCGTTTCCAAAGTGGAAGCGACCTCTTTTCGATGAAGTCGAACTGAAGCCGATATCTGCTCCATTAGAGTCCGCGCGATTTTTTCGCTGGCCGCGAGTTCGTCAAATTGCCGCTCCAGTGTGCCACGGACTTCGCTCACCATCTGATTCATATTGGTAGCGAGCAGGGAGAATACTTCCTGGACTTCCGCCGGATGCCGGCTGGCTTCCATGCGCAACGAAATCGTGATGAAGTTCAGCGGCAACAGGACGCGCATGAGTTCGTCGTGCTGCTTGGGAAGGTGGCAGAGCCAGCGCTGGAGCTCGGTGAACGCGGCAAAGACGTGATCGTATTGGTCATAGCAGGCCAGGACAAGATCCTCCGCCTTTTTGAGGAGTTGAAACGCAAACTCGATGGCCGCATCCTGTGACCGGCCCAGGGTCAGATCGGTCAGCGACAGGCAGTCTTTCTGGATTTGGTCCAACTGGTCCGTCAGGTTCGTGAGCCCCTCGCCTGTGGCCAGGAATTCCGTCTCCATGCCGTGGACCAGGGATAACAGGGAATTCTTTTCCTCTTCCAAGGCCCGCGCCCAATTTCCCTCCGCCAGATGCGGCGCGGCGGTCTTGCCGGCTTTCGCGAACGTCCAAATGCGCCGTCCCAGACGGCGACAGCCGTTGAGAAAACTCCGGCGTGTCAGGCGAAGGCGTCCCGGGTCCTCAAGCACCCTCGCCAACCCAGGCACCCATGTTTCGAATCGTTTCACAATCAAGCAATTGCGGTTGACTGCCGTGACTGTTGGACACGATACACCACGGCTTTGCCATGGGTGACCGGCTGATATTGCGGATCAAGGTTCGTCGTCGTTTCGGCCGTCCCCAAAAACAGATAACCATGCGGCAAAAGACAATCGCGGATTTTTTTCAAGATTGTCTTTTTAGTTTCCACGTCAAAGTAAATCATTACGTTGCGGATGAAGACCAGATCCAGGGGCGGCATGACGGGCCATGATTGGATCAAATTCATCGGACGAAATTCGATCATTCGCTTGACCTCGTCCTTGATGCACCATTTCTCATCCTGCTTGGTGAAGTATTTGACCAGGTAACTGGCGGGCAATCCGCGGTTGACTTCGAATTGCGAGTATTTGCCCTCCTGGGCCAACTTCAAAACCGTGGGTGACAAATCGGTGGCCAGAATGGAAACGGACCAGGCGGCCAATTGCGGAAAATGCTCGAGCAGCAACATGGCCAGGGTATAAGGCTCCTGCCCGGTCGAACACGCTGCCGACCAAATGGTCAGGCGTCGCGCGCTGGCGCGCTGTTCCAATATTTCCGGAATGATGAACCGGCGCAAAGCCTCGAAAGGATGAAAGTCACGGAAGAAGAGCGTCTCATTGGTGGTCAGCGCGTCAATGGCTTTGTGATGCAATCCATTGACTTTAACTTCCGAGCGCATTTGCTGGATCAACGCGGCCAGCGACGCGAACCCCTCCCGCTGCGCCAACGGACCCAGGCGGGTTTCCACCAGATACTCTTTGCCCGGTTCAATTACGAGGGCAGCCTCACTATGGGCGAGCCGGCTGACATAATCGAAATCTGTTTTTGAAATGGCCATGATAGTTCGTTTTTCGAATTGTCTGCTAAGGCTTGATTTCGGCCCTGCTTGTTCGCACACGACGAGTGATTTCGCCGGCGATTTGGTTAAGAGGAACGATCCTGTCCGCGTATCCGGCTTTGGCGATGTAGCCCGGCATGCCCCAAACGACGCTTGTTTCTTCGTCCTGCACCACGACGTGGCCTCGTTTTTCGCGGATGATCTCGCAGCCGCGCAATCCGTCCTGGCCCATCCCGGTCATCACCACGCCCAACACCGCGCCTCCGTAAGCCGACGCCACACTGCGAAACAACACGTCCACGGCGGGCCGGCACGAATTCTCCGGCGTCCCATCATGCAGATGCAGCGTAGTGCGGATGCCCGGTCGTTGCACTTCCATGTGCCGGCCGCCGGGCGCGATGTAGGCGTGGCCGCGCTCGATGACCTGGCCCTCCACCCCCTCGTGACAGGGGACAGAAGAATGGGCCGTCAACCGCTCCGCCAGCATGGCCGTAAATAAAGGCGGCATGTGCTGCACCATGACGATCGGCACGGGAAAATCCGCCGGTAAATTGGCAAACACCTCTGCCAATGCGTTCGGCCCACCAGTGGAGGTGCCGAGGCAGACGATTTCAATCGGTCCCGGCCTTGGGCCAAGAGGCGGGGCAAACGGCAGCACGGCGGCAGGCGTATTGGCGCTTTGGCGCTCCGGTTCAGTACGGCACAGGTGCCGGCAATGGACCTTGATTTTGGGAATCAGTTCCTGCTCCAGCCGCGTCATGGCCTCCGTCACGCTGCCGACGTTGGCCGGCTTTGTAACGTAATCGCTCGCGCCCAGGGAAAGGGCCTCCAGCGTGGCCACCGCTCCCTTCTGGGTTAGCGTGCTGAACATGATGACCGCCAATTTCGGATACAGCTTCCGGACTTCGCGCAGGGTGGCCAAACCATCCATTTCGGGCATTTCGACGTCGAGCGTGATGACGTCGGGATTGACCTGCGGGATTTTTTGCAGCGCAATTTTCCCGTTGGCCGCGATGCCAACGACTTCCAAATCCGGGTCCTGGCGCAGTGTTTCGGTGATCAGCTTGCGGACGACCACAGCATCATCAACCACCAAGACGCGAATTTTAGGCATTGTCAGTCTTCAGTCACACTCAGTCCACCACTCCCAGGATTTGCAGTTTTTCCATCAACATCTCCTTGGTAACGGGCTTCATCAGAAAATCATTGGCGCCGGCTTCGAGCGCCTCGGCCACCCGATCCATGGAATTGAGGGTTGTAACCATCAATAGTTTCAGATCGGCAAAGTCTTTGTTTCGGCGCACAGCCTGGACGAATTCCAAGCCGTTCATGCGCGGCATCTCCCAATCCACCAGCGCAACATCAAACGGTTCGCGCGGATCGTTTCGGATGAGTAAATCCAGCGCGGCGCGCCCATCACAGGCTTCGCTCGTGTCGGATGAGATCTCCTGTGCGACAAACCCCAGAAAAGTCCGCATGGGTTTCGAATCATCGACGATCAATATTCTCATACTTATTGGGCTTCAGGCCTCCTTGGGAGGCAACGTGGCTTTCCTTGCGTGATTAAAACAACTGGAGACCAAAACCATATGACTTCCGGTTGAGTTGTATCGACCGCGGAGGCCGCGCCCGAAGGGCGCGGCCTCCCGGCTGTGAGCTTATTGTACCGTTTGCTGGACGACGCGCTTGAGGTCGGCAGCGAGCTTGGACAATTCGGTGGCGGCGGTCAGGGTGTTGTTCGCGCCCTGGGTCGTGTTCTTCGCCGCTTCGGAAACATTGGCGATATTCTTCGAGATTTCCGTGCTGCCCTTGGCGGCCTCGGTGGCATTGCGGGCGATTTCATTGGTCGTGGCCGTCTGTTCTTCCACGGCGCTGGCGATGGTGTTCTGAATGTCGTTGATCCGGTTAATGATCTTGCCGATCTGATCAATCGCGGTCACGGCAGCCTTGGTGTCATTTTGAATGGCTTCGATTTTGCCACTGATGTCTTCGGTGGCGGTGGCGGTTTGCTTGGCCAGTTCCTTGACTTCATTGGCGACGACCGCGAAGCCTTTGCCCGCTTCTCCGGCGCGCGCGGCTTCAATGGTCGCGTTCAACGCCAGCAAGTTCGTCTGCTGGGCGATGCTGGTGATGACCTTGATGACCTTGCCGATCTCGATGCTGCTTTCGCCGAGTTTGGCGACTGTCTTATTGGTGTCGGAGGCAACCTTGACCGCTTCGGTGGCCACTTTGGCGGCTTCGGTGGCGTTCTTGGCAATTTCCTTTGCGCTGGCGCTCATTTCCTCGGCGCTGGTGGCGACGGTCGCGACGTTCTTGCTGACCTGCTCGGAGGCGGCGGCCACTACATTCGACTGCGTGGCAGTTTCCTCGGAGTTGGAACTCATTTGCTGGCTGACGGCGGTCAGTTCTTCCGAAGAAGAAGCCAGCGCCTGGGCGTTTTGATTAACGGCCTCGATGGTGACCTTGAGTGCCGCTTCCGCTTTCATGCGGGCGGTGATGTCCGAGGCGTTTTTGACCACTTTGAAAGGCTTGCCGTCGGAGTCAAAGATAGGGTTATAAATAGCCTGCAGCCAAACTTCGCGGCCGCCTTTGGCGATGCGCTTGTAATCGGCGGCTTGGAATTTACCCTCGTTTAGGTCCCGCCAGAACTGCCGATATTCGGCGGTTTCCCGGTAGGTGGGATCGATGAAAAGGCTGTGATGCCGCCCTTTGACTTCCTCCAGGGTGTAGCCCATGGTCTTGAGGAAAATGTCGTTGGCTGTCAGGACGTTGCCATCCAGGCTGAACTCAATGATGGCCTGCACATGGCTGATGGCCTCTTCGCTGCGTTTGCGGCCAGTGACGTTGGTGGCGAATTTCACCACCTTGAAGGGCTTTCCGTTTAGGTCGAGAATGGGATTATAGCTGCCCAAAATCCAGACGACTTTGCCGCCTTTGCCAACGCGTTTGAATTCACCCGCCTGATACTTGCCTTCGTTGAGTTCGCGCCAGAACTGCTTGTATTCGGCGCTTTCCCGGTAGGAGGATTCGACAAACATGCTGTGGTGCCGTCCTTTTATTTCGTCCAGCGTGTAACCCAGCGCCTTGAGGAAATTCTCGTTGGCGTCGATTATGGTGCCATCCAGATTGAATTCAATGGCCGCCTGGGTTTTGCCGATGGCGGCAAGCTGGCCCTGGTAGTCGGCATTCTTGAGTTTGTTGGCGCTGACGTCAGTGGCGTATTTGACGACCTTGAACGGTTTGCCGTTCAGGTCAAAGATGGGGTTGTAGCTGGCCTGAAGCCAAACTTCCTTGCCGCCTTTGCCAATGCGCTTGTATTCGGCCGCCTGAAATTTTCCTTCATTGAGTTCCTGCCAAAACTTTTTGTATTCCAGGCTCTCGCGAAAGGCCGGCTCGACAAAGATGCTGTGGTGGCGACCCTTGACTTCATCCATCGTGTAGCCGACGGTCTTGAGGAAATTCTCGTTGGCATGCAGGATGGTGCCGTCCAGATTGAACTCAATCACCGCCTGCGCCTTGCTGACCGCCGTGAGTTGGCCCTGGACGTCAGCATCCTTTATCTTTCGCGCGGTGACGTCCGTGGCGAACTTGACCACGCCGTAGGGCTTGCCTTGGTCGTCGAAAATCGGATTATAGCTGGCCTGAATCCACACTTCTTTACCGCCCTTGCCGATGCGTTTGAATTCGGCGGCCTGAATTTTACCCTCGTTCAGGCTCTGCCAAAACTGCTTGTATTCCGCGCTCTCGCGATAGGCGGCTTCCACGAACATGCCATGATGCCGGCCCTTGATTTCCTCCAGCGTATAACCGAGCAGTGTGAGGAAATTCTCATTGGCATCCAGGACGGTGCCGGAAAGGTCGAATTTGATCACGGCCTGGGCCTTGTTGACGGCGGCTATTCTATGGCGGAGGTCCGTGAGTTCGGCATCATGATTGGCGGAGCCGTTGCCCCCGCCCTTGCCGTTGATATTGTGTGAACCGTTTGCTCTGGTGCGAGGAAGTGTAGGAGTGCTGAGTTTCATATTTTGTGAATTTATTTTGAGTCTTAACTTGTGAGATTTTGCATTTATTACAATTGAATCGTTATCGCTGATATCGTTCGCAAAGAATTCTTGATCGAATTATTGCCCCTGTTCTTGAACGCGGTTGCCCGTGCCCGTCAGATTGACTGTTTTTTCAGTGTCGAGGATGAGCAGCAGCCGCTCCTTGAGTTTATAAACCCCCTGCACCAATTCGCGCGCCACGCCCTTTAGCGTCTCTGGTGGCCGCTCATAAATATCGTCCTGGATTTCCACCACGTCGCCGATTTCATCGACGAGCAGGCTTACCGCGCCATCTTCGCTGCGCACGACGACGTTCATCGGGAGTTGCCCTGGCTGGCGCAACGCCAGTTCGAGCCGGCGGCGCAAGTCTATGGCGGTGACGATCTGGCCGCGCAGATTGATCAAGCCTTCTATCGTGCTTGGCGCCAGTGGCACGCGCGTCATTTCCTGGTAGCGAATGACTTCCTGAACCTTCAGCACTTCGACGCCGAAGAACAGGCCGTTGACGAAAAATGTGCAAAACTGTTTTGTACTGGTCATGAATTTGCCTTTGTTAACTTGTTTGCTCCTGCGTAGAAAGTCGGGTCGGCCGCGCGGATGATGCTGACGACATCAATGAGGTCGGTGACTTTGTCCTGAACCACCACCGAGCCTAGAATGCCGTCCCGGCCGGAATCGCGTTGGACGGTTATGGCTTCATGGACGATGTCATTGATTTTGCCCACCACCAGTCCAACGCTGCGGCCGGCTTCCGAATAAACAACCACCTGCATCGGATCGCTTTGTGTGGGAGCCGCTCCCGCGCTGGGCAGATGGTTGGCGATTTGTATCAGAGACAGGATCTGGCCGCGGTATTGAACGACTTCCTGGTTGCCTGAGCGCTCGACTTGCGAGCGGGGGAATTCTTCCAGTCGCGCCACCATGGAGAGCGGGATCGCCATGCGCGCATTCTGGCCGGCATTGAACAAAAGCAAGGTTTGGCGCTCGTCCACCCGCTCGGCGGCCTTGGTTTTGCCAGCCAAAGACCGGTCATGCACTTCAGCGATGACGTTGGAGTGTTGGGCCAGGCCCAGCACATCGAGAATCAAGGCGACTTTGCCGTCGCCCATGATTGTGGCGCCGGCGAAACAAGTGATGCCCTTGAGTTGCTTGCCCAGAGGCTTGACGACGATTTCCTCGGTATCGTTGATTTCATCGACGATCAAGCCGAACTGCCGCCCGTCCGCCTGCAGCACAACAATATTCACAACAGAATCCCCGGAGCCAACGTTCGCCGAATCGGCGGCGCTTGAATCCAGCTTGAATTCGCGATTCAGGTAAGCCAGCGGCAGCAATTGGCCGCGCAGGCGGTAGATGGGTGCGCCGTAAAGCATCTCAATTCCCTTGCGGGCCTGTTCGGCTTCCATCCGCACCAGTTCCAGCAAGCTGACCTGCGGAATGGCGAAACGCTCGGAGCCGCTGGATACGATCAAGGCGGGAATGATCGCCAGCGTCAGAGGAATCTTGATCTTGAGGGTCGTGCCCTGTCCCGCCTCGCTCAAGACATCCACGGAGCCGCCGATTTTTTCGATGTTCGTCTTGACAACGTCCATGCCCACGCCACGGCCCGAAACGTTGGTCACTTTGTCGGCGGTGGAGAAACCGGGCAGAAAAATCAAATTGAAGGCTTCACGATCTGTCATGCGAGCCGCCTGGTCCGGCGTAACCAACGAGCGTTGCACGGCCTTTTCCTTCACCTTAGCCACGTTGATCCCCTGGCCGTTATCCAAAATTTCGATGTTGACCTGGCCGCCTTCGTGAAAAGCGCGGAGAGTAAGTGTGCCTTGCTCCTGTTTGCCGGCAGCGCGGCGAACCTCAGGGGTTTCGATGCCGTGGTCGATGGCGTTGCGGACGAGATGGGTGAGAGGATCCTTGATTGCCTCGATGATGGTCCGGTCGAGGTCTGTCTCCTTGCCTTCCATCACGAGCTGGACCTGTTTGCCCAGGTCCTGGGCCATGTCATGCACGATCCGGGGAAATTTTGCCCACACATTTCCGATCGGTTGCATGCGTGTTTTCATCACGCTTTCCTGCAGTTCCGTTGTTATGGTGTTGATGCGCTGGGCTGCATTGAGCAGCGTCGCCTCTTGCGATTCTGCCGTGAACTGCACGATCTGGTTGCGTGCCAGCACCAATTCGCCCACCAAATTCATTAGTTTATCAAGCTGTCCAACATCGACGCGAATGGCGGTATCCGAGACTGAAGTCGTCGGCCGGGCTGTAACTTCTTTCTCGACCGCCGCTTTTTCCGGAACCGTGGCCGTCACGGTTGGCGGAACGATGGCGGGAGCGGGCTCCGTAATGGCGACCGGCGGGAGTTGCGGGACGGAAGGTGATTCGGCTCCCTCTTCAAAAAGTCCGAAAGCGGCGGCCACAGGCTTTTTGGCCTCGGCATCGCCGGCTTGCAGCGCCTGCAACTTTTGCAGCAACGCTGTGTAATCCACTGATCCTTGTTGGCCGGTTTGTTCAAGGCAGCGGAGCATTGCCTTGAGCGCATCGGAGTATTCGAGCAAGGCGCTGATCATAGCCGGGCTGAAAGCCAGCTTGCCGTCACGCAACAGGCTCAAGAGGCTTTCGCCGACATGCGCGACAGCCTCGATTTTGTTCAGGCCGATGCAGCCACTGCTCCCTTTAAGTGTGTGAATGATGCGGAAGACGTTGTTGATCGTCTCGGCGTTGCCTTCGCCCTTTTCCAGGGCGAGCATTTCGCGGTCAAAGGTATCAAGGCCCTCGAAACTCTCGATGAGCAGGTCTTTGATGAGTTGCTGTTGTAATTCGTCTTTCATAGGGGAGTCTTTTGGGGATTAGGAGGGCAGTAATTTGGCCACAATGGCCAGCAATTGTTCCTGGCTGAACGGTTTGACAATCCAGCCGGTGGCCCCGGCGGCGCGGCCTTCGGCTTTTTTGCCAGGATCGGATTCGGTGGTGAGCAGGATAATCGGGGTTTTGCCAAAGCTGGGCAGCGCCCGCAACTGACGCGTCAATTCGATGCCATTCATGTTAGGCATGTGAATATCGGTGAGAACGAGATCGACCGCGCGTGTTTGCAGAACGCTAAGGGCGACAGTGCCATCCTGAGCTTCCAACACTTCATGGCCGGCGCCTTTGAGGGTGAAGGAGACCATTTTGCGCATGGTCGCCGCATCATCAACAGTAAGAATGGTTCTTCCCATAATCGGTTTATCTCAAAGAATTTCCACGTCGGCGTCCCAGACACCTGCAATCGCTTGTTGCGATGGCCACGCCGAAAACCTGATGAGAATCTTGAGACTATAATCCATGTTCTATCGCAGAAAACTGCGTTTCACTTCCCATCTATCGACAGCAGGGCGGTATTCTCAACTGACAGAAAGTAACATCTTTGATGTACGGAAAACCGGACGGGCCGGGGCGGAATGAGGCCCTTTACCGGTTCGCTTTTTCCGGTGGATTGGACATCCTCTGGCCGCTGGCTTTGCTCGTGCCTGAGGTGCTCTTCATGTCGGATGGGCCGCAGTCGCAAGAAGCCCATGCCTCCCCCAAATCACCCAAAGTTAACATTAATGTAACTGGTGTGTTGCAGGCCTGTTGCAGCCAGATGCGCTTCTGCCATGCTCTTGCAGGACAATGATTCCCAAGCAATTAACGGGCCGCAATTCCTTCGCGAACGGCATAGCGGGCCAATTGAGCTGCGCTCGGGCAACCGACCTTTTTCATCAAACGCGAGCGGTACGTCTCAATAGAGTTGACACTCAACTTCAGTTTCGCCGCGATTTCCTTGTTTCGCCGCCCCTCGGCAATGAGCCGCAGCAACTGCTTTTCTCGCTCGGATAATACCAGCTTGGACGGTTCAGGCCCTCCGAAAAGTCTCCTTTGATAATCTTCCACTATGGTGGTGCTCAACACAGGGCTTAAACAGAGTCTGCCTGCCATTACCTCGTCAATGGCGTGGATCAGATCCTTCACCGCCCCACTTTTTAAGATGTAGCCGCAGGCTCCGGCTTGCAAAGCTTCATCAACGAGGGTGGCAGCGGAGTCCCCTGAAAAGATGACGATTTTGGTGGCAGGCAGGGCGCGGAGAATCTGCCGGATGACCTCGATGCCATCCATCTTCGGCAAATGAATGTCCATCACCACCAGCTCCGGCCTCAATTCCAGCGCCAGCTTAAGAGCCAATTCGCCGCTCGACGCTTCCCCCACCAGCGCAAAACGGGGTTGCTCGGCCAATGCCTGGCACAACCCTTTCAGCAGCATGGGTTGATCATCCACAATTAGTATCTTAACGTTCATTTTAATGGTTCTACTGCCGAACATTAGGCTATAATATCTTTGGTGACTTTTCCAGACAAAACCGCACGCTCTCTTTGCCAAAGTGCCGGTCATTCGTTTTGGTCAGACATGGGCATAGTAATGGGGATGCCCTGAGGTGCTATGGGGTGTTCACCCCACGTTTTCAGTGGAATAAACTGACATTAAGAGCCTTTTCTGGACATCGTCCTGGAGCGTGGCTCCCAAGCCGAATGCCTCCGCCGCGCGGCGGCGGCTGGAGTAAGATACTCGTATAGAAGGAGTTACATATGGAGTGCGCCCTAAGATATGGACCCCTTAATCACACGGATCGCAGATCGTGGTCGTTCTTGGCGGGTTTTTGTTCCACCGAAAACAGCGAAGAACCATCCTTTCACGTCCAAGTATCGTGGATGCGAAGTCCATAATCGCATGGTGCAACTTCAATTCCTGCCCGCTAATCTCGCCCAGTTCACAAACAGGTCAACCTCCATATCTAATAGAGGACAACGGCACAGGTTCAATCCCCCAAACTCCGAGATCCTGCGTTTGAACTGGTCACAAGATCTGTTCGGGGGGCTTCAGTGACGGTCTCCGCCCTCCTCCTCACCAATCTTGACCTTGACACAAACCGTGGTGTGTTCACAATGCTCTCGATGAGAAGCTCCATAAAGAGAGTCGCCCTTAACGCGACAGATCTACAACGCCCATTCACTTCCCTAATCCCATTGATGGCATCAAGGATCCTATTCCGGGTCCTGGTTTCCATCGTCTGCTTTTATCTTGTTAATGTTAGCGCGCAAACAAACCGCAACTATGTTTCGCATTCGTTTCAAAATAACACCCTTGTTATAAACTGAGGAGTGAAACGTTCTCCGATACGTTACGCGGTCCTTTGGCGTTTTTCTTTGGCCAGACGGAGGGATAAGCCCACCCATTTTTCGGTCAGCTCTCGGAGCCGCTTGTAGTTGGC
>JBEKDI010000074.1:0-30015 GCA_050014435.1 Verrucomicrobiota bacterium | reverse complement strand
CGCCTTTGCCATTAAGGATGAGAATCAGTCTTTTCATTGGATTGTGGATTGAGTTTGCGGACTTGAGCGATGCGCGGGCCGCGCGAACGGGTGAGCGATGTTTCGCCGCCGTCTGAATTTGTGAGTGGTTCTGCCGGTGTGCTGGATTCGGCTGCTGGCACGGAATCCGTGACTGCCGTTCCGCCATTCATTGACACGGGAGTCGGCGGGCGTTTCCGCGCTGGCCGCTTGCGTGGCCGGATGTTTTCGCCGAGAACCTGGTGACAGAACATGGCGATGGCCGTCTTGCTGGTCGGCAAACAGTGTTGGGTGAGCAATTCGGCAATGGAGCGATACGATCCGCCTTTCTGTCGCAACTCAACGATGACCTCTTTCGCCGGGACCAAATCCTGGAACTTCTGTGGCCGGCGCGGTGTAAATTCTGCGACCGCCTGGCGGACTTCGGCTGGATCAAACGTGTTCATAGGGCGAAATGATATGGATTAAAACCGGGAAATTGGCCGACACCCATTCGGACACGGCAATGCAGCAACGCGGATCATTCATTGCCGGTTCGCGGTCCCGGACAAATTGCGTCTGCGACCAGTTCACTGACGCGGATTGCTCGCGGCTGCGGATTGTCTGCGGACGATTCACGACCGCTGCTACTGCTTTTTCACGGACGATTGAGGCCGTTGCCTGTGCGCAGGCACGGACTGTTCGCGGATGCGCTTGGTGGCGTGGATTGAACGCGGACACGGACTGTTCGCGGACATGGTCAACACGCGGCTGCGTCCTGTCCTGACCCGGTTCGATTTCGTGGAAATGCCGCGTTTGCGGCCATGAACCGGTGACAGTGCGCGGCTGTTCCGCGCCTGCCTCGCGACCATGTCGCGGACCCGAAAACCTGCCTCCTGGCAGGAGTAAGGCTTGTCCTGTCTTAAACATGATGAGAAACACATTGCCTCCTCTGTTGCAGTAACTGGTCGCGCCAATTTTCCAACTGCGCGGCAACGGACTGAATCCGGGTGGTTTGTTCGATCTTTAGCACTTTGGCTCGCGCTGCCACATGACCTCCCAATCGCGTGTCAGGCAGTTCGATGACCAAGTTGTCGGCGTTGTGGTTGATGTGCTCGCCGAATTTCTTGAGCACCTCAATGGCGGTGCGGATTTGAGCTGTGTATGGTGTTTGCATAATCAGACATGGATGCCGCTTGATGTTTTGTGTGCGAGTTCCTGTCGGTGTCCGGGGCGACGTTTCTGAAGCCACTGTGCGCGCCTCAATTGTTCGGAAGGAACGGGATGCGCCCACGGATCACCAAATCCAAGTCGAGCGGCGGTTTCCTCGGCAATGAGTTTGTTGGGCGCTTCAACGACCGTGCGAAGTGGATCACCCATCTCGCGGGCGTATTCCCGGTCGGTGTGGTAGATGCCCCACAGTTGATTGCCCGGCTGTTGAGTCGTGCTCGTTTTCACGGTAACAGTTCACCAGAAACCAAGTGCGCGAAGATGTATCAGCCACACATGATTCGCGGACAGTCCTGATTATGTCCGGCATGTGGGCGCTCCAAAGCCACGCTGAGGACAAGGCATTAAAAATGGAATGGAATCAAAATCCCGCGTGTTCACAGAGAAGGGAAGCGGGCTTTACGTCAACGCTTGAATCGGATACAAATCAGCAATGGCGCTGCACCCGACTCGACAGTTTCGGCGAGCAATCGGAGACGATCCGACGAAGTGTATTTTATGGGTGGGTGCTGGTTTGTCAGCTTCGGGTGTTCGTAAAGGGGGAAGAGGTCTGCCCGACTGGAATGCGCTGATGCAGCGCATGATTGATGACTTGCGCGATTCGGAAAGTTGCGAGCCTGCTGCCCTACAGAATTTGGACACGGCGCTGAAGGACGGAAAATATCTGGAGGTCGCTCAAGCCTACAAGCAAAGGACACGCCCAGACCAGTTTGCTGCATTTATAAAAGCGGAGCTTGACCCGCCGGACATCGCTGAATCGAAGGTGCATCAGACAATCCTGCGTATCAATTTCCGAGGAATCATCACGACCAACTTTGACAGGGTATTCGAGCGGCAGAGCGACTTGCTCGTGCCGTTGGTTTATCCACAGTGTCTGGATGATGTTGATGGATTTCGACGCGATAGATTCTTCGCCAAGATTCATGGTTGCGTGCGGATCACGCCAAACTTGGCTGAGAACCTGATTCTGACTGAAGAAAGTTTTCGGTCGCTGCGCTCAAACCCGAAGTATCAAACCATTTTGAGGAGTTGGTTCGTCACGCACTCAATTCTGACTGCGGGTTTTTCTTTGAACGATCCAGACTTTTTGGGGTTAGTCAGCGACTTGCGGGAGAGTTTGGGGAATTCGATGCCGACAATTTACGCTCTCATGCGCGATCCGGGAGCTAAGCCGGAACGATTCAGATTGAAAAAGGGGACACCGTTTGGCGTGCTTGTGGTGATGAAACCAAATCAAGCTCAAGGGCCTCGACGGGAGGCGGACCAAACGGTGCGGCTGGCAATTGACACGAAAAGCACGACTTCGTCCATCCGGATTTCGTTTACCGACCAGCGGCTGACGGCGCATGGCGGGATGGTGGTGTGGTCGCACTTTCTGCAGCAGAAGCGTTTTCGCCAGCAGCTGCGCGAGGTTCTGCCCCATTGTCCGACCAGCCCCAATGCTTACGATCCGACCGATGTGGCGCTGGGCTACATGGGCGGCATTCTCTGCGGAGCCGACAAGCTGTCGCGGGTGGCGTGGTTGCAAAGTGATCCGGCCTTGAGCCAGGTGCTGGGCGTCGAAGCCATCGCCAGTCAATCCACCTTGAGCCGGTTCTTTGCTGTGTTTGGCCAAAAGGCCTGTAACGCCCTGAACGGTCTGCACCGGGAGGCGGCGGCGAGCCTGCCTTCGCTCCCGGCAGGTTACACACTGGATCTGGATTCGTGGGCCTTGTTGCACGAGGACGGACAGCAGCAAGGCGTGGCGGTGGGTTATACCCGGCAGGGGCTCAAGCCCTGTCATCGGCCGTTGATCGCGGCCCTGGCCGAAAGCAAACTCATCGCTAATTACTGGTTGCGTCGGGGCGACAGCCGTTGCGCCAACGGGGCGGCGGAGTTTTTGCAGCAGACCGTGCAAGGTCTGCCGGCCCATATTCGCCTCAAGCTGGTGCGCGGCGACGCGGGTTTTGGCGAAGCGGGGGTGCAGGACATGGCCCAGACTTTGGGTTTGAAGTTCATTTTTGTGGCCCGCCTGACGCAAACGGTGCAAAGCCTCTGCCGACATGATGCGGTGCATTGGCAACCGACTGAAATCCCCGGTCTGGAAGTACAGGAGGTGGCACTGGATCAACCGACACGCCGTTTGATCGTGATCCGCCAGCACCTCGAGCAACGCCGCAATGCGGGCGGCAAGACCTTGTTGGACGTTCCGAGCCATCGGTTTCAAGCGCTGGTCACCAACCTGCCCCGCAGCGTGGATGCACTGAACGTCTGGCGCCAATACAACGGCCGGGCGGATCTCGAAAACCGCATCAAAGAACTGGGCCAACAATTTGGAATCAAACGGCTGTGTGTGGACAATTTCTGGGGCACCGAGGCCATGCATCATCTGGCGATTGCCGCTTACAATCTATGCGTGCTGTTACAACGGCGGCTGGGTCAGTTGGAAAAATGCGAACTCAACACGCTGCGCTGGCGGTTGTTTGGCCGGGCAGCGGTGTGGAGCCGCGCGCAGGGCAAGCCGACGCTTAAGCTGGCAGTGCACGATCGAGCCCAGCGAAGTTGGTGGCATGAAATCCTCGCCAAACTCACAGCTTTGCCCAACTGCAATGCAGTTGCCTCGCTGCAAGCCTGAACCCGCCTATCTTACTCAAAATGATCCGCCAACTGAATCGTTCCGGCTAAGGCAAGAGAGGAATGGCTAAAACAGTGCGTCCAAATCATTCCCTACAGCAACCACTCTGAACTGGTGGGTTTCTTTGAGGAGTTGTTGGAGCATTCGGAAAAGCGACATCCTGCTCCGTCTGTGGAAACGGCCTCGAAACTTTCAGAGATTGATTTTCGAGCGCTGGTCGAGAATTGGCGACGCGCTCAAAAGCTCGAAGACGCGACCGCATTGCTTCAAGAGCAGATTGACCGTTTGGCCGGTAAGGATCAGAAGGGGGACTTTCTGTTTCGATTTCTTGCGCTGGTTGCATACAACGAAGAAATCCGTCTTGCGCCGCATCTCGTTGGTCTTGAGACGGAGGCGGCGGACAGCGCACTTACCCGCATTTTTAAGCGAGCCGAGGAAGATGAATCACTTTCGGGATTGCGACCCAATTCGCAATTCATCGCAGTGCAGAAGTGGGCCAAGGATCATTGGAAGGATTTCACGCGAGATGGAGATACAACCACTTTTGGCTGGCTTCTTGCCGATGAATGGGGTGGCAAATCCGGTGCAAAACGAGAATTCGATGATTTGCTTCAAAGTGTTCGCGCGGGCGGAGATTCGCGAAGACTTGCCGATCTCTACGGGGTATGCGGTGATATTGCCGGTGCGCAGGAGGCAATTGAGCGCATCGTGTTTGCGTCCAACTTTGTGCCGGGCCAAAAGCAAAGCAAGTCGTGGAATCAATCGCCTGAGCAACGCACACAAGAGGAAATTCGACTGGAGAAATTCCGGCGACGAGTGCGCAGCAAGGCGTTCCGAACGCCGAAGGAAATTGTCTTGGAGGCGCAGCAGCTTGACGTGTCGCTGGGCAAAGAAGCCTATCCTGATTTTACTGTCTGCGTAGCGGAACGGTTGATTGAGGATTTTGCCCATTATTCTCACCTGACACTCCACGGTAGCAGCAGTCTTTACGACCCGGAAAAAGCTGCTGAAATAGTGGACGCTTTCGCGTCACTGAAAACGATGAAGTGTCAAAGGGCAGTGTTCTGGGCGTTCCACCGCTGGCCTGAAAAGCATCGAGGAAAGATGTCGCTCAGTGAGGACTTGGAAGTTTTGGAAAGCGGATTGTTGAAACCCTTGTGGTGGAGATTCTCATCCGAAATGCGGCTGGATTATCTCGGCTCTCGAAAGCGTCCTGACCCGCATGGGATACCATTTGAGACAGGACAGGAGTTCCTGCTCAAGGATTTGATGGGGCTGACTTACGACATCGATTCGGAATTTCGCAAAGCGTTCAACGGGTCGCTTGCGACGTTCAGAACAGCAGACGAAGAACAAAGATACGAACCTCGCCCGCTTCAGGAGCTTTGGAGAGACCGAGACCTGAATTACAGCATTAGCGACGATATTCCGCCTGAACTCGTCCGCCGTATCGCCGTCACCAGAGCTGACTGGGACAACTCGCAGCCAGGAAAAGTTCGATGGGAAGAAGCGCGTCGAAAGGCAGAAAACATTCTTGGCGATGGTGACCTGACGCCTTGGGTGTCGAGCGAGCGGAGAGATTTCGGGATTGATAATCTACTTGGTGCTTATTTCACGTCCAAGGTGCAAGTTGTCCTCTACCGGCGGATGATTGCTCGCGCCGCCAAGCAGTTGCGCCTTGATGAAGACGCATTGAGCACTGTTGTTTTCATTCACGAAACCGTCCATGCGTTTTCCCACGTTGGCAAAGATCACGACGGTCTGTGTTGGGAAAGCTATGCTTTGCCGCTGGCTGACGTGCCCGACGCGACACCAAGCGTGACACATGAAGCAATCGCCCAGTTCTACACGTTCAAGCTCTTGGAAGATTTGAAGGATGACAGGCTGATGAAAACCTTCTTGACCTTGGAAAAGTCGTGTTCCGAAGTATATCGCGCATGGCGAGTCACGGAGCATTACAGCTTGGAACAGATGCGGGAAGTCTTGGTGAAGTGCCGAAGAACGACATCCAAGTGGCCTCCAATGTGAGCAACGCATGAGCGCTTGGATTCAATTCGGCGGACGGTGAGAATAAAATCACGCACTGAAAAGAGGGGTCTCCATTCTCGTTGTGTAAGTGATACATCTTCTCAAGTTGTTGCCGTGACAAAATATCTGTCATGGTCACGGCCAAGACTCAATACAACCTGAAGAATGCTCGCGAATACTTCGAGGAACACCTCTGCGTTGGCGATTATTACGATGAAGGCCAGCGTGTGTCTGGCGAGTGGATGGGGTTGGGCGCGGAACGGCTTGGATTGAACGGGAAAGTCCGCGCCGAGGATTTTCTGCGGCTCTGTGAAAACCAGCATCCGGCCACAGGTGAAAGATTGACACCTGAATTGAAGACCACGCGGATTCAGAATGGCAAGAACGTGGCCGACCGGCGGATATTTTATGACTTTACATTTTCCCCGCCAAAATCGGTTTCGCTGGCGGGCTTCCTCGGCGATGACGAGAGGATTTTCAAAGCTCACGACCGGGCGGCACGAGTAGCGTTAAAAAACTTCGAGGACTTCGCGGCAACTCGTGTTCGGATCGGTGGCGCGCGCAGTGAACGGCTGACGGGCAATTTTGCCGCCGCTTTATTCACCCACGACACCTCACGCGCGCTCGATCCGCACCTGCACACGCACTGCATTGTTTTCAACGCCACGTTTGACCCGGTGGAAAATCGCTGGAAAGCTTTGGAAAATTACGAACTCCTTCGCGCCAGAAAGTTTGCCGAGAATGTCTATTATCACGAACTGGCTCGCGACCTCCGGTCTTTCGGCTATCAAATCCACAATCTGCCACGAGGCGATTTTCAAGTTGAGGGCGTTTCCGAAGAACTCTGCCAGCGTTTTTCCAAACGTGACGCGGAGATTGACAAGGCGCTGGCGACGTTGCTGGTGGACCACCCGGAACTCGGTGGTGCGAACATCTCGGAACTCCGGGCAAAGCTCGCCACTGAAAAGCGCACACGGAAACAAAAAGCTTTGAGCCGGGATGAACTGCGACAACTGTGGGAGGCGCAATTGAGCAAATCCGAGCGGGCTTCGCTGCGCCGGCTTTCAGAGCAACCGAAACATGACGCAAAAGAGGAAAAGCGTGTCAGTGTTGGTGAAGCGGTCCAGTGGGCGGAGGAACATTTGTTCGACCGAAATTCAGTCGTGCTTGAATGTCAGTTGTGGCAGGAGGCGCTGGGTCGGGCGCGCGGTGAAAGTTTTTCGGTTTCCGACCTGAAGGAATTCACCCAGCGGCGTGGCTATATCCGGGACAAAGCGCGGCCAGGCGAAGTGACTCTGCGTGAAGTTCTGCTGCGCGAATGGGAAATCGTCCAGACCGCGAAAGAGGGCGTCGGAGATTGTCTCCCGCTGGTGTCGAATCCCCGTCCGGCAAATCCGCAACTCGACAATGAACAACGCCAAGCCCTCGAATCCTTGCTCCGTTCGACAAACGGCGTTTCTGTCTTTCGCGGCGGTGCGGGCACGGGCAAAAGTTTTGTCCTGCGCGAACTGGTGGAGCAACTTCGGCAGTCTGGCCGGGGCGTGGTCGTTCTCGCGCCGCAACGTCAGCAAGTCGTGGAGATGGAAAAAGCCGGGTTTCCGACGCCAACGACGGTCGCCAATTTTCTCATTAAGCGTGAACTTCCTGACAGCGCCGTCATTGTGGTGGACGAAGCGGGTCAGATTGGCGGGCGGCAGATGCTGGAGCTTGTCCGGTTGATCCATGAGCGACACGGACGGCTGGTTCTCTCCGGCGACACCCGGCAACACGGAGCGGTTGAGGCTTCGGATGCCCTGCTCGCCATCGAGCGCCATGCCGGAGTGAAGCCGGTCGAACTGCACAAGATTCGACGGCAAGACCCGTTGCTCGGTCGTGATGCCGAGGAACGCAAGCGCATCAGACTGTATCGGAACGCGGTCGAATCGGCGGCGGCGGGCAAGTTGGGCGATTCATTTGAACGCCTCGACAAGATGGGCGCGATTGTCGCGTGCGGCATTGGCGAACAAGCCGATAAGCTCGCCGATGAATATCTCCAACTCGCGGAGCAAAATGCTTCGGCGGTAGTTGTCTCGCAAACTTGGGGCGAAGTGCATCGTGTCAACTCGCGCGTGCGTGATGCGTTAAAAGGAAAGGGTTTGCTCGGTGCGGCAGACTCGGCTGTTCAAGCACTGGAAAGAATTGACCTCACCAACGCGCAAAAGCGCGATGAGCGTTTTTATCCGCCAGATGCCGTGATTGTCTTCAATCAGAAAGTCCGCGATGCCCAACCGGGCGCGAAAGGCAAGCTGGCGGGCATTTTGAAATCGAGCGTGCTTGTCGAGGTTGACGGTAAGTTCGTGACGATCTCAAACCGATTGCTCGACCGCCTCACGGTCTGCCAGGCGCGCGAGCTTTCCGTCGCAAATGGCGACCGCTTGCATCTCAAAGCCAATCGCAAGCTGGCGACCGGCGGGCGTGTGACCAACGGTGAACTCGTCACCGTGAAATCTGTCCACGCTGATGGTGGCGTTGAACTGACGGATGGCCGCGTCTTGGACAAATCATTCCGTGAATTTCTTCCCGGCTACGCGGTCACGTCCTACGGTTCACAGGGTAAAACCGTGGATTATGTCCTTTTTTCCGATTCGACGGTCAAGCCGGCGACGAACGCGCAACAATGGTATGTGACCATTTCGCGGGGTCGGCGTGGCATCCGCATTTTCACACCGGACAAGCAGCAGTTACGCGAGAATGTCACCCGCTCCGGTCATCGGCCACTGGCGATGGAATTTGCGGCAGGTTCTGTTCCGCGTGGACGCCTTGGGCTTTGGAATCGGCTGCACGGTTATCTTCTTCGTTTCGGTCGTCGAGCCGCAGACCACATGTGTCGGCTGAAACTGGCTCGCCGTCATCACCATCAACACGCACACAAATATGAGCACAAAAACACCCGAATGTTGGGCCAGCGATCCGAACGCCGAGGCATTACGCATTGAAGTTTCGCCAGAGCGTTCGCTGCTGCTGCCGCACGATCAATTCATGTTCGCAGAATTGACCAGTGGCGGAGACGAGCAAAATCTCAAGCTGGTCTTCGCCGCTCACGAGGTTTCGATTCGTGGGCATCATTTGCGACGCATTGAGACGGTCATGCAGCGGATGGAATTGTCGCAGCTTGCCAAGTTGCCAATCAGCCAACAAAATCTGATCACGGAAGGCCAGCCGGTGATTCTCGAAATTGTCGTAACCGAAGCGGAGTCCCAACAGAAGCTCATCGAAAACACGAGCGAAGCGTCACGGGAAATCCTCCGCTGACGGACGCGTCGTCCTGCGAGTCGCCCACATTGGCGGGCTTCACCGCCCGTCCTTTTTCCACATTTTCAGCCAGCAACTTTCGCAAACACCAGCAAACCTCTGCTTGTAGCGGAGGCCTGATTTTGCTTTAATCCGAATGTTCCGGCAAAAACGTATGTGAGCAATTCAAACTAACATCAGATTTGCGGCTTCGGCTGCTGTCCGACACAAAACTGGTAATTTTGGCTCACTGGACACATTCGAGGCACGCCCCCATCGGGCGTGCCCGAAAGCGTTCCAGTGAGGGCGTACCAGTGCCCGTGTCGGAGCGTGAGTAGGTCACGCCCCTTTTCGTGTTGGAGATGTGGAAAATGCGCGAGCAATTCATAAAGGCGTCATGGCATTATTTGGGGCAACACGCAGTGTTGACCCCGGACTGCAAATGCTTTTTAATTTTATCAAATTGTCGCAGGTGTGCCTTGTGGCACCTCTCAAGAGGAAAAGCGACTCTTTTCCATTGCAAAAAAGAAAGAAAATTTTGTGCCGCAGGATAATGAATCGCCGAAGAACTCGGGTTTGTTTTTGCCTACAGATTGGAAGCAAATTCAAAGCCTCAAGGAAGCACCAGCTTCCGAAAGGCTGACTTTTCTCGAAGTGCTGGCAAAAAAATATTGGACCCCCATTTTTCAGTATCTTCGGATTAAGGGTTATGACGAGTTTGAGGCGCAAGATTTGGCTCAGGATTTTTTTGCCCACGCCTTGAACACACAGCTTTTTTCAAAGGCTGACCAACGGCAAGGCCGGTTTCGGAATTTTCTCCTCAAGTCGCTGAATAATTTCTTGGCAAACAAATATCGAAGAGAATCCGCGCAGAAACGCCGCCCGAAGGAGGGCATTATCAGTCTCGACGGCTTGGCAGAGCTTGGATATTTCCAGCCAAAATCGGTTGTCGATAACGAAACGCCAGAAACGATTTTCCACAAAGCATGGTTGCGCGAAGTGGTCAGAAACGCGCTCCAAAATTTGGAAAACGATTTCAGCAGCACCGGCAAATCAACCCACTTTATCTTGTTTAGATCTCGCGTGGTGTCACCAGAATTGGATGGTGAACAACCCCCCTCTTTGCAAATCCAAGCTCGTGAACTCGGTTTGGAATACAAAGAAGCCGCCAACCAAATTCTCACGGCCAAGCGAGCCTTTTTGAGGATTTTGGAAAAAGAAGTTCGTGTTTATACCCGCTCCGAACAGGAAGCGTCGGAGGAAAAAACAGACGTTCTCAAGCTTTTCAATTTGGAGGCGCTTGCGTGAAGAACGCCACGCTCATTCTGGCCTTTGCGCATTTTGCAAGAAAAGAGCCCCGTCTTGTGCAGACAAGGCGGGGTTTTCGTTTAGTAACCGGTGATGTTGCACGAAAACCTCATACGCAGATGTGGCCGATTCGGAGAAATGATTTTTGTTGTCGTTTCCGCACTGCCCATTTCGTTCGCCTCCGCTCACGTAATGACAAGAGAATCCAGGCCGACTTCGATTCACAAGTTCTTGTGCAGTTGCGAAATTGTCGAATGCGGGCAACCCAGTCCACTGACTAGCGCTATGAAATTGCTTCGAGAAGGCCAGGTTGTTGGCAAGACCTACGAGGTTGAAAAATTCTTGGGTGAAGGTGCCTTTGCGGAGGTGTATCGAGTCAAGCACCGTTTCTTGGGCCGTCAAGCCATGAAAGTTCTCAAATTGGCGGGAATGACTTTGGAGGAGACCCACGAGATGTTGAGTGAAGCCATCATTCTCTCACGTATTGGTCACCCGAATATCGTGCGGGTCTTCAATGCAGACCTCATTGAGACCGAGTTTGGGCATTGCGCCTTTTTTACGATGGAATATGTCGCTGGAGGCAGTTTGGAAAATTATTGGAAATCTTTCGGGTCGTCCCTTGTGCCGGTGGAGACCAGCGTGGACATTCTCCGCCAGGTTTGCCGTGGGCTTTCAGTTGCTCACGGAGAGAAGCCACCTATTGTCCATCGTGATATTGCCCCTCAAAACATCCTCGTGGGTTACGACGCAGGTGGACTGCGTGCGCGAGTAAGTGACTTTGGGTTGGCTAAACGCGTTAATCCACTGACGCTCCTCGTCAGCGCGCGGGGGAGGCGCCGCTTCAAGGCACCCGAAGTTTTTCGCCAATCGAACAATGATTCTTGCGCAGGGGATGTTTGGGCGCTGGGCTGCACGCTTCACCTTCTTTTAACCGATAAATTGCCTTACGCAGAGGCTTCCGAAGATGACCTTGAAAGCGGCAAATTCATCGCTGAAAAGCTCGAATCACCGAACGTGCTTAATCCAAACGTGGATGTCCGCTTGGACCGAATTGTCATGCGCGCTCTGGCCTTGAAACCGAAGGATCGCTACGCCAATGCGCAACAGATGCTCGCTGATCTGGAAAGTTGGAAACCGACGAGCAAACACAAGTCTTCGGGAAAGGAATCGTACTCTTCTGAAATGAGCAAGGGCGCGTTAGGCCCGATATCAACGCCAGATGAAAGTTCTGGGAAAAAATTGGCCGAGCAGGCAGTGAAATTGGCCCGCGTGTCAGGCAAACTCATTGAGGCCGCTGACCTCATGGAAGAAGCTTTTGTCAAATCGCCCGACCTCCGGGAAAAATACGAAATCTCTGTCAGAACTTGGCGGAAGGGGATGTTCATGTAGTTGGCAAAATTCTTAAGGAAAGACCTTTTATGGCTCAGACAATCACAAAAACCAATGGCGAAGCAGACAAGGAGGCTCTCGCACTTCTCCGTGAATCGGCCACTCCTGAACTCTATCAGCGCAACGGATTTCGGGTGCTGGAACTGCCGGTGGACTCATCCACCAAAGACATCAACCGTCGCAAACAGATGATGGAAATGGCCGCCACCAATGGGGTTCCAATTCCACCGGGCCACGGGCGATTTTTCCCGCTCGATCCTGCACCGGATGAATTCAGCGTCCGCGACGCAGTGCAGCGGTTGGGTGACCCGGAGCACCGGTTGGTGGACGAGTTTTTTTGGTTTTGGCCGCACGATCAAGGTCACAGCAAATCTGACCAGAGCTTGCAATTCTTGGTCCAGGGAAATCACGAGCGGGCCTCGGAAATCTGGAGCCAGCAAGAGTCCAATCGCAGCGTTAGTCACGTCTCAACGCACAATCTGGCCGTCATGCACCATTTACTAGCGCTGCAATGGGAAAACCATGCACGCTCAAACGATATCAGCGGCGATGAGCAAAAGAACATCGAACAGCTTTGGACCCGCGCCTTCCGCCGCTGGCAAAGATTGCTTGATGAGGACGGATTTTGGAGCCGCCTGACCGCGCGTGTTCGTGAATTTGAGGATCCCCGATTGACGGCGGGGACCGTGCGACGCCTTCGGACTGCACTTCCGGCAACACTTCTTTCAATTAACGCCCGCCTCGTTCTTCAAGCGGTTGAACAGGGCAAGAAAGAATCAGCAATGCGGCTGGTCCAGGTGATTCGCACCTCCGGTTTTGCAGAAGAGGGCATCAAGAGCGGGTTGCGCCAGGCAGTCGAACCGGTTCGTGCCCGTATTAAAGCTCTTTGCAAGGTCGCTCAGGAATCTGCCGAGGCCGACCCGGTTCACGCCGATAAGGCGTGTCGCCAATTGCTCGACAATGTCATCCCATTGCTGGACGGTCTCGATTGTCTGTTGCCCGCAGGCGACCCGGCTCGTGACATAGCCCATGATGACGTCGCTGACCAAGCCCTTAAATGCCAGGTGGCTTTCGCAAAAAAAACGCACGGATGGAAAATCTCGGTTGAGCTGCTGGAAATGGCGGCCGTGATTGCCGCAAGCAAGTCTCTTTCAAAGACCCTTCAGGAAAATCTCGATACGGTTAAGAAACACGCGGACACCAACGACGACTTTTGCGGAGCGGGTTATTATGATCTTCCTGAGCCGATCCTCACCGAGCTTGAGGCGGCGCGAAAACTCGTCGAAGGACAGGACCACGATGGAGCCATTTCGCGTCTGGAAACGCTTCTCTCCGGCAAAAGTGGCACCGTTCTTCAAACAGAGCAAGTCTTGCTGGTCAACAAAGCGTTGGCCTATTGCCTTGGCACCCGCTCTGCACGAAGGAGAAACGCGGCAATCGATGCATGGAATAGCCACCGGTCATCGGTAATAGATGACATTGTTAAGCGAGTCGATTCCATTGACGATGTGACGTGGATGTGCGCCAACATGGAAACGATTCCTCCTGGCATGAACTGTCGCTGCATGGCTGACGGCAACCTTATTTACGGTCAATACACCATCATGAAATGGACATTTAAGGACAAGCCCGTTTCATTGGTAGTCTGCGGCTCGTGTGGGAGCCGTCACCGCAGTCAAATTAATTCCGCGCGGAGTAGTCTAAAGGACGCTATCAGCAAGTCCGCTCAAGATTATGTGGATGCTGGCGATTTGGACCCAACCAATAATTTCATTCGTAATGCCCTAGAACGCATTCGCAAGGAATGTGCGGATTTGGAAATCTCAATGCCAAGTCCGAGCCGGCGAAAAACCAAACAATCGAAAGGGAAGCCCGCTCAAGCTTCACCTGTCCCGAGTGCGGCTGCCGCAGGCACCATGTGCAAGGCTGCGAGCCAGAGCCTTGGCTGGGGGCTTGCCGGCATCCTGCTAGGAGTTTTTGGGGCGATCCCGGCCATTGTTCTTGGTCACAAAGCGATGCGCGAAATCAAAGCTTCAAGTGGTCGATTGAGCGGACAAGGGCGCGCGAAGGCGGGGCTCATTCTCGGTTATACAATGCTGGTCATTCAGGTTATCACGCTAATCGCCATCATCTCGTCGAACCAATAAAGAACGTCATGAATGCACTCTCAAATTGGCTCTGCGATTTGCGTCAACTTTTTGTTTATCGCGAGTTTCGTATCGCTCGTTCGGTGTGGGACGCGAAGCTAAGAGAGCGGTTAGCTGAAACACTGGAAGACGCCGCTCACGCAGCCACGGAATCCGCTAGGGCTATTGAAACCGCAGCGAAGGCACAGGGGGAGGTGGCCAAGCGACAACTCAACCAGCCGCCCGCGCCGGACATCAATACCATCATCAAACCGTATCTTGAGCGTTTAGCCGTCGCCGGAACTGGTCTCTGGCGCACCCGCCGAAATATGGTTCCGCCAGGCTTTGGCAGGTTGCTTGAGAAGCGGCCATTGGAAGGTTTGCGAAAACCGTTCCAGTGGGTTGACTCAACCTGGGAAAAACTCAAAGAACTAGGTTTGGAGATACAGGACCATACGTGCGACCGCTACATTTCAGGCCAATCTCTCAAAGCTCATTTTGAGCCTCCTCCTTCGGGGATTAATCTTCATGAAGATACGGTTATCGACACTATCACTCCGACAATTTTCTTTGAGGGCAAAATCATCCAAATGGGCGAGGTGGTCGTCGGCTCGCCAGATTTGGCGGAAGAGTCCCCCGCTTCGCCTTCGTCGACAGCAATTCCGCCTCCGGATAAATCATCTCCAGGGGGCAAAAGTTATTTCGCGACCTGAGCATCTCCTTGAAAATGAGCACTGAGACGATCAACTACGGCATCCACCTTGGCACAACCGAGGCGATGATTGCCCATTGCATCGGCTCGGAAATCGAGGTGTTTCGTAACGCCGAAGGATTTGAATCTACGCCATGCGCCGTATGGATGGACAAACAGGGCAGGATGTTCGTCGGTCGCGTAGCAAAAGAGCGTCATTTTGTTTTCGAGGATTACGACAATGCCTTCATCGAGTTTCAGCGCAACATGGGCACTGCCAGTGAATATATGTTCGCTCGCAACGGCCTTAAGATAAAGCCGGAGGAACTGTCCGCCGAAGTGTTGAAATCGCTTCGTGCGGATGTCCAGCGTCGAACTGGAGAACTGGTTTGTGCCGCAGTAATTACGGTTCCAGCGGACTTCGACGTTCCAGCCTGTGAAGCAACAAAGCGGGCAGCCAGCTTGGCAGGTTTACAGCACAGCTTGTTGTTACAGGAACCGGTTGCCGTTGCGGAAGCATACGGCTTCTCGTGTCAAAAGGACAACACTTCGTGGCTTATCTACGATTTTCAAAGCGGCACGTTCGACGCAGAAATTCTCCAAGTGCGAGATGGGCTAATCCAAGTGATCGGTCACGCCGGCGACAATCATCTCGGCGAGAAGAATTTTGACTGGGCCATTGTTGAGCAGTTGTTTATTCCCGCGCTCACCAAGGAGCGGGCGCTGACGGATTTTGGCCGTTCCAATCCCAAATGGCGTGGAGCGATATCCAAACTCAGGATTCAAGCGGAAGCTGCAAAAATGCGTCTGAGTTCGTCGCAGAGCACAGAGGTGCTCATTGACTTCCTGTGCAAGGACGACCGGGGCGACCCAGTTGAGTTTAATTACGAATTAAGCCGTTCCGAATGGCAGCGCTTAGCCGCGCCGTTCATCGACCGCACTATAAATATCTGCAAAGCGATGTTGGCGGCTCGGCGGCTTGCTCCCCCTGACATTGCCAAGATCATTCTCGTAGGCAATCCAACCTTGATGCCAATCTTTCGAGAACAATTAAAAGACCCAAGGGCAGGTTTAGGCATTCCATTGGAGTTCACAGTTGACCCGCTAACCGTTGTGGCACGGGGTGCGGCGGTGTTCGCCGGTGAGCAGCGCAAGCCAGATACGATCGGACGTCGAGAAAGTATTCAAGCTGCTCAGTTGGCTGTGAAACTTGATTGCACTCATGTCGCACCAGACACAAAAGCCGAGGATGCCAATAAATGGTCGGTTATGCTCGCTGGCGCAAAGCAGCTTTTGATAGCCGCAAAGTCATTCTTTGACGAATCCCAAGGTGTCTCACCTGCCATTAAGGCTGATTTTGCATTGCTCCAACGTGAAGCGCGCGAAGCGATGGAAGGTTGTGTGCCGGATCTCTTGAGCCGCCGGCTGCAAGTAATCCTGACATTGACTAGCAGTATTGGCACTCATCGTCTCATTCTTGCGCCACACCAAGCTATTTCTGATGGGGTTACAGAACTTAGAGGTGAAATTCTTGGGCCACTAGGCTTGCTGCCCGAAGGGTTTTCTATTGAGTTGGTGAACGAAGACATCCGGCCTGAATGGAATAGTGGCTGGCTTCTGCTTGACCAGTCCGGTGTCTTTTCTGTTTCGGCTAAAGTTAATCGTGGTAGGGCTTCCAGCGAATTCCGCGTTGCGCTCCGCGATGGCACAACAAAACCGATGAAGCTCATTCCCAATTATTTCGTTCTCTCCAATTCAAATGCAGCAAAAGCAGATTTGAGAAAAGAAACGGTTAGTAAACCTTGAAACGAACTGGACGCAATCAATCTTAAAAATCGAAACACCACAAACCGCCATGAGCCGACAAACCATTGACTACGGAATTGACCTGGGCACCACCAACAGTGAAATCGCCCGTCTCGACGGAACCAACATTGAAGTCTTTCGCAACGCCGAGGGCTTTGAATACACCCCTTCAGCAGTTTGGATCGACAAGCAAAACAAGCTGGTCGTCGGACGCGTGGCCAAGGAGTGGTGCGAGCGCGAACCCGGCAATGCAAATGTACCTGGCAACGCATTTATGGAGTTCAAGCGCGACATGGGTTCAAACTCCGAATACACGGTTGCCCGCACCGGTCAAAAAATGAAGCCGGAGGAGTTGTCCGCCGAGGTGTTGAAGGCCCTCCGCGCCGACGTCCAGCGGCGCAACGGGGACGTCATTACCGCCGCAGTCATCACAGTCCCGGCGGATTTTGACCTGCCAGCCTGTGAAGCCACCAAGCGCGCCGCAGAAGCTGCCGGTATCCAGCATTGTATTCTTCTGCAGGAGCCGGTGGCGGCTGCGCAGGCTTACAGCTTCGACCGGGAGGAAGACAAAACCTTCTGGCTCATTTACGACTTCGGCGGTGGCACGTTCGACGCTGCCATCATCCAGGTCCGCGATGGGCTCATTCAAGTTGTCGGTCACGGCGGGGACAATCATCTCGGAGGTAAAAATATCGATTGGGCGATTGTTGAGAACCAGTTCATCCCATTCCTGGCCCTTGACCGGATTGCCAAGGTTTTTGGTAAACCAGCGGATGTTCTGACCGACAGCAACCTGAAAGATTTGGTTCAGGAGAAGCTCGCCGCCGCAGTCCGCGAAGAGTCCAGCTGGTCCATCGCTTTATTGGCCAAATTCTACCAAGAGGAGCGCCTCTGGGAAGAACTCAGTAAACGTATCGGACTGGGTGGGTTTCGTCGCGGTGCTAAGAAATGGACTGGGGCCATCGCCAAGTTCAAAATTCAGGCGGAAGCTGCCAAAATCCGTTTGAGTTCGGCGGAGAGCACAGAAGTTCTCATTGACTTCCTCTGCAACGACGACCGGGGCGAGCCGGTAGAGTTTAATTTCGAGTTGAAGCGCTCGGAATTGCAGCGTTTGGCAACACCATTTATTCAGCGCACCATCAACATTTGCAAAGAGACATTGGACAAACGCCGCTTGGCACCTGGCAACATCGCCAAGGTTATTCTCGTTGGTGGGCCTACGATGATGCCTTTCCTGCGAGACCAGTTGAAAGACACAAGCGAAGGTCTTGGCATTCCACTGGAATCAAACGTGGACCCTCTGACCGTGGTGGCACGGGGTGCAGCGGTATTTGCCGGCGGCCAGCATATGCCGGAGGACCCTGATCGTCGAAAAAAGATTCAAGCCGGCCAGTTTTCTGTGAAACTCGATTACACCCCTGTCGGACCGGACACAGAACCGCCCGTGGCCGGCGTTGTCTCCGCCGAGGAGGGTGTGGAAAAGGATTTTACCGGCTTCACTATCGAATTCATCAACACCACCGATCAACTCAAGTGGCGTAGCGGGAAAATCGGTTTGGGGCCAAAAGGCAACTTTATGACCAACGTCTCCGCTGAGAAGGGCAAAGCCAACAACTTCCAAGTCGAACTGCGTGATCCCACAGGTGCCCTTCAGGAAATGATGCCGAATACTTTCACCATCACCGTTAAAGGAACCGGCGAGGTGCAGATAACACTTCCGCACAGCATCGGAGTAGCACTGGCGAACAATGAGGTAAGTTGGTTTTTTGAAACCGGGGCGGTCATATCGGGAAGAACTCCACTCAAAAGGCGCAAGGATCTTCACACCGCAGTGGACCTCAAACGAGGCAATAGCGGGCAACTGCTTCGCGTGCCTGTGGTTGAGGGAAACAAAAGCCGAGCAGACCGTAACCGCATAATTGGCATGTTGACAATCCCCGGGAAAGACGAAAATGGCAATGACCGGCCCATTACCCGCGATGTCCCCGCAGGTAACGAGATTGAAGTTACAATCGAGATTGACCAGTCCCGACTCATCCGAACCAAGGCATTCATTCCGCTGCTTGAAGACGACTTCGAGGGGGTGCTCCCCCTGCAAAGCGATACAATTGATGCCAAGGAGTTGTCGAAGCGCCTGGAAAAGGCTAAAGACCGGCTCAAAGTGGTTCGGGCCAAGGTAGACAAAGCGCATGACCCAGGCACTGAGCCTATCAATGCTATTCACCGCATCGACAGCGAATGCATGGTGCCGGAGGCGGAACGCCTCACTTCAGCCGCTGCGGGTGATACCGACGCTGGCAGGCAATGCCAGAATCTGCTGAACAGCCTCGAATCCGCTCTGGACGATGTTGAAGACGCTTTGGAATGGCCCGAGCTAGTCCAAGCGGCTGAAGGCGAGCTAAAGCACACACGCAAGATGCTGGATGTTTGCAAACCTTGGGATGATACAGGCAAGCGATTGATCAAGGAACTCGCCCGAGATTTCGAGGTTCTGGAACGTGAAACCCGCGAAGCTATTGAACATCGCGTGCCTGATCTGCTTCGCCGTCGAATCGCCAATGTCGAAGACCTGGGGTATGACGTCAAAAAGCTCGACCCGGGCTGGTGGGTTGGCGTGTTTGAGGATGTGAAAGGAAAGAGGGATGAGATGACGGACGCAACCCTTGCCGCTAAGCTCTCGGACCAAGGCGACCGCGCTATAAAGAATAACGACTTTGAAGGGCTCAAGTCGGCTGTTAAAGGCTTGGTTGGCCTTTTGCCGCCGGGTCCTAAGCCAGAGTCACTCTCTGGCGTGACAATATGAGCGCCAAAGCCAGTTCCAGCCCCGAGTTAATCGAGGGCGAAACGTCAAGATTACTCGACGAATTCGCCCTCTCGCAAGCAGCAGAGCTGGCTCGCGAAGGTGCGTACGGTCGAGCGGAAGCCATGCTCCGGCAATCAGTTGAACGGCCTGACGCCCTTATGGTCGCACTGGACCTCCAAGCGCGCATTTTTGCCCAGCAAGGCCGCCTGTTTGAAGCAGAAGCTTTATGGAGGAAGGCTTTGGAAAGAGAACCGGGTAACGCATCTTGTCAAGCCGCTCTCGCTCGCATTCAACGTATGCGCCGACAACCAGTGTGGATTGCAGTTCTTTGGCCGGCAGCACTAGCCGTCATAGTTGTTGTTCTTGTCATCGCATTAATTCAATTCCAATCCAACCGCCAAAGTATCGCGTTTTCACGTTTGGATGAAACCATCAGGAAATCTGCTGAAAATAAGGTCCAACCACCAAACGATACGGACGTGAAAGCGATGCTGGCCCGAATTGAAGCAACACAGAGCAATCAGGTCGCATTGGCAAACCAGCAGATAGCTGAAGTGACAACCAGGATGACAACCATCGAACAATTACTAACTACTTCCAGCAACACGATTGAGAGGTTGGAGTCAACGATTGTAGAAAACATCAACCGGAATAGCAAACCGGTGGGAGAACCAATTGCTTCTATCTCTGCGAATCCGCCAGTCCCCCCTACCGTTGATGAAGTTAAGATTGCACCGCAGCAGTTCGACTGGCCGGCTCTTGACTTGACTGGAATCCAGCAAGTGTATAACCAAGGAAAATTGAGAGTGATTTTTGACGATGGCTTATTTTCCCATGGCACATATTTCAAACCTGGTGCAAAAGCACGGTTAACCGCCGTAATCAAAGCTCTAGCTCAATCTAAGCAACGACTCGTAATTGAAGTCGTTGGATATTCAGATGGCGATCAAGGATTCTTCGGCCCGCTCGACCCCTATTCGACCGGTTTGAAACGCGCAGCTACAACTGTGGATTTTATCCGGTCTTTGGCGTTGTTTTCTCCCGGACAGTTGCAGGCATCAAGCGAAGGTTCGGCGCAACTTCCATTTCCGAACGATTCTGCCAAAGGCGGAGCGAAAAACCGGACGGTTATTCTTAAAATCAGTCGCGATGAATAATAACCATGAACGTTCGACATTCCAGCAGCCTGTTCTTGATTTGGCAAGTGGCCGAGTTTGAGGCACGACAACTCAAATCCTCGACCATTGAGCCGATCCACCTGCTGCTTGGGTTGAGCAAGACCGTTGACCTTGACCTGCCGGCCTTGATGCCCAAAGGACTTCCGGGTCGCGACGAAGTGCTGGAAGAATGTTTGCGGGAAGTGAGACGGTTGCGAAATGCTTTCTGCTACGCAAATCTGGCCGCCGCAACTTTGCATCACCGCATTCGCCGAATATCGGCTCAAGAGATGTTTGCCATGAATCAAACCGAAAGTCTTCATCGTAGCCCGACAGCGAGAAAGATATTTTTTGATGCCGAACATTATGCACTCCTCGGCGACGGCGTAGTTTATCCAGTGCATTTGCTCTTCGCTCTGTTGACAATAAGAGATTGCCAAAGAGATCAGTTGCTGACCGAACTGGCAGTCAACAAAAAGCGGCTCCAGGAAGCCATCAGGCGGGAATTATTAAACGAACATAGCAACGCACCAACGTGGAGGAGCTACAAACCACATTTGAATTAACCTCCTACAGAAAGTCAATATCTATGGAACCAGAAGTTGTCATGAATCTTTGGGTGTTTACCCAGTCAATTGGACCCCTAAACATCATTTGCGAATTGGGTGTCCGGCCATACATGATGACTGGCAGTGATGATGAAAAAACAGCATTATTAAAAGAACTTGCGATTAGCGATTTTCACTTCGCTCGCCGCTTTTCACTCCCGGCGGATCGCTATTATCTAAAGATTACCGAGAAGGATGGGGTAATCGTCAGCGCTTCTTCGGGCGACTCCATGGAAGAGGGGGAAAATGTTCGGAAAGGTCTCGCACTCGTAAGACCCGACATCTCAGGCATGCATCAAATGGAATATTTTGCAGAAGCACTTGATGCAATTGAGAAAGGCCTCCCAACTCGACGACTTGGAATAGATGGCCCGCAAACAGAGATGCCCACAGTCAATCGACGGAACCTACTTTCAGTTATCACTAATGTTAACCTCGATGGGCAAGGAAACCAAATTGCTCGCGTTGAAGATGCGCGACGGAACTCACAGCCTTCGCCCGTTGCAAATTTATGGCTATTCCATGACGCCAAAGCAAACGCGATCTATGCCGTTGCGGGAAGGCCATACATGCTTCATGGTTCGGACGGTGAGAAAGTCCGCATTCTGAAAGCCCTCGCGCCATACGATTTTTCTTTGACAAGCGCACTGCCCCTCCCTGAAGAATTCTCGGCTCCTGTTGCCGGCCAGTTAAGAAAGAGAGTCCTCGCGGTTTCACCCGATGGGAAGTATAACACAACTCTCTTCGACGGAGTGTTCAGCGCTTTCCGCAGTGAAATTCCAGCTTTTATCGGAATCGACAGAAAATTGAGGAACCGGATGACAATTTCATCAGCTCAGATGAAGACCTTTGCCACGAGAATCACTGAACACTCCAGCAATGTGGGAGAAACAGACTCAATTCAACTGATTGAGTCGCTTCCGTCGAAGCCAACAACAGTCCAGGCACCGGTCCTTTCTTCAGAACGACTCCCAGAATCCCAAACACCACCTCCTACAACCATCAGCGCTGGCCCAGCCATCAGCATGAGTCAGAGAAGCGCAATAGGAAGTGCTAAAGGCACTGTAGAAAGCATTGGAGCAGGGCTTGAGATTCTGAGAACAATGAATGAACTGACTCCGAATGTCCCAAAAGACGAGGCGGCATTATTTGCCGGGACAATGACAGCGGTTTTGAACCTAGTTGGGTGCTACCCCGCATTGGACGAGAATGGCCGACAAAGAGCTTGGTGGACTATGACAAGAGGCCAATCGTACTGTGCGAAGTATGTAAAGACCAATTGGACTAAGGATTGCCAGGTCGCACATTTAGAAGTGGAACGTCCGCACTTAATCGCGGGTCGTTCCCCAGAGGATAATGTATTCAATACGACGGCTACCGAGATTCTGATCGCTCTGCTGGCCTGCTTGCACACCACGTTTAAGCGGGGCTCTGTCCCCCGCTCTAATTACGAACCAGCAATTCCGTGCATTCGGTGGTTATCTGAGAACCACGATCCCGCCGTTTCAGCCCAGGCAAAAGAGATTCTGACTAAGGCGGAGAGCCAGATCTCTTCCAAGAAGGGGGGGTGTTTTGTCGCAACTGCGGCCTTTGGCCTGCGGGATTCAAATGTAATCCTCTTACAGGAGTTCCGTGATCGCATCCTGACGAGTTCGTTCCCTGGCAGATGCGCAGTCCGAATCTATTATTTTGTTTCCCCGATTCTTGCCCGTTTCATTGAAGCATCGAGTTGCAGGCAATCGCTGGCTCGCAAATTTCTTAAACCGTTCATCGCCTTTGCTAAGCACAGGCTTGAGCATGACCAGCGCCAAAAGAAATAACGAGGATCATAAACGCAGAATTCATCAGCACGTCGGTTAGTAATCTGTGAACGCTTAAACCAATGAAAATATGAAAAAGTTCCCAGAAACGCCTTTTGATAAACCACTCGACTACTCAATCGCTTGTCTGTTTTCGGGCATGGCATTGGAAAGTTTTGCCTTGCTCATGCCTCACCAAACGACTCTTCAGCCAGGTCTCTTCACGTTTTCAGTGTCAATCGGCTGCCTGGCGATCCTCGGCCTGGGACTGGCATGTTTATGGCGGCAGCTTTTCCGCAAAGATCAGAAGCCATTTACCATTGCCGGCATTGTCTGCGGCGTGATGTTTATAGCCCAACGGTTGCTGCAAGGAATCAACACAATGCCGGATGAAGTGCAGCATAAGGTCTTGTCCGTCTGCTTCTCCGTCCCAGTGTTGCTTTCTCTCTGGCTGGTTGTTTTTCTGGCTCTCCGCCAGTTCTGGAAAAAATTCAACAATGGAAACGGTCCCCGCAATCTCTTGGCCGGCATAGGGACGGTTTTATTGGTCGCCGCCATTGCCAGCATTGCAATCTGGCCGCTTTCATTTGCTTTCATTCTATGCGGCGTGATCGGATTGGGTTGTGTCTGCCGGGAACCCATCATGGGAGTCGTTGTGTTTTGGGTCAGTTTGGCGATTTGGATTTTGAGTTCTTCGATGGCTGTATCGGCAGGGGCAGCATTTATGCCGTTCGTAGGATTCGCATTTGTAATGATTGCGCTGGCAATCGTGCTTAACAAGTTTCTCAAGGATGAATTCCGCTGGGAACCGGCCCGAAAAGCTTGGATGGAAATGAACCGTCCGTCTACTTCCTCTGGCTTTAGGTCATACAACTCCCGGCCTAGTTTTTCGTTTTCCAAATCCTGTAGTGGCTGCGGCCGGCAAGTTTCAATCGCTGCCCATGCTGGTCAGCGTTGTCCGCATTGCGGCGTATATTGGAGTTCTGAACGACAAAACGGATTCCGATACTAAAAAAAGCAAAATAGAAACTTATTTATGGCTATAAGCTGCCTGTTGGGAATGCACAAATGGCACGGATGCAAGTGTTCGGCCTGCGGCAAGTCGCGGGAGCACGATTGGCGATCAGACTGCCAACGATGTGTCCACTGCGGTGCTACGCGCAATGAGCCTCACCAGTGGGACGGCTGCAAGTGTTCAATCTGCGGCAAGTCGCGCGAAGAAGGTCACGATTGGTCAAGTGATTGTGAAAAATGCCGTCGCTGCGGTATGACGCGTCAGGCCGCGCATATATGGGATGGATGTAAATGCAAGAGTTGCGGCAAGACTTGGGATATGACGGGCGTTTTGAAGCCGTTGGGGGGCACATCCGATGCCAGCCAGGCAGAGGCTCTGGGGAAGCTTTGCGGCAGCCCACCCACGCCGGCCCTGAACGATGCCATCGCTGGCTACCTTGCTCCGCGAGAGGCAAATGAGATAAGGCGGGGAGCAGCGGTGGCTCTAGGCGTTCTTAGCGACTCCGGTGCCGTGGGTGCTTTATGTCGGGCACTTGATGTGGATAGAGAAAGTCTTTTCTTGCTTTCTGATCTTGCTGAGGCGCTCCGTTGCATCGCAGACCGAGGCGCTGCGGAGCCACTCATGAAGTGGCTTGCTTCTCTCGACGCCAACGCCCAAAAGGTCGGTAATCGCTCCCGCTTCGAGACAATGGACACCAACGTAAGGCGCTTTTTGAGTGGTCTGGCGCATACGGAGGTAATTCACGCGCTCGGCGTCATGCGTGTCACGGCGGCCACTCCCTACCTGATAGGTGCCTTGCAGGACCGCGAGTCCACTGTGTCGGACGCAGCTATCCAAGCGCTGGGAGAAATGGGCTCGCTCGCACGTCCACTACTGGAGTCCGTGTTAACTGACCCAAATCGTATCGCGGAAAGACGCCGTGAGGCAGTGGAAGCCTTGGGTGCCTCGGATGATCCCGAAGCTATTCCGACGTTGTTGAAGGCGATTCGGGACCCAGACAACGGCGTCAGCGCGGAAGCGGTTGAGGCGCTCAGCCAGATGACTGACCTGCGGGCCTTTCAGGCTGTCGTCGGCGTCCTTGAAGGCAGCGACCAGCGCCTTGCCAAGATCGCCGCGCAACATTTGGGATCCTCTGGATACTCTCGGTCAATCGAGCCTCTGCGGAAGGCATTGCGAAGTGCCGATCAGGAGATTCGCTCTAGTTCCGCCCAGGCACTCGCTAAATTGGGTGACTCGTCTGGCGCGGATATTCTGTTGCAATCTCTGGGCGATGCCAAGACTCGCCGGTATGCGGCAGCGGGGTTGGGGCTTCTTGGCGACCTCCGTGCGTTCGAGTCGCTTACCACAATGTTGTCAAGCAAGGATAATTGGGAACGTGGCGAGGCTGCGCAGAGCCTTGGCCGCCTCGGTGACCATCGTGCCATCCCGGGAATAGTCAAACTTCTTGCCGATTCGGAGAGACATGTTCGCCTGTCAGCTGCGGCCGGTCTGGCCATGCTTGGCGACCTGCGTGGCTTCGACACGCTCATTCGGGGCCTTTGGCTTTCGGGCATCTGCGATCATGAACAGCGAGTGGCCATTGAAGCGCTAGGCCGATCTGGTGATGGGCGAGCGGTGACCCATTTGGTGCGCGCTCTTCGCGGTGCTCAAAAGAAGACACGTAGACCTTTGGCCGAGGCGTTGGCCCGCTTGGGGGACAGCGCCGTCGATGCCCTATTGGTGGAATTAGCTGACCCACGCCCCATTGTTCGCCTTCACGCCGCTGAGGCCCTCTGTAGGATTGGCGACAGCCGCGCGACAGACCCGCTAGCGCGACTAGCCCGCGCCGACGTTGATGAAGGCGTTCGCGTTGCAGCGGCCTCTTTCATAAACAAACCGGCTAGCGATCAGTGAACGTTCAAACCAAAAAACTATGAAATGGCTCACCAATTTATTCAAGGGGGCGACACCACCCGTGCCAGCAAAAGCGCAACCTGCTGCTTCTAAAACAAATATGGCGAACCCCACCGGCCCAATGCAAGCACCTCGGGCTACATCCCCAGTGCCGAGTGCGAATCCTGTCAAACCAGTCCAGTCGCCCCCACCTGCGAACGTTGAAAAGGAATGGCAGCAGTTTTTTGAGTCAGTGCCAATTCACGAAAGCGGTCAAGCCTTCTTCAAGTCTTTTGTTGGGTCTTGGCCGGCTGGTATACAACCCGGCCTGTTCGCGGCTTCTGGCTACGAGGATTTGGTCAAACGGCTCCAGTCCCTCATCGCCGGGCCTTACCCTGTGGCATCCATGAGCTTAGGGGATGATCCGCCGAAGCCTGACTACCAGATGGTGAATGGAAAAATAGCTCGTTGCTCCAGCCCGTTTATCGATATGTTGATTTGTGGAGTAATCCCGCGACACGAAATAACAAGTAAAGAGCCGCATATTATCGTCTGGCGACTCATAGAAAAACATTCTTCTTCCTCACTAGCGAAACTACTTTTCACGCTGCCTCGTATGACCGAGGCGTCAAAAGCAGCGGCGGCGGGAAAGGCGGGCGTTCTGGTTATTGAAGACGTAAAGATTCAAGTCTACAAGGGCATCGAAAATGTCATCTTCGGCGCGTATGAAGATTTACCGGAGGGCGGTTATTTGAACGACCGTATTATCGAGCAAAAGTTACGCTCATTGCTTACAGCATAATGCTTAACGATGAGTTGAATTCGGCAACAACCTCAAATCAAAATCCAACATGAACTTTTTGAAACGTCTTTTCGGAACCACTGCAAAGTCACCAGCATCCGCAAGCGAAAAACGAACGCAGCCCACCACTCCGAATCGAGGACTGCCCTCGCAGGCTTCTTCGCCGGCGCAACCAACTTTGCCGTCCAAGCCGCCATCAAGCCAGCGCCTCACCGAATCCACTTTGGGAAAGGGCGAACTCGACGGCAAATTGATTCAGGCAATCAAAGACCGCAAAGTGGATGATGTGCGATCTCTGCTTGCTGCGGGAGCAAATCCGAACACAAACGCCAAATACACACATCATGGAAAATGGAACGGCGGTATGGCAGCCGCAATTCACTTCGCCACAATAAGCTCTTATGCTTACGGCAATGGTTACGACAAGGAAGAGGAACCTCTATTGCAGATTATTGATCTGCTATTGGATGCCGGAGCTGATGTTAATGCCCCCGGAGCAGATGCCTACAGTTCGGGAGATGGCCCGTTCACAGCAGTGATGAACGCCGTGCAACTCAATCGACCCAAAGTTGTGGAACGTCTTCTCGAACGAGGAGCAGACGCAAATGTTCGCAGGCCAGACGGTTCGACAGCGTTCCGATTGTGTATGAATGAGAAGCATGATTCCGATAGCAAAAGGCATTGGGATGTCGTGCGAGCATTGGCGAAGTATTCGCAGGATGGGAAAGCTTGGGCCAATTCACCGGAAGGAAGAAAGTGGATGAAAGACACAACAGAAGACTCAACTGCTCCTCTTGGTGTTTCACCGATGAGTGCGTGGAGTGTATTCCAATCTGCGATGGGAAAATCATCTCAGAGACAAGATGAGATAATCAAATGGGTCGAGTCTGGCGGCAATGTGAATTGGACATGTTCGGAGGGCATGACGCTACTCCACTACGCGGCCATGCAGGATGACGTGAAGATGGTTCGTTTCCTGTTGGAACGCGGCGCAAATGTAAACGCCTTGGCAAAATTCCAAATGACGCCGTTGCTCCGAGCCTGCAAAAGCATATCGACATCCGTGATACCGATCCTTTTGGAACATGGTGCTGATCCCAATGCCAAGACCGAGAGCGGCTATACTGCATTACAGTTCATCAGGCAGTCAGGTTTGGAAGAGGCAAAGAAAATGGCGGATTTGATTTTAAGTCATGGGGTCAAGACCACCCCTGGAAAGGATTCGACTTGTTCAGAGTGCGGGGCACCCGAAACCGTGCGAATGCGTGAACGTGGTGTTCAAGTAACTTTCAACGGAGCATTCGCGGAGTTCGCCTGTCTTTCATGCAAGAAGCAACTGCAAGCGCCGCTTGAATCAATCACGAAGGACAGAGGGGTTCAAGTGTTGTGTTCGTGCAGGGCAATCACTTTCATTCCTCCGTCAGTATGGTGCAAGACGTGTAAGCAAGGGTTGTCGACGGGGTGGCAAAAAAGTCTGTCGCTTATCCGTGGTTGAAATACTTTACGCTTTTGCGTTCAGATGCGAACACAAACAACAAGAATACAAACTGAAAGGAGCAACAGTCATGAACTACGTTGAAGAAATCAAGGACATCATCCGAAAATCTAGTGGTGCGCGTGACTTTGTATCGCGCGCTTACCAGTCCGGCTGGCAGAAATTCAAGGAGGATTTCATAGGGCTTTATCTCCAAAAGGGAGATTGCACTGTCATCCTGGCTGTCCTTCCGAGCCACGGCCCGGATTTGATTTGGTGCCTTTCGATGGCCTCGAAAGGTTCAGATACTGTCAACCTCATCGACGAAGGCAAACTCACTTTCTGAGACAGCACTATGTTGCCACGCATGATAACACCAGCCACACAAATCGATCTTTTGCTCGTGGACCATTGCGAGGAAATTGAATTTGTAAGTATTGAGGAGAGAAAACTAAACTGGAATACTTTGAGGGAGTACGCCGCTGCGGATGCCGCACGCAAGTGGGAAATGGTGCTCCGGCTTCATCATTCATTTGGTTTCGGTCGTGGTGTTCTTGTTTTTACCACAGACAACAATGGATGGACACCTTTGCACTGGGCCGCATATGAGGGCCACATGGACTTGGCGGAATTGATGTTGAACAACAAGGCTGAGGTCGATGCCAATAATAAGAATGGGGATACGCCTTTGAACAGGGCAGCGGCTAAAGGCCACAAGTCAGTAGCGGAACTGCTGTTGGCCCATAAGGCTGAGGTCAATGCCAAGAACTATGCCGGCTGGACGCCTTTGCACGAAGCTGCGTTTGAAGGCCACAAGGAAACAACGGAATTGTTGCTGGGGAGCAAGGCGGATGTTAATGCCAGAAACAACATGGGCCAAACACCTATGCACTTGGCGACGTTGAAGGGGCACAAAGACGTGGCGGAATTGCTAAGTCAACATGGCGGCCACGAATCGATTGCATGTAAATCTGCCAATATGGGGGCACCCAAGCATTGAACAATCATGAATCTCGACGTTCAGCGACAAGTTAATTCAGCCGCAGCGGCGGTTGAGCGTGGTGATTACGATTTGGCGGCCAAATCGTTCCGGGCGGCGCTCGATACTTTGCTGGGTAATCAATCGGGCCTTTCGTTGAGCGAACAAGCAAAATGGGTTCGCCCTATCGCCTTTGATTGTGCTCAAGCGCTCAACAAACTGAGTCGGTATCGAGAGGCACTGGAGTGTATTGCCCTTGGGCTGGAGCAGAATCCCACCCCATTCGGTAACGCCATCGCACTGGCAGCCAAAGGTGAAGCCCTCTGTGGACTCAAAGAAATGGCCGGTGGGTTAAAATGTTTTGAGGAGGCCGCACGCGCGCACCCGATTGTTGGTCGCCTCAACTCGGCTGAATCCATGTTGCGAATCGGAACGCCGGAACTCGAAATCACGGCAACTATATGGGTCGAGACGGTGGCGTCTGACTTCGATGGGCAACTGGATGCGGAACGAAGGGCTGAAGTCGTCGCGCTTCGCAAACAGATTGAAGCACGGAAAAACAAGGGCGGCTCGACCAAAGACCCAATTACGGTGAAGGAATTAATTGAACAAGCAGACACTCTCGCTCGGATTCCAGGCAAATTGCCCCAGGCAGCTGATTTACTTGAGCAGGCTTTGAAACGGTCGCCAGTGCTGGGCGACAAATATGAATATCGCCTTCAGCTTTGGCGCAAAGGTATTTACGCGTGAAAATTGTGGAACAAAATCACTCTTTGAAAATGATTACTTCCACGCAGAAATTCCCCGTTGAGCGGGTAGTAATGATTGAGTTCATTATGAAGATGATCACAGCAATCAAAAATGGTTTTAGGAAGGTCGCAATTGGAAAGCCTGAGTGCTGCCTGCGGCCCAGGTTCAGCGATGCGGTGTCAGCGGGCAGTGAAAACCGGCCAGGGATGGGCACTTCAAAATAGGCCACTTTGAGGGACGCATTGCGTATTGGGCAGCCAAGGCTGCACATGAGCGCAATGAACGAACTCAACGTGA
>JBEKDI010000073.1:0-30221 GCA_050014435.1 Verrucomicrobiota bacterium | reverse complement strand
CTTGCTACGGCCGACGGCCTTGCGCGTGCAGGCGGCGACTTCAAGCTTTACTTCAAGGCGCTCCAACACTTCGTTGAACAGCAGGCCGGCGCACCCGAAAAAATTCGCGAGGCTCTCCTGCAAGGCGATCTGGCCTGGGCTGAACGGATGGTGCAATCGTTCAAAACATCGGCAGACGGCATTGGGGCGGCCGCTGCACAGAACGCCGCGACAGCATTGGTGCGCGCAATCCACGAGCAAGCTGATCCGGGTGAAATTGAATCCCGCTGGGAGAAGTTGGAGAAAGTCGTGCGTGATCTCGTTGCCGACCTCAAACTTGCACTGAAACCCAACGAAGCCAAACCTGCGCCCACCCGTCGGTTGCCGCCCCCACCTCCCGTGAATCCTGCTCACCTGCGCAAGGCGATGAACGAGATTCTGCCTCTCCTCGCAGATAAGGATCCGGGCGCAAAAGACTGCTTGAAGGCCAACCGCGCCACATTTCGCTCCGCGTTCAGTTCGGAGGCTTACGAGGAATTCGAGCAATTCGTTAAGAGAGGAGACCTTGGTGCGGCACTGGAGCAGTTGAAGAGAGCCGCCAAGAAACACGGGATCTCCCTGTAATCGGGCCATCGCTGACTCGAAGCGCAGCAGCGTTTCAAGCCCCCGCTGCTGATTCGCGACAAAACAATTTCGCGGTGAGCCGCTTTGGGTTGCACATCCAATCGGCGATTTCGCTGCATTTTCACACTGGCGCCAAAACGTGTTTAGCGTTCGCTGTGATCTCGTTGTTACAAACCGCCGCTGTCGCGTCAAGGCGCCCAGATCGTGCTGCGTGATAGCGTTGGGCGAGGCTTCGGCAATAAGTCTGAAACGGAGAGAATCCCCGGTCGGGTTTCGAGCGATGAAACGGTATAATCGTACTGCATTCTCCAGTGTGCTATTGAATCAGAAACCTGCCATGCGGGATTGAGCTTCATGCCATGCAGAATACGAGACAAAGTGACCGAGAAATAATAATGCAGATTCTCCAGTAGTTGTGAAGAGTGCGTAACCTCGCGGCCTTCATGGACCGAAAGGTTGCGAGCACGATAAATCCTGTGGAGGTGCCATTCCGTTCGATTCGCAGACGCCTTCAGCTCTTTCGCGAAATCGGCTGGCGCACTAAGTATTTTCCAAAGACTGAAGATGCGGAATCGCAAAAGCGGATGTGCTGAGGCGAACACCTGTAGTTGTTCAGCGTCTGGGTGTCCTTTGGGGCGGGCCAGAGCCAGAAGTAGGCGATCAGAAGGAACACCTCCTTCCCCTGGCGGAAATCCTGAACCCAAAGGTCCGCCTGCAACCGAACCGAACTGGTCGAGGTTTTTAGCGGTATAACTGAGGATCTTGCCCGTACGCCGCCATGCAACGATTGGCGCGACCACTTGACAAATGCTCCCGATTACCGATTCGGCAGTATCTCCGCCAGCAAGACATTCCAACGCAGACCAGAGATTAGCCAATCTGACACGGGCGACCGTGCTGGTTTGAGCGAGAGAATAATGCTCGAGGGCATTAAAAACCTGTCCCGTAAGGCGCTCCTCCGAAGCCGAAGCGATGAGGCTTTTCGTGAGATATGTGGCGGTTTTTTTCTTTCGGGTTTGCCACGCCCATTGGAGTTGCGGTTTAACCAACACGGGCTGAGAATTGGCACCGATTACCAAAACCTCGTCAAAAAAAGTGAGGGCGTCATGTCGGTAGAAATTGAAAATGTCTAGCACGGGACGCAGCCGCCGCACAGCCAGTATGGCGGCATCAAGAGCCTTACCTGCTTCCAGGTTTATCGAAAGCAAAACCGCATCCTTTGTGGCCTGCAAAAACTGCGTGCCCGGACCATCCACTGGGATTTCACGGTGACTTCGAAGCTGGAATCCCACTTTTCGGGCGACGGCCTGCAACTCGTTTGGTTGGCCCTTCACGGCCAAGATGCAGTTGAACTCCTTGGCCGGGGCGTCTATGGCTTCGGTGATGGCTTGAATAATTTCCCCCGGAGTGCGGTTAAAGTTGGCGGGTATCATCAGCGCCGAAAAATCTTCGGCCGTTCGCTTCTTCCGTAGTGCAATAGTCGCAAGACGGCGAAGGCAGGCAAACGCAGCAATTTTAGAGTCAGGGAGGCCTGCCGTCGCTTCCGCCAGAGCCTGCTTCACCATATCTTCGTGGGACAGAAGCGGTTGTTCTAAGGTTTTGGCGAGCGAAAGCAAATCCAATAGATTAGTCTTTTCTGAGAGCGTTTGCAGCCCCCAGCGCAACCGGGGAGATGCGTCGAGCAGGTTCTGCTCTGCTTTGCAGGAAGCTTTGAGCTCGTCCTGAATCTTTCTGACATGTTTTTCCCATTTGGACGATCTGCTCGCGCGCTCGGCGATTAACTGCAATTCCTCCACCAAAGCGGGAATGTTCATGAGTTTCGGTTGAAACGAGTCCGGCGTGTCGGGAGCAAACATCTCGTTCCAGGCAAGCAATACGAAAGCGGAACTTTCGTTTGCACTGCTCAATTCTTCAACGGAGGGGAACCACATTGTCAAAAAAAAGTGCAAGCACTGGCTTGCACTCTAAAATTTGGGCCGGGGGTTATTTCCAAACTTTCGTTCAAATAATAACCGAAGGCCCGTATAAGATATTGGCTCTTTATTGAACCTATTTGTTTTATCGGCTTTTGTTCTCATATTGTCAACACGTTTAGCATTAAATTTTAAAGTCATTTTTACATGTAAACTTTAAATCAGATTTAACCGAACATGTGAAGTTTAGCACGATTATAATGTATGCGCAATTTTTTTAACAATTCTTCTTGCTTTTTGCACACAACTCTGATACTGTTGCGGAAGAACGGGTAAAAAGGCTTGGCGGACTGCAACGCCCACCAAGCCTTGTTAAACCGAAGCCGCTTCGAGAGCGGGATCGAATCTAGCGGTTCTTTCTGTATCTCGAAACGGGCTTCAACGCAATAAAAGACTCGAGCGCCCCCGTTCTGCCCGAGTCGGAAAGTTAAACATATGCCCGAAACAGTTCAGATAAAATGTATAAACAAGTCAGATCGACAGAACTTCCACGAACGCATCAACAACGTTGGTGGAATCCACAATGGCAAGCCATGGAAAATGTCCGAAACCGAGGCCATTTCCGGAATAAAAGCCGACAAGTGGAAGTTCTTCGTCAGCGTTAACGGGAGATCCGTTTGGGTAATTATTGCCACGCACAATGGCCGTGAATACTTGAAGACTGAAGCAGACGGCTACCAACCGGACAACCTCCTCAGTCTTCCGGAGTGCCCGTAATGACACATGCAGCCGATTAGCTCTATAGCGGATATCCGAATGGGAGCGACCCTTAGGGGGCGGGATGCCACACGTCCCGTCCCTTCTGGTTCATACCGACTTATCCGAATTGGCGACATTTCTCAGGATGGCACCTTGCTCAGGGACGATTTCCTTCACGTCGAACCAGGGCAGAGTGTCAGCGGAGACCAGATCCTCCGTTCAGGGGATGTGCTGTTTCCGAACCGCGGGATTCGAACGACTGCGTTTGTATATCGACTCGACGGGCCGCGGACAATCGTCGGCGCCCAGTTCTTCGTGCTGAGGACTGATTCAGGGCGAGCATTGCCGGAGTACCTAGCCTGGTTTCTTCGGACTGAGGAGATCGCAAATTATTTCGCAAGCCGCCGGAAGGGCACTTATGTTCAAATCATCGAACGAAAAGATATTGCCGATCTGGAAATACCGCTGCCATCATTGAAGGTGCAGCACAATATCGTGGTTACCGCAGAACTCGCGGTCACAGAACGAAATATATCAGAGCGTCTTTCCCATTTGAAGTGGAAGTTTACGAACGAACAACTTGTTCGGTCAGCTCAAAATGCTGCCGGTCTGATTTCAAAAATTCAAAATGAAACCGATTAATCAAGACGAAATTAATAATGTGGCGTGGCGGGCGTGCGATACATTTCGCGGCACGATAGACCCGGCGCAATACAAGGACTACATCCTCGTGATGTTGTTTTTGAAATACTTGTCCGACCTGTGGCGGGACAAGCGCGAAGAATTTGAAAAAGAGTTCAAGGGCGACAAGGAACGCGTGGCGCGACGGCTGGCACGGGAACGTTTCATCATGCCAGTCGGCTGCGATTACGACAGCCTTTACGCCAGGCGTAATGACGCGAACATCGGCGAGTTGATCAACATCGCACTCGAAAAGATTGAGGACGAGAACAAGGCCAAGCTGGAAGGGGTGTTCCGCAACATTGACTTCAACTCGGAAGCAAACCTGGGCCAGACGAAAGAGCGCAACAAGCGGCTCAAGGATTTGCTGGAAGATTTTGCCGGGGATGAAATGGACCTGCGGCCGTCGCGGGTAGGCAAAGAAGATATTATTGGCAACACATACCAATACTTAATTGGCCGATTTGCGAGTGACGCTGGCAAAAAGGGCGGTGAATTTTACACGCCGGCCGAAGTTTCGGAACTGCTGGCAAAGCTGCTCGCCCCCAAAAAGGGCAATCGCATTTGCGACCCGACGTGCGGGTCAGGCTCGTTACTGATTCAAGTGGGCGATCAGGTGGGCGACAATGATTTTTCTCTCTACGGGCAGGAAATGAACGGCAGCACTTGGGCTCTGTGCCGGATGAACATGCTGGTTCACAACAAGGATGCGGCGCGGATTGAATGGGGCGACACAATCAACAGCCCGAAACTCATTGAGAAAGATTCACTGATGAAGTTCGACGTGGTGGTGGCGAATCCGCCGTTCTCGCTGGATAAGTGGGGCGCGGAAAACGCGGACGCGGACAAGTATCACCGCTTTCATCGCGGCGTGCCGCCAAAGAGCAAGGGTGACTATGCTTTTATCACCCACATGGTGGAAACCGCAGTGGAGGGCAGCGGCAAGGTGGGCGTGATTGCGCCGCATGGCGTACTATTCCGGGGCGGCAGTGAAGGCCGCATCCGTCGGGCGTTGATTGAGGAGAATGCGCTGGAGGCCGTAATTGGCCTGCCGGAAAAATTGTTCTTTGGGACGGGCATTCAGGCAACGATCATGATTTTCAACAAGGGGAAGAAAACCAAGGACGTGCTCTTTATTGACGCCAGCCGAGAGTCTGTGGAAGGCACGAACCAGAACAAGCTGGGCGCGGAACATATTACGAAGATTGTGGCAACTTACAAGGCGTTTAAAACAGTCGATAAATATGCCTACCGCGCCACGCTGGAGGAGATCGCGGAAAATGATTTCAACCTAAACATTCCACGTTATGTGGACACTTTCGAGCCGGAAAAACCGGTGAATCTCCAAGCGGTGCAAAAGCAAATCGACGATCTGGAAACTCAACTGACCGACGTGCGGAAGCAAATGACTAATTACTTGAAAGAACTTGGGATATGAGTATTGGGTTAAAACCGCCAGATGGATGGAAACGTATCGCCCTTGGAGATCACGCGGAAATCATTTTTAGCAACGTGGATAAAAAATCCTATGTTGGTGAACAATCAGTCCGGCTTTGCAACTATACAGACGTCTATTATAAGAATTACATTGAACAGGCGGATGGCTTGATGGAATCATCCGCAACCGACCTCGAAATAAAAAAGTTCTCTCTTAAAAAGGGAGACGTTCTCATCACAAAAGATTCAGAAGCAAGCGACGATATTGGCGTGCCCGCTTTGGTCACAAAAGATTTACACAATGTGCTTTGCGGGTATCACCTAGCAATAATTCGACCGGCGACAGGAGGTTTGGATAGTGCGTTTCTTAGTCAGGTTTTTCGCACTCACTATATGCGAAAGCAATTACACCGCGAAGCAAATGGTGTCACAAGGTTCGGCCTTAGTGTTGATACTCTGAAAGAATTGACGCTGTTGGCTCCATCGTTGCCGGCTCAAATGAAAATCCGGGATGTTCTTTTTGCATGGGACAAAGCGGTTGAAACGTTATCGGCGCTAATCGTGTCCAAGTCGGAAAAACGGAGCTGGCTGATGCAGCAACTAATGACCGGGAAGACACGGTTCAAGAAATTCAAAAGTGAATCGTGGCGCACGGTGAAAATTGGGTCGTTGCTGGACGAGTGTGACCGTTACATGAACTGGAGCGACGATAAAGCCTACCAGTTTGCGAGCATCCGGCGGCGCTCCGGCGGATTATTTGACCGTGGGACATTTTATGGACGCGAAGTTAAAACCAAGGTGCTGAAATCACTCAAGGCTGGCGACTTTGTGATTTCAAAACGACAGGTGGTTCATGGGGCGTGGGCGATGGTCACGAAGTCATTTGATGGCTTCGGTGTTTCCGATGAATACGACGTGCTGGTGAATCGCGACCCAAAAACGCTGGATATGCGGTTTTTCAATTATCTGTCACAGACTCGACGGCTTTGGCACGCGGCGTATCTCGCCTCGAACGGTGTTCATATCGAAAAGCTTATCTTTGACTTCGATGACTTTGCGAAGGAAAAGGTGAGAATCCCGCCAACAATCGAGGAACAGAAAATGATTGCGGATGTTCTGGGCGCCTGCGACCGGGAAATCGAGTTGCTGCAGAAGCAACTGGAAGCGTTGAAGGGACAAAAAAGCGGGCTTATGCAAAAGCTCTTGACGGGCGAAATCAGGGTCAAATGCTGAAACACCGAAAATTAAAATAGCCGCGAAAAGTCTCAAAAAGCACCAAGCAAGAAACATGAGTGAGGAAGCAAAGATACAACAGTCAGAGGCCGGAGAGGCAAACTGTGACGCAGGGTTGAAACCTCCGCGAGTCTTCATTTCGTATTCACATGACACGCCGGCGCACAAGAAATGGGTGGGCGAATTAGCGAGCAAACTCGTAAAGAAAGGCGTGGAAGTGGTGCTCGACCAATGGGATTTGGGGCTGGGCGACGATGTGCCGAAGTTCATGGAGCGGGCTGTAAGCGAGGCGGATCGTGTGCTGATGATTTGCACAGAAACCTACGTCCGCAAGGCGGACGATGGCAAAGGAGGTGTTGGTTACGAAGCAATGGTGGTGACCGGTGAATTGGTCAAAGATTTGGGGACGGCAAAGTTCATTCCCATCGTCCGCCAAGAGTCCGGCGGCAATGTATTGCCCAAGTGTGTGGGCACACGTGTTTGGGTGAACTTGAGCGAAGGGCAGAACGTTGAGGAACAATTGGAAACACTGCTGCGCGAGCTGCATAATGCGCCGAAGCTGCCAAAGCCGGCATTGGGTAAAAATCCGTATGCGACTGAAGCTGCCAAAGGAATTCCTTTGGCGACGCCTGAAGATGGGATAATTCTCGACAAGTTTCGCGATGATGCTGGGACAGAGGTTAGAGATGTGGGCGATTTGTTTGCCACGGGATTGGGACTGACAAGACGGGATGATTTAATGGGTTGGCGGAAGCTGGTTCAAAAGACACGGCAAGAAACAGCTAAAAACCTGGTGGCTTGGAGGGCTAAATACGAAAGTGTAAGCCCGGTGGTAATAGAAAAACTTCCTCACATCGTCAGCGAAGGGGCGGCAATCTATAGTCCTTTAATAAGCTTGGCGGTTGCCGGTGCTGTTTCTGGAAACAACAAATTCAGCAATCAAGCTGCCATTTTAGACGAATTAAAGAATCCAGCAAATTGGAATCCAGCGGGTTTCACATATCTCGCGGAAGTCCCCTCGGCACTCACATTCACTTTCCAAGCAGTCCACGGTGCTGCGTGCCTGTTTTCAGGCCAATTGATGAAAGCAATTCAACTTTCTCGTGCAAGGCTTCGAGGCACATTCAGGGGAGAAGCTGATGTGCTCTTCAAGCAACCGGAGCTAATGGGGTGGCCGCATTCTTTTGGCGAGAGGTCTGAAATAGCCTGGAATTATTTAGTCGGACTTTTCGAGAAATGGTCGTGGCTAAATGATCTATTCGGTTCAAAGGAAGAATACGAGGCTTCGCTTCATGCTTATTATTTAGGTTTACATATCCAAGAACTTGGCAGTGTGCTCGCGTCGGGTGATCAATCAGTTTTAGAAAGTAGGTACTATCGTCCATTGGTGCCAGTACAGGGCATATTCTTTTCATCGAACAATAATATCCGCGCATACAGAATGCTCATTCATGATCCGATTGAAGTAAGGGCAATATGGCGCACCCTTGGTGTAAAGGACACCGAGATGGCTAAATCCTGGGAACAATGGTTAAATGCCACATGTCGGGTTTTCACCCAATCCTATCGTCTGCCTCGGCTCGAGACGCTACTACACCGGCATTTATTCGATGACTTGCGCCCGGAGGACAACAAATCATGAACACGCCATCTTTTCAGGAAGATCACGTTTCGCAAGTGCCGGCGCTGCAATTGCTGCAAAATTTGGGCTACATCTATCTGCGCCCGCAGGAAGCGTTCCTGGAGCGCAAGGGCAAGTTGGGGAACGTGCTGCTGGAAGGCATCCTGTCGGAACAACTGCGCCGGTTGAACCGGATCAAATATCGAGGGCAGGAATATCCGTTTAGCGAAGCAAACATCCAAGCGGCTATCCAGGCGCTCAAGGACATACCGTTCGACGGATTGGTTCGGACGAGCGAGAAAATTTACGACCTGCTGGTATTGGGCAAGGCCATGGAGCAGACAGTCGAAGACGATACGAAGAGTTTCACGCTGAACTTCATTGATTGGCGAAGCCCCGCTAAAAACGTATTCCATGTCGTCGAGGAATACGAGGTGGAACAAACGGCGAGCAAGCAATTACGGCGGCCGGACATAGTGCTTTTCGTCAACGGGATTCCGCTATCGGTAATAGAATGCAAACGGTCGGACATGAAGCAGCCGCTGGGGCAGGCAATTTCACAACAAATCCGCAACCAGGCGGACGATTATATCCCGAAGCTGTTTGTTTTCTCTCAACTGTTATTGGCGGTGGCGGCGAATGACGCGGCCTTTGCGACGACAGGGACGGCAGCGGCGTTCTGGGCAAAGTGGCGTGAACTGGAGGATGGCGGGGCGAAGGACATCAGCAAGGAAGTGGCGGCATTGATTGACCGACCGTTGACGAAGGCGCAAAAGGACAAACTCTTTGGTGACCGTTTCGGCTACGTTCGGACGTATTTTGACGATCTGGAGGCTGAGGGCCGAGAGGTTACCGAACAGGACAATGCGATTTATAGCCTGTGCCGTCCCGATAGGCTGCTTGAATTGGCATGGAGGTTTATCCTGTATGATGCAGGTGAAAAGAAGATTGCCCGCTACCAGCAATATTTCACGGTGAACAGCATCCTCGCCCGGGTGCGCAAGCCCGGTTCAGATGGCCGGCGGCTGGGCGGTGTGGTGTGGCATACTCAAGGTTCCGGCAAGTCGCTGACCATGGTCATGCTGGCGCAGTCCTTGGCCCGCGAACGGGACATTCCTAATCCTATCATCGTGTTGGTGACGGATCGGGTGGATTTGGATGAGCAAATCAAAAAGACCTTCCATCATTGCGGGCTGGAGCCAGTGCAGGCACAAACCGGGGCACACCTTGCCGAACTTATTCAGGCAGGAAAGGAGAATGTCATCACGACGGTGATTGATAAATTCGACGCTGCGTTAAAAGGAGGAAAATTTCATAACGATTCGCCGAACATATTTGTCCTTGTGGATGAAAGTCACCGCAGCGTGTACGGTGACACTTGGGGTCTTATGGGAAAAGTGCTGCCGAACGCATGCTTCATTGGATTCACCGGCACGCCGCTGATGAAGAAGGAAAAGAATACGGCGCGGAAGTTCGGTGGGCTGATTCAACCGGCTTACACAATTGACCAGGCAGTGAGAGACAAGGCCGTTGTGCCGTTGCTTTACGAGGGACGGCTGGTGCTGCAGCAGGTGGATCAGAAGGCGATTGACAAGTGGTTTGAACTCGTAACCAAGCCTTTGAGCGAAGCACAGCGGGCGGATTTGAAGAAGAAGTTCGCCTCGGCGGATCAACTGAACCGGGCGGACCGCAAAGTTTATGAAGCCGCGTTCGATATCAGCGAGCACTACAGCCAGAACTGGAAAGGGACGGGATTCAAGGCGCAACTGGCCGCCCCCTACAAAGCCACGGCATTGCAGTACAAAAAGTACCTGGATGAGTTCGGCAAGGTGACCTGCGAAGTGGTGATCTCCGCGCCGGACACACGCGAGGAACAAGAGGACGTGTATGAAGTGGACACGGAGGAAGTGCGCGCGTTCTGGAAAAAGATGATGGCCAAATATGGGTCGGAAAAAAAATATCTCGAACAGATCATCAACGGCTTCAAACACGCGCCGGAACCGGAAATCGTGATAGTGGTGAGTAAACTCTTGACCGGCTTCGATGCCCCCAAAAACACGGTGCTGTATCTATGCCGGTCATTCCAAGAGCACAGCCTTTTGCAGGCCATCGCGCGTGTGAACCGGATTTCGGACGGCAAGGATTTCGGCTTCATCATGGATTATTTCGGCGTGCTGCAAAAGCTCGGTGAGGCGATGGACATTTATAGCGCGTTGCCGGATTTTGAGAGGGGCGACATCGCGGGGACGGTGACGGATGTGCTCGCAGAAATCGCCGGCTTGCCGCAGAAGCATTCCGATTTGTGGGATGTTTTCAAAACAGTGAAGGGTTCAAAGGACAAGGAGAAATACGAACGATTGCTGGCCGATGAGGAATTGCGCGTGCGGTTTTATGAAAAGCTGAATGCGTATCACCGCACTCTCGGTATCGCGCTTTCGACCATGCAGTTCCTGCGCGAGACTTCGGAGAGTACGCTTCAGCGTTATAAAGAGGATCTGGCGTTCTTCTTCAAATTGCGCGTGTCGGTGAAGCAGCGATACGCAGAAGAAGTGGATTACAAGGAATACGAAAAGAAGGTGCAGAAACTGATTGATACTCACGTCCGCTCAGAAGGCATCCAGCAAGTCACCCCGCCAGTGAACATCTTCGAGCGGGAGGCCTTCCAGTCGGAAGTTTCAAAACTGGAGAGTGCGGCGTCGAAGGCGGACACAATTGCACATCGGACGGCGCGCACGATTACGGATAAGATGGACGAAGACCCGGTATTTTATCGCCGGTTTGGAAAAATCCTGCAAGAGGCGATTGATGCTTTTCGGGCGCAACGCATCAGCGATAACGAGTATCTGAACAAGGTCACGGAAGTCATGAACTCGGTATTGAGCCGGACGGGCGACCAGTTGCCGGAGATCCTCCACCACCGCGACGTGGCCAAGGCATTTTACGGTGTAGTGAACGAAGCATTTGAGGCATTGGAACTCAAGGAGGATTCAACTCCCTACAAAACGGGAAATGTGGCGGCCGACCTAGCGGTGCAGATCGACGATGCCATCCAAAAAAAGCTTGTCGTTGATTGGCGGGCGAATCCTGATGTACAGAATGAAATGCGTAACGCCATCGATGATTTGCTTTATGAAACCAGGGCAAAGAAAGAAGTGCCGCTGACCCCTCAAGACATGGACGAGATTATCGAAAGGGCACTGGACATAGCCAAGAATCGCTATCCTCGGTGAAATCCTCCCGAAAAATCAACATCATGAACAAGCAACACGAAATCACCAACGGAGACGAGCAGATTGAGTTCAGGCTTCGACGGTCAAATCGGCGAACGTTGGCGATCACGGTCCATCCGGACTTGGCAGTGGAGGTGACCGCACCGCGAAAGATCGGCATGGATCTGGTAAAGGCGAAAGTGCAGAAACGTGCGAGGTGGATTCGGCGGCAGCAGAGTTTTTTTCGGGATTTTTTGCCTCAGACGCCGCCACGGTGTTATGTGAGCGGTGAAACACATCGATATTTAGGACGCCAGTACCGGCTAAAAATCGTCGAATCGGAAAAGCGCGAAGTGAAATTGAGAGGGCGATTCATTTTGGTGCATACGCCCCGCAAGCGCGACAGGGCGCAAGTGCAGAAATTGGTGGAGTCGTGGTATCTGGCGTGCGCCAGAGAACGTTTCGCGCGCAGTTTAGCGGAAAGTGCGCGGCGGCTGGGAGCGAGGATGAGTGAACCGCCTAAACTGCACATACGGCGGATGCCGAAACGGTGGGGTAGTTGGACGAGGCGGGGGGGCATATACCTGAATCAGGAACTTGTGAAAGCGCCGGCATCATGCATTGACTACGTGGTGACCCATGAGCTTTGTCACGCGGTGCATGGCAATCATGGAAAGGCATTTTACGATTTGCTGTGGCGCGTGATGCCGGATTGGCATGAGCGCAAGGCGCGATTAGAACATATTGCTACATAGGTGGCTGGGCGATGTGTTCAGAATCAGGATTGGTTGTGACGGACAAGGATTAGGTGTGCTTTTGCTCGCGAATACCCCACGTATTCAAGCTGTCTCAGGAGATTCCCGTCCGATTCGACCATTTCTGTAAGAATGACCACGGAACTTTCGAGCCCTTTAAACGAGTGGATCGTCGCGCAACCAATGGCCTGATCGTTTCCCGCCGGCTTCCAGGTCAGAAGATGGCCGGCGAGCTGATCACCTTCTCGCCATTTTGATTTGCCCTGGGCCTTCGGTGTCAGAATCATAATGCTATTGTTCGGAACTTTTTCCTGTTTGACCAGTCGGCCAATGAGGTCGGAAACAATTAATTTTTCTTCGTCATTACCGGACACCCAAATTGTTTGAGGCGTGCGGCCATCAGGCCCTAGACAATTTGTGTCAGGGTTGCCGCGATAGAATTTCATAACTTCGGCATAAATCTGCTGGGTGTTGCGACAGTTTTCGCACAACAGGAACGGGTCTTCCTTAATTGGAAATTCGAGATGTGTGGAATAAATGCGTTGATTGTCGTCGTAGAAAATGTAAAGCGGCCCATGCGTTGAATCTTTGAGAAGCTCCTGGATGCTGATCCACCAGAGAGATTCAAAGTCTTGACCTTCGTCAACGATGACAGCGTCAAACCTGCGGTCGATGGCAGAAATAGCGTCAAGGAGCGCTTCGGGCAACGTCGCCGAAAAAAATGTTTTCGAATCCGACAACGGATCAGGGGTGGGAAGAGGCAGGGCTGCGAGCTGGCAGAAATGGCTGCACAAACCATGATAGTGATAAATTGAGATGCCTTTCCTCTGAACGCACTGCGTTCGAAGCCATTCGGCTAGCCGCTGGTTGAAACAGAGAAGGAGAACATCGTTGCCCGCCTTGGCGAATGCGCAGGCTTTTTCCAAGGCAAGTAAAGTCTTGCCAGAACCCGCCGGGCCGCAGATGAGTGCTCTGTTTTTGCGACCGAGCATCGACAGGACCTTGTATTGTGATCTTGTGGCTTCGAACAATGCGTCCTCCTCCTCACGCAAGGTGGTTCCGAGCCGCGTTGAAATTTGCCACTTCGGAGATAAATAATTCACGAGGGATTGGAGGCCTTCGTGCCCTGGTGATTTGGGCGCAGTCCAAATCTGGCAGTTTTGCAAGACGTGGAGGACAGAATCCGTGGGGGTGGTCAGGGTCTTATTATCGAACGTGATATTAGGATAATTGGCTGAATGGCCCAGCGAAACATTTCCCAGTTCAACATCCGGAAACCACACAGCATGGGAGATGGGGAAACGGTTTACTCTGTTAATGCCGCAAGCCTTCAACTCGTCCCGAAGCGCAAAAAGAGCGCTTTTCGCTTGTCCGTAAGGATTCTTAATCTCATGGACCGTGCCGTCGCTCGACGTGCTGGTCCACATTCCACGAATATCATCGCAACCAATTCCGCCACCCTTGACTTCAATTACCAAGAGGCCATAGGAGGGGTGACACACAAGGAAATCGATTTCCTTCGGGAGCAAGGCGTTGGCTTTGGGATCGCGAACCAGTAGTGGCACACTGTGAAAAACAGTGAAGGTATCGGGCAAATTATCCTGAAGGGCAAAATAGACTTTCCTCTCGGCATTGCTCTGAGTGCCGGCCAGAATTTTGTTCGGATACATTTTGGCCATAAGTCAGCGGTTAGCTAGAATGGTGGAAAGCCATTGGATGACAGGCTGTCTTTGGAGGTCTCCCCAATGGAACTGGTTGGAGTAGGTGCGAAGGCAGGCGTAGCAGCTGGAGGCGATGTCGCCACATTTGCAGTCGCGAACTCGGGCAAGCGCGGCTTGGAGAACCTGATCGAGGTTTTCGACGATTCGGTTGATGTGACCGGCGCCGCCCGGAACGCGGTCATAGATGACGAGTTCGCCGACCCAACTACCATCTGTCCAGCCGTTGTAGGTTCCGCCAAGGTCGTTGGGCTCGATGCCGAGGGCGTCGGTGCAACCATGGAGGAAACTGGCCTCGAATGAGAGCCAGAAGGGGCGGTCCTGGAGTCTGGGGGCGGGTGGCGTGCAACCGTTGAAGCGGAGCTGGAGAACGTCGGTCACGAGTTCGTGAGCAAGGTGGAGGCTGGTGAGTGTACCGCCGCAGTTGCCGCCCCAGGGGGCCTCGTGACGCGGTCCGTTTGGACGGGACTCGAACCACCTGCCGCAGCGGCGGCAGACCAGGAAACCGGAGAAGCTGTAGCCGCTATTGGCGCGGAACATGCGTCCACCGCATTTGGCGCCATAGGTTATTCCGGGGATGGGGTGTTGTTTGAACTCCTCGGGGTTGGCGCCCTCAAGCAGGAAGACTTCGGAGTTGCGGGGTGGCCGACGGCGGAACATACCTGGTTCTTCGGGCAAGTCGCTGTAGATGGTGCTGAAGGCATCGGGCTTGAGGAAGCGCTTGGGGCTGTTTCGTCCGGTTATCGCGGTGCCGCAGCGGTCGCATGAGACGCTTGGATTCTCGGGCTCAAGGTAGGTGCTGATTTTGCGGCAGTTGGGGCAGCGGGTGTACCAGCGGATGTCGGGCTCACGGGAGTTAAACCAGATGGCGCCGGAACGCAGGAGGAGACCATCGGCAACGATTTCGGAGCCCGGCGCGTATTCGGCAATGCCAATTTCGCGGTCGCGTTCGAGACGCATGCGGCCCTCGAGTTCGACGTGGCGGACGACGAGTTTGACGATGTCTTGGGGAAAGGCATAGCCAGGGAGCCAGGAGGCGCTGCTGAGAAAGTCGATCAGCTTTTGTGCTTTGAATTGCCCAGTGAGCCTTTCGAGGGATGACATGGCGGTGGCGACGGCACGTCTTTGGTTTCCGGTGACCGTCGGTAACTGGTCAGCAAGGGCTTGGAGTTGCTCCTCGTACTTCTTAAGCGGCGCGCGAACATCGGCGGATAGGACAGAGTTCGCATCTGGGCCGGCCAGGGCGCGCACTGACTCTTCGAGCATGGCAGCGGCATTGTCTTTAAGAGGTTCGGCCAGGATTTCCCAGACCATCATGGTGAGACGTGGTTTCTCCGAGGCTGAGGCGGCCCAGGTGGCGAAGCGGTCGCAGAGAGTAGCACAGCCGGTGGTGGGATCGAGAAAGAACTGTTCAAGAGAGGTGCGGTCCAGAACTCCCTCCTCGAAATCGTTCTGAGGCAGCGAGCGCAGGAAATAGCCGAGGAGGAGGGAATTGACGTGGCGCTGGGCGAGAACGCTGTTGGAGACGTTGATGTATGGAACCGGCATCTTTCCCTGGATGATGCCGTTTGGCGTCTGGAAGTGGTGCTGGTCATGTGGAACGTTGCGGGCGAAGGTAACGGCGAGGGATATGCCATCCCGGCGGCGGCCGGCGCGACCGGCCCGCTGAACGTAGTTGCTGGACTTAGGCGGGACGTTGCGGAGGAGGACGGCTTTGAGGCCGCCAACGTCAACCCCCATTTCAAACGTGGTGGAACTGCTGAGGACATTAACTTCGCCCCGGAGAAACTGCTCCTGGTATTGGCGGCCAACATCGTTGGTGAGCTGGGCGGTGTGCTCCTTGACCTCCAGCGGAAGGGGGGAGAGGAGGTAGCGGTTGCGATAGTGGTTCCGGGCAAAGCGTTTCGCTATGGCACTACCCTCCATCTGCTCAGGGGTGCCCGAGCAATCGGATGACTGACAGACGCCGAGGAGACTATTGGTGTTGAGTCGGCCACAGGCGCTACAGCAAAGCCAGTTGGCCTGGGTGCTCAAGAGGAGACGGTCGTAGTTCACCCGGTACTCGCCCGGCCAGTTTGTGGTTTCAACGAGCATGTCCTGCCGGAGGGCGTCCCAAATCTTGAGGAGGAGCTCGGTGAGCTGTGTCTCGTCCTTGAATTTGTCCAGGGAAAGAGTTTTGGACAGGACGGCGAGGTGGCGACTGCGATTGATGGAGTTCGTGCGCCCACGAGTAGTGGCGGTGTAGGGGTTCCAGCGAATCACCAGGCGGTGGTCAACTCGACCAGAGTTGGCAAGATGAAATGTGTACGCTTCCGGGGTGTTGGGGCCGTATCTGAGAACGTCGCTGGCGGTGATCATTTCCGGTGGTTCAACGGCGGCGCGCTGCACCATCAGCGTCAGGAGGGATTCTAGAAGTTGTTTAGTGAAATCCTTGCCGCGAGCGGAAAGGAGTGGGAGTTGGGCGCAGAGTGTGTCCACAAGGTCCTCCGGCATGTCGAAGCTCAAGGCGGCGAGACCGAGACCGGGCATGGTGGACCGTTGCTTGGTGGAGAAGCAGATATGGCGGAGCAGGGAAATTTTGACCTCGCGTTTGACCTTGGTTTTTTCGGCGACGGTGAGACCTGATGTTCTCTTGAGTTCGAAGTGCTCCAGGCCTGCGTCGTTGCGCTCGCGCACGACAGCGATTGGGGTGGTCGCAGGACTGAGGTCACGCAGGTATTGATCGGCGATCTCGTCCAGAGCGACTGGCCGTTGTTCGCGTTGCTCGGCTTTCCTGATTGCTTGGTGGATGGGGCCAAGGTAGGCGGTTTCCGCCATAGTCTGCTTGAGGTAGGGAGCAAAGAAGGCCGCGCGCTGGCGCGAGTCGGAGAAGACAAGCAGGTTGCGACCGTTCGCGGGGAGTTTGTTCTTCGCCGGGTCGTAGGGGATTTGGCGGATGATTACCTCGTTGAGAACCGCAGTGGGGGCTTCCTCACCGGTGGTAAACTCGCGGAGGACGGTCGGGTAGTCCCCTGTGCCGCCTTCGCAGCGTGGGCAGCGGGAAAGATTGCCGTCGGGGTCGTCGGTTGGTATCCGGAAGAGTTTGCGGCGGATGGGATTGGCGCAGCAAGGGGTATTGCCAGGCTCCTCGGAGTAGGAACGGCAAGCGAGGCAAATCGTGGCGGAGGCCGTGTCTACTTCGTCGTCCTCGGCGATGTCTTTGGCCCAGGTGAGGAGAACCGGTCGCGACTGGGTCTGGGTATCGGCGGAAGTCTGCCATTTATTGTCGCGGACGTGGACCTTCATTACCGGGAGGCCGCAATGAACACACGTGCTGAGAGGCATAACGGCCTTCTCGCAGAATTGGCATTGTTTTCGATTCTCCAAAAACAGGCAGCTCCATTGGTCTGCGGCGGCGGATTGCTTGCCTTGGCATTCAGGGTTAAGGCAGAGCGTGGCGCCCACCAGGCCGCGGCAGAAGAAATGAAGGCGGACGGGAAGGAGGGGGGCGCTGTCTGGGCCGGGGCGGGCAGCGGAGCCAAAGGCGACGAGCCAACTCAGACTTCTGCGTCCGGTGTCGTCGGAGCCAAGACCAAGTTTCTCCAGGAGAGTGGGGATGTCGAGCGGCTGTTCCTGGCACAGTTCGTGAAGAGTGGCTAGCAGTTTGCTGTGGCAAAGCAAGTCGAAGAGGATTCGGGCAGTGGTGCGATCACCTGGTTCGCTGCTGGAGAGGGCGGCGGATTTGAGGAGCTTGCAGAGCTCGTCGGGTTTGTCGAGAGCAGCAGTCCAGGTATCGAAGGCCGTGTCCTTGCTCACAAGCGAACGGAGAGTGGCGACGGAGGGGATATCCTGAAGGGTGTCGCTGAAGGAATGAACGATTTTGCCCTTGAGAAGGTCCTCGGCTCTGAACTCGGCGCCCGTCAAATCGTTTGCGAAGCGGAGAGTCTTCTCGTCCGCCTGTGGACCGGCACCAATAGTGGCGCTGGTGAGAACGAATTGGACGGTGACCGGGGGCTTGGCGAGGTACTGCCGGAGGCGGCGCATCAGGCAGGCGATTTCGATACCTTGCGAACCGCCGTAGGTGTGAGCTTCGTCGAGAACGATGAATTTAAGGCGGTTCTGTTTGAAGATTTCGGCATCGCGGGGCCTGAGGAGCAAGTACTCCATCATAGCAAAATTGGTTAGGAGGATGTGGGGTGGTTTGGTCCAGATTTCCTCGCGGCTGTAGCGCTCGTTGGCAATGGCACCAGCTTTTGCCTTCTCGTCGGCCGTGGCGTCGTGGGGCGTGTCGCTGGTGTAGCGGCCGAAGGTGACTTCGGGGCATTCCTGAAGGAGGCGGCGCAGGCGGTCGAGCTGGTCGTTGGCCAGGGCGTTCATCGGGTAGATGAGGATCGCCCGAAGGCAGGCGGATGGTTCGACGAAGATGGCTTGGAGGATAGGTAGGAGAAAGCACTCGGTTTTGCCGCTGCCGGTACCGGTGGCGACGACGAGGTTATGCTGTTGCTGCATGAGGCGGAGGGCCTCAAGCTGATGGGAGTAGAGCGGGCGGGATGGGTCGAACTGGTCCTGGGGTAGCTTAAGGAACTTCGGAGAAACGGTCGGGGAGCCACGGGCCTCGATGACTTCTTTGAGAGTCTGGACTTGTTTGTAACAAGGGATGCAATGGATCAAGGGGCCGTTGATGATGCGGTCGGGGGCGTCCAGTTCAGTCCAGAAGCGATCCTGCAGGTCCGGCTCGTTGTCGGATGTCATGTTGGCCGTGTAGAGATAGCGCCTAAAGGTGTTCTTTAGTTCGCTGGTGAAGTGGATGGGATCGATTTCGGTCTTGTGCGGCATAAGGTTGTCTCCTAACTCCTGGACGGTGTCCTGCCTGGGCAATTCGCATTTGGGCAGCGGCATTCGATCCCGTTTTTTCCCAACCCCCAAGGTTTCTCTCCGGGTGGACAGTCCACGCAACGACCATCGTCCCAATAGGCTTTGATTTGTGACTCGGAAACAAGGTGGTTGTCCAATAGGATTGCCACTATTTGTCGGTCGTCGTTGACAACGCCGTGCGTGAGGTTCGAGAGCGTAATCAGCGCCTTTCTACATCTGATCTTGAGTCGGAAAGCTTCGTCGTCGATGACGCCGGTTAGTCGCGCAGGAAGGCCTGGAAGGCGTATAGTCTTGGCTGTCTTTACGGGATAAATGTTGCTGACGACGCTAATGTTGGAGTTGGTGGGGATCATACTCCATTGGGCAGTTTGTAGCGGAACCTGAGCTTCTCGTAATGCCAGTCGCGAGTCTGGGCCTCGCGGCGTGTGCTGTGGCCGCTTACGTTGACCACGAGATCTTGATCCACCCAGGTTTTGAGAGCAATTGGTTCATCGCTGAAGCCATACGCGGGGAGGCTGAGGTATCCGAGGGTTTCAAAGGGGTTTCCATTGTCATAACCGCGGCGGCCTTTGGGCTGGACGAAGACGATGCGTGCTTCGCGCGAGTCTTCGACGAGGCCGAAGTGATATTCCTGGCCGTCGTTGATGGAAATTGGCTGGCCATCGTGGATCAGCGGGTAATAGGAGCCGTCGGAAACGGCGAGACCGAAATCCTGGCCGGCGATGTAGGTCCCCGGCTTGGAGGCATTGATTGCGGCACCTTGCGCGATACTCCAGTCGGCGTCGTGAGGGTGTGTGATTAAACCGAGCCAGTATTCGGAGCGGAAGAACTCCGACAGACCACGCAATTTGCTGGTGCCACCGACCATGAGCAGACAACCGATCTCTTCGGGGCTGCAATGAGCCTGGTTTTCGACCGTGTGTTTAAGAGCCTGAAGGGCTTCGGTCATGAAGGGTTTAAACAGGCCGAGCATGGTGTTTAGGGTGAGAGGTACTTTTGCGGGCGAGCCACAGTAGTCGGTGAGTTGGACTGTGAAGGTGTGATCTTGTCCAAGTGAAATCTTTGCCAACTCGGCGCGCTGGATGAGTAGGTCTCTGTAGTCCGCCTTTACGGCGGAAAACGGGGTCTCGGATCCGCGTGTGAGCATTATTTGGCCGTGCAGGTATTCGGCGAGGGTGTAGTCTAGATTATCTCCGCCGAGGTGCTTGCCGAAAGTGGCGACTTCGGAGACTACGTCGCCGTTTATCTCGACGATGGAAATGTCGAGCGTCCCGCCTCCCCAATCAAAGACGGCGACTTTGGGCCAACGCCGAACTTCGTTGAAATGTCGGCAAAGTGCGGCCGTGGGCTCGGATATGAAGGAAATCACCTGGATATCGGCGAGCCGAGCCGCGCGGCGCAGGGCTTGGCGCTGGGCCATGCTGCACCCAACTGGGATGGAGAACACAGCGGAGTTCATGAGTTGTTCCCCAGGGCCGAGACTGCCAGCTATGTTCTTGCGAAGCTCTTTGATGATCGCCGCCGCGACATCCTCAGGCTTCCAAACCTTCGGACCGATGGTCCAGGACTTGTCGGGGTTGCTGAGAAGGGCTTTGACGGAAGAGATGACCTCGTATTGGGCACCAAGGTTTTCGCGGTGGTCCCTGGCCTCAAGGCCGATAGAGTGAATTTCACCGGTGAGCTTGTGGATGGCGACCACCGAGGGGAGCGGGCGTTTTATTCCCCTACAGCCGAAATACCTCTCGACACTTCGGTTGGACCAGCCGACCGCCGCGCTGTTGGTAGTGCCAAAATCTACTCCAAAACTTTCCATTTTTAGTCTTTCACGTTAATTCCTTGTTTCTGAAGGTGGTCAAAGATGGCGACGAGCAGATCGCGGAGAGCCTCACCGAGGTCAAGGGTCATGGGTTTGCCGTTGGTCATCTTGAAATCGGCGTAATCAACCCGGAGGACGCGGGCAAGGTCGTGTTTGAAAGTGTCGAGGCGCTGGGCGGTCTCGGTCTCGACTCTGGATGCGAGGATTGTGACTTCCTGCTCGTGATTGCGCTTTAACTCGGCGACGAGAGCTTCAAGGCCCTCGGCGCGCTGTTTTGCTTCGGAGGCCCTGCTTTGAGCGGCCGAAAGGCCTTGAGCAGTCCTCTCGCTTTCGTCGGCCTTTTTAGCCAGCTCATTACGGAGGTTTTGGATGTGGATCTCGGCGTTCGCGAGGGATGCCCTTAATTTTTGGTTTTCATCCTGGCTTTTCGTCACCTGCTCATTGGAGGCCAGGAGATCTTGATCGAGCTTCGTGATTTGTGATGTCAGCTCGGCGAGGAGGTCTTTCCAATGGAGGACCAATTTCTCGGGCTGAAGGATTGCGACAGCAGGCTGGGGTGATACGGCGGCACCCGGTTGAGGCGAGGGTTCTTTGGGTGATGGCGGGGCAAGGAGAAACTCGAAGCCTGGAGGAAGCCCGGACGGAAGCAGGTCCAGGGCTTTGTGGACTTCGTTCTGAAGGGTTGTGTCCCAGCGTTTGATAGCTTCCACCAGTTGAGTCTGGTGGGCCGGCTTGAGGCGGTTGTATGCCTGGCTATTGAAGAACCACTTCACGGTCGGAAGCTGGAATACGGGAGCCAGGGGAGAGCTACCAAGGAGGGAGGAAATGATAAGGTTTAGCAGGGCGGCGGTGACGACACTTGGATGAGCGGTGATTGCCAGCTTTTGGATTTTGGGTTCGTCCCCGTCGAGAAAGGTTTTGCGGAATACCTGCACGACTTCGCCGGAGAAGTGAGAGCCAGACCGCGGTGCGAGCGAAGAGCAGGAGGAGCAGAGGAGCGTGAGGGCGTTTGGCGGATCGACGTCCAGAATGGCAGCGGCGGCAAGTATTTTTAGGCGATCGAAGCGGTCGGATCGGGGGAGGTTGGGGAGTGTATTGAGGAGGTGGTTTTTTGTTGCGTCGGGCAGTTGGAGCCACGAGTCGCCAAGAGCTTTAGTGGTGGAATCGGCTGGAAGGGCACGGATGAACGCGTCAACCGTATCATGGGCTGGACCCACGCTGGTAAGCAGGGCTTGGGCGAGGAGGTTGGCGGCCTCTTCGATTTCCGGCTTTGTTAGCTTGAACTGTTGTTTCTTGTAGGTTTCAGCAAGAGCCGTAAGGCGATTGTGTGCGGTTTGGTCCATTTTTAGTCGAGTTTTATTGTATGTGGGCCTCAGGGACGCCAATCGCTTGGCGAAGCAGCGCGATGTCGTCCGCGTGAAGGGGAAATTTGTGCGGGTGGAGGACTTGGGGTCCCAGCTCCCCATTCGGAGGAGGCGGGACCAGTCGACCTTGGGCCAATTGAGACAAGCCCGAAAAATAGGGTTGAAGCTTTCTGTGAACCGGTGCGGCAGGGGCTTGGAAGGCAAGGTTGTTTCTGACGCGGATGACGTTCTTCAGGAGCAGAGCCAAGTCGAGGACCAGACCCGAAGGTGAACCCTGCTCGATGGCGTCGGTGAGAAGATATGCGGCGTGGTGGTTGGTTTGCTGGCTGCAGATGTAAGCCTCGGTGAGGTCCCGGCCTTTGGCCTGGGTCGCTATGCGGCTGCTGAACGTGGTGCGCATGGGCGGGCGGGCTTCGCCTGCCCATTCGTCAATCATAAGGTCTAGGTCCTGCTGGAGGTGCAGACTGTCCAAGAGCTCCCGCATGGTTTGCTGCCAAGCCTTCCGGGGCGGGAGCCATTGAGGGTATTGGCTGATCAGGGCGCTGGCGTCGGAGGTTTGTTCGGACTTGGCGCGCTCGACAAGAGCGCGCGCGGCCCAGACCCAGCGAAGACCTTTGACCAGTTCGGGGTCGAGGTGATCCATTTTTCTGGCCGTGAAAGGGTCTTTCGTGTCGTTGGCGGGATGCTCCGCAAATATGAGAAGCATGAGTTCGATTTCGTTGGCCCACTTCTGCGTCGAGCGTGGAAGTGTTTTCGGCGACGGGAAGGGCGGAGCTGGGGCGCGGCTTGTAAGCGCTTGAAGAACCTCTTTGACCCAGGCGGACAGACTGACGTCCAGGAGCGGGAACCAGGGAGGATCTTGGTTCTGTTGGTCGGCGAATAGCCAAGCGGAAAGCGCGGGAAGGTTGAGCAGCGCAGCGCCGCTGGAAACCCAAGTTCTCCCATCCCAGATGGAAATTGTCCCAGCAGGATCCGTGTAGTTTTTCAGGGCATCGCGAACGCAGAATGAACTCACGCGCTTGAGCCCGGCGGCGTCGAAGTTCTGGGCAAGGTCGAGGCCGATGGTGTTAACCGTGTTGGAAAGGCCGAGGCGAATAGGTGTTCCAGGCAGACCGCGCAGGTGGAGAGGAAATTCCGTATCGAACTCGGCGGGTTCAAAGAAGCGTTTTTCGGGAGTGGCGTCGTCAGCGAACTCAGCCCGGTAAATTGTTCGGCCGAGAACGATGGAGAGGTTTTGGGTCTGAAGGATGCCCTCGACGAATGCGGCCCGCGCGGGGACCTGCCATTGACCAGGGCCAGCGGCCAAGCAGTCCGGAAAGCGGACGGACATTTGCTCGGGGCCGTCAAAGGAGAGGAGCGGACGGTCTTCGGCAGAGAGCAAGCCTGACGGCCACTTCACAACACAGTTTGGCAGCAGCGCGAATGTGAGGTTGGAGTCAAAGTTGATGTGATCGGTCGTACGTTGCCGGCCAAGGGGCTCGACCCATATGCGCCCGCTGGAGGGGGCCTGAAGCGGGATGGTGACTTCTTCGGTGTCGGATTTCCCAGGCACCTTTATGCGCTCGGTAACCGAGCCTGTCTGGACGAACAGCGCGAGACGATTCTGGCTGAAAAGACGCGCCTGATTGAGGCGAATTGGCGGGAGTTCGCCGAGAAAAACGTTCGCAGGCTCAAGGGAGCCGAGCAGCCGTGAGCCATAGCGCGCCCACGAAATGATTTCTTCCGGCTCACGCTCCTGAGTGTAGCCAAGTGAGCGAAGGTCGGACGTGGGAGCGATGTCAACCTGCCAGAAAACGTATTCCGTGTCTCTTATGCCGACGTGTTCAAAGTCAGTCAGGCACTGAAGAGAGTCGGGCAAGGAGGTGCCTTGCGGGGCGAGTAGGTAGCAGGGGCCGAGCGGAACGGGGGCGTCAGTTGGAATGTAGCCCTTCTGCGGATGAAAGATGGCCACGGGTTCGGGGTTCCCGAGTGTGAAGCCCCGGACGTGGTGTTCTTTCCAAGTGTCGTCGTCGCGCTTGATCAGGACGCGGTATGAGTGCTTGAAGTCTTCCGGGCATGTGAGGGGCCATCTGGAGGCGTCGACGAGATCGCCGTCGAAGAGGTACTGCCGGCGCTCGACGTAGTCGTGATCGAAAGCTAGCTGAACTTGTTGGGTGGCTGTGTCGAAGATGAGCTTGGGAAGCGGGGCTCGTTGCGAGCCGGTGGGGCCGGGCTTGGAGGTTTCGATGTCGAGGTGCCGCTTAAGCTCCTTCCAGAAGCCGGGGCGGTAGCCGGGCAGCTCTTGTAAATCCTTCCAAGAAACCAGGCCCCGCTCGTGTTGGCTGATACTTCTTGCGACGTCGCGGACGAACTTCCAGCCCGTGCGGCTGTCGTCTTTGAGGAATAGCCCTAGGTAGGTGCCTGGGGTCAGACCGTCCACGATGTCGCGAAACTGGTGAAATGTTAGTGACAGGAGCCGGTCCCAGCTACCTCTGGCAGCCTGGCGCAAAATCTCGGCAAAGTTGTGCATGGAGCGCAGGGTGACACCGGCTTGCTCTAAGAGCGGACCCACCCAGCGGAAGGGCCCGTATCGGGGTTGGCCAAGGAATCCAAAATAAACGAGGCTATCTTCGATTTTTGGACCTAGCCAGGCCTGGTTTGCTGGTGTGCTTGCGTAGTCAAGGTACTCACAGAAATACTCCCAGAATCCGCCGTCGTGGGCGTAATAGGCGCAGTTAACGGAAAAGACGACGCGAATGGCGTGTCTATAAGTTGTTGCGACGGGGTTTTCAAATCCTGCCCGGACCGCTCCAGCCAGGCACCTCAGATCCTCTTCCGAAAGGTCAATTTGGCCGGCGAAGTCACAATCCTTGAGGCCTTGGGTCCAGGCTCTGGCCAGTTCGTCCGGGTTGACTGGGTCAGGGTCTGTGCGCTGGTGAGCCGATGGCATGGGGAAAGGTTTCATCGCCGGGGCAGTTTCATTTTGGTGGAAGTGGCGATGTCCTTCGCCGCATAGTCGCCCTCAACCCATTGGTCAACCTTGGAAGCAAGAAACTTCCAGCGACGTCCGAGCTTGTGGGCAGGCATCCTCTTATTATCGATCCATTCGTAAATCGTGTCTGGATCGACGCCGAGATGAGCCGCAATTCTTCGACGGATAGCCAACGTTCATGCATAGACATCTGTCTTGATGCCCGGCCAAGGCGAGGTCGGGCGCCGGAATTCTCAAATTGGACGAAAGTATGGAGACATCTGTCCATTTAGACCAGAACAAATCCACATGAAGCATAATTCAGCAACATGGGTCGTTTGAGGAAAAGCAGGCTTTCTTATTCATAAACGTGCCGGCGGCGAGCCCGGTATGAGGACATGCGCTCGGATTGTTCGCTCCCGTCCAAGCGGAACAAGGCGGCGTGGATGACTTCGTTTTTGTGGATTAGAGCAGTGCCGGCCAAGACTTTGCTTTTGAACCGTCGGTCGGTGCTGTGGCTGATGGAGGGGAACTGCCGCTTGTCGGCAACCGCGATTTCTTCCAGAAATTTGCGAGCCTGATCGGCACAATAGCGATGTGGTTGTACCGGTCTGCAGTTCGCCGAGAAGAACAGACTGCAATTTAGATTTTACTCCGTTTTCCATTTCTTTCCTTTTTTGTAGGCGAAGGTGCATTTCGTCGGCTTTTTCTTTTCTCCGGGAACTGTAATGGCGGCTCCACTTCGATCCCGGTTCCCGCCTCGTTGACCGGCAGGAAGGCCCATTTCTCAATTTTACAAACATGAACTTAACAGGCAGGGTATGACATCCGCTGTCATATCCGTTTACGATTTATTCACAGGTTTGGAATGTGGTTCGACATCCGCCGATTCACGCAGCAGGATGTGGCCGAAAATTCACCGAAAGGGAATTATGCCTAAAGTCCAGAGCCAGATTTACGTCCGCCCTCCCTGGGAACGAATGATGCGCTTCCACAACCTGGTGCAGAGCCAGCAGTACCCGAATTGCACGACGCTGGCCCGCGAGTTTGAAGTTTCCACTCGCACTATAAAACGGGATTTGGACTTTATGAAATACCGCATGGATCTGCCGCTTGAATTCGACGGGCGGCGCAACGGCTACCATTACACCAGGCCGGTTGAGCAATTCCCGCAATTGCCGATCAGCGAAGCGGAGGTGTTCGCTCTGCTCGTAGCTCACAAGGCCATCGCCCAGTATCATGGCACCCCTTTCGAGCGACCGCTGGAGATGGCTTTTCGAAAACTGACGGGTCAGTTGGATCGCAGCTTTCAGTTCTCCTTGGGAAACCTGGACGAAGTGTTGTCCTTCCGCCCGTTTGCGCCGGAGGACGCGGATCTGGAGACCTTCCAGATCATCACGCGGGGTTTGAAGGAACGGCGGGAATTGCGGTTCCTGTACCGGAATCTGGGCGCTGACAAGGCCCACTGGCGGCAAGTGCGCCCATATCATGTGGCCTGCGTCGACAACCACTGGTATCTTTTTGCCTTCGATGTGAAGCGCGACGCAATGAGGACCTTCGCGCTGACACGCCTTCGCGCGCCCGAGGTTACCCATGAGCACTTTGCCCTCCCCAAGAAATTCAACCTCAACGAGTATCTGAGGGGGAGTTTTAACGTGTTCAAGGGCGGCGACGATTACGAGGTGGTCATTGATTTCGATGCTTGGGCAGCGGATTTGATTCGTGGACGGAGATGGCATTCCAGCCAGGAACTGACCGAATTGCCATCCCGACAGATTCGGTTGCGCCTGCGTTTAAACAGCATTGAAGAGGCGGAGCGCTGGGTGCTGAGTTGGGGCGCTCATGCCACAGTGGTGCGTCCGCAGGCCTTGGCAAACCGGCTCTGTGGCACGGCGATGGTTCTGCAAGAGCGTTACAAAGCCCCGCACCAGCCTGCCGACAAGCCTGCTGATAAGCGCGAGCAGGCATGACGAAACAGTCACACCTTGATCGTTTGGCTTCAAAAAATATTGGGTCTTTTTTGCTGGTGTGCCAGCGGTTGTCATACCTTGCGTGCGATGATGAGCGCGAACTTTGGCGAACTGCCCGATTGGGCAGGCAGCCTTTCGAAAGGGAATACAGACAACCATTTAGGATTTTGAAATGACCATTGAAAAGTGTCAGCGATGTGTTGGCTACGGTTCTTGCGACAACGAGGTGGTGGTGGAATGCCTACCTGTTCCTTTTTTTGGCGATATCGTCGGGCGCAATTTGAAAGTCGTCACGGTTGGCTTAAATCCTGCCTTGGACGAGTTCTACTTCGATGGGATTCCCAAGGAGCGAAGCCAGCGGCTGGCCTTGCTTGGCGATTACAGGGTCGATGCGAGAACGGATTTGGGCGACGCGGACGTGGCCGATGCGAAAGCACGTCGGGTAAAATACTTCAACGACACAAAGCGCGACTGGCATCCCTATTTTGAGAAAATGGAGAGCGTTCTCAATCGCGTGAATCCAGCCTGGACTTACGCGATGGGAAGTGCGGTTCATATTGATTTGGTTGCCTGCTCCACAAAAATCAAGTGGAGCAGATTAACCGCCGAAACCCAGTCGGATTTGGTGGAGAACTGCCGGGAACATTTTTTGACAGCCCTGTCGAGCCTGCCGAATGGCACGGTGATATTGTGCGATGGGGTTCGTGCCACGCGGGAAATTCAGAACTTGGACATGAAGGTGGAAGTCAAACCAACTGAATTGATCAATTTGCGCCAACAGGGTGACAGAGGGTTGATTGGGGATCTCTTCATTGGTGATCGAAAATTTCCTGTTCGTGGATGGTCCTCCCAAGTCAGCCGTCTTTCAGCCATTTGGCGGTATGATTTGGCATTTTGGCTTCATGAGACGCTTTTCCCGAAATCCACATGGGTCGGCAATCAAGCGCTCTTGTAGGCAGGGATGGTGGTGGAATCTTTCTCAAGCGCACGGCCGCCTCCCAGATCCAACAACTTGCGAGTCCCGGCAGGCATGGGCGGTATCATTTCTCCGCCATTGACTCCCCAGCCCCGCCCGGCATAACAATCAAGCATGACGAATCTGAGAGATTTAACCACGGAGCAAATCAAACGCGCTATCGCCATCAAGGAACAGATCGAAATGCTGCAAGCCCAGCTTGAAGCCATTGCCGCTGACAGCGATGGCGGCGGGGATATTCCGGCTCCCACCCCACGGGCGGAACTGCCGAAGAAGAAACGAAGGATGTCTCGTGCCGCCCGGGCAAAGATTGCGGCAGCGGCCAGAGCACGCTGGGCCAAGGTTAAAGGGGCGGCGGTAACGGCTACGACCAAGCCAGCCAAGAAGCGGCGTAAGGTCAGCGCAGCAGTGCGGGCGAAGCTGGCCGCCGCTGCGAGGGCTCGTTGGGCCAAGGCGAAGAAGGCGGGGAAGACGGCGTTGTAAAACGCTTTTAGCCGGAATTGGTTGCCTGGAAATGACGCCGACAGGGATGCCGTTGTGGCGAAAAGATCCTTACCCTTATCCCAGGTTTACCGTCTGATCGAGCCGGGGCCGGTGGTAATGGTCACAACCGCCATTGGCGGACGGCCAAACATCATGACCCTGTCGTGGCACATGATGATCGATTTCGAGCCGCCGATCATGGCTTGCGTCATGAGCAACAGGAATTACTCGTTTGGCATACTGAAGAAAACCAAAGAATGCGTCATCAACATCCCGACGGTGGAATTGGCCAAAGAGGTGGTGGCCTGCGGGAACACATCCGGGCGAAATATCGACAAGTTTAAAGAGTTCGGCCTTACCCCGTCCGAAGCCGCCTGCGTGCGTCCGCCGCTTATCGACGAGTGCTACGCCAATCTTGAATGCCGGGTGATCGACACAAAGCTTGCGACCCAATACAACATCTTCATCGTTGAGGTGGTCAAAGCGTGGATCGACCGTGCCCAAAAGCATCCCCGCACCCTCCATCATCATGGCTACGGCACATTCGTGGTTGACGGCAAGACCATCAAGCTGCTCTCCAGAATGAAATAGAGTGGGTGGCCGAATGACGCTTCTTCCCGGGCAGCCCATCAACCGTCGGTCGCCTCGTTACCGAGGTTGGCCTTCGGCTCGTTCCGGTCTTCCAGAGGACGTTGTGTCAGCACATCGAGCGCTCGCAGAAGGCGCACCGGGCAACCGAGATTTAGACTAATTCCGTCGGTTGCTTTTACAAAGTCCGCGCCTTAAGGCATTGGGGGGACCTCAGCCGTCATTTCTTCACATGCCCGGAGACCAGCTTGGTCATCTCAAACATGCTGACCTGCTTCTTGCCGTTGAACACGGCCTTCAGGTTCTCGTCGGCGTTGATGAAGGTCCTCTTTTTTGCATCCTGCAATCCGTTCTTGCGGATGTAGGCCCAAAGCTTTTTCGTCAAGTCGGTCCGTGGAAGGGGTTTGTCACCGACTACCTTGGCGAGCTTCTCGTCCGGCGTGACGGGTTTCATGAACGCTGCGTTCGGTGTCCGTTTTGTCTTCTTTGCTGTTTTAGCCATGCCTTCAATTGCCCTTTTGATTCGAGGAAGGCAATCTTAATAATCTGACGGTGTTAAGGTTGTTTCAGGAGAGCCCCAGTTTGCAGCCAGCCCTTTTTGATGGAAATGTTCATTCGTTGGAGCCTATGACACGAACGGTCACGTCGTGGTCATTTTGCTCCAAAGGCGATTGGGTTTCTCTTTTTTTAAAGGTGTGCCAGCGGTTGTCATACCCCCTGTGCGATGATGAGCGCGAACTTGGGTGAACTGCCCCCGTTGGGCAGGCACCTCCGGAAAGGAAATGTGTATGAGAAAAGCTTTGGAACAGGTGGTTGAGCTATTTCAGGGTAAAGATTGGAAATTCGAGATCGACGAGGAAAATGATCTCGTGCGCACTGGGATTGAGGGCGACAACGGCGGCTGGAAGGTGATCGTGGCTGCATTGGACGATGACGATGCTTTTCTGGTGCTTTCGCTTTTTCCTCAGAAATGCCCCGCCCGCAGGCGGGGGCCGTGTGCTGAGCTGCTCACACGCATCAATTTCGGCAGGACGATGGGGTGTTTTGAGATGGATTATGAGGACGGCGAAATTCGTTTCAAGACTACGCTGCCATTCGCGCAGGAATCCTTCAATACGGAGAACCTGAACAACTTATTGATGTTCAACCTGGCCTGCATGGATCGGTTTCTGCCGGCAATCATGTCGGTGATTTATGCGGGCACATCGCCCGCCCAGGCGCTGACCGCAGTCAAGCGTCGGGAAAAAGCCAAAGCGCAATCGAAAACACAGCAGCAGGATTTGGTGCGCCG
>JBEKDI010000072.1:0-41065 GCA_050014435.1 Verrucomicrobiota bacterium | reverse complement strand
CCTATCAACTACTCAATAAACCCCGGCACACATTCAAAGAGGTTCCTCACCGCTGCCGCTACTATAACAAAAACACTCTGAGAAACCGTGGTCTTATCTAAGCGCCATTCAGGACTGACACCGGCACGCCCTAATGGGTGACACCGGCATGACACCGGCACGGGCACAATATGCAGCCGAATGTCGACGCGTCGCAACAATGAAATAGATGCATAAAAGCCCTTCCCTCTTTTTCAATTCTCCCGGCGATTTAGCAGGTGTTAGCCATGAAAAACCTCGAATATCCAAGTTTTTCCAGCGCGGCAACCGCCCGCCCCGCCGGCGGCAAAATCGTCATGCAGGCCCCGAAGCCGAGTAGGACATACCCAACCTGCCCGATACTGTGAAAGGCAAGCAGCCGTTTGGTTTGCTCCAGCTTCAGGGCCTGCATGGTTCCCGTGAAAAGTGTAATTGTTCCCAGCACCGCGGCGGGGACGCCGATCATATTAAAAAGCAGTGGTGAGCCAGGGGAGCATTGATTAATTCTTAAAGCGGCCCGTGTGATGGTACGGGATGGTTGAGAATGGCTTTCATGTAATGCGCGCGCTCGAAGGCGGCGGGGTCGGCGCAGTTCATCTGGCTCAGGCTCCCCTTCAGTTGCCGGACCGATTCGTATTCGTGCTTTTCCATCCAGGCGACGAGTTCCTTTTCGATGCTGCCGATCTGGCGGATGCCGTCGCGCAACAGCACCGAGCACAACATGGTGACGTCCGCGCCCGCCAGCAGCAGCTTCAGAACGTCGCCGCCGAAGTAGACGCCGCTGGTTGCCGCCAGGCTGGCCGAAACGCGCCCGTAAAGAATCGCGATCCAGCGCAGCGGCAGCCGCAAAGCCATGGGCGTGCTGCGCAACATGTTCGGGCGCACTTCCAGCGTTTCGAGGTCGATGTCCGGCTGGTAAAAGCGGTTGAAGAGCACCAGGCCGGAGGCGCCGGCCTCGACGAATTGCGTGGCCATATTGGAGAAATTCGTGAAAAAAGGGCTCACTTTGACCGCCACGGGAATGGTCAGTTCCGACTTCACGCCGCGCACGATTTCCAGGTACATGGCCTCGATGTCGGCGGAGCTTTGTTTGGCGTCGGTGGGAATGTGATAGATGTTGAGCTCGAGTGCGTCGGCCCCGGCATCCTGAATGCCGCGGGCGTAGCTGGTCCACCCGCCCGGCGAACAGGCGTTCAAACTGGCGATCACCGGGATGGCCACCGTGCGCTTGGCGCGCTCGATGTAGGCGAGATATTCGTCCGGGCCTAATTTGTATCCATCCACCTCCGGGAAGTAACTCAGCGCTTCGGGCGAACTGAGAGCGCCCCGCTCCAGGCTCTCCTCCAGTTCGCGGTTGTCCTGGCGCAATTGTTCCTCGAACAATGAATGCAACACCACCGCGGCGGCGCGGGCGTCCTCCATCCGTTTGAGATTGTCCAGTTGCTGCGACAAGGGGGAGGCCCCGCAGACCAGCGGCGAGCGCAGTTTCAAGCCAAGATAGGTGGTGCTTAAATCCATGGGATGTGTGTTCGGTTTATGGAGTTGAGGTTGGAGCCGGCAGCTCAACCGGGATGGTGATCTTATGCGTGACAGGCGGCGCGACCTCCGGCTTGAGAGCGCGGCTTTGCATAAACTCGTAGAATTTTCTGCGGGAGTCGGCATCGGCCTGAGCCTCGGCCAGAAACTGGCGGGCGGAGTCGGGCTTGCTCAAGGTCAGCATCTTGAAGCGATTTTCCGAGAGCAGATAATCCCGCACGGCAGCCTTGGGGGGCGGAGAGTCCAGTTGCAGGGGATTCTCGCCGTGATCGGCGCGGCGCGGATCGTAGCGGTAGAGAAGCCACTGGCCGCAATCCACCGCCATTTTTTGCTGGCGGGCGCTGACGCCGGTGTCCAGCGCGATGCCCTGCGCGATGCAGGGGCTGTAGGCCATGATGAGAGACGGTCCGGGATAGGATTCCGCTTCGACAAAGGCTTTGAGGGTATGGTCATCCTTTGCGCCCATGGCCACGCAGGCGACATAAACATTGCCGTAGGCCATGGCGATGAGGCCCAGGTCTTTTTTGCGGCCGGGTTTTCCGCCGGCGGCGAATTTTGCCACCGCCCCGCGCGGGGTTGATTTAGACATTTGTCCGCCGGTGTTGGAATACACTTCCGTATCAAGCACCAGGACATTGACATCGCGTCCGCTGGCCAGGACATGGTCCAGTCCGCCGTAGCCGATGTCATAGGCCCAGCCGTCGCCGCCCAGAATCCAAACGCTCTTTTTGACCAGTTGATCGGCCAGGCTCAGCAGCAGCAGCGCCTCCGGGGAATCCAGATGCTGCAGCTTGAGCTTCAAGACGGCCACACGCGCGCGCCGCTCGGCCAGTCCCGCTTCATCGATCTCGCTGGGCTTCAAGAGAGCGGCCACCAGATCATCGCCGAGCTGGCCGGACAGTTTGCGCAACAGTTCGCCCGCGAGTTCGCGCTGTTTGTCAATGGAAACGCGGAAGCCGAGGCCGAACTCGGCGTTGTCCTCAAAGAGCGAATTGCACCAGGTGGGGCCGCGGCCGTCGGCATTTTTCGCGTAAGGCGTGGTGGGCAGGTTGCCGCCGTAAATGGAGGAACAGCCGGTGGCGTTGGCAATGACGGCGCGGTCGCCGAACAACTGGGTGAGCAGCTTTATATAGGGGGTTTCACCGCAGCCGGCGCAGGCGCCGGAGAATTCGAAGAGCGGCTGCATGACCTGCTGCTGCCGGAGGAGGGTGGGGTTGATTTTACACCGGTCCATTTCAGGCAACTTCAGGAAGAATTTCCAGTTTTCGCGCTCGGCCAGCCGCAGCGGCGCCTGGGGTTGCATATTGAGCGCCTTGCGTTTGTTCTCCGACTTGTCACGCACCGGGCAGACTTCCACGCAGAGGGTGCAACCGGTGCAATCCTCCGCCGCCACTTGCAGGACCAGCCGCATGGTCTTCCATTCCGGCGAGCGCGCCGCGGCGCTTTTGAGGGTTGCGGGCGCGCCTTGCAATTGCGCCGGCTCGCACACCTTGGCCCGGATGGCTGCGTGCGGGCACATGGCCACGCACTTGAGGCATTGAATGCAGATGGCATCGTTCCAGACCGGAATGTCGAGTGCGAGATTGCGCTTTTCGTATTGCGCCGTGGCGGTGGGAAAGGTCCCGTCGCGCGGGAAGGCGCTGACGGGCAGTTCATCGCCGCATCCGGCGGCCAGTTCGCCCAGCACCTCCCGAACAAACGGCGGGGCATCCGGCGAAATCGGTGGGAGGAATCCGCCGGAGCCGTTGACGCTGCTGGTGAGCGCGACTTCAAACAAATTGGCCAGGGTGTTATCGACTGCCTTGAGGTTCTTCTGCACGACTTCGTCCCCTTTTTTGCCGTAGGTCTTCTTGATGGATTTTTTGATGGCGTCGATGGCCTCGTCCCTGGGCAGCACACCCGAAAGGGCAAAGAAACACACCTGCATGATGGTGTTGATGCGGCCGCCCATGCCACTGGCGCGGGCCACGCTCGTGGCGTCGATGACATGGAAGCGGGCTTTGCGGTCGAGCAGCGCCTTTTGCACGGGGGTTGGCAGGCGCCGCCAGATTTCGTCCTTGGACAAAGGCGAGTTCAACAGGAACGTGCCGCCCGGGACCAGATTGCGCAACAGGTCGTAGCGCTCCATGAATTCCGGCTGGTGGCAGGCGATGAAATTTGCGCGCGAGATCAAATAGCTGGAACGAATGGGCTGTTTGCCGAAGCGCAGGTGCGACACGGTCATCGAGCCTGATTTTTTGGAATCATAGACGAAATAGCCTTGCGCGCAATACGGGGTGTTCTCGCCGATGATTTTGATCGAGTTTTTGTTCGCCCCCACCGTGCCGTCGGAACCGAGACCATAGAAGAGGGCGCGGATGACGTCGTCGGGTTCGGTCGAGAAGTCCGCGTCCACCGACAGGCTGGTGAAGGAGACATCGTCATTGATGCCGACGGTGAAATGGTTCCGGGGCGCTTTTTCGGCGAGGTTGTCATACACCGCCTTGACCATGGCGGGGGTGAATTCCTTGGAAGACAGGCCGTAACGGCCGCCGACGATCACGGACGGTTCCCGCCCGGAGCGAGCGCCATTGAAGCGATGTTCCACCAGGGCCGTCACGCAATCCTGGTAAAGCGGTTCGCCGGCCGCGCCCGGCTCCTTGGTGCGGTCGAGCACAGCCACGGCCTTGACCGTGGCGGGCAAGGCCTGGACAAACCGGTCGCCGTCAAACGGCCTGTAGAGTCGCACCTTGATCAGGCCGAGTTTTTCGCCGCGGCGATTGAGAAATTCGACGGCTTCCTGCGCCACCTCCGCGCCGGAGCCCATGATGACCAGGACGCGTTCGGCGTCGGGCGCGCCCACGTACTCGAAAAGTTTGTATTGGCGGCCCGTGTGCTTGGCAAACTCGTCCATGACCTGCTGCACAATGTCGGGGCAGATGTCATAAACAGGGTTGGCCGCCTCGCGGCCCTGGAAAAAGGCGTCTGGATTCTGGGCCGTGCCGCGCAGGACCGGGTGGTCGGGGGACATGGCGTGGGCGCGCCATTCCGCGATCTCGTCATCGTCCATCAACTCGCGCATGACCTCCTCGGGGATGAGTTGAATCTTGGCGACTTCGTGCGAAGTGCGGAAACCGTCAAAGAAATGAATGAAGGGCAGGCGGGCCCGCATTGCTGCCGCCTGCGCAATGAGGGCAAAATCCGTGGTTTCCTGAACGGAAGCCGCGCCGAGCATGGCCCAGCCGGCGGAGCGCGCCGCCATGATGTCGCTGTGATCGCCGAAGATGGAGAGGGCGTGCGTGGCCACCGTCCGTGCTGTGACATGGAAGACGGCCGGGAGCAATTCGCCGGCGATTTTGAACATGTTCGGGATCATGAGCAGCAGGCCCTGCGAAGCGGTAAAAGTCGTGCTGAGGGAGCCGGTTTGGAGGGCGCCATGAACCGCGCCGGCGGCCCCGCCTTCGCTCTGCATTTCGATCATTGAGGGGATGGTTCCCCACAAGTTTCGTTTTCCATCCGAGGCCCACTGGTCGCACCATTCGGCGATGGGAGAGGAAGGGGTGATGGGGTAAATCGCCATGACCTCGTTGACCCGGTAGGCCACGTAGGCGGCGGCTTCGTTGCCGTCAATGGTTGCAAAGACTGGAGCGCTGGGAGTGAGTTTGGATGTCATAAAGCTGAACGTGCATGGAAGCGGTGGAAAGTGGAATGAAGGCCAATGATTTCAATGTGATCATCAGCATCGGCCTGCCACAAAATCCGGGCGTTTGCCCGGTTGACACAGGCATTCGCAACCTGTTCTTCACAAGGTAAACAGTGGGGTTGGAACGCACTTGCGACTCCCCACCTTTTGGCAAACATTCACCTCTTTTTGTGGCAAGCCGGCAATTATTGTTGAGTGCAATATTACTTCGGTTGGGCCGCTTTAAAAACAAGGATCCCATGGGGGCAAAGCCCCGACCAAGGCCCCTAGATGAGTGCTGACCGGCGTACTTACCGGCCCGTGAACGTCTTGAAAACAAGCAGAAGGCCATCGCCGAGTTGTCCCGTCAGGCAGTCCGGCTCTTTTTGGGTGCCGGCAATCAGGGGCGCATCCTTGGGCTGGGGGCTTTTCGGCGCGCCAGTCTCTGTCTTTAACGCGCAGGCCTTCGTTTCGACCACGGGCAAGGTGAATAGCATTGCTTGTTCGACGCACACCGTTGCCCCGGCATCAACCGCGGCATGTTTGGCCCGGACCGGTTGCGGATCTGCAAGTGATGTCGCGCACGGGTGCTGGTGGCATCCAGCCACGACGAAAGGGCAGCAGAGGATAAACAACACACATGGTTTTCGCAGCAATCGAAACATAAAATCGGACCTCCGCATGTTAGCTCAAGTATTCATCTTCAGAATCTTGCGAGCATTCGCCACGCCACACAAACATTCTGCTTTGGCGGTGCGAATTGGTGTCATCCATCACGAAGATAAAACAGTTGTAAAACATTGAGCTGCAATCTCATAGAGAGGCGCTGGGCGATCTGGAATGGGTGCGCAATGGTGGCGCCGGAAGCGGTCGATGTTGCCACAGGCTTTTTGAGATGGGAATAATTGTCCCATTACTGGGTGGTGTCGCGATCCAGGTTGTGGCATGGATGGGGCATGGATGTTAAAAACCTTGGGGATGTAGTGGCGTTTACCACGAAGGACGGATCGGAGATTCGTGAATTGCTGGCCCATCGGAATTCAGCGATCCGCAACCAGAGTCTGGCGGAGGCGCGGTTGGCGCCCGGCGCGAGCACGCAGGAGCATTATCACGCCAGAACGGAGGAGATTTATTACATTACGCATGGGGTGGGGCGGATTCGCATCAACGGGGAAGTCCGCGAAGTGGCCAGCGGGGATGCTATTGCGATTTTACCGGGGCAGCGACACAAGCTCTGGAACACGGGCGCGGAGGATTTGCGGCTGTTGTGCTGCTGCGCGCCAGGTTACGAGCATGAAGACACCATGATGACGGAACCTGCGGCCTGAACAGGTTGGTGCGATATTTCCTCCGGTGAAGTGGCAGCTTAACATTTCGAACTTATGGTATTGCTTGCTCCAACGAGCACCGGAACTACACTGCGGCCATGACTGGCGAGGTGAAGGCGTGGAAGGAGGCGCGGACCATGGCGGCGGCAATGCGCCGGACGCATGGCCCGATGATACTGCCCGCCGATGCGCCGCCGGGCGGCACGGTGACGTCACTGCTGGGGGTGGATTATGTTCACTTGAAAACCAGCGACGATGGAGACTTGTATCTGACGCAGTTTGGCACGCAGGTCTGGCGGCATCTGCTGCTGGAAAACTGGTTTGCGCCGGAGTGGTTCGAAGCCGAACGCAAACGGCTCAGCGGCACGAGCACCGTCTATAGGCTGCCGACGCGCCCGGTCAACGGCCGCAGCCTGAATCTGGTGGTCAAATGGTCGCGCGTTGGTGAAGACGTCCCGCTGGATACCCTGACAGTGAACAAATTCATCAATGCCGAGTTCAACAGTCCCTTCGAGGAATTCTCCCTGTTGATGGAATTGCGCCAGGGCGATGCCGGGCCGGCCGGCATCCACATCCGCACCCAATTGCCGCTGGCGATTTACGTGCCCGGCAAGAGGCTGCAATTGTGGCAGACGGGACGTTCGGAGCATAAAATCCGGGCGAAAATCGCGCAACATCCGGGAGTGGAAATTGACATATTGCGGCAATACGTCCTGCTCTTCGGATGGATCAAGGGATTGGACGCGGTGGAAACGGCCGAACACTTCGGGTTCAGCGGGCGGCGCAGCGCGGAGTTTCTGGCGCAGGCGACGGGCCTGGTCACGCACGAATTGCGCCAGAAGGGCTACCACGTTATCGACATGAAGCCGGCGCACATCATTTTGCGGCAAACGCCCGACGGCCAGTTATTGCGCGACCGGCACGGGCAGCTTGCCTACGGGTTGGTGGATTATGAGTTGCTGGAACGGACGGCGGAACACGAGCAGGCGGTGCGCAGCGCCAACCGAAAGATATATTTGACTCATATGGTCCGGCGGTTCGAGGAGGCCGCCGGCAAACCGATGCCGGACCATCTGCGCGCCACGAGCCTGCTGGGGGTGGACTATGTTTTTGGGCGGGCGGAGAGCACGGGCGGATTGTTGTGGGTGGTGGGGCGGGACCCGGACCTGTTCAGTTATTTTCTGCCGGAACGCTGGCGCCGGACGCCGAAGAAGAAATTGTCCTCGCGCAACCAGGTGTTCCGCACCTGCACCAAGGACAATATCAAACTGGTTTGGAGGGTGTCGCGCATGGGAGATCCGGCGCAGATGAAAGGGGCCGAGGCGATTCCGGACGCGGCCCGGGCCCATGAGTACAACAGCCCGTTCGAGGAATTCGCGCTGGCGCTGCACCTCAGCGGTCATGGCATCAAGACCATCTATCCGCGCGCCATTTACATGACGGGCAGCCCCCGCGAATCTTCCCGCGCCGACGATGCGCGGCGTTACCTGGCCCTGGCCGATCTGCGCACGCCGGATGGTGAACCCGCCATCCGCAAGGATTATGATTACATCACAATCTGGGGATTCTGGAACGGGCCGGATGCTTTGGTGGCGGCGGACGACGGCTCATCCTACTCGTCCGTGAATGCGAAACATGCCTGCGCCAAAGGGCTGATCACGCGCCGGATGATGGAGGAACTGGTGAGGGCCAAGGCCGCCAAGCTGGCCGGCTGCGGATTGGAGGACCTTAATCTCAAGCCGGACCACCTGCTGATTTCCTTCGATGCGGCGGGCAAACTGGTGTTGGACGCGGGCGGGAAGCCCGAAGTGCGCTTGTGCAACTTCGAATTTGTCCGGCACAGGAAATAGTGAGCGCGCTGCCGAAAAAAGCTTTTCAAGCTTTTAAAAAAAGGATAAAGAATCAGCATGAAGCAACCAGAAGGGGGTATGAATAGTCACCGCTCGCGCGCCAGAGTCATCGCAGCATGTTTGCTGCAGATTTCTGCGGTATGCCTTTGGGGCCAGATTCCAAACCAGATCCTCTATTCGAACAGCCTGCAGAACGGATGGGCGAATGAGAGTTGGGCCAGCGTCAATCTGGCGAACCCCAGTCCCGTGTTGCCGCACTTCTCCAACTCGATCAGTGTTTTCTGCACCGAATACGCGGCGCTGCAACTGTCCCAGACCCCGTCTTCGAGCGCGGACTATTCGGGTCTGAACTTTTGGGTCAACGGCGGTCCTGGGGGCGGGCAGGTTCTGACTGTGGCCGGGACACTGGACGGGAGCTACCAGACGCTTTGCACGTTGCCGCCCCTGGCCAGCAATCAGTGGCAGGAATTCACCATTTCCCTCTCGGCTTTGGGCGTGGCCGACCAGACGAACTTTGACGGCATTTGGATTTGGAACGATACCGCTTCGACTATTCCGACCTTTTATGTCGGCAGCATCCTCTTGGTGGGGGGAGTGCCGCCGCCACCACCCCCGGCTCCCCCGCCGCCCAACAGTTACGCGATTTATTCCAATGCGCTGGTCAATGACTGGGGAGACGCCAGTTATAACATCACGCTTAACTACTCCAATGCCACGCCGGTTTTTTCCGGCAGCACGAAGTCCATTAGCGCGACGATCACGGAGGCCTACGGCGGCATTGGTTTTTTTCATTCTCCCATGGCGGATACGAACTACGGCAGCATCACGTTCTGGATCAACGGCGGCCCGGACGGTGGGCAAAACCTCCAGATGTATGGCCTGCTGGGCGCCGACGGCGCGGATCAAGGCATCACCTATTCTTTGAACACGCCGGTGGCCAACACCTGGGTGCAGTACACGGTGCCGTTGTCGGCTTTGGGCGTGGCGAACGCGACGGACTTCAGCGGTTTTGTCATCCAGGATGGCGGCGGCTCATCTGAACCGGCGTTTTATTTGGATGATGTGGGACTTGTCAGCGCCACGGCGCCGTCTGTGATACTGCTGGCGGTCAACGCCACCAACGCCATCCGGACGGCTGATGCGCGCTGGTTTGGATTGAACACGGCGATTTGGGATGGTTATTTTGATTCAGAGCAGACGGTCATGTTGTTGACCAACATGGGCATCCAGGCATTGCGGTTGCCCGGGGGATCCGCTTCCGACGATTACCACTGGGTTGATGACAAGTCGGACTGGACGGGTTATTCGTGGGCAACGAGTGTGGCTAATTTCATTCAAATAATCACCAACATCAACGCGGAGACGATGATCACGGTGAACTATGGCTCAGGCACCCCGCCTGAAGCGGCAGCCTGGGTGGCATATTGCAATGGCGCGACGACCAACACGTATACTTTGGGCTACGATCAGTACAGCAGAAACTGGTCAAACGTGGCTTATTGGGCCGAGTTGCGCGCGGCCATGCCGCTGGCCACAGACGACGGCTTGAATTTTCTCCGCATCTCGCACCCGGCGCCGCTGCATTTCAAGTATTGGGAAATTGGCAACGAGGAATACGGCACATGGGAGACGGACAGCAACATGCTGCCGCATGAGCCATTCACGTATGCGAACCGGGCCAACAGCTATATATCGATGATGAAAGAGGTGGATCCAACGATCAAGGTGGGCGTGGTCGTCACGCCCGGCGCGAACAGCTATCTCAATGAATATCAAGGCAGATATTACACTAACCATCCGGCGATTGATCCCGTTACGAAACTGACCAACTATGGCTGGACGCCGGTGTTGCTGGCCAGTTTAAAACAGTTTGGTGTCACGCCGGATTTCGCCATCTTCCATAATTATCCCCAGAATCCGGGCGACGAGTCTGATGCCGGTCTGCTGGCCGCCTCGACCGGGTGGGCTTCTTACGCAGGAGATTTGCGAAGCATGATCAACGATTACATGGGCGCGAGCATTGGCGCCAACATCGAGTTGGTCTGCACGGAAAACAATTCGGTTTCCTCCTCTCCCGGCAAGCAATCGGTCAGCCTGGTCAACGGACTTTTTAAGATCGACAGCCTGGCCCAACTGATGCAAACGGAGTTCAACGGCCTTTTCTGGTGGGATTTGCGCAATGGCCAGGGGAGCGCCGACGTCAACTTGAGCCCCAGTCTCTATGGCTGGCGCGAGTATGGCGATTACGGGGTGGTCAATGGAGATTACATTCTCGGCAGCATGGATGTGTATCCAACCTACTATACGACGGAACTCATGACGTATTTCGCGCAGACGGGTGATACGGTGCTGGGCGCGGCCAGTGATTGGCCGCTGCTCTCGACTTACGGGGTGCGGCGGCAGGACGGCAGCCTGACGGTGCTGACTGTCAACAAAGATCCTGTCAATACTCTGGTTGGACAAGTGTCGTTGACAGGCTACACGCCGTCATCCGAGGTGACGGTTTATTCCTACGGGATTCCCCAGGACAATGCGGTGGAAAATGGCAGCGGCTCGCCGGACATTGCGCAAAGTTACTTCTGGATCGGCGGGACGGCATTCAACTACTCCTTCGCGCCTTACTCGGCCACCGTCATGGTGCTGGCGCCGGCGGCGGCGCAGTTGCAGCCGACGGCCCTGGCTCACGGCTCAAGCCAGTTCGTCTTTCAGCTCCAGGGTGAAACGGGTGTTCCTTACGTCCTTGAATGTTCCACAAACCTGACGACTTGGACGCCTGTCAGCACGAACACGCTCGTGACCGGCACTTTGAACATTACCAACTCCGTGGTTCCATCACAGCCGGAGAAGTTTTGGCGGGCGGTCTGGCAACCCTAGCGATTGCCAGGCAAAGGAGTTTCCACTGGAATAGCGGCTAAAGTTAACAACTTGCGCTGCCGATGGTTATGCAGACATGTTATCGGCCAGAGCCAGTGTTTCGCGCGAATGCTCCTCGTGGAAGGGTGGCAGGGTTTCCTGCATCCAACTGAGACGATCACAAATTGCGCGCATTCTCCAGGCGAATGGACGCAGGACGGAGGCTAAGTCATGAAACGCAACTCCGCTCAATCCTGGCGGTCCGTTTCGCGCTGGCGGTGGGTTGGAGCAATTACGGTGGCGGCTGGCCTTCACGCGGCGGCTCAGGATTCGTTCCCTGCCCGCGCCGCTTCAAGTCCTTCCCAGCCATCAGTCATCACAAATCAACTTGCTGCCCTGGCGCCCGCGCCCAAGGTTATCACCAACCTGGAAACCGCCCTGAACCTGACATTGGAACAGGCGGAACGGGGACAGCCGGTCAAATTGCTGGCCACGGTCACCTACTGCCATCCGCAATGGCGGATGCTATTTGTCCAAAGCGCCGAGCTGGGCACCTTTCTCAAGATCTCGCCCAACACGCCTTCTTTGCAGCCAGGAGAAGTTATCGAAATCGAGGGTTCGACCACCTCGGCACATGGCTACTGTGAGGTGACAGTCAGGAGGTTGAAACGGACGGGGCAAAGGCAAACGCTCACGACAAAGAACTGGGATTTGGAAGACATTCTGAGCGGGCGTGCCTCCGGCCAGCTGCTTCAGCTCGACGGTCGAGTCCTTGCGGTCTTCCCGAGGGACGAGCGTCTGTTGATTCAAACCAGCGTGGGGTCCACCAATATAGCGGTTTACCTGCTCAATTGGTCTGCGATGGCGGCCCGCCAGTTGCTCGATGCCCGGGTGCGGATCACCGGGGTTCTTTCTGTTCAATTTGACGCCCAGGGCCGTCGCGACGGGGTGGCAGTACTGGCCCAGCAATCGGACCAAGTCCAAGTGCTGGAGGCTCCGGAGGCGGATCTGCTCGCGCTCCCCGTGACGCCCATTGACCGGATCACTGTTTCCAAAGAGGGCAAGACGCGGCAGCGGGTCCATATTCAAGGCGTGCTTGAGCAACGTCCGGACGGCACCGCCGTGGCCGTGCATGACCGCACCAGCGTTGTGCAGGTCCAATGTCCCTACAAACCCGGGTTTCGCTTTGATTCCGGCGTGGATGTGTTCGGGTTTCCCCATCTGACTGATGGTGAATTGGTGTTGAAAGATGCCGTGATCCTTCCGACGGGTTCACTGCCGCCACCCGCGAGCCATGCCGCGCAGGTGTCTTCGAACGCCCAACCGCCCCTGCCTTTGTTGGAATCGGTCCAAGCCATTCGCCGGCTGAGCAAAATCGAGGCGGCGCGCGGCTACCCTGTCAACACGGAAGGGGTGGTGACGTTTTGCGACTCCCGCTGGCGTTCCCTGTTTATGCAGGACTCAACCGTTGGCATTTTTGTCACACCCGCCAGCGGGCGGATGCGCATTCGCCCCGGTGAACGCGTCCGCGTCAAGGGAATAACGTCTGAAGGCGATGTTGCGCCGACAGTTTGCAAGGCCACCTTTGAGGTGCTGGCAGAGGCTCCGATGCCCGTTCCGGCACGCGTGGGCTTGGATGAGTTGCTCACTGGTCAATACGATTGCCGGTGGGTCGAAATTCGCGGTGTCGTGCAATCGGCCATGGAAAGGGACCATCGCTGCTGGCTGCAAGTGATGACGGCCCAGGGCCAAATCCCTGTCATGCTTGGCCCGACCATGACCCTGGCCCAAACGGAACAACTGGTGGACGCGCGTGTGACCTTGCGCGGCGTTGCGGGGGGGCAGTACAATCAACAGGGCCAGATCGTTGCTTTCCGTCTCCATGTCCCGGATGACAGCGCCATCCTAGTTGACGAGGCCGCCCCCGCCAATCCTTTCGCAATCCCGACCGAGCGCATCATGGATCTGTCCAGTTACCAGTCCGATCAAGACCTCACCCACCGCATCAAGATCGCCGGTCGCGTCACGAGCGTGGCTCAAGACCAGACGATCAGCTTGCAGGACGGGAGCGGCGGGATGCTGGTCCGGCTTGTGCGTTGCGACCGGTTGCCGCGCTTGGGCGAAGTGGTGGAAGTACTCGGCTATCCGGTCGCAGGCGAATTCTCGATCACCCTGAATGATGCATGGTCCAGGGTTGCAGGCCCGGGCGGCGATCCCCCGGCGCTGGTGATGACGGCGGCGGAAGTTCTCACCAACGAACCGAATGCCGAACTGGTGCAATTGGATGCCCGCCTCATTCAGGATACCTGGCTGCGCCCGGCCCAGGTCCTGGTGTTGCAGGCCGGATCCGTCGTTTTCGAAGCCATGCTGCCCAGGACATTCACTGCCGAAGGCGTGGAACAACTCTCGGCCAACACCCAGTTGCGGGTCACGGGCGTCTGCCTCCTGGAAGGCGGCCGATGGGGACAAGTCAATTCCTTCCGCCTGCGGGTGCGCGAGGCGCGCGATCTGAAGGTCCTGACCCAGCCGCCTTGGTGGAATCTCCGCCGGCTGCTCTTGACGCTGGCCATCACGGGTGCTTTGGGCGCTTTGGGCCTGGTCTGGGGCCTGCTGACTGCCAAGAAGAACCGTCTTCTCAGCGTGCAAATCCGTGAACGCGAACGGGCCGAGGCCGCATTGCAGCGCGCCCATGCCGATTTGCAGAGCGCCAATGACAATCTCGAACACCGCGTCGCCGAACGAACCTTGGAGCTGCGCGAACAAATAGAAGCCAAGGACAAGGCGCATGCCGAACTGGCCGCGGCCCAAAAGGACCTCATGGAGGCTTCGCGCGAGGCGGGCATGGCCGAGATTGCCACCGGCGTCCTGCACAATGTCGGCAACGTGCTCAACAGCCTCAACGTTTCGACCACCATCATCCGCGAGAAGCTTCGGCGGTCGGAATTCCTTACTCTGGGCAAGGTCAGGGGCCTTCTTCAGGAGCATGAGGCCAATCTCGCAGAATTCCTGATCTCCGACCCCAAGGGCAAACTGGTGCCCGGCTTCATCATCAAATTGGCGGACAACATCGACAAGGAGCTTTCATTGCTTCAGGAGGAACATGAGCAGGTGGCGCGCAATGTCGAACATATCAAGGAGATTGTGGCCATGCAGCAAACCTACGCGCGCGTCTCCGGCTCACGGGAGGAATTACCCATCGCCAGCCTGGTGGATGACGCGTTGCAGATCAACCGGGCCGGCTTTGAGCGCGATGGGATTGAGATCGTGCGCGAGTACTCGGACCTCCCGCAGGTGACGGTGGACAAGCACAAAGTCCTGCAAATCCTCGTCAACCTCATCACCAACGCCAAACATGCCCTGAACGAATCGGGTCGCCCCGACCGCCGGCTTACCTTGAAAACGGGCATGAACGGGAACAACCGTTTGAAAGTCACCGTTGCGGACAACGGCATCGGCATTCCACCGGAGAACCTGACGCGCATTTTCTCGCATGGATTCACCACCCGCAAGACGGGTCACGGCTTCGGTCTTTACAGCGGAGCCAGTGCCGCCAAGGAAATGGGCGGACAACTCACCGCCCACAGCGAAGGCTCCGGCAAAGGGGCCGCGTTCGTCCTGGAAATCCCCCTGGACAGTCCTAATGGCAACTGAGACCAGGACAGCTTCCCATGGCGGCCAATGTGCGTGCCACGCGCAACGCGTCCAATAAGAACTCTTGAGCCTGACGATGTCATGGCGTACTGTCAGGGAGTCAACCGGAGGCCACGCGTTGGTCACATCATGACACGATTTTTCTCCATCTTCCTGTCCGTGCTAATATCGGTTGTCTGCGCCACGAATTCGGCCCGGGCGGCTCCGCCCACCTGCTACGGCGCTGCTATTTCGCTTTCTTCGGACTACTCCTGGTTCATCGGCAGCGCGGGTTTCTCCGATGCCAGCGGGGACGCGGAATCCGGCAGTCTTTTCGGCTGGGTTGCCAATGGCGTGCCACTGGCCACAGGGCCTGTCGCAGAGTGCCTCCTGCTTCATTTCGATGGCAATGTCAACGGAGTGAACGGCCAGACGCCCACACTCGCCCAAAACATCGCCTATGCGCCCGGCAAATGGGGATCGTGCCTGGCATTGCCGGCCAACGGCCTCCTGCAATTCTCGGCAAACCGCACCCTCCCTCTCGGCCAAGGCACCATCGAAATGTGGGTGGCCCTGCGGGCTGATGCCACCAATTCGATTTATTCCGCCCAGGACCATGTCTTGTTCCAGTATTTTTCCACCAACGGCGATTTCATGCAAATTGACCAAAGTGGCGCCAGCCAGATCCTCTACGCGGGCGGCAACGTCAACGGCCAGTGGGAAAGCGCCTACGGCACTCTGGGCAGCATGTCCGGCTGGCTTGCCGGTCAATGGCATCATCTGGCGTTCACTTATTCTTCCACACTGAACATCATGAGCTTTTATGTCGATGGCGTGCTGACTGCCGCGAACAACGAAGGCCATTATTTTGCGCCAAATGCGGGCGGCGCCAACTTCGCCATCGGCGGCGGCACTTACGGAAACAACGCCGATTATTACATTGATGAACTCAGGATTTCGGGCCGCCTGGCTGGCGCGGCTGAGATCGCCGCGCGCGCGCGGCGAACCGACGCTCCACAGCCCAACGAAGTCTGGCTGGCGGCGACGAATGTCCCAACCGGCACGTCGCTGGTTTATGAGTTTGCGCCCGTCAGCGTGACTCAAACCGGCGCCACCTGCCAGAGCAGCACGCTGGCCTGGAATGGCATTCCCATTGCCAATCCCCAGCCGCCGAGCACTCTGTTGCCGGTCGGCGCCACCAGCGTTGCCCTGACCGTGCAAACCGCCACCAACACCGCTTGCGCCTACGCCGTGGGCCAGCCGCTGCCCTACGGCCAAATGACGGCGTTCACCTCGGGCGCTGGTTCTCAATCGCAAAGTACTGCCATCAACGGTCTCAACCCCGATCCCAATTTCGTCAACGATGTCTATGTGCGCTGTGCCGCGAATCCCGATTATGTGCTGCATCTTCAATATCGCGCGCTGTCCGACGCCAATCCGCCTTATCCGCGCAAGGGCAACTTGTGGGGCTGGGGCCTCTGGTTGAGCAACGGCCTGCCGTATATGTCCAAAGTGGACCTTTGGCTTGGAGCAACCCCCAGCGCCAGCCAGGCCTTTACCCTGCGCCAGCTCAATCCCCATCTCCGCATCCTCACCTCCATCAACGCCGTGGAGAACAGTGGTTTGCCGGATGATTATTATTTGAAGGACATTCACGGAAACCGCATCGAAGTCTGGCCCGGCTCCTATCGCCTCAACATGACCAAATCGTGCGTCGCCGATTACCAGGCCCAATTCGCCTATCAGACCGTCCTCAACACCGGATTGATGGCGGACGGCGTGTTCTTCGACAACGTGATGACCACGCAATCCTGGCTGACGCAGGATATCTACGGCAACCCGGTGCAGATCGATGCCAACGGGGACGGAATCCCCGATGATCCAGCGACGCTCGATGCCGCCTGGAGGGCCGGAGTGCTGCGCGAGCTGCAAACCTTCCGGCAACTCATGCCCAATGCCATCATCAGCGGTCACGCCATGGACATCACTGATCCCGCCATTGCCGCGTTGTTCAACGGCATCAGCATCGGCTTCCACACCTCCGACGTGCTGGAGGGGCGCTTGGCTTTTTCCACGCTGTTCACCATGTACAACGATTGGTTGGGGCTTGCCGTCCCGCCGCCCAACACCATGATTGAATCCTCACCCATGCAGTGGATTTCCTACGGCTATGGCTACTCGCCGTTGACCGTCATCCCGCCGTCCACGCTCGAGTTCGCCCAAAATTACTATCCTTATGTCCGGTTCGGCCTCGCTCTGACTCTGCTGAACAACGGTTTCTTCGCCCACGAATTTGGCGATACCTACCACGGCAACAACTGGTGGTACGATGAATTGAATTATAATCTCGGCTATCCCCTCGGCCCGGCCCAGCTTGTCACCCTGCCCGGACCAGCCATCACCAACCTCATCGTCAACGGCGGTTTCGAGAATCCCCTGTCGGATTCGTGGACCCCGTGGGCCGCCGCGGGCTGCACCGCCGCGTTCTCACAGCAGACCAGCAACGCGGCCATAGGCAACGCCTGCGCCCGTATTGATGTCTCCCAAACCACCGGCCTCGATTGGAACATCGAACTTGCGCAATACGACCGTTCCCTCGTCCAGGGTGTGAGCTACGACGACACCTTCTGGGCCAGGGCCGAGTCAAACCGGTGCATTTCAGTTTCCTCGCAAAAAGGCAGCCCGAATTGGGACAACTACGGGCTTTATCAGCAGGTCTGGATCACCACCAACTGGCAGCAATACACCGTCTCCTTCACCGCCAGCGCCACCGTGTCCGACGCCCGCCTTCAGTTTTTCCTCGGTGCGAGCACCGGCTCCGTCTGGCTGGACGACGTGCATTTGACCCAAAGTCCGCCGCAGATTTATCGGCGCGATTTCAACTACGGCAGTGTCCTGCTCAACGCCAGCCCCCAGGTCCAGAACATCACCCTCGGCTCCGGCTTCCACCGCCTGACCGGCTCGCAGGCCCCGATGTACGAAATGATCATCGACGACCAGGACCCGGCGTTCTCGACCATCGGCGCCTGGACGAACGTTGCTTGTGACAGCGGCTATGAAACGGCCAATGGCCCGTATTATCACGCTTGGGCAGGCTCGATGCATCAGCCGGTGGGCGCCGGTGGCGAGGCCGATTGGCAACTCTCCGTCCCGGCGGACGACACTTACACCATCTCCGCCTGGTGGCCGGCCGCGCCCCAAGCAAGCAACTGGACCACCCAAGCCAGTTTCCAAGTCGTCGCGGGTGGCCTCGTCGTGGCCTCAACCAACGCCGATCAAACCACCGGCGGAGATCAATGGCATGACCTCGCCACGGTGCAACTTTTCGCGACCAATGCCGCCTATGTGCGGCTCACCGCGCCGCAAGGCATCTGTGTTGCCGACGCCTTGCACGTGTGTTCCCTGTCTCGCTACCATAACGGCCAACCAGCCTCCGCCGTGCGCCTGCAACCCATGGACGGCATCGTGCTGCAAAGTGATCAATCAACCTTCGCCTCCCCTTTCTTCGATTCCGTCTCGCTTTTTCCCGACCATTTATTGTTGACAGTAACCAATCTGACCCCCGGCCTCTCCTTCTCGCTGCAAAAATCCAGTGGCTTGACTTCCAACGGCTGGCAGACCCTCCAATCATTTCAGACCACGGGATTTTTCACGAATTTTCAGGATAATCTCGCACCCAACCACGGCAGCGCCTTCTACCGCATCCGATCCAATTAAAGAAAAATTCTTGGGACAGTTGACCTGTGTCCTTATTGAAGTGTCATCCTGCGTATTTCGGTGCATAATTTTCAATGTTCTGGGGACAATTTCGCCGGTGAATTCAATTGATTTTGCGTCGGGAATTGTGGATTATGCTGCTGGTAAACAAACACCCGTAACAATTATGAACAACGCCTTAAAACCCCTTAACTATCTCTTGAAGACTGCTCTCTTGGCGGCGCTTGCGTTCAGCTCCACTCTTGCGCAAGCACAGTTACCATCTTCACCCCACGCCGGCGACTGGGCCAGCGAACCTGGCACCGCGCCCAGCGGTTTGCAGGGCGGCGGCGGCGGTTGCTGGGACAATTCCACTAGCAATTCACTCGGCACTTACAACACTTGGGAATATTACACCGGCTCAGCCTGGGTGCAGGCTAGCGGCAATGTCGTGTCCACCAGCTCTCCTTACGGCTATCCATGCTCCAGCGCCGGTTATCCAACCACCACCAACGGCTTGAACTCTGGATTGGTCACTATTCTGTCAGGCACCACCATTTCCAATTCTTCCACAGGCGCCGCCACGTTTACCTTCGACGGACTCGTTGTCCAGAGCGGCGCAACATTCCTGTTTGCGGACGGCACCAATATCCTCGGCAGCTCGCATACTCCTGATATGGATGTCTTTGGCAACTTCGGCGTGCAGAATTCCGATGAACCTTTGTTCTTTATGAACACTGGCGCGACCATTGTCATGGAAAACGGCTCGACGATGACCAACAACGGCAACGCCGCCAATGACAACTTCACTGGTCTTGGCTACACCAACAACTCCGGCTATGTCGCCGGCGCCATCACGTTTAAGAGTGGCAGCACCTATGTGCAGCAGTTCAATGGAACGTCCACCAAAGGCTGGATCCCTCATGCGACCTGGCTTCCCGGTTCAACCTGCCTGATTGCTCCGACCCTCTCGACGGGCTTTGTCCCCAAAGGGTTGCCAGGCCAAACTTTCTACGACTTCATCTGGAACTGGCCGAATGAGACGGCCCCTGGAAAATTCGGCAGCACCGCAGAACAAGGTTCTTTTACCATAGCCCATAACTTTTACATGACTGCAAGCGGCTTAACCTGCACGAACAGCGATTTTCCCAATACGGGTTATTCGTTAACCGTTGGCGGCAATATTGGACTTACAAACGTCACATGGGCCCCAACCGGCAGCGCGGGAGCGGTTACCCTAAATGTGGGTGGAAATCTCCTGGTGGACAGCACCGCTGTCATTAAAATCAACAATGGCTCCGCCGTGGGCAATGTGACCTTCGACGGATCCAGCCCACAAACGCTGGGCATATATGGCGATAACGCAAGCCCGGCCGGCTGGAATTGGACGGTGAATAGCGGATCGACCGTCAACTTGGACAGTGCGTTGGTGGTTAATGCTGGAGATTTCACCGGCACTGTGCCGAGCGCTGGATTTGTCAACATCAATGGTATCTTGAATTTTACCGCCAATGGCACGCTGTCAGGCACGAGTAACACCATCACTTTGGGTGGTTCGGGCGCGGAATTCAACATCTCGGCGGATTCAGGCGGCTGGACTTTTGCCGGGGAAGACACCTTGGAAGGCTCCGGCACAGTCGTGGGTGAAGTGACAGCCAGCAGTACGTCCGTAATCCTGCCCGGCAGCCTCAGCGCCGGCGCCACACTCACTTTTGACGGCTCGCTGACTTACGGCGGGGCAGCGTCCACCAATATCTTCACTCTGAACGGCACCCCAGGCTCCGCTGGAAACAGCCAAATTGTGGTTAGTGGCGGTCCCGGCTCCATTCTGCATCCTAACGGTGCTCAGATTATCCTCAACCCGATTGGCACACTGTCCACTTCGACCTCGTATGTGCTCTACAATGTGACGGGAGGCGGCACTGTCTCGGCCTCCACCTTCGCCCCCAGTCTTGCCTGGGTCGGGACCCCGCCTGGCAACGCCGCCCAATTCAACATCGCCACCAATGCTGCCGGTACTCAAGTTGTCCTTCAATTTGGCACGCCGGTGGCACAGCCGGACATAACCAGTTTTAGCGTTTCCGGCGCAAACTTGACGGTCAACATAAACAACGCGGTGTCCGGAACCCAATATACTGTTCTGAGGACCACGGATTTAACGACGCTACTGTCAAGTTGGTCACCGGTGGGAACGTTTACGCCGGGTTCAAGCGGCAGTTACTCCGCTATCATCACTAACGCGATAAATCCAAGCCTTCCGGCTCAATACTTCGTGCTGAAAGCGCCATAACCGACATGGCCGCGGCTCTTGCCATACCCCGCACCCGAGAGTGAGTGCGGGGTATGGCAGCCGCTCAATCGATGCCAGGGCTGTTGCAGATCAATGGCTCCGGCGATTTCCCGCATGACTCTTCGCTGGCTTGGCCCCGTTTTCTCCGTCCTGGGCTTCTGGGTTTTGATCTCAAATTGGTGCCGCGCGGAGCCGTCCGTCACGAGGTTGTTTCCCGCCAGTCAATCGACCAAGGTGTGCGCCGACACACCACTGCGGCTGTCTTTCAACGAGGCGGTTACATTGGGAAGCAAGGGTAAAATCGCGGTCTATCGCGCCGCGGACAACAAGTTGATCGATGCGCTGGAACTGGGCGACGCCGGGTTCACGAACAATTATGGCGGCAAAACACTGCGCTATAATCCGATCCAGATTGCGGGCAATGTCGTTTCGGTTGAGTTGCACTCGCGCGCGCTGAGTCCCGGCCAAAGTTATTACGTCAACATTGAGCCGGGTGTTTTCAGGAGCGGGAGCAGCAACGAATTCGGCGGATTCACCAACAACTCCTCCTGGCAGTTTTCCACGCGCGCCGCTGTGTCTGGAGGCCGGACGAAACTGATTGTGGCTGCCGACGGCACGGGCGATTTCTGCACGCCGCAGGGGGCGGTGGATTATGTTCCGGACGACAACCAGTTACAGATCGATATTCTTGTCCGCAAGGGCTTGTATGAAAGAATGCTTTACATTGCGCCGGACAAAAGCCACATCCATTTCGTCGGCGAGGACCGCAAAAGCACTATCATCGCCGGGCGCAACAACGATAAGTTCAACTCCGGGCGCATCGGGCGGTCCCTGGTGAGCGTGGACGCTAATGATTTTGTGCTGGAGAATATGACCGTGCATAACACGACGCCTTACCGCGGTTCCCAAGCCGAAGCTTTGCGTGTCCACGGCGACCGTTGTGTATTGCGGAACGACGACTTCTACAGTTTTCAGGATACTCTGCTGCTGGGCGGGAGTGTTTATGTGACGAATTGTTATGTGGAAGGCGACGTGGACTTCATTTGGGGGCCAGGCAGCGTATTCTTTGACCAGTGCGAAATCAAAGCGGTCCACAATGGTTATTACGTGCAGGCGCGCAATCCGGAAGAAAGCCCCGGTTATATCTTTTCTCGATGCAAACTGACAGCGGCGCCGGGCGTGGCAAAGTGCCTTCTGGCGCGGATTGACGCCGAGCGTTTTCCCTGGAGCCAGGTGGTGTACATTGATTGCCAGGTGGGGGCACAAGTCCCGCCCGCCGGGTGGGAAGTCAAAGGCAGGAACTTCAGCCATTTGCAGTTCGGAGAATTCCACAGCATGGACGCGCAGGAAAAATTATTGGACGTGAGCCAGCGCCACCTGGCTTCACGCCAGCTCACCGCAACCGAAGCCGCTGAATTGTCCGATCCAGCCAAAGTGCTGTCGCATCGCCATCCATGGAATCCAGGAAGCGTTTCCGCCCCGGTTGTGGATCCAAAACCGTGAACCATGAAAGCCTTGAGCAAATTGCCGAACCCATCCACGCGCAGAATCGCGCTCTTCATGGCGGGAACCGTGCTTGCCGCCGCAGCCGCAATCGCGCAAACTGTTGCGCCCGCCTCGGGGCCGGACCCGAAGGAAATCCCCGTCCCTGAAATCCAGACCGACCTTGGAAGGATGCCCGGCGTCAATGAGCTGCCCGTTCTTGCGGATCTGCCTGATCCGATGGTGATGAACGACGGCGCCAAAGTCACCACGCCCGAACAATGGAAAAAACGCCGCGAGGAAATCAAGCGCACGCTCGAGTACTACGCCATCGGCGAAATGCCCCCTCCGCCTGGAAACGTGAAGGGCGTCGAGGTTACCAACGAAACGGTGCTTGAGGGCAAGTTGAAATACCGCCTCGTGCATCTGACTTTTGGCCCCAAAGAAGGGCTTTCACTGGCCATCGGCATTTTCACGCCGGCTGCAGGTGGACCGTTCCCAACGATTATATTGCAATCCGGGACGCCGCCTGATGCAAAGCCTTTGCCCCGGCTTCCGAACGGACCCAACCAGGGGCGGAGCCAGGACGTTCTGATGATGATCGGCCCGGCACCCGGCGCGGCGGATTCGGGAGCTGCGGACAGGCGTCGCGATGGGGAAAGCGCCCAAGCAATCGCTTCACGTAACAGCGAAGTCTTCCAGCGCGGCTATGCCCTTGTGGTTTACAATGCAAACGATTGCGCCGAGGACACGACCCTGCGCAATGAGGATGGCAGTTGGGCCTTTCGCAATACCCGTTTTTTCCCTGGCTATCCGGGCTACGATTGGGGCATTTTGGCGGCTTGGGCGTGGGGCGCGTCACGCATTGCCGATTATCTTGTCACCGATCCCGCCATTGATAATCGAACCATCATCATCACCGGTTGGTCACGCAACGGAAAATCGTCGATGATCGCTGCGGCGTTTGACCAGCGGCTGCTGGGCGCGCCGGCTGTAACAGGCGGTGGCGGCGTGGGCGCCTACCGCTTCGCCGGGCCCAGCAAAAGTGAGACCCTGGACATCATGCAAAAAAAATATCCCAATTGGTTCTCGCCGCACTTGCACGAGTTCTGGGGACAACGGGAAAGGCTCCCCTTTGACGAGCATTGGTTCCTGGCTCTTGCCGCCCCCCGGCCTTTCATCGCTTTGGAAGGGGATGCCGACAGAATCTCCCTGCCCGACGCCGTCAAACATTCCATCAAGGCCGCGCAAAAGGTCTATGAATTCCTGGGCGCGAAGGACAATATCGGCGTTCACTACTCGCGCCACGGGCACGCCTTCACGCAGGAAGATTGGGTTGCGATGATGGACTTCTTCGACAAGTATTCCCGCGGCATGAAGGTGGACAGGACCTTCGACCATTTCCTCACCGAAGCTGAAAGAGATGCCGCAATGTCCGTAAAAGCTCCGAAGACGTTTAACGTCCGCGACTTTGGCGCCGGCGGCGATGGAACGAACAAGGACACCGTGGCTTTTCAAGAGGCGCTCGATGCCTGTGCTGTGTCAGGCGGTGGCGAAGTCACTGTGCCTGCCGGCAATTACCTCATCGGGAGCGTCCAGATGGGTAACCATACCATCCTCCGCCTGCAAGCCGGCAGCGTCATCACCGGCAGCCCCGACGCGGCGGATTATCCGATGCTGGACGTTCGCTGGGAAGGTCGCTGGCAGCCGGGCCGGCGCGCCCTTATTTACTCGGCCAATGTGGATCATACCGGCATCATCGGGCCCGGGCGCATCGAGGGAAATCCCAGCGTCGCTGCCCCGCAAAACCCACGCGGCGCGGTTGTTCTGGAGCCGATCTCCTGCAACGACGTGCGCTGGGAAGGTTTCAGCGTGATCCAAGGCGGCAACTGGGCCACTCATCCGACGTATTGCACCGGCGTCGAAATCACCAACATCAACATTCGGGGAGGCCGCGATGGGATCGACATCGATTCCTGCAAAAATATCCGCATTGAAGACTGCGACTTTGATACGGGCGATGATTCCATCAGCATCAAATCCGGGCGCGGCATGGACGGCGCGCGCCTCGGGAAACCGACGGAAGATGTCCTGATCTCGCATTGCACGTTGCATTGCCGAAGATTTGCGTGCCTTGGCATCGGCAGTGAAACCTCCGGAGGCGTCCGCAATGTGCGGATCGAACATTGCAAACTGAGCGCGCCGCGTTCCTATGCGATTTACATAAAAAGTCGCATCGGCCGCGCTGGTGTCGATGAGAACATCGCGGGCGGGGATTTGGATGTGCCGGAAGGCGGCTTCCTTCGCGTCAATCTGGTGAGCGCCGGGAATACCAACACGGCGGATGATCCTGTGAGGGGTCCTGCCGGCATCCCCGAGGGCAAGGATTTCAAATTCTCCAACATTCGCGTCGCTGGCGGGACCTTCGCCGATGTGACGCAGATATCCACTGAAAAGCCGCTGCAGGGCTTGGTTCTGGAAGACATAAGCGGAACCTGTGCCAGGGGCATTTCCCTGCAGCATGTCAATAAAGCCGTTTTGCGCGGCATTCATGTGACCGTCTCAACCGGTCCGTTGTTGGCGACCAACGACGTCACCGGAACCGGCTTGGAATTCGCCGAAGAATATACCCCGCCGCCTCCGCGCGGCACCCGGCCAGCACCCGCCGCCCAAAAAACGCCGTAAGAACCCAAGGCGACGGGTCGTAAAAAGCCAAGCGGCGGCAAATTCTTGCCGCCGCTCAGTTTAAAAACCGGATTTGTGTGTCAGGCGCGTCTTTGAAGCCGGCGCCATCCGAATTGCAACAAAACCATACCGCCGCCCAGCATGGCCAAAGTGTTCGGTTCGGGCACAGCCGTCGCAGCAGGCGTCACGTCAGCCCAATCTGGGGCGATGAGAAGGTTGCCGATGTCGAAATTGCCCGTAGCGGTCGTAGACTGGATTTTCAAGCCGATATCATCCACCGAAGCTACAGCGGTTGTTCCGGTCTGCGTCGCGCTAGGCGTTCCGGGCTGGCTGGCACCGGGCACCGGATCCACATAAATGCTTGCAACCGGCGAGGAGCCGAGCGTCAATTCCTCGACGACGAAATAAGTCTGGTTCAGATTCAAATTGCCGCTATTAAAGACGGCGCCAGAGTTGCCGCCGGTGGTTCTCACGCCAATTTTCCAGAAGCCGGAAGCCGGGGTGCCTACATAAGTTGACAGGGCGTCGCTGCTGCCGCCCGGTGTGGCGACGCCAGGATTTAATGCGGAAATATATTCGTTGGCAGTGGGCGCGCTGGTGCAATCGATGAGGAAAGAATAATAGATGCTGCCACTGGTCACGGCAGTGTAGGTGTTGTAACTGGTGCTGCCACTGCCGCTCGAAGTGTAAGCCAATTCGTAACCCGGCAGTTCCTGTAATCCGGCATAAGTCAACTGACTGCTGCCAATCGCCAACTCGGAGGCATTTCCCCCGGTCCAGGCGGTGCTGTTGCCGGGATTGACCTTGCTGGCAAGCCCGGTGCCCGAGGTGTAGTTGAATCCCTCGGAAAACGAGAGCTGGGCGTGGGCGCTCTGGCAGCACACGGACATGATGCCAACGGATGCCATGGCAGACAAAATGGGGTTGCAAAGTTTCATAAACATGTTCCTGGTTTTTAAGTCGTTGTTCACCGGCTATGGGGCTTTATGTTCTGTGTGTTAGAATCGTATATTCCCCGCGTAAAATCAAGCGATTTCGCGTGTTAAGTTGTGCGTGAAATGTTGAAAATTGTGCATTGTCGTGCCACCGCATTTTGCCCGTTTTTCGGTTCCAGCGACGGCAGAGGCAAAAAGTTCCCGTTAATGGCTCAAAGGGAGTCCCGATTGGTATCGAGTCAGCTCAATGTCGAACCGCCCCGCCAAATCCTGCTGGCCCGCCGCCCGCGCCAGTTCAATCGCCTTTTGGTAATGAGCAATCGCTTCATCCACTTTTCCTTGTTGGCCGAGAGCGACGGCAAGATTGTAGCAGGCTTCCACGAAGGCCGGATTGATTTCCAGCGCTTTTTGGCACTGGGAGATGGCTTCGCCCACCCTTCCCTTAAGGCGAAGGGCGATGCCGAGGTTGTTGTGGGCTTCCGCGTAGTCGGGCCTGGAGTCCAGCGCCTGTTGAAAATGAGCAATCGCCTCATCCGTTTGTCCCTTCTGTAGAAGGGCATTGCCGAGGTTGTTGTGGGCTTCCGCATAGTGCGGATCGATCTTCAGCGCCTCCCGGTACTGGGCCATCGCTTCGTCCGCTCCTCCTTCTTGGACAAGGGCATGGCCAAGGTTGATATGGGTTTCCTTGTAGTAAGGTTGGAGTCGCAGCGAGGTTCGAAAGTGGGTAATCGCCTCATCCAGTTGTCCCCTCTGCAGCATGGCCCGGCCGAGGTTATTGTGGGTCTCGGCGCCTTCCGGATTAATGTGCAGTGCTGTCTGGAAACAAGCGATCGCTTCGTCCGCTCTTCCCCTTTGCTCCAGATCAAGGCCCAGCCAGTTGTAGGCCATCCAGCAATCGGGATTCCGGCGTATGGTTTGTTGCCAGAGTGTTTCGTCGTTGGCGTATATTCCGCATTGTTTCCATGTCAATGTTCCCAGGACCAACAATACGGCGACGCACAACGCCGGCTGGAGGAATTTCCGGAAATGACCGGGCCAGGCGTTGATTCCCGCCGCGGCCAGCGCGATCGGCCCAATGCAGGCCAGGTATTGGTAATGATCCGCCACGAACGAGTAGCGAAATGTGTAAAGCATGATGATTCCCAGGACCGGACTTAACGTTGTCGCAAAATACACCGCCGCCACCTCCAAACCTCGTCCCACCCGGCCGCGCACCCGCCAAATCACCACCCCCAAGGCGATCGTCGCCAGGATCCAGCCATAGGCGCGCGGATCAGAGGCCGAAATCATCCAGCGCGGATAACTGAACGTCAGGTTTGTCGGCCAGAGCAGTTTCCCCGCATAAAACCAAGCAGCCCGGCTGGCCAGGAGCACACGTTCGACCGGCCCCATCTCGAACAAATGGCCTTGAGTGCCTTGATGGTGACGCTCCCACCATACCGTCACCAGTCCCATGCCGAATCCAATCGCCAAAAAAGGCATGATTTGCGCCTGCCGGCGCCAGTTGATCGGCATTTTTTTCAGCCACAAAATCAAAAGCAACGCGGCGGGCAGCGTGCAGGCCGTCGTCTTGGCCGAGAGCGCCACAACATAAAAAACCAGCGCCAGGACGTAATACCGCCATGGGTGCTTGCATTGTTCATGAAGGAATTTGACCCACGCCAAAAGCGAGAGCAAAAAGAAGAACCCCATCAGCACGTTTTTGCGCTCGGTGATCCACGCGACCGATTCCACCTGCACCGGATGCAGCGCAAAGATGCCTGCCGCAAGCCATGCACCCGGCACGCGCAGCCGCCACAGTAATCGCCATACCAGCAGCACATTGGCGGCGTGAAGCACGAGGTTGACCAGGTGGTAGCCCGCCGGGTTCAAGCCCCAGAGGCTGCGCTCGAAGTAAAATGTTGTGTAAGTTAGTGGAAAGTACTGCGAGGGCGAATCGCACGAAAACCAGATCCGCCGAAGACCGTCCGAGGCGGTCAGCAACGGGTTTGCCGTCACATATTGATCATCATCCCAAATAAATCCGGCATGCCATACCGGCTGATAAGCCATGATGGTTGCGACCGCCAGGAGGAACCCAAGCAGCCAATTGTGACGCGACTGAGCCGGCGGAAATCCTGCAATGGCATGGCTTTCCCCTGTCTTTTCGCCACTATTCCCGCCCGAGTCCCTGTTAGCAAAGGCAGGCGGTTCGGCTTCTTCAGGGGCAGGGCGCGTTTTCCGCCTCTTCATATGGTCGTGATGCTGCTTGCTTCTCCAGGACAGTTCAAACGTCAAAGCATTTCGTCTGGCTGCGTAATGCCTCGATGTGGTTGCCTATTGGCTATGGAGTGGCTTTCCTGTCTCGTAGAATTTGGTTCCGAATTACGATCATGGTGCCTCCAAGAAAAGGCAAAAACGACCTAGAACAGGAGAAGAACCAAAGAACCGCCACCCAAAAGATGTCCTAATAATTCGTATAGCTGGTGACCCGTTTGGAAGCCACATGAGCGTCAAAATAGAGGAAGTTCCGCGAATCATAATGCACCGGTTTCATGGCGACGTAAGGATACACAGCGCTGCCAAGGTTGACCGGGTTGTCCACCGCCAGCCAGTCAAAGTCCGCGATTGCCCAGATTAAGGCCAGCGGCGCCCCGCTCTGCATGTTGTTAAGAGAAATGGACCATTGTCTGTCGGCCCCCGCGTCAATATCGCCATTGCCAAAGGGCATACCCACGTGAGCCAGGAGTGAGTTGGGATAATAGTTGGTACGGGTGATGGAGTAGCAAAAGGCGTGGTTGTAATAATCGCTCATCAAGTTGTATTGGACCGAGGAGTTGCCAGGCATGGAGTGGGCATAGGCTGGGCAAAGGAATACCGAAGCAAGATTGGTGGTGGTTTTGTTCATGCTTTGCGGAGACGGCAGCTTCAAATAGACTGCCAAGTAATAGGGCAGGTATTTCCCATAGTCCTTGTCCCCGCCATAGATGGGCAGCTCAGTCTGGCTCAAGCCGGCATAATTCGTCGCGTTGGGGCCAGGGGGAAGGTAATCACTGGAATCGTCGGTGTACATGTGCAGGGCCACTCCCACCTGCTTCATATTGGACACGCAATTAACCTTATACGCCGAATCCTTGGCCTTGCCCAGCGCGGGCAAGAGCATCGCGGCCAGTATCGCAATGATGGCGATGACCACCAGCAGTTCGATCAATGTAAAACTCGCGGACAAGATCCGGGTGTTTTTCATTCTGTGACTCATATGAGCAACCTACAGCCGCCCAGAGGAATAAGCAAAGAGACTTTTGTGCAAATCGTCGTGAAATATGAGAACGCTGACTAAATTTGTGCCCCGGGCCGGCTTTGCAAAATGTGCCGTCAAAGCAATCAGAGTGCCCTTTTTTCATGCTTCTTTGCACGAGAACAAGAATGACTTCGGGGAAATTGCGCCGTACCCTTCCGCCGGATCACACAATACACAAGTCGCCATGAGCACCCGAAGAAACCGCCCACTAATCACTATCCTGAATCTGGCATTGCTAGCGCTCCTGGAATGCTGCCTCTCGTCGGGAGCCGCGACGTTTGACGTTCGCGACTACGGCGCGCATGGCGATGGCCGGACGCTGGATTCCGTGGCCATCCAAAAAGCCATTAATGCCTGTGCGAAGGCTGGTGGCGGTTCGATCCGGCTCGGGCCCGGCACTTATCTTAGCGGGCCGCTTTTCCTGCGTGGCAACCACACTACGCTTCACCTCGACGCCGGGGCTGTTCTCCAAGGCACGGTGGAATTCACCAATTATCGAGATTCCAAGGGGAAAATCGCGGGCCTGATAAACGCGACCCGGTTGACGGATGTTTCCATCACCGGCGCAGGCGTCATCGACGGCGCGGGCGCGCCATGGTGGCCTGCCATCAGGGAAGCTAAAAAGACTGGCGCTCCCGAGCCGCGTCAGCGTCCGAAGATGGTCAATTTCAAGGATTGCCACGGCGTGACGGTTCGCGATGTGACCTTGCAAAACGCGCCCAGTTTCCACCTCATGCCGGTGGACTGCGACGATGTCCTGATCGATCACGTGACGATCAAAGCCCCGGCGGATTCGCCGAACACCGATGCCATCGACCCAAGCGCCTGCCGCAACGTGCGCATTCTTAACTGCTTGCTGGATGTGGGCGACGACAACGTAGCCGTGAAGGCCGGTCATGCCGTCCCTGGACGCGCCTTTTGCTGTCAGGACATCCTCGTGTCCAACTGCGTCTGCCTGCACGGACACGGCATCTCCATTGGCAGCGAAACTTCTGGCGGCGTGAGCAACTTCAGAGTGGTTCGTTGCACCTTTAGTGGCACAGTCAGCGGCATTCGCATCAAAACGACCCGCGAGAAAGGCGGACGGGTTGAAAATATGAAACGTCCCATCGACATCGCCTGCTACTACCCGAAGGTGCCGAAGGACGACCCGGCGCGCCCCGTCACCTCCACCACGCCCGCCTATAATGGCATCCGCATTGAAAGTCTCATCGGCGACAGTCCCGAAGGAGCCGGCCTGATTGTTGGCCTGCCCGAATCCCCCATTCGCGGCGTGACATTGTTGAACGTGCATCTTAAGGCCGTAACCGGCCTTTTGGTGCAGAACGCCGAGGACGTGAATCTTACAGACGTCAAGATTCAGGTGGAGCAAGGCGAATCTGTCATCATCAAAAACGCAAAAGTGCGTTAACCTAATATGCGGTCAAGGACGTTAACTATTGGTTGTTGGGCCACGCTGGGCTTGTGGTTGCAGGCCGCGCCCGTCCCCGCTCTTTTTAGTGTCAAGAATTACGGGGCGACGGGCGACGGGCGACGCATGGAAACCACCGCCATCAACCGAGCCGTTGACGCCTGCGCCGCCAAGGGCGGCGGCACAGTCTATTTCCCGCCCGGCCGATATTTGACGGGAACAGTGATTTTAAAAAGCCACGTCAGTTTGCAAGTCGAGGCCGGCGCCACGCTCCTGGGCAGCGAAGACCCGCATGACTACCTACTGATTGACGATCCGTGGGACAAGACCGCCAAAACCATCGCCCCGCTGATTTACGCCGACCACGCGGAAAACATCACCTTGACAGGGCGCGGCACAATTGATGGGCAAGGCCAGGTCTGGTGGAAACGCCATTGGCTTGCCAACCCAAGAAAGGGAATGCCCGGCCCGGCGACCCCCGCAGACTTCGCTGACGCGAACAAGATAGAGCACGGCCGCCCTCGTTTGATTCGCCTGATCCACTGCCACGACGTTGTCATCGAGAAACTGAACTTGCAAAATGCCGGCATGTGGACTGTCAACCCGCTGTTTTGTGAATTTGTCACGGTGGATGGTGTCACTATCCGCAATCCCGTGCCCTCGCCCAACACCGATGGAATCAACCCGGAAAGCTGCCGCAACGTCCGGATCATCAATTGCTGCATAGATGTTGGCGACGATTGCGTCACGCTCAAGTCCGGCCTTGACGCCCTGGGTCGCCAAGTGGGGGTGCCCGACGAGAACATCACCATTGCCAATTGCGTGATGATGCGCGGACATGGCGGCGTCACCATCGGCAGTGAGATGTCCGGCGGAGTCAGGAATGTCGCGGTGGCCAATTGCATCTTTCAAGGCACGGACATCGGCATCCGCGTCAAATCGCAACGGGGCCGTGGCGGGGTCGTCGAGGCTTTCACCGCCGCCAACATCACGATGGAGAACGTTCCCCACCCCTTTGTCATCACCACGTTTTACATGGGCAAGGACAAACCGGGCGACCAGTTTGCCGCCAGCGAAGGAACGCCGCGATTCCGCGATTTCCTTTTTAGCAACATCACGGCGCGCGGCGCCAGCGATGCAGGCAGTGTCACCGGTTTGCGCGAAATGCCGGTGGAGGACATTGTTTTCAGCAACGTTCATATTGCCGCTGAAAAAGGATTCACCTGCACGAACGCCCGGCGCATTTCCTTTTACGACGTTGAAATAAATCCCAGGGAAGGCCCGGCCCTGACCTTGCGCAACGCCGCCGAGGTTGACACCGCGCGCCTGCACAGCCGGACGCTGGCCGCCGAAACCCAGTTGGTACAATCAGCCGCAATGAACCAGAACTGAACGAATCCATGCGAAGGACGGAGACACAGGAAGTTGTTATTCCGTCCCGCGCCTGTTATAAGAGGGATTGCTATGATCCATAAACACCAGAAACGAGTGCTGATTGCACTGGGATGGTATGACTACCGCCTGCACCGGGGGGTTGAAAAATTCGCGCAGGAACACCACTGGCATCTTTCCAGCAACTTCGCGCGCGAAAAGGTCATTCCCTGGGGATGGGATGGCGACGGCATCCTGGCTTGGCTGGGGGCGGGCGACGATCTGGCGGAATTTGTCAAGGACACGGCCAAGCCGACTGTGGATCTGAGTTTTCGCCGACCCCAGCTGAACTTTGCACGGGTGCTGGAGGACCACGCCCACGCCGCGCAGTTGGTGGCGGAACATTTTCTCTCCCGCGGTTTCAGGCACTTTATGTTTTACAGCGATGAGGACAACTGGTCCTATCTGGAGCGGGGCGAGGGGTTTGTGGCCGCCTTGCGCCGCGCGGGCCACGATTGCGAATGGCTGCGCTGGAACCATGCTCCCGAATACAGCACCGGCCGCGAACAGTGGACGCGCAAAAGAAGCTGGCTGGCGGCCCGGCTCAAACAAGCGCCCAAGGCGCTGGCCGTCTTTGCCGCCAACGATCAGCACGCGGTGGAAGTGCTGGAAGCCTGCGAATTGGCCCGCTTGGCTGTGCCCGAGCAGGTGGCCATCGTCGGCACGGAAAATTACCTGCTGGCGCCGGACGCCATGCGCACCCCTATTTCCAGCGTTGACACCAATTTGGAAACCCTCGGCCACACCGGCGCGGCGCTGCTGGAGGATTTAATGAACGGCAAACGGCCCTCGGCCCGGATCGTTCGCGTTCCGGCCGTGGGTGTGATAACCCGCAAAAGCAGCGATCTCCTGGCAGTCAAACACAAAGGCGTGGCCAACGGCTTGCGTTTCATCTGGGAGCATTTCCATGAACCGATCCGGGTCAAGGACCTGCTCAATGTCGCCGGCATGTCGCGGCGCGGCTTGCACAAGGCCTTCATGGAGAACATTGGGCGCACGCCTGGCCAGGAACTGCAGCGGTTGCGCATGGAAAAGGCCAAACGTCTGCTGGCCGACTCCGACCAAAAAATCGAGGTTCTGGCCAGCATGTGCGGCTATCAAAGCGCCAACTCTTTTTCCGTGGCCTTCAAAAACACCACCGGCATGACCCTCAGCCACTTTCGAAAATCCGTCGTCCGCACCGCCGCCAAGGATCAGTGACCTGCCAATGCTAGGCCGTCGCCCGCTCCGCCCGCCGCGAACTACGCGCGGACGCGGTTTCCCGCTTCTCGGGCAGGGCCAGGTATTGGCGGGCATTGCTGTAACAAATGTTGCGGATCATCGTGCCGAGCAGCGCTTCGTCGTTGGGCAATTCGGCGCGCTCGACTTCCTGGCCGATAAGATTGCACAGCACACGGCGGAAGTATTCGTGCCGGGGATAGGACATGAAGGAGCGCGAATCGGTCACCATGCCGACAAAACGCGAGAGCAGGCCGATGTTGGACAGGGCGTTTAGCTGCCCCTCAATGCCCTCCTTCTGATCCAGGAACCACCAGCCGGAGCCGAATTGCATTTTGCCCGGGACCGTGCCGTCTTGAAAGCTCCCGATGACGGTGGAGAATACGTAGTTGTCAACAGGATTACTGTTATAGACGATCACCTTGGGCATCCGGCCCTCGCGCTCAAGCAAATCGAGGTAACGCACCAGAGCCTGCGCCTGCGGGAAATCTCCGATGCAGTCAAATCCAGTGTCCGGCCCGAGTTGCTCCAAGAGCCGGGTGTTGTTGTTGCGCAGCGCGCCAAGGTGCAATTGCTTGACCCACCCTTTCTCCGCATCCCACCGGCCAAAATGCAGCATCATGCCAAGGCCAAATTGCGCCTGCTCTTCCGGAGAAGCCGCCACGCCGCGGCGCGCCCGGGCAAAAATTGCCGCCGCCGTCCTGTCCGGGCACGGGCTGGCAGGGCATTGGTTGAGTCCATGGTCGGAAAGCCTGCAGCCTTGGGCGTGGAAGTAATCATGCCGCCGCCGTAAAGCGACTACAAAATCCTCCAGGCTGGCGATATCTGTGTCGGCCGCCTGCTCAAGGCGGCTGACCCAGTCGTTGAACGCCGCCGGTTGGCTGACCGCCAGCGCCTTGTCCGGGCGATAGCAGGGAAAAACGCGCGTGGCCACGCCGTCGGCCGCGATCTTTTTATGATGCGCCAGGTCGTCAGTTGGATCATCCGTGGTGCACAGGGTAGAGACGTTGAATTTCTTCAGGATGCCGCGGGTGGAAAGTTCGGGGCGGGCCAATTGTTCGTTGGCCTTTTGCCACACCCGCGCCGCGCTCTCCTCGTCCAACAGTTCGCTGATGCCGAAATAGCGCTTGAGTTCCAAATGCGTCCAGTGATAGAGCGGGTTGCGCAGGGTGTGCGGCACCGTTGCCGCCCAGGCGCGAAACTTGGCAAACGGTTCAGCCGGGCCGGTGCAGAAATCCTCCGCCACGCCGTTGGCGCGCATGGCGCGCCATTTGTAATGGTCCCCTTCCAGCCAGATTTCAAAGAGGTTGTGGAACTGCCGGTTATCCGCGATGTCTTTGGGGGACAGATGGCAATGGTAATCGAAGATCGGCTGTCCCTCGGCAAATTGCCTGTAAAGCCGCTGCGCCGTGCGGTTGTGCAACAAGAACTTTTCGTCAATGAATTTCATATCAGTCTCCCGCCAAAAAAAGCGGCTCGACGTGCCGTTTGTACAGATTCTCCGTGACGTTGGCCGCCACCGAACTCTTATATTGCTCAAGCGCCTTTAAATACCGTTTTCCCATCCTGGCGGCGATCTTGTAGCCGACGTGCAGCAATTGCCGCACGCTGGGGTTGTAAGCCGGATTCTTTTGGTCGTGCCGCACGGTGGAGACGAATTGCCCGCTATCCCAATTCTGCACCGTTGCCGCCGCCGGCAACCTGCCGCGGTCTATGTCCAGCACCGTCGCGTAAGGGGCGCACAATTCATCAATGTGCTCCAGTGAACCGGCATAAATGTCCTTCGCCAACGCTAGGCCGCCGCCATCGGCCGCCGCCAAGCCGATGATTTCCTCCAGCCACGTCGTGCCGGCGGTCTTGAGGTGTACCCCCGCCCCACTCCGGCGCAAGGCCCGTCGAATCGGCCCGTAAATGGAGAATTTATCGCTGCCGGAATGCACGCTTAACTTGAGGCCGGCGGGAAAACCGTACTGTTGCACCGCAAACTTCAGCACCGCCAGGTCTTCGTTGAACTCCTTCTCGAATTGAACGATGTCCCCCACATAATCAACACCTTTGTTGAAGCGGCCCGTGAATTTGGGCGCGATGGTTTGCAGGGGAACCGCCTCATCGCTCAGCGCCGCCAGGATGACCCGCAATTCCACCGGCGTTTGCGGCGTGTCCGTCTCGTCCATGGACACTTCGGTCACAAAGTAGGCCGCCCCTTTGGCCTGCGCGATATGGCGGTAAATTTGCCCCGCCTCCAGCACCGCCAGCAGATACTTTCGGGCGATCTTTTCCACTGTCGCGCGATCCGCCTCAGCCGATCCGTTGAACAATTCAGGGTGGCGCTCCAGCAGGCGCCGCACGGCTTCCGGCGGCGCCGACTGGCCGATCCAATCCGCCACGTCAATGGTGTAAAAATTGCAGTGCGGCAGAAATCGGTCTACCGTCTCCAATCGAATATGGTCGGCATCTAGAAAGTAGGGCTTATCCCAATGCAGCGCCTGGACTGCAGCATCCACTGCTGCGCGGCTTTGAGCGGGTTCGGAGCCGATGGTGACATGTTCGCGATTGGATTTGTTCCAAACGGGGACAATGTCAACACCTTCGCCAGCGGCGCGGAGACAGGTTTGTAACTGGGCCTGGGCCTGCCGCGCAAACCGGTCGCCCATTCCGAACGAGTACTTCCCAAGAGGTAAGAAATTATTCATCAAGAGTTCCAGTCTTTTAACATATCAGTTTTTGCCGCCAATAGGCACGGCTTTTTTCTGCATTACGCCATGAAAAATCGGCATTTCGGCGGAACGGCTGCTTTGGAAGGTGCTTCGCCGCCATCGTCGTCATGGCGCTTGCAGAATGTAGAATTGTTCCGAATCATTTATGGTCACCGCGCCATTGACAATCTGGGAAAAACTGCCGCCGCTGCTCAACGTAAAGGTGCCCGCAGCCTGCCAACTTGAGATTGGCAATGTTAGATCTGTACTCGTCAGCAGAGTATAAATTCCGGCTACTCCGTTGTTTCCATTGATGGTCAAGTTGGTGCCGGCAAGACTGATGCTGGTGATGATCGGCGGCACTGACGGGCTCACTGTTACACTCACATTAAAGCTGAATGTGCCGTAGTCGACATGGTCGGCTGGGGTGAACGTCACCGACTGGTTCGCCGTGCCCACTCCTGGCGTCGCCGTCGGTGTGGTAAAGGCAAAACCGCCGGGCACGGATGCCGAGCCGCTGCTCAAGGTCGAGGCGCTCAACGCCTGACCGACGGTGATCGCCGAGGCTGTTGGGGCGGTCACCAGCGTCGGCGTCGCCTGGAGCACCGCCACACTGACATTGAAGCTAATCGTGCTGTAGTCGACATGGTCGGCCGGGGAGAAGGTCACCGGCTGGTTCGCCGTGCCTGCGCCTGGTGTCGTCGAGGGCGTGGTGAAGGCAAAGCTGCCGGGTACGGACGCTGAGCCGTTGGTCAGCATCGAAGCACTCAATGCCTGTCCGTAAGTGATCGTCGAGGCTGTCGGCACGTCCACCAGCGCCGGCGTCGCTTGGAGCACCGTCACACTGACGTTGAAGTTGAACGTCGTGTAGCCAGCAGAATTGCTCGGAGTGAAGGTCACTGACTGATTCGCCGTGCCTGCGCCTGGTGTCGTCAAGGGTGTGGTGAAGGCAAAGCTGCCGGGCACGGACGCTGAGCCGTTGCTCAGCATCGAAGCACTCAATGCCTGACCGTAAGTGATCGTCGAGGCTGTCGGGGCGCTTACCAATGTCGGCACAGTCTTTGAAACTTCTAATAAAACCTCCTTGGCCGACGTATTGGTGGAGAGGGTATAAATGAATCCCGGGAAGCCTGCCGGCGTGCTGCTAGGAACCGCCTGACCGCTCACGGTGCCAGTGTAGTTGAATAGAGTGTAGTTGCCGGCAGCAAAGCCCCCGCCATTGGTGATATTAATCGTGCTGTTTAGAGTCAGGTTGCCCGTGACATTCACCGTCGCCGCATTGGTGCCGAGCGTGAAATTGATCGGTGTCGAAGCTGACAATGTGAGACTGGTCGTGTCCGCAACCAGACTGCCGGCCAGGGTCAGGGGGTTCGCGTCGAACAAGGAGGCGTCGCCACAAGTAGCCGGCGCGTTGTAAAATGCGAGCGAATTAGTGTTGTCGGCCCCAATTAGCGTGATCGTGCTGGCGCCCGGGACACTGTTGCTGAAGATGGCCTGCGCGTTGCACAACGCGAAGGTTGGACTGCCGCTGGTGTTGGTTATTTGTGAATTCACGATCTGGACATTGTTGACGTTGTAAAGGTCGAACGAGCCGGCGGCCTTGATGTTAAGCTTGCTCAGGAGGATATTGGTAGCGGGCAATTCCAGTTTTGCCCAAATCATGCCGGGTTGGCCGGCTGTGGCAGTGAGATTGCTGATCACGATGTCGCTCCAGATCGGTTCAGTGCTTGTGGAACCTGTCGACATGCCTGCCGCGACCGCAGGAGTGATGCCGGAATCAGTGGGATTGCCGTAGGAACTGTAATAGCTGTAAATCACGATCGGGGCATAGACGATGTTGGTCATCGAGAGGTTGTAATAATTCAGATACTGGGAGACGCCGCCCTTTCCGCTGTCGGACTTCATGCGAATGCCATTTTGCGTGTTGTTGAAGGCGCAGTTGATTACCGTCAGATTTGATACACCGTCGGTGGTATAGCTGCCGATGGAGACGCCGTGCCCGTAGCCGAACGTGCAGTTGGTGATCAACGTGTTATAGGTGGGCGCGTCGCTGCTGCCCATGGCGATGTTGTCGTCCCCGGTGCTGATCACACAGTTCTGCACCAGGGAATTGCTGCCCACCAAATCAATGCCGTCGGTGTTGTGCGAGGGAGGGTTGGCGTTGGAGTCGGGCGCGGTGATTGTGACCCCCTGGATGGTCACGTTGGCAGTGGTGCTGCCCTTGAAAACTATCTGCTGGGCCGGGGCATTTGAGACGGTAAGATTCTCGATCAGAACCCGTTTGCAGTCGCTAAAATAAATCATGTAAAGCCCGCTGTCCGCATCGCTGGCCCACCACGGCGCGCCCTGGCCATCAATGGCCCCCGACCCGCTGATTTCGAGATCGCTCAACCCGGAATAATTCAGCAGGGGGCTGGTTCCAGACCAAGTGCCATAAGGCAGCATTCGCAGAATCGCTCCGGCATCAATTTGCAGATTGACCTTGCTCCTCATGGTGAGCGGGCCGGTCAGATAAATGCCCGGGCCGGGAATCTCGACCGTGCCGCCGCCACTGGCCCCCGCGGCGGCCGTAATGGCTGCATTAAAGGCAGAAGCGTTGTTCGCACTGTTGGTGGAGGCGCTGTATCCGGTGACCGCATTAAAAATGTTGTTGGTGTTTATGCTCGGCAATGTCGGATTGACTTGGGCGTGAACACAGCTGGCAAAAGCCAGCGAAGCTAAAAGGGAGATGATTCCTCGTTTCATGAATATGATTCCAAAAGCAGTCTGACAAAAGTTCTTTTTGAATATACCACGCTTGTCCGCGAATGGATATCCTCTTTCTCTGCACTGCTCCTTGAAAAAGAGGCACTGAGGGGGGAAGGGAGTGCATCTCACTTGGACCGTTGCCCCATCATTCAAGCTCGGGTGCCCATCCGCCCACCGGCGGCGAACAAGGCTTGACTTGCCCACGGCAATCTCATGAAATTACGGCATGGCAGGACTGTTCACCATACAGGACGAGTTCCGCTACGAAATCGTGCGCAAGATTTTCGAAGGCGGAATGGGCGTGGTTTACGAAGCGGAACAGCACGGCGCGCGCAATTTTGTCAAACGGGTCGCCCTGAAAGTCATCCGCCAAAACTACGCCAATCAAAAGCAGTTCATCGAGAATTTCATCGGCGAAGCCAAACTGGTGGCGGACCTGATTCATACGAACATCGTCCAGACCTATCATCTGGGAGAAGCGGGCGGACTGTATTTCATTTGCATGGAACTGATTCACGGGGTGAACCTGGAGCAGTTTGCCCAACAACTGGCACAGAAGGGCAGGGTGTTGCCGGTGGAATTGGCCGTGTTCATCACCAGCCGAGTGGCGCGCGGCCTGGCCTACGCTCATTCCAAGACCGATCCGGCTGGCAAAACCCTGGGCATCGTCCATCGTGACGTCAGTTTCAAAAACATCATGATCGCCTTCCCCGGCGACGTCAAACTGACCGATTTCGGCATCGCCAAGGCCCGTGGCTTTCTCCAGGACAACGAAGGAGAGGTCGTGGCGGGCAAGGCCGATTACATGAGCCCGGAACAGGCGGATTTTCAGATCACCGACAAGCGGTCCGATCTTTTTTCGACGGGGGTCGTGCTGGGCAACCTGTTGCTGGGCTACAATGTGTTCAAGGGATCCAATGCCGATGAATCCCGCGACCGCATCATGACTTTGTCCCTGCCCAATTTCAGCCAGATCAATCCGAACATTGATCAGCGCCTCAATGAGATTCTCCAACGCACCCTGGCGCGCGACCTCTCGCAGCGCTACGCCACGGCGGACGAATTGCTCTATGATTTGGAGTATTACATTTACCACAAAGGCTATGGTCCGACCAACGAAACGCTGGGAAAGTATATGCGCGAACTCTTCGGCCAGGCCGCGCCCGAGGCCGACGACAAAGGACACACCACCGTGGTGGATGCGGCGGGCCGCCACCCTGTGCGGGTGGATTAACCAGATGGGTGGCGCCATGGCCCGCAGCCACACTCGATGACCGCGAAACCCAGAAAGAACAAGCCCGGTCTGGTTGTGCTGGGACTCATTCAGAGCCGGTGCTCTCCCGACCCGGCGGAAAACTTTGCCGGCGCGACGCGGCGCATCGCCCAAGCTGCGCGGCAGGGGGCGCAGATCATTTGCACCCAGGAACTATTCCGCTCGCAATATTTCTGCCAGGCCGAAAAATACGAGTACTTTAAACTTGCCGAGCCGATTCCGGGACCCAGCACCACAGCTCTGCAACAATTGGCCCGCCGCCATAAAATCGTCCTCATCGCCTCGCTTTTCGAAAAACGCGCCGCGGGCGTCTATCACAACACGGCCGCCGTCATCGACGCTGACGGCCGGCTGCTCGGGCTTTACCGCAAGATGCACATTCCGGACGACCCGCTTTACCAGGAAAAATTCTACTTTACACCTGGCGACTTGGGCTTTCGCGCCTGGCAGACCCGTCGCGGCAAAATCGGAGTCTGCATTTGCTGGGACCAATGGTATCCGGAAGCGGCCCGCCTCACCACCCTGCAGGGGGCCGGCATCCTGTTTTATCCCACCGCCATCGGCTGGCATCCTTCAGAGAAGCTCGAGCACGGCGTCAATCAACATTCCGCCTGGGAAACCATCCAGCGCAGCCATGCTGTGGCCAACGGCTGCTACGTCGCCGCCGTTAACCGCGTGGGACTGGAAAGGCCGGAAGGCGGGGCGGGGCTGGAATTTTGGGGCCAGAGTTTCGTGGCTGCTCCGTCCGGGGAGATTTTAGCCAGGGCCGCGGTGGACCGGGAAGAAATTTTGCTGGCGGAGGTGGACTTGGGTCAGATCGATGTGTCCCGCACCCATTGGCCATTCCTCCGCGACCGGCGAATCGACGCCTATGGCGCCTTGACCAAACGCTGGATTGATTAATCCACGAAAAAGAACTGTAGGGGCAGGGCAAACGCATTTAAATTTCTGGGCAACTAGGCAAAATTTGCCTTGTACAACATAAAGTTGTGTTTAAATAGAGAGGGATGAATATTCATCCCAAGTTGAGTCTGGTCGAACATT
>JBEKDI010000071.1:0-30839 GCA_050014435.1 Verrucomicrobiota bacterium | reverse complement strand
TCGTTCACCCGAAAGCGTTACCCTCAAGAAATTCCTCGCAACCAAAATCAGCCCCGCCCGCTGCGGCTACGCTGAAATCCTTGAACTGGAAAAGGCTGCATGAACGTTCCACTGTCCAGTCATATAGTCATTATGGTTTTATAGGATAGGGCGATTAGCTATGCCTTGACTGAACGAAGAAGTTCGGTTTCGAGCTGGCGCAGGTCTTTGGGAAGTTCGGCGGTCCACGTCATGCGCTTGCCCGGCTGGCTGGGATGTTCGAGGCTGAGGATTTCCGCGTGCAAGGCTTGGCGCGGGAAATCAATAAATGCGCTGACAGGGCCGCGTCCACAGCAACCGGGGTTATAGGTTCGGTCGCCGATCAAGGGAAGACCGGCGTGGGCGGCTTGGACGCGGATTTGATGCTTGCGCCCTGATTCCAATTGGAGGCGTAACTTGGTGACGAAACCTTTGCCGCCCATCAATGGATATTCCGCGATGACCTCGTAGTGAGTGATGGCCTGGCAGTCTTCCGGCGCGGGGGCTTTTGCTTCCGATTCGGACAGGATGCGCTGGCGCAGTTCGTCGCGGCTCAATCGCAACCATTGGCACCATGTGCCTTTGGGCGCCGAGGGGTGGTTTTCCACGAAAGCGACATATTCCCGTTTCATGGTGCGCGCCTGCAATTGGGCGATGAGGTGGCGGCGGGCGGCGGGATTCATGGCCATGCAAAAAACGCCGCTGGTGTATTGATCGAGACGATGCACCGGCAAAGGCTCAAGCTGGCGATACGGAGCCGGCAGTGATTTTCCGCGGTTCCCGGCCGGCGCTTTTATTTTGCCCGCCAAGAAGTCGGCGAGGATGCTCAGCGCGGAAAGGCTGCAATTCAAGGCCGGCACAGAGATGAGGCCGGGGCCTTTATTGACAACGGCCAGGGCGGAATCCAGATACAGCAGCGAAACCCGTGGATGAATCTGCCATCCGGAATCGCAGGCCAAAGAGGAGGCGCCACGATCACCCAAGACCAACGCATCCTTCGGGTCCGCCATCTTCTGATGGGGTTTGCGGATGACCTGGCCTTGAACGCTGACGCGGCCCCCCAAGATCCATTGTTTGGCGCGGCCTCTCGGCGTGCCGGGATACTGGCGCAGCAACCAATCCAACAGCGGTCCGGTTTGGCCTTCGGTCGGGTCATTCGACATACCGGCAGTATGGCATGGCTGCGCCAGATAAGCCAGACGGAGGCTTGACGCAGTCCCATATTACGATAAGATGCCGCAGTTGTGCGAAGTTGATGCGGGGCGTGAAAGGAAATGTAAAATTGAGCGGAGATAATCCCATGAATCCCAATGTCAAACCCAGCCGTTTCATCATCGCGTTGCTGTCACTGGCAACGTTCGCCACGGCCCAACCCCTTAACACAGTGGTGAGTTTCAGCGGCGCCAACGGCGCGAGCCCGCAAGCGGACCTGGCGGCTTCAGGCAGCATGGTGTACGGGACGACTTATTCCGGCGGCCGTTCGAATGCCGGGACGATATTCTCCATCAACGCCATCGGCAACGGCTTCAGCAATGTTTACAATTTCACTGGTGGCAGCGATGGGCGCGGACCGCAGGCCGGAGTCGTCGTATCGGGCAACATGTTGTTTGGGACCACCGAGTTGGGCGGCTCGGGCAGCGGGACAGTTTTTGCAGTCAATACAAGCGGCGGCGGTTTTACGAACGTTTATACTTTCATCGGCGGGAACGACGGCGCTGATCCTGAGGCGGGGCTGGTGCTGATGAACAACACACTGTTTGGCACGGCCTATTTTGGCGGCAGATTCGGTGAAGGTTCGGTGTTCAGGGTCAACACCAACGGCGGCGCGTTTACCAACCTTTACAGTTTCAGCGGCGGCACCAACGGGGCCAATCCGGAGGCGGGGTTGGTGCTGTATGGCAACACGCTCTATGGGACGACCTATGGCGGTGGTTCGGGTTACGGAACAGTTTTCAAGGTCAATATTGACGGCGGCAGCTTCAGCAACGTTTATAGTTTCACCGACGGCAGCGACGGGGCCAATCCCGATGCGGACATGGTCCTGGCAGTCAATACTCTTTATGGGACCACGTCCGGGGGCGAGACAGGCGGGAACGGGACGGTCTTCAGTATCAATACGAACGGCGGCAACTTCCGCAGCGCCCAGTTTGATTACGGCAACGGGGCCAACCCACAGGCGGGGTTGTTGCTTTTGGGCAACACGCTTTACGGAACGGCGGTGAATGGAGGAAATTCGGGTTGGGGGGTGGTGTTCGATGTCAATACGAACCTGGGCAGCATCTCGGCCCTTTACTCGTTCACAGATGAGCTCGACGGAGCCGAGCCGGAGGGCGGCTTGGTGATGGAAGGCGCTGCGCTGTTTGGAACGACACAGACTGCCAACAACGCCGGTGCTTCCGGGACGGTGTTTGCTTTGAATGTGCCTGGTCTGGTTTCCACGTTCAGCATCGCCTTGCAAGGCAGCAACCACGTGGTGTTGACTTGGAATAACGGGTCCTTTGCCCTGCAATCCGCCCCATCTTTGACCAGCACCTTTACGAACGTTCCCGGTGCGGCCAGTCCCTGGACCAACGCGACCACCGGCACCCAGCAGTTCTTCCGCCTCATCCTCCCGTAGGATTAAGGGCGTTACACAACTCCGGGCATCTAAGTCTCGATGCCGTACATTTTGATTTTGTTATACAAGGTCTGGCGTCCGATGCCGAGCCGTTTGGCCGTTTCCAGTTTGTTGCCGTTGGTTTCCTTGAGCATCTGCAAAATGGTGTTCCGCTCCATCGCCTCCATGAGGGTCAGGTCCGGGTTGTCCTTCGCGTTGGCCACGGACATGACCGACAGATCCTTTTCTTCGACTGTGTTGCCGTCGCACATCAGAACGGCGCGCTGAATTTCGTTCTGCAATTGGCGGACGTTGCCGGGCCAGTCATACGCGCGCAGGGCTTCGCTGGCGGCGTCTGAAAATCCGCTGATGTTCCGGCCCGCCTGGGCGTCGTAGCGTTTCAAAAAGGCGCTGGCCAGCGGGATGATGTCCTCCCGCCTGTCGCGCAACGGCGGAAGATGGACGGAAATGGCGCTGATGCGATAAAAAAGGTCTTCGCGCAATTTGCCCGCCTTGATGGCGTCCTCGGTGGGGCGGTTGGTGGCGGCGATGATGCGGCAATCGGTCTTGTAGCTGGTCCTGCCACCCACCGGCCGGACTTCCTTTTCCTGTAAGACGCGCAGCAGCTTGCTTTGCGTGTCGATCGGCATTTCCGAAATCTCATCCAGCAAGAGCGTGCCGCCCTCGGCCTGGCGGAATAATCCTTCGCGATCCGCCGTCGCGCCGGTGAAAGCGCCTTTAACGGAGCCGAATAATTCGCTCTCGATCAACTCGCGGGGCAGCGCGGCGCAGTTGATTTTGATCAGCGGCCCTTTGCTGTGCGGGCTGAGATTGTGGATCAAATCGGCGATGATTTCCTTGCCCGTGCCGCTTTCGCCAGTGATGAGGATGGAAACATCGCTCGGTGCGACCCGTTCGATAGTGCGGACGATGGCCTTCATGGCCGGGCTTTGAAAAATGGGCGATTCGCCACCGCACATTGTCACCACGGCCTTGCGCAAGGCACTGGCTTCCTGATTCAAGTGCCGGTGTTCCAAGGCACGCTCGACGGATAGTTGCAATGTTTTTTGATCGAACGGTTTGGCTTGAAAATGATAGGCCCCCAGCTTGGTGGCTTCCACCGCTTTGTCGTAAGTGGCATTGCCGGTCAGCATGATCACTTCGGTATCCGGCCATTGCTTTTTGATTTTCGGCAGCAATTCCATCCCGTCGCCGTCCGGCAATCCCAGGTCGAGCAAAACGACAGCGGGGGCTGCTTCGTTGAAGGAGGCCAGCAGCTCGGCGGCGGTCGCTTTGGGCAGCGGCTCATAGCCGGCGCGTTCCAGAATTATTCCGACCAAATCCCTCACCCCTTCGGTGTCATCCACGATCATGATTTTCTCTTTCATAAACCTTTCTCGCGCCAGCGGGCGCAGGCTGCAACGAATCCGGTGAAAATCTGCCGGAAGATTCCATTTCTGTCAATTAAACGTTCGGGGTGGAATTGCACCCCCAGGAGAAACGGACCCTGTCCGGCGTCCTTCAACTCGACGGCTTCGATCACACCATCCTGACTTTGCGCGACCGCGCGCAATTGCGGCGCCAATTCGCCGACGGCCTGGTGGTGCGTGCTGTTGACTGCAAAACTTTGCTTTCCGGCCAGCCTGGCCAAAAGGGTGTCTGGCAGGACTTTGACATCGTGGACCGGTTCGTTTTTGTGGTCCATGCGCCTGTGGTTCAAGGCGTTTGGCACCTGGGTGGCAATATCGACCACCAGCGTCCCGCCCAACGCCACGTTGAGCATCTGGTGGCCGCGGCAGATGCCAAAGAGCGGCTTGTGCTGCGCAAAGACTTCGGCAATCACGTCCTTCTCCCAAATGTCCCGGTTCGGCTCCAGCGGGCCGACGGTTTTGGCCAGAACCTTGGGCAGGTCGCCAGCATAGAGTTTGGGATCGATATCATCGCCCCCGGTCATCAAAACGCCATCGCATCGCCGCACGGCCTCGGCAATGACGGGGCGCGAGGTCGTCGCGGGCAAAATTTGGGGCAGGCCGCCGGCCGCTATGACGGCGTCCGCGTAACAATTGGACAGGCTGATGGAGGAGTCGTCGAACTCCGCGCCCTTTCTTTCCGTGCTGGGCGTGATCAGGATGAGCGGGCTTTGCTTCATAATGGAATCGCAAGAGGGTCAGGCAAAACGTTTCCTTTGCTCAAGCAGCTCGCTCTCTGTGCCGGGGAATCGCTCCAAAATGGTTTTACGCAGGAGGACTTCGGCCTCGGGGCGCAGCAAGCGGCGGTTGATGCGCCGTTGCACCGAATCAAGCAGCGCCAGCCAATCTTCCAATGGCGGATGTTCGACTTCCGCCCATTGATCGAATCGTTTTCTGCGCCGGTAGAAAATCCATTGTTTGCCGACGTGGTGGGCGTAGCACTGGAGGGTATCCCCCTCCGGCGTGGTGCGTTTCCAACTGATCTCCGCTTTCGGCATCAGCTTTCCTCCGATAAATCAACGCCCGCCACGGCCATGGCGGCGATGCCTTCTTCGCGCCCGATGAAGCCCAGGCGCTCGTTGGTCGTCGCCTTGATGCCGACGCGTTGCATCTGGATGCCCAGCGCTTCGGCAATGTTGATTTTCATGGCGGGCGCGTGCGGCGTCACTTTGGGTTGCTGGGCGATAATGGTGGCGTCGATGTTGATGATTTTGCCGTTGCGAAACTTGACCTGGCGCGCCGCCTCCTGCAAAAAGACTTTGCTTGCCGCGCCGCGCCATCGAGGATCGGTGTTGGGGAAAAACTGGCCAATATCGCCTTCGCCCAGCGCGCCCAGAATGGCGTCACAGACGGCATGCATGAGGACATCGGCGTCGGAATGGCCATCCAACCCCTTGGGATGGGGAATATCCACCCCACCCAGCACGAGCTTTCGGCCCGTGACCAGCGGATGCACATCATATCCGATGCCTACATGAACCATGGCTTAAACTATAGGGCGGCACCCGGCCGCAACCAAGCATTTTTCACTTCACCCTCTAAGGATTAAGATTAGGAACGGAAATCATCGGCCCTTTCTGGCGGCGCGGGCGATGCGTTCGAGTTTGCGGCGGAGCAAGCCGTTGTTGGCCAGCATCCGCCAGCGTGGGGTTCCGGCAATGGGGCGGCGCCAGAATTCCCCGCCGGCACATTCCAAAATGAGGCCGGCGGCCGCGATGTCCCACAAGTGAATGCCCGACTCGATATAGGCGTCGAACCTGCCGGCGGCGACAAAGCAGAGGGAGAGAGCGGCGGCGCCCATCATCCGAATCTTGCGAACTCTTCCGACCAGGGCGTTGAAGACCGGAAGATTTTCACGCAGGCTGGCGGCGTCTTTGGCAAAGCCAATGGCCACGATGGCCTGGGCCAGCACGGTTCTGCGGCTGGCGTGAATGGGCCGGCCATTCAGCCGCGCCGGACCGCCCAGCACCCCCGTCCACAACTCGTCGCAAAAAGGATCGTAAACGACGCCGATGACCGTTGAGAAATCGTCCAAAGGCCCGGCACGCCGCTGCAATGCGATTGAGACGCAGGCATGTGGGACGCCATAGGTGAAATTGACCGTGCCGTCGATGGGGTCAACCACCCAACGCCAATCGGCGTCCGCCATACCGGCCACGCCTTCCTCGCCCAAAACCGCCGATTGCGGAAAAGCGGTCAGGAGGGTCTTTTCAATCAGCTTCTGGCAAAGGACATCCAGTTCCAGTTTGATGTCGTGCCGGGACTGCTTGTTGATTTTCTTGATGGAGCCTTTATTGCGGCGCATCAGGCTTCCGGCCTGGCGGGCGGCCCGAACGGCGCAGGCCAGGGCTTGGGGCAGTTGGGGTGGTTTCACTTTAATCCTTTCACGTGGGATGAGGGTAACCTGCCTCGGCCTAATTGACAATTGACAATGGATAATTGAAAACTGAGATCCTGCCTATTTTGCAAGTCGCTCATAATAAGTGAATTCCACTCATTTCTCGACTCAAAGTTCATTCTCCGAAGCGCATGACCAAGGCGCGTAATTCAAGAGAAAAGGGAGATGATGATCGTGCGGCTTAACCAAGGCAACACACCAACACCAGACGACGGCGTTAAGGGCAAGCAGTCGGCCAACAATATCGTCACCGCCAACCAACAAAACCGCTGAAGCGGTTCCATTGACAATCGTAGCGCACAACCACCCCGATGAAGCGGGGTGTTAATAAAAGCCGCAACGTCGCTGCGGCGAATGGGGGCTTGATGAGGTGGAGGACATCACCTTCCCAGATACTTTGACGGGTTGCGCAGGCGGTCGAGCCGGTCGAGGCGGTCGGTTTCATGTTCTTTCCGAACGATCTGCCACTGTCGCCTGTGTTCCCGGGCATGGGCGAAAGATTGAGGCAGGAACCAAGCCTGTTTGAGGAGTTGGATGATACTTAGGAAAATGTGTTTCAATTGATTCATTTTATCGGTCCAAAACGAGGGTTCGATACTACGAGAGGGCAGGCCTTAATTGGAGCCGGGCAGATTAGGCGTAGCGGTTGGCCGCGTCGTGGTGCCAAAATTGTCGGGGAAAGCCACCTGGCTCTGAGGCCCCGAGTCCGGCCTGAAGGCCGTGCTGGTTGTGGGTGTTGCGTTGGTTCCATTCGTACTTGAGCAGGCGGATAGCGACGCAAGGGCTGCGGCGGCAAGGCATGAGGTAATGAGTTTCTTCATAAGCAAGTTCTTTCCATTTGTTTCTTTACAATACAAATTTACGCCATTGGTCGGTGCTATGCCATGGGGTGTAACCCTACGGCTGAATCCTGCCGCCACCAGTTCAGTGGCCGGTCGGGAAAATTGTGACGATGGTGTCACGAATGCGGGTTTCGCCGATTTGATCGTTCTCGGGCTGAAAAATTGCCTGCAAATCCGCCCCAAAATCAATCTTTGCCTCTTGCGGCGTCAACAAGCTCTCGCGTTTAATGCGGTGGAATGTGCTCAGTTGAGGCGGTTGAATTCCCGCATTATGAGACAATGTGCCTCCGGGAAGAGTGCCCACCTTTTTGGGTTTGGAAGCCGCCTTCTGTCCTTGCAATTCAGGATGCGGAGGCACATGGCTCGTTGGCGGCACGGCATTCGTCTGCCCGAAAGTATTCAGCCCCTGCAGGATCATCACACTACAAAACACGACAACTATTTTCACAATATTCCTTCCAATTCTTTCTTCACCGCCAGCCGGAGCTTTTTTGCGCCAGTCAACAGCAATCTGGCAGCTCCCTTATTGGGCCACTGCCGCAACCTTGGGCGTCATCGTTTTGATCACGCCGGCCGCTGTTCCAATTTAAGCGACGGGCCGCAATTGGCCATGGGGTGTTACCCGACGCTGGATCAACGACTACTCTGGACCAGTTCATCGACCCAGTATCCTTTGCGATGATAATGCCGATGCAGTTCCGTCTCATAATCCCGCGTGAGCAGAAACTCCTCCGTGTATTCCGGCGACCGCTTGATCGCCTCGCGGGAAAGGTTGACGAAGACTTTGGACTCGACCCAAGCAACGTTCTCGATCCATTGCGGTGAAAACAGGATCTTTCTGCCCGGCCACAAGTTGTGCGTATTGACTATCAAATAACGAATCGCCCATGTCTCGTCATCGATGACAAAATCCTCGACGTGGCCAATCTCGCCGTTGAGGGCCTGGAGGTGAAAGCCGGTGAGCGCGTCGGTGCTGCGCAAATGGTGACCTTTTGGCAACGGTTTTTTAATTTGGCCGGATGCCTTCCATTTTTCACGATCATGTTCGAGATGTGAATAAAAACCCCATTGGCATGGGCCGCCCCAATACGCCGGGAATTCATAATACCCAAGGAAGGCATTCTCGAATTGGCGGGAGACGGGCTTGTCGCTGTCAAGAAATGGGCTGTCCTCGATCTGCCTCTTTGTTAAATAGATTTCGATCTTTCGATCGACGCCATCGTTATTGAATATGACCATGGCGTATGGGGAGATCAACACCTGACGGTCAGGGAGCCAGTTTTCAGTGTCTGCGACCAGATAGCGGATGGTCCAGTGCCGGTCGTCGAAGTAGAATTCCTTGACCCGGCCTATTTCGCCATCAAGGCAGTCCAGCTTGAAACCCTTTAGGGTTTTAACGGTCTTCAGCATAATAGTAGTTCTTTCGTTTGCTTTTTTGCGTTTGCATTTCCTCTTGGCGTCCGGCGGACCGCAGGAGGACGCTTGATCCACCTCCGCTCAACCGCCGCTACTGCGGTCCGCACGAATGCCGGTCTTCAGCTTGAGGCCGAGGAGACGTCTTCGCCATGGGGTATAACCCGACGTTGTCAGTAAAACGCCCCGGTTGCGCAACCGGCAAACAAGACGAATATAAACAAAACGATGTGTGCGAAAAAATGCTTTGGCTGCGCGTTGCTGATGGCGGGCATGCTGTTGGCCCGGGCCGATGACAACACGGTTTACTTGCCGGAGTTGATGCAGGACGCGCAACAGTGGGCGCAGTCCAATCTCGACACCAATGTCCTCAACGCGCTGCCCAAAGTGGAGGATCCGGCGGTGCAGCAATTTCTCCGCGAAGCCCAAAAACGCTTTCAAGGCGAGTATGTGGTGGATTTGGCGGCGCTCAGGCAACCCGCGCACATTTTGCTGCCGTTGCTGGAAAGCCGCGAAGAGACCCGGCCTTACGCCGCCTGGCTTGCGGCGCAAATGGATTATCTCGATGTTGCCGATGAAATCAGTCTCACCATTCCGCAGCCCAAAACTGAAACCAACCAGCCACCGCCACCGCGTGTAAATCCGTCGCCGCAAGCGGAACGCGAGATTTGGGTCAGAAAAGTCTCAAGCCATCCGTGGTCCGCCGCCGCCAAAGAGTATGTGCCGCAATTGAAGCCGATTTTTGCCAGTCAAAAAGTTCCCCCGGAACTGGTCTGGGTGGCGGAAGTGGAATCGTCATTTGACCGCCGCGCCGAGAGTCCGGCGGGAGCGGCGGGGCTGTTTCAATTGATGCCCGACACCGCCAAACGGTTCGGACTTTCCTTATGGCCGCGCGATCAACGATTTCAGACCGAAGCCAGCGCAACCGCCTCGGCCCGGTACCTGAAGTATCTTTTCGATCGATTCCAGGACTGGCGCCTGGCGTTGGCCGCTTACGACGCTGGAGAGGGCACTGTGCAAAAGCAGTTGGATCGCCATAAAACGCGAAGTTACGACGACATTGCCAGACATCTGCCCGCAGAGACGCAGATGTATGTGCCGCGGGTCGAAGCCGTCGTCTTGCAGCGGGAAGGCGCCAAGCTGGAAGAGCTTTCCGCGCCGCACTGAATACGGGCATTCGGCCCCCTTCCCGGAATCCGTGGCTATGGGGTGTTCACCCCATATACGAGCTAAAGCAATTTTGCGATGTTTTCGTCGATGGTCAGCTGACTGCAATACCAACGAGGAAAGCCAGGATGAAGATTACAATAAAGAAATGTGAAACAGCGCCAAAGCAGGATGCGCGTGGGCATCTCAAATGTGGGCGCGGCGTAGAGGTCACAGACATCGGCGCCTTCATGAAAGATTGGGCGATGGCACTCGAGGGAAAAAAGGGGAATGGTGTGAGCGAGGCCGACTGGGCGGCCATCGTGAAAGAAATTACCGGCGGTATCGAACTCAAGCCGCCAGGCTCCCAGCGCCCGACGGACAAGGAAATCGCCGCCACTGCGGCAAACCAAATCTACTTGTCCAAAACAGTGCCGAAAGGAACCGTTGGGATAATGGTTCATGAAGGCTGGATCACACTGGAGGGCGAAGTGGAGTGGTGCTATCAGAAGAACTACGCAGAAAACGCCGTCGAGTGGCTGGCAGGCGTCAAAGGGGTATCCAATCAGATCAGGATCAAGCGCACGATGACGCCAGCCGAGATCGAAATGGCCATTGTCGGGTGAAAAGCCCCGGCCGAGAAGAGTCCTAATCCTTCCCGATGGACATTCTCGCGCTCGTCCCCGCAATTAACGCCAGTTTTTGGTAGTGACTCATTTTGCCTCCCTCTTTCATTTTCTGGACTTTTTGATTTGATACGCCACCCCGACTTTGACCGCACTTTGGGCGGAATCGACGGGGGGAAGCTCCAGGATGGTGATAAACTGTTCCGGTTCGTCGTATGACCACCCGTAGCAGCGTTTGGCTTTTGGGTGGTCGGCTAGGTCGAACACCTCAACGACCCCTTGCCAAACTGTTTGGCCGCGAAATCTTTCATGGACAGGCACGGATTGAATCCATGCCGCCCGGCATTTATGCAGGTGCTCAACGACCATTTTAAGGCGTTCAATGGATTGTTTACTCGCCACAGGCTTTGACCAAATCTTCGACCGTCCAGATGCTTTTCTCGACGCCAGCGGCCATTGCCGGGGTGCATCGGATTGCGCCGTGAATCTTGCAAAAGTTATAATATGCGAAATTAAGCGCAACCGCAGCTTGAAAATTTTCAAACTTTTTGCTGAAAGCGTTCGTCAACCGGGTCAGCCGGCGGCAATGCATCCGCAACGTGTGGTTCTGCTTCTCAACGTGCGACGTGGAAACGCGGCTAATGTCGGGCATCCCCGAAATAACCGTCTTTTCAGTGGAAACGACCTCTGCGGGCGAATACCTACTGGCCGCGTCTTTGTTGAGGTTGACCAGGCCGTAGGTTTTTACCAGTTGGCCGTAATCCACTTCAGAGCCAAATCCGTATTCAACTGCCTCTGGATATGTTTTCAATGCATCACTCGTAATTTGTACCCGTTGCGACATGCGGCTGGCTAAATCCGCCATGAAAGTGCGGGCATGATAGGTGTCGCGCTTGCCAACAACAAATGACGGAATCAGCTTTGTGTCCGCGTCCAGCGCAATGAATGTCCAGACATCGCCGTAAGCTCCAACCTTATCGGCAATCTTGCGCTTGGCCCCGATGAATCCCCAAATTTCGTCAACCTCGATTTGCTTGCAGGCAAGCCCGCGCATTTTGGCGTCCATGATCTTTGCGCAGGCATCCCCGACGCGCCGGGCGAGTTTCATAATGGTGTTCAATTTAACGCCGGTAATTCGTTCCACGGCCCGGATGCTTGAGCCTTCCGCCAGCATGTGAACCACCGCCACTTTCTTCTCAAATTTCAAGTTGTTTGCCATATCAATTTTTATGTTGCATTTATTGTTGACGCAAAGTAGTATTCCGTCAAGAGTTTTTGTTAACAAAAATATGAAAAAAAGAATCGGCAGACCAAAGATTGGCATAAAAAATGCCAAGGGGATGCTCTTTGCGGCCAGGTTCACTCCCGGCGAGGCGAAGCAGATCAATGCGGCAATACGCGGTTCCGGCCAGTCCAACTCGGACTGGCTACGGAAAGCGTTGCTTTCGGCGGCGACAAGCGGTAAAACGACCTCATAATCTGTCAAATGGATGCGAGGAGTCTCGGACTCCCAATCCGCGATTGTAAGGAACGCGGGTTTACCCGTTAACTTACGCACCCTTAACGATTGGAAAATTGCACACATTTTAAGGATGTCAAATTCAGGTGCAACATCGAATATTCTCGCAGCCGTTGAGTGGATGTGGTCTTGCCGAGGCGGGAACATGTATTGGCGACCACGAGTGTTGACGCCTGAGAATCCCGACCCGTCTGCCCCAAAAATGACAATGGTTGAAGCAGAAAGCCTTTTTTTGCAGTTATTGGAAAGGGGGTTGATATATCGAAGTATTGAAATGGACGGCCCTGCTTTTCGTCTGCACGAATCAAAAGTGTGTGAGTGGGAGGCATTCATTGCATCACATTCTCCAAGCCGCGACCAGCGAAGCCCCGACGATAACGCCAGCCAAGAAGGATATGACAATGGTAACGGTCAAAGAGGGGGAATCTATGAACTCTTGGGCGGTGTGATTTTTTTTGCCTTGGGGTCGGGTTTTACTGAAATTGAATATCATAAATGTGCAATCGTTTGTTATTATTTATCAGTGCAATTTGGTCTTGCGGCAGCGCTTCATTATTTAAAGAAATCATATCGTTATGCCAAAAATGGCTTTTGGATATTGACTGTTTTGATTTTGGCTGTGTTTGCTTTTTTGTATTTTCGAGCAAGCCAATCGATTCCGGCTCCAAGCCAAGCGCCAGCTCAAAAAGATCCTTTTATCGAAGGCACCGAATATACCCAAAGGCAGCTTTCGGACGTATTCCCCTTTGGATATGCGGTGTTTTTCTATGGCCAAAACATGATCCTTCAGAAGAAGATCTTTAAGAATGGAATCATGGACTGGACTCTTGACGTTGATAAAGTTTCCATCGAACCCAATTTTGCTACAGGTATGGTCACATGGACAATTCCAGGCATTTCCGCCACCACCGACGCCTCCACTCCCAACCACGGCGGAAACTCTGTCTATATACATGGCGATACAATAGGTTATACTACCCCAATCAGGAGGGGATTTGCTGAACCGGCGGCTGGCCTCTATTACGGGAATCAGCCGGTCCCTTATGTCGTCACACTCAGCGACAACCAGCGATCCCCGGTCTTCGCCCTTGGCTTCAGGATTCCACCAAAACCCCCGCCTAAACATAAAGCCCCCATACAACCATGAGTGAATTTCACGCAGATTGGAACAGTGTAAAGGGGGCATAAAATTCAAAATGAGTCAGTGCCCAGTTTTTCGATGGATTGACAACTTGATGAGTTTAAGGAATCCTTAAAACATGAAAGATTTGGATTCGATGACTGTATCCAAAGTAGGCCAAAGCACGCTGCCCAAATGGTGGCGGAGTGTTTCGGGCTTGTTGGAAGGCGGCGTGGTCGAGGTCCGTCCCATGCGTGATGGCAAGAACAGCCTTATACTGACACCCAAACCGGCCAAACGGCGCGGCGCTGTCGGCTTGCTGACTCAATTCGCCCGCTGTCCCCGGCCCATCCGCCCCCCGGCCCGCCATAAGTTTCCTTTCAAATGAGCTTTCTGGTGGACACGGACCTGCTGTCGCTGCTTGAACGGAAGCAAGTGCCTTTCAAACTTGAGGGCTGGGTGCGGGAGAATGAGGCGGAGATTTTTCTGAGTGTGGTTTCCTTTGCCGAGCTGCAGTTTGGACTCGATCGAGCGCCCTCCACGCATCGCGTCAGTCTTTCCGGCTGGCTGGCTGAGACCAGACGCAAGTTTATTCCAGCCACGGAAGAGTTGACCGAGCCGGTGTTGCTGCGATGGAAAGAGTTACTCGCCGATCTCAAAAGCAAGAATCGTACCATGACGTGCGAGGATTCATTGATTGCCGCCACTGCCCTTTTTCACGGCCATGTGCTCGCGACGCACAACCGACGACGTTTCGAGCCGGCAGGACTGGAGATTATCGACCCATTGGCTTGATTTGGGGCCGCCGGTGAACCTGTGAAAACGATGTTACATGCCGGCCTGTTGATTTTTTTGCTGCTCCTCCCGGCGACCGCCGCAGATATACCCGGCAACGACGTGGATGGATCAAAAGCATTCGCTCGAAACAGGAACATCGGGCGAGGAATGAATTTGGGCAACGCCCTCGAGGCTCCGAAAGAAGGAGAATGGGGGCTGACAATTCAGGAATCATATATCCAGGCCGTGGCCGATGCGGGATTTGATTCTGTCCGGCTCCCGATTTGCTGGCCGGCCCATGTCAGCGGTACAACTTCCGGTCTGATCGACGCCAAGTTTTTGCGGCGCGTGGACACCATCGTGGGTTGGTGTATGAAGAGGAAGCTGGCTGTCATCATTACCATTCATCACTTCAACGGGCTGTATGAAAAGCCGGAGGATGAAGCGTTGCGGAAGCTGTTTTTCTTCATCTGGAGGCAATTGACCGCGCATTACAGCGGTTACAGCCGCGAGAAACTGTTCTTCGAGGTCTTGAACGAGCCGCATGACAAGCTCACATCCGACAAGTGGAATAATTTGATTCCTGAAATCCTCGCGGTGGTCAGGTCGGGAGACAAAGACAGAACCCTGATTATTGACGCGGCTGATTACGCATTCCACCGGTCAATTGAAAAACTGGCCATTCCGGATGGGGAACGGAATGTGATCGTGAGCGTGAGGTACTACCTGCCCTACCCGTTCACCCATCAGGGGGCGCATTGGGTGGCGGGCTCCGACAAATGGCTGGGAACGACATGGTCAGGCACTGCGGAGGAACTGGCTGTTGTGAACGCCGATCTCAAGCTCGTCAAAGACTGGTCGGCGAGAAACAAGCGACCGGTCACATTTGGTGAGTTTGGGTCCATTGCCGTGGCCGACAATCAAAGCCGGGTGACGTGGACGAAGAGCGTGCGGAAAAAGTTTGAGGCGAATGGCTTCAGTTGGTGCTACTTCGACTTTGGAGTGATTTTCAAGGCGTATGACGTTGAGAAACATGACTGGCTGCCGGGGTTCAAGGATGCGCTGGTTGGCAATTAAAAAGCCGGGGGGAGCAGCAGCAACGTCAAACGTCACTGTATTTACGCCCAAGACCGGTTAGTGTCCGCCCGCATTTTTCACCACATGCAACCCTTCGGCCTTGCTCAATTTGGGCCAGCAATAGCCGTAGAAGGCCACGAATGCGAAACAGAAGAGCGGCACGATATATCCGCGCGACATGTCGTATTTATCCGCGACGGCACCCATCAGCTTAGGCAGGATCGCGCCGCCCATAATGGCCATGACGATGAAGCCGGAGGCTTTCTTGGCGCGTGCGCCCAGCCCGTAGATGCCAAGGGCGAAAATGGTCGGAAACATGATGGACATGAAGAAATAGCTCAGGAAGATGCAGACTACAGAAAACCACCCCAAATTGAGGAAAACCAGGAAGCAGGCGATGACGTTCATGATTCCATAAAATCCAAGAATCTTGTGGGCGGAAACTTTGCTGAGCAGGCAGGCCCCGCTGAATCGACCGATCAAGAACCACACGAAAGCGAGGGAAGCAAGGTTGGCTGCGCCTTTGTCGCTGATGCAAAGAACGCCGTACTTGTTTGTTTCAAACCAGCCGAGCAACCAGCCAGGCAGCCACTGAATAGCCCAGCCCAGCCAGTGCGGCAGCGACTCCACAAAATGCCTGGCGCTGGATGAGATATTGGTCATGGCCTGGTCCCACGACGCGGGAATGGGCGGAACCATCGAGAACCCAGTCTTGGGATCCGAAGTCATGGAATTGATGAAAAAGCTGAATATGCCGGCTTGGGCCGCGACATAGAAGAATTGGGCCAGCGTGGCGGAAGAAAAGTGCGGATGGGTCCAAACGCTGTGATGCGAAATCTTCTTCGCGATTGGTACGAGGGCCACCGCCGCGCCGGCGAACAACATACCTGAAGCGATCCAAACGATGCTCTGGCTGTAGTTGGCGGCCGAGAGAATCAACGACAGAATCATTGCAAAAACACCGACAAGCACCGCCGAGTTCATCAACATAAGAAAATAAACAGGCACACGGTTCACCTTCCTTTCGGCAGCTTCACCTTCTACGGCCCCATCGTCTTCGTCCAAGCCGTAGTCATCCTCGGTTTTGACATCCGGGATGTTAGCGAAGTAAAACACCACCGCAAGCACGAGGACCACGATGGCGACTGTCACATAGGGAATGTAGAGCGTCTCGTTACCTGTGGAGCGTCCGCTGTCATCTTTGGAATAGAAAAATATGGCGCCAATGATTGGTCCGAAAATCCAGCCGGCCCCGTTACAGGATTGGGCCAAGTTGATGCGCGTGGCGGCGTATTGTTTCGGACCCAGCACCGTCGTGTAAGGATTGGCCACTGTTTCCAGGAAGGTCAGTCCGGCAGCAATGGCGCAAACGCCGGCCAAGTATCCGACAAACGCCGTCGTCGGGGAGAGGCTGCCGGCGCGAGCCAGCGTATTAAAGTGCGTCGCCGGGAGAAACCAGAACCCGCCCGCGGCCACCATCAGCAAGCCGGCAATGATACCCCATTTGTAGCCGAACCGGCTTGCGAGCATGCCCGCCGGCAGCGACATGAGAAAATATCCCAGGTAATGCGCAAATTGCACCCAGGCTGATTGTGATTTGCTCAGTCCCAATTCCGTCTGAAAATGCTTGTCCATCACGTCAATCATGCCGTTGCAAATCGCCCACAGGAAAAAGAGGGAGCTGACCAGGATGAAAGTGAAGATCAAGTTCCTGCCATCGGGCATGGTGAAAAGGCTTGTCCTGGAGGAACCGGACTCCCCTGCCCTATTGCAGTCTGAAGCGGCTCCGCTTGGTTTTATGTTCGGCATAAATAGGCAGTATTACCTATGCTTTGCGATACAATGGACCGAAATTCGCGCAGGCGCGAAAGTCCGCGCCTTCCAAATCGGCGGTGCCGAACGGCGTCCACGCGCCTGGCCGGAAGATTTCCTCCTCAGGCACGTTGTGCATGTAAACCGGCATGCGGAGCATCGCGGCCAGGGTGATGAGTTCCGCGCCGATGTGGCCGTAGCTGATGGCGCCATGATTCGCACCCCACGCGTTCATCACGGAATAGACGTCGTGGAATACTCCCCTGCCCGTCAGGTTTGGGGCGAACCAGTGGGTGGGCCAGGTGGGATCCGTCCTCGCCTCGAGCACTGAGTAAATTTCCTTTGGCAAATCGACGAACTGGCCTTGCGCGATTTGCAGGGCCGGCCCCAGTCCCTTGACGAGATTGATGCGGAACATGGTGGCCGGCATGTTGGCGCGCGTGCCGTAGGCGCTGGAAAAACCGCCGCCGCGAAAATACTCGTATATCGCGGGCGGCCATGACGTTGCTTCGAGGCAGGCCCGCGCTTCCTGCGGCGTAATTTCCCAAAATGGCTTCATCACCGCCAGGCCGTCGCGCATTTGCCTGCCGCAGCCATCCAGGGCCGCCGCGCCGGAGTTGATCAGGTGCAACAACCCGTTGGCCGCCGCGCCCGTTAAATTCCTGCCGGTCACGCGCCGGACGGCGTTTGGACTCCAATAGGTGCGCACGTCGGCGAAAATCTGGGCGGTGCCGGTCAAGAGATGACCAAGCAACATGCCAAGGCCGTTGAGGGAATCATTCTCCGTCGCGACCAGGAAAGGTTCGCGGATGCCGTTCCAATCAAAGGACGAATTCAAGATTGCCTCCAAAAAATCGCCGTTGGGGAAGTGATCAGTCCATTGTCTTTGGCCTTGGAAGCCGGCAAGAATGGCGTTGTGGCCAAGCGCCTCCTCGCCGAAGCCGAGCCGTGCGAGTCGCGGGTTGCCGATCATGAGGTCGCGCACAATCATGGCGCACTTGACGACAAACTCCCATTCCCAGTCCTTGCGCTTGCGGGAGTGCGGGGTTTTGTTGCGGTCGCCACCCTCGATGCAATTCTTTTTGGTCCATGCCAAAGCGCGCTTGAACTCCTCCGGGTCGTAAATATTCTCCTCGATGCGGCGCGTCAATTCGGTCATGTCGGCGCATTCGACGCGCATGCCCAGCCAGTCTTCGAAGAAATCCTGATTCACAATGGAACCGGCAATGCCCATGGAGACAGCGCCGATCGAGAGATAGGACTTGCCGCGCAGGGTCGCAACCGCAAGACCGGCTTTGACGAAGCTGAGAATCCTGGCGGAAACGTCGCCGGGAATAACCGTGTCCCCGATGTCCTGCACGTCGCGTCCGTAAATGGTGAAAGCCGGCAAGCCCTTTTGCGTGTGCGCGGCGCTGACCGCCGCCAGATAAACCGCGCCCGGCCGTTCCGTGCCGTTAAACCCCCAAATGGCTTTCGGGATGCCGGCATCCATGTCCATTGTCTCCGAACCATAACACCAGCAGGGCGTGACCGTCAGCGAAACGCCCACGCCTTCGCGGCGGAATTTTTCGGCGGCCATCGCGGCTTCCGCCACGCCGCCAATACAGCGGTCAGCGATCACGCACTTGACCGGAAGTCCGTTGGAATGGCGAATGGTGGATTCGATGAATTTGGCCACCCCTTTGGCCATGTTCATCGTGGTTTTCTCCAACGATTCGCGAACGCCTCCCAAGCGGCCATCGATTGTCGGGCGAATACCAACCGCAGGCATGGCGCCGACCAGGCGGTTGCGAGGGGCGCTGGTTTTCAGGCTTGGAATTGTCGGCAGGCTCTTCATAAATGGATAAAGCTTTTTAGGCTGATTGAAGCATCAGTCCTCGGCGAACAGGAACTCCAGGTCCGTCCGGGACAAGTTTCTGGCGAAGCCCTGCTCGCCCAGCACATCGGCGATGGTCTGGGCCTTGGTTTGCTGCAATTCCCATATTTTCTCTTCCACCGTGCCAGGAGCGATCAAGCGGTAGGCGTTGACGGTGGCGGTCTGGCCGATGCGATGGGAACGGTCAATCGCCTGGGCTTCGACAGCCGGGTTCCACCAGGGATCATACAGGATGACATAACTGGCGGTGGTCAGGTTCAAACCCGTGCCGGCGGCTCGGAGGCTAAGGAGAAAGACCGATCCATTGGGATCATCTTGAAAAGCCTGGGTGACTTCCTGGCGATTCTTGGTCTCCCCGGTGAGCATGTGGGTGGGCATCTGGCGGGCGCTACACTCTTTTTCAAGGATTTTCAGCATTTGAACAAATTGGCTGAAAAGCAGGACCTTCTGCCCCTCCGCCATGAGCGGTTCGAGCAATTCGAAAAGTGTCTCGGTTTTGCCGGAGGCCGAATCGTTGCCCACCAATTGCGGATGACAGCAGATCTGCCGCAACCGGGTCAGAGCCGCCAGGACATGAATAGTGCTTCTCTTCATCCCGCGTTCAGCCACAACGTTCATGACCTGCTCGCGGCTGCGACGCAATTCGGCCAGGTAAAGCTTGCGCTGCTCCTCGCCCAATTCGCAATCGCGCCGTTGCTCAATGCGCTCTGGCAAATCCTTCGCCACTTCCCGCTTCATCCGGCGCAAGAGCAGCGGACGCAATTTGGCGGAGAGCCGCCGCCGTGCGATTCGCTGTTCATCGGCCGCGTTCTCGCCATGCGGTTCGTATTTCTCGCGGAACTTCATTTCGCTGCCCAGGTAGCCTGGTTGGACGAAATCAACGATACTCCACAGATCCAGCAGACGGTTCTCCAGGGGCGTCCCGGTCAGCGCCAGATGGTAATCGGCCTGCAATTGCTTGACCGAGTGGGTCACTTGGGCGTCGGGGTTTTTGATGAATTGGGCTTCGTCCAAAATGACGACCCGAAAGGAAAATTTTTGCAGGGCTTCCAAGTCGCGCCGCAAGAGGGCGTAATTGGTCACGATCAAATCATGTTCCGGAATGCAGCGGCGCAAATTATGGCGGGCCGCACCGCTTTCCAGGATAAGAACGCTGAGGGAGGGAGTGAAGCGGTTGGCCTCGTGTTGCCAATTGTGAACAACCGAGGCGGGACAAATCACGAGCGCCGGCCGGTTGGGGCGATTGTTGGCCTTGAGCCAAGCAAGCCAAACGAGGGTTTGCAGCGTCTTGCCCAAGCCCATGTCGTCGGCCAGGATTCCACCAAGCTTGTGGCGGCTGAGATGGCAAAGGAAATCGAAGCCGGTGCACTGATAGGGGCGCAGCTCGGCGTTGATTTTTCCGGGAAGGGGCTCGGAAGGAATGCCGCTAAACTCCGCCAGACTCTTTCGGAGGGCCTGGGCGGCCGGCGATTCACCAAAGCGTTGCAGGCCGTCTTCATCCAGATGGGCGGCCTGTTCCAATCCCAATCGTTGCGGCACAGGGGCAAGTCCGTCCACGCCGAGATCGGCGAAGGCCTCGTGCGCGGCCTGAACGGCGGCGGTGTCGAGCTCAAGCCAGCCGGCGTCGGGTAATTTCACGAATCGCCCGGTGGCCGATTGCAGCCTCTGCAAGTCGGCAGGGGTGAGTTTGACGCCTTCGGTTTCCCATTCAGCGGACACGGAAAACCAATCGATGCCACTGCCCTTGACGGCGAGCCGTGGCCGCAAAGGCCGGGAAGCGAGGAATAAGCGGTGAAAGGCGGGATTGCCGAGGTATTCGGCCTCCTGCGGCCGTTCCGGCCAGGCCGCGGCAAGAGCGCCGAGAAAATTATCATTGGCGTCACCCACCCAAACGCCCGGTTCAGCGGTGAACCAATCCAAACGGCGCAACCATTGAATGGCATTGTCCAGGCGCGGATCGTCCAGAATCCTGGGCTTCCCATCGAACTCGACCCGAGGCGCGTCGCAATCCCATTCCGAACCGTTCCAATGCCAGGGGGGCTGCTCGGCCTCGCACCGCGCCAACAGGCGCAGGCGCACAGAGTCATCCACCAACTCGAACGTGAAACGCGGCAAGGCGCGATGCACGACGCAGAGCTGTTCCCAATCCATGCCGCGGCACGATTGGGTTTTGCGCAACTGGGTCAAGAGCCGGTGGCTCAATTTGCTGACCGGCAGCGCTTTCTGTTGCGCCCAGGAGTTGAGCAGATCGTCCGGCGGCGCGCTCCGCAGCAGATAAAAGACACGTCCGACCAAAACCACGGCCGGCCGGCCGGCAAAGAATTGGGCGCTGGCGAAGGGCTGCTTTTCGCCGCCAGGCAGGGCCAGTTGATGAGTAAAGAACAATTCGCCATTGACCTTTTCCAGTCGCGGTTCCAGTTCGGCCAAGTGCCCGTGGAAAGCGACGGTGTCCTGGGTCCCGGCGAATTGCAGCCGGCCCTTGTCGCCCCAGCGCACCAGCCATTGCAACAATTCCAATCCTGTCAAAACCAATGATTGTCGAAGCCCTCCGGGGTCGGCGCGGGTTTGGGCCAGCCATTCGATGAACTCCCAGTCGGCAAATGAAAACAGTTCCTGCTCGTGCGCGGCGCGCGCTGTCAGGTCGGCCAGTTCTGCCAGCGTCTTGGCCTTCTCGCCAGTGCGGAGGCGCGAGACGCAGAAGCTGACCGACAAACCATGCAAGGCCGAACCCACGCTGACCGGCTTTGGTTCGCAAACCACCCGCAGGGTGGCTCTCGGCGAGTCGAGATGGGCCGGGGCGGAGGGAAAGAGCCAGTGTTCAAGCTGCCGGACGAGGTGCTGTTCTTTTTCACGGTGCTCGATTTCAGCAAAACGCCGCAAGTTGGCGTGGGGCTGCAACTCGGCGGGCACGGGGCGATTTGCCCGGAGAAAAAGAATGGCCGTTTCCTCCAGCCGCTTCTTGCCTTGTGCGGAAATGAGCTTGCTCCACCAATCATGGCTGGTGAAATCCTTCCGCGAAAGGGAGAGCTTCTCGAAATAATCCTCCAGCAGAAGCCAGGCGCGCTGCGGGTCGCCGCAATCGGCAAAGATTTTAAGAATCTCTGTCCGTTCCGCCACGGCGGCCTTTGAGTCGGCCAGTTCTCTGCGCAAATCGGCTTGCGGGCCGTAAGCTTTGGCCAACACGTTATGATGGGCATCATAACTCGTCGTGTTGCCCGAACCCGCTGCAGCGCCGTTTCTTCGCGATTTATTAGCCATGCACGTTAGCCCAATATAGCCGTCCATCACGCCAGAGTCCCGTGCTGTTGTCAATCGAAATAATAGTTTTCCTTGAGGGGGTTTTGGCCTAGTTTTGCGGTCTTATGCTGTCCTTGGAGAATTTGGCCGGGTTGCTGGAGGAACATCGCGTCGCGGCGGCGAGCAGGGTGCGCGAGTTTTCCCTCGGGGACCGGTTTTTCGCCTTTAATTCGGAACCAGCGATCCTGGGTGTGGTCAATCTTTCCCCGGATTCGTGGTATAGGGAAAGCGTGTGCCTGACGACGGCGGCGGCTGTTCAGCGAGGCAAAGTTCTGAGCGCCCAAGGGGCGGCAATGATCGATGTGGGAGCGGAATCGACGCTGGCCCATGCCCGGCGCCTGGAGGCAGACGCTCAGCAAAGGAAATTGCTTCCGGTGGTCAAGGCGCTGGCGGCGGCCCAGTTGATTGTGTCGGTTGAAACGTATCAAAAAGAGGTGGCGCGGGCGAATTTGGAAGCGGGGGCGAAGGTGATCAATTTGACCGGCAGGGAGGATGCGGCGGAGATTTTCGCCCTGGCGGCGGAACATTCCGCCGGCGTCATCATTTGTTATGTGCAGGGACGCAACGCGCGGGAGGCGGGTGATTTCGATTTGGAGAATGTCATTCCGGTGATGGAGGACTTTTTCTTGCGTCAAACGGAATTGGCGGCCAAGGAGGGGCTTAAGAGAATTTTGGTCGATCCTGGACTCGGGTTCTATTACCGAAATTTGCAAGACGGCGCAGTGCGGGTGCGGCATCAGATGATGACGTTCTTGCAGACGTTTCGTTTGAGGGCGCTGGGTTTTCCGGTGTGCCACGCCTTGCCGCACGCCTTTGAGTATTTTGGCGAGGAGGTGCGTTGCGCAGAGCCGTTTTTCGCCGTGTTGGCGGCGCTGGGAAAGACAGATTTATTCCGCACCCACGAGGTGCCGCGCATCAAGGCTGTGCTGGAGGCCCTGAAGGTCTTTCAGCCTCCCCCGCCTGGCAGCAAAGGAAAACGCCCTCTTCCCCGGAAGAAGTGATCCATTGGCTGAGAATCGAGAGTTTGAATCCTGATAGGAGCGAGGCAATCAGGGCTGGCGTGTAACGGTAGGAGAAGAACAGCCGGACTTTGTCTCCCTCGCGGAATTCGAACCGCTCGCCATAAATCGAAAGCTTTCGCTGCCTGGCGAAATGAAAATCCGCGACGATCCGCTTCAAGCCGGACGCGGAATGTTCAATGGAAAACCGCATCGATCCGTCGCCCTGCTCGACCCCCAAATCAAGCAGGAAAGTCAACAGCCAGTCGCGGGTTTGCGGGTTATCGTAGCCAGGCAAAATTAGTTGCACCCCCGCGGCGTAGTCAGGACCCGGGGTGAGGTTGGCGCTGAGCAGCATGAGATCGCCGGGCCGAAGCAGCGCGGTCAGGCGAGGCAGGATGATGTCCGGTTCAAAATTCGGAATCATGCCAAAGAAAGTGATCAGATGAACGGAGGGAACGTCTTCCGGACGGTAAAGCCCCTGGGGCAGATCCTCCGCGGCGGCAAGGTCGCAGACCAGCGGATTGCAGAGAATTCCCGGCACGGCGGCTTGGGAGGCGGAGGAGGCTGTCAAAACAAGAGCAAGGCTGATGTCGCAGGGCGTGTAGGCTAACTCCCTCCCCTGCCCTGTCAATAAACCGAGGAGGCGGGCGTCTTTTTGCCCGCCACCGCAGCCCAGTCCGATCAGGCGCACTTGTGACGCGCGCAGAGCGCCCGCGGCCGCCTGGAAAGCGCGGTCATAGACGCCGGCGCAATCCGGATCGATGCGCGATGGAGAAAAGACTTCGTGCAGGGCCAGCCATTGCTGCGCCTGTTTGTAGGTGAGGTAATGGAACTTCGGATCGATGCGACGGGCGCGCAAGGACTGAAGCAAACTGCGCTGGACGTTTTCCGGGAACTGACTCTGGTGAACAGCGACATGGGCCAAGGCCAGCATGGGCCAAGGTTGCCGGAGCGAGAAAGACAGTCAAGAGCGCAAATGCAAGTGCGTTGACTTGGCTGGCAACGGCGTCCATATTTGGGGCATGAGTTTCGATATTTCTGCCCTGCTGGACCAGTGGGATTATCAGCCCGGACAGGTTGTTGTGAGAAGATTTCAGGGGAAGGATGGTATTGAGAAGATTCAATTGAGGGTCGATCTGGGGTTGTTGCAAATGAACGCCAAAGGGCGGCCGGATGGCAAACGGCCTTTTGGCCGCGAATCGCTGCTGGAGTATTACATGGACCAACTGGACAAATTCAAACGCGAGCATGGCAGCGATGACAAGGACTTCCGCCTGACCGCCGATGACTGCGGACGTTTGCAGCAGGAATTCATCCAGTATCATCACCGTTACATCTGTTTGTTTCAATTGGAGGATTACGACGCGGTGATCCAGGACACAGACCGGAACCTAAAGGTGTTTGCCTTCGTGGAAAAATACGCCGCTTCGGAGGAACTGGCTTGGTCGTTGCAGCAATTCCGCCCCCAGTGCCTGATGATGCGCATTCGCGCCAGGGGGGCTTCGGCCCTCAAAACCAACCGTTATGATCAGGTCATCCGGCTGGTGGAAACAGGCTTGGAGGAGATTCGGCAGTTTTACCGCGACCACGAGCGGCAGGACCTGGCGGAACAAAGCGGGGAAATCCAATCATTGGAAATGTGGCTGCAGGAGATTCAACACAAACGCCCTTTAACGGCGCGAGAGAAACTGGAGTCGGCCCTCGATGAAGCGGTCAAGAACGAGGATTATGAGAAGGCGGCGCAAGTCCGGGACGAATTGCGCAAGATGGGCTAGTTCACGGAAAAAGTGACGCGAAAATCTTTAGCGGCAGGCGTTGGGGCGGTGGCAGCGAGCATCGAGGTTTCGTGGCTGAGGAGGGTCCAAGGCAGCCACGCCAGGGCGGCGAGGGGCAAATCCTGGCCATACTGGTCCACCCACTCAATGCGATAATTGAATTGCTTGGGAGAATCGGTCAGGTTTTCAACGTTCAACTGGATTCTCAGGTACCCGCCCGAACCGGTCGCCGATTTGATGCGAACCACATGGATGGCATGTTCGAGAGCCGGATCCATCACAACTCTTTTGTCAGAGACGGCCTGGCTTGGAGGCGCCGGTTGATGGGCCGCAGATTGTGGAACCGCAGAAGCAGGGGCCCCGGCATTTTCGACGTGCGTCGTGCAGCCGACGGCCAAAAGCAGGATTCCAAAAGGCATCGCTATTTTCATTTTATCCTAATGCGTTAAAACGAGGTTATATGAACGGTGCCGACGAGTCCATAGGAAAGGCTGAAGGGTGAAGACAGAATGAAGAAATCAGTTTCTTAGTTCTTACTCCCCAAGCTCAGGGCAGGCCGAGGGCGTAGTAGCGGGCGGGATAATTCGTCCACAGTTCGTCGCTGAAGTCACTGTCATCCTGTTGAGAGGGGCAGCGTTTGTTGAAAGGGGTTGAAAATGGGCGACTTGCATAACAAAAACGATGTGATTGATTTCGACTCCATTTGGTGTTTTTTCGCAGCAGCGACAATGCCAAACTCGCCCGATGCGCTCCGAAAGACCAATTTTCTCTCAGGTCATGGATTGGGTTCACGGCGAGCAATTCCGCCGTTGCGTTAACCGCTACCAGGGCAACTATCGTGTTCGTAACTTCTCCTTTTGGGACCAATTCCTTGCCATGTCGTTCGCGCAATTGACTTACAGGGATAGCTTGGCGGACATCGAAGTCTGCCTGCGCTCGCGCCAAGACCAGCTCTACCGGCTGGGATTTCGCTCGACCATCGCCCATAACACATTGGCTTGGGCCAATCGCTCGCGCGACTGGCGCATCTATCACGACTTGGCGCAAAGCCTGATTGCTCGCGCCCGCCGTCTTTATGCCGACGAATCTTTTGGCGTGGAGTTGCAGCAGACGGTGTACGCGCTGGATTCGACCACGATTGATCTGTGCCTGAGCCTCTTTCCGTGGGCGCGTTTCCGATCCACCAAGGCAGCCGTCAAACTCCACACGCTGCTGGATTTGCGCGGGCCGATCCCGACGATGATCTCGATTTCCGAGGGAAAAATGGCCGATGTGAACGTCCTGGACGAATTGATGCTCGAACCGGCAGCCTTTTACGTGATGGATCGCGGCTACGTCGATTTTGAGCGGCTGTATCGTTTTGTTTTGGCGGGGGCCTTCTTTGTCACACGGGCCAAGGCGGGCCTGCGCGTGAACCGACTGGAGTCGCGCCCGGTGGACGAAAGCTCCGGCGTGCGTAGCGATCAGATCGTATGGTTGAGCTTGCCCGGGAGCATTGAGCATTACCCCGACCGCTTGCGCCGGGTGAGTTATAGAGACCCGGTAACGGATAAGGCTCTGGTCTTTCTGACCAATAACTTCGACCTGCCGCCGTTGATTATCGCGCAACTCTACAAGAGCCGCTGGCGGGTGGAGTTGTTTTTCAAATGGATCAAGCAAAACTTGCGAATCAAGCACTTTTTCGGCACCAGTGACAACGCGGTCAAGACGCAGGTGTGGATTGCCATCTGCGTTTACGTGCTCGTAGCTATCTTTTTCACGATAACCATGTGGCCCCTTACGCCATCCAGAACACAGTCGGCCCTGGCTCCACGAACGTCAACGGAATTTGGTCGGTCCCCGCAACCAATGGTTATCCCGCGGCCGAAGGCACCGGACCGCTGGGGTTTTGGAGAATAAAAGATCCGAACGGGAACCACTGAGGGGAAAGATTGAAGGCGGAAGGCAGAAGGCGGAAGCAAAACAAGGTCCCTAGTTCGAGCAACGCCTTGACTTCGATGTCTCGGGCCAGCAGAATCCGGCATTGTAATGCGGATTGCTGTTCTCGCCAGCGTTGGTCGGCGGTTGGATATGTTTGGCGGCCTGCTAGTGGCGGGATTGTTGCTTCACGTTGTAGCTGCCAAAGCGGAGCCCGTCGCGCCAGAGCCGCCTGCGCTAACGAATTTGCTGGAAGTCCGGCATTTGGCGGCGCAACGCCAACAGATGATTCACACCATCCGGCTGGAAGGGAATGTCTGGCAAATCGATCCAAGCAGCGGTGTTCTGGTCTTGCACGATGACTCCGGGCTTGAGTTTCTCAAGCTGGACTTGCAGGGATATTCCATCAAGCCCAACCAGCGGGTGCGCTTGGAGGTGAAAGGATGCGCTGTAAAAGGCAGGGGCTTCGGCTTGAGCTTTGTTCCACACTTGGTCGTGGAGAACGATGGTTTTCACGCAATGAGAGAAGAGTCCGGCTCGGTTTTTCTCAAATCCGGGCTTTATCCAATCCAGCTTCGTTGGTTCAACTCAACAGGGCCGTTTGGTTTGAAAGTGGAATATGAAGGCCCTGGTTTGCCCCGGCAATTGATCCCCGATCCGGTTCTCTTTCGCGCGCAAGGGAATCCTGCAACTTTTTCCACTAATTTCGTCAACGGGCTGGATTACCGATGCTACGAAGGCCATTGGGAGTATTTGCCGGATTTTGATAACATGACTCCGGTCAAGACTGGGATCGTTACGAACTTTGATCTCGGTGTGCGGTCACAAGATGAAGCGGTTGGGCTGGAGTTTGGCGGTTTCGTGAAAATCCGGCAGGATGGTGTTTACAATTTTCACATGACATCGGACGACGGAAGCCGGCTCTTTGTCGGGGAGTCCTCCGTCAGTGTGGAGCTGCTTGGAGAAGCCACCTCACCTGTCCCGCGCAAGATCAACGCTATCCAGCCTATGGAGGATGAAGAGCGCCAGTGGGGCGCCGTCGAAGGCTCCGTTGAGTTCGCAGGAGAAGAGGCCGAAGGAGGGGAATTGGAACTCAGAGTCGGGAATGACCTGATGCGCGTGGATGTTTTCGACGATAGCGGATTGTTACCGACTTTTCCGCTTCACAGCCGGGTGCTGGCAGATGGGGTATGCCAAAGCGTCACTAATAATGAAGGACTGAGAGTTCCGGGAGTCCTGTTAGTGTCAAGCTGGGAAGCGATACACCAGTTGAAAGTCCAGGAACCTCTGATCAAGCCAATCGGTGAGCGAGCCGGCACATATCCTTCAGAGGCGCAGAAGGCCGGTGCCGCCGGGGAAGATCGTCCAGGGCTGCCTGTGCTCACCACTGCGGAGGCCATCAAGGCGCTGAATCGTGAAGAGGCAGCGCGGCAGCATCCCTTCGAGATACGCGGTGTGGTGACGGCGGTGATTCCCGCTTTTGCAGGCGCTGTTCTTCAGGATACCACCCGCGGAATATACGTCGAAGAGACCAATTTGAACGCGTCCCAACCCTTGCGCCGCGGAGAATTCTGCGAGATCACCGGTGTGACTGGTCCGGGGTTATTCGCGCCACTGGTCATGGCCGAGCGGGTTGTTCATCTCGGAGAGGGATACCTGCCGGAACCCATTCATCCGACATGGGATCAGTTGATCAATGGGAGTCTGGACAGCCAGTACGCGGAAATCGAAGGCATTGTGACTGCCGTTCAGGAAGGCGGCATTGTTTTACTGACCGAAGGCGGGACAATAAAGCTTGATTTATTTGGCTTCAAGCTTGCTTCGCTCCGGCGTTATGAGAACGCACTGGTCCGGGTGCGAGGAAGCGTAATTGTCTCTTTCAACAGCGAAACCCATCAACTCAAGACCGGCTACCTGCGTGTCTTTGACGCCGCGGTGGACGTGGCTCGGTTGGCCCCGCATGATCCATTTGATGCCCCGAGAAAAAACGTCCGCGAATTACTGCTTTTTGATCCTAAAGCCGCGCCCTTTAGAAGGATAAAAATCGGGGGACAGATCATCCACGGCCATGCCGGAGACTTTTTTGTGATGGACGGCACGAACGGATTGCGCGTTACGACAAAGGATGCCGCAGAATTTCAGCCTGGTGATCTGGTTGAAGCGGTGGGTTTTCTGGAATTAGGTGGTCCTGCCCCGGCTTTGAAGGAAGCGGTAGCGCACAAGACCGGGCAGGCTGCCCTGCCTGAACCCACAAGGATTACGGCGGGAAATCTTCTCAATGCGAGTTACAACGGAACCTTGGTGCGCGTGCAAGCCCTGCTCGTAGACGAATGGGACGATCCCTCGGAAAAAGTGCTAGAGCTACAGTCCGGGTTCCTCGTGTTTAAAGCGCGGCTGAGCAACCATCCCCGGCAGGCTCCGTCACTGCGAGTTGGAAGCCGCCTGGACTTAACCGGCGTGTATGCCGCGCAAGGCAGAAATCCGACGGACCGCGAAATCAATTCCTTCGAACTTTTGTTGAATTCGCCGCCGGGGATCCGGGTATTGGCAACACCGCCTTGGTGGACCTTGAAACGTCTTCTGGTATTGGCGGGTGTTCTTGCCGGGTTATTGTCTGCGGTCCTGGTGTGGAACAGTCAACTCCGCCGTCAGGTTGGAGAGCGCACCGCGCAACTGGAAAAAGAAATTCGCAGCCGCGAACAGGCCGAATTGCAGCGGGCAGCCGAGGCAGAGCGTTCGCGCATCGCGCGGGACCTGCATGACGACTTGGGGTCGGGCTTGACGGAAGTCAGTTTGCTGGCCGATAGGGGACTGGGGGAAACTCCCGGCAATGAAAAGCAGGCGGAGCGCCTTCATGTGATCGCAGACAAGGCTCGAGGACTGGTTGCCGCACTCGACGTGATCGTCTGGGCGGTTAACCCGAACGAGAACTCACTGCAATCTTTTGCCGATTACCTGAGCGGCGCCGCGAAGGAATTCCTCATGGCTTCCGGCGTGGCGTGCCGGTTTAAGATCCCCATGGAGTTTGATCCGGTCACCTTGTCCGGACAGATCCGGCACCATCTTTTTCTTGCTGTCAAAGAGGCCTTGAACAACGTGGTCCGTCATGCCCGCGCAACCGAAGCCGAGTTGCGCATTAAAAGGACGGACAACCAGTTGGAAATCGCCATCGCTGACAACGGCTGCGGTTTCGATGTCGGGAAGGCATCTTATGGCAACGGACTGGCCAACCTTTCCTCGCGTCTGAACGGATTGGGTGGCCGGTGCGACATTGAAACACAATCCGGCAAGGGAACGACGGTTAAACTGACCCTGCCGCTGCCGCTCCCACCCGTTGGAGAAATTACATGACAACCGTCGCCATAGTCGAGGACAACAACATCATGCGCAAGACTTTGATGGAACTCATCGACAGTGCGCCGGGTTATCGCTGCGTGTGCGCATGCACCACCTCGAAGGAGGCACAAATTCAAATTCCAAAGCACTGTCCGGAAGTGGTCTTGATGGACATTCACCTGCCGGACGAATCGGGGATCGCATGCACGGCGCGCCTGACAGAAAAGATGCCGGCGTTGCAAGTGATCATGGTGACCGTTTACAAGGACATAGAACTCATTTTTCAAGCGCTGAAAGCCGGGGCTTGCGGCTACATTCTAAAACGCTTCAGCCCGGACGAGATTCTGCAAGCCATTGCCGAGGTGCGGGCGGGCGGCGCGCCCATGACAAGCGAGATCGCACGGATGGTGGTGCGTTCGTTTCGAGCGCCGCTGTCGGGCGCCGGCGAGAAGGAAGGTTTGTCCACGCGCGAAACAGAGATTCTCGCCTTGCTGGCGGAAGGCCTTTCTAACAAGGGAATTGCGGAAAAACTGAGCATCAGCACCGGAACGGTGCGCACGCATTTGATGCACATTTTTAAAAAGCTTCATGTTCGTTGCCGAACCGAGGCGGCGGCGAAGTTCTTTCGCGCCAAGCAGCCCGGGTCTTCTGGCGGGCTCATTTCGTGATGGCTCAAACACAGAGGAGTAAGCGCCTTTCGATTGGATTCTTCGAGGTTCATAATGGGTAGAGGTCTAGCTTTCCACAGAAGAAAAGGATCCGAATGCGGTAGTTCCGAAAGCTGCGGAAGCCTCGGGCGGCGGCTTTGATGCTCTGGATTTTGG
>JBEKDI010000070.1:0-30939 GCA_050014435.1 Verrucomicrobiota bacterium | reverse complement strand
GAGTTTCATTTGGACAGCACACCGGCGTCGCCATGACCAACCTGTTTTCCAAAAATGCCATTTCGAGGAACATCTCCGAGGGAAACCCCTCTTAAAACCGGCTAATTTGGACAGCAGTGGGACAGCAGTGTCAAGGGGTCAGTGCGTAACTATTGGACATTTGTTCTTGACGAGTGGCGAAGGAATGGACAGGATGGCCTGAATGCCGCGGCAATTACGACTACAGTATCCGGGTGCGATCTATCACGTCATGAATCGTGGGGATCGCCGGGAGGCAATTTTCAAAGACGACAGGGATCACCGGCTTTATCTGGAAACCCTTGGCCAAGCTTGTGAAAAAACGGGCTGGGAGGTCCATGCCTGGTGCCTGATGGGCAACCATTTTCATCTGGTAATCGAAACACCTCAAGCGAACCTCGTGGCGGGCATGAAGTGGCTTCTCGGCACCTACACGGCCCGGTTCAATCGACGACACAAGCTCTTTGGACATTTGTTTGGCGGACGATACAAAGCGTTGGCTGTGGATGGGAGCGGCAGCGGTTACCTGCGCACGGTTTGTGATTACGTTCATTTGAATCCGATCCGGGCCGGCGTGCTTGGGGCCAGGCAATCGTTGGAGGATTACCGCTGGAGCAGTTTCAACGATTATCTCAAAGGGCCGGGGCGGCGTCCTGTCTGGCTGCGGACAGATCGATTGTTTGGGGAGATGGGTATCGGGGCTAACAACGCGGCGGGGCGACGGCAGTTTGAGGAGCAAATGGAGGCACGCCGGGCGCAGGACCAGGGACAGGAATGGCGAAAGATCCGACGAGGATGGTGTTTGGGTGGCGGCAGCTTCCGTCTGGCATTGCTGGAGCGAATGGAAGGGCAGTTCAAGGAACATCACGGTGGGGCGCAACGGCAGGAGAGCGCCGAAAAGCGAGCTGAACGGATGATTACCGAGGGACTGGCGAATGCGGGGTGGAATCCTGGAGACTTGCACAAGCACCGGAAAGGTGACCCGGTGAAGGTGGCGCTCGCAATGCGACTCCGGCAGGAAACCACGCTGACGCTAAAGTGGATTGCGCAACGCCTGCACATGGGCCGGTGGGAATATGTAAGGAGACTGATCTATGAAACACGGAACGGAAAAAGTTCATGAAGATACAGACTGACCCCTTGGCGTCTTCTGTGCCGCGCGGCCCCGGTTTGGCTCGCGGGCGGCTGGCTTTGGAGGCGTTGGTCATCTTCGCGCTGGTGCTGGCGGTCTATCGGCCCATTTTGCCGGGAAGCTTTTTGATGGATGACTGGCGCCTGGTCAAAACGGACAATCCAATCGTTAACGGTGATTTCGGGCCATTCTCGATTTGGTTTCAAACGGACTGGCCGCTGTCCTGGCTCGCTCTATGGGGGCAATGGCTGGCGTGGGGACACCATCCCGGTTGGTATCATGCCGTGAACATGCTCTTGCAAGCCTCGAGCGCGGTTTTGGTTTGGCGATTGTTGGCCGGGCTGAAAATCCCGGGCGCCTGGGTGGCGGCGGTAATCTTTGCCATCCACCCCGTGTGCGTCAATTCGGTCGCTCGAATTGCCGAGATAAAAAATACCCTTTCACTCCCATTTTTTCTCCTAAGCCTTTGGCTCTACCTTCCGGACCTGAATCCTGTTCCCGAACATAATCCTAATCCCAATCCCACCCGGTCCTCTTTTCGCTATGGCCTTTCCTTGATCGCCTTCGTCCTGGCTTTGTTGAGCAAAACCTCCACCATCATGTTGCCGTTGGTGCTGCTTGCTTTCGTGGCATGGAAGCGCCGGCGAATCATGCTCCGGGATTTGTTTCGGACCAGCCCCTTCTTCCTGCTTGCGCTGGCTTTCGGGCTGATGTCCGCCTGGTTTCAAAAGCATCAGGCATTGACCGGCTTGACGCTTGAAGCTGAGACTTTTGGGGAACGGTCGGCCCTGGCTGGCCACGTTTTTTGGTTCTATCTCGGCAAGGCGCTTCTGCCCTTGAACCTGAATCTGGTTTATCCGCGGTGGAAGGTGGATGCGTCTGCGCTGGCGGCGTACGTTCCGGATTTTCTGTTCTGCGCCGCTGTCATTGTTTGCTGGCGATTCCGCCGCGGTTGGGGGCGGCATGTGCTGTTGGGACTGGGGATTTTTGCCGTGACCCTGTTTCCGGTGCTCGGCTTCTTTGATTCACAATTCCTGACAAGATGGAGGGTGTCGGACCATCTCCAATATCTGCCTTTAATCGCGCCGGTAACGCTGGCCGTGGCCGGCATAGCATTCCTGCTCCCGGCCACGGTCTTCCGATGCGTGGCCGCTGCGTTGATTGGGCTTCTGTCGATATTGACCTTCCAGCGCGCGCATATGTTCGCATCGGAGGAGAACCTGTTTCGGGACACCCTTGCGAAGAATCCGGCGGCTTGGGGCATCCAAAGCGATTATGGCGTCATCCTGGCGGCCAGAAAGAATTACGCCGAAGCCGTGGAACATTTTGTTGCTTCGCTCCAGGCGAATACGAACAACCCGGACGCGGAATCGAACCTGGGCCAGGCGCTGGCGCTTGAGGGGAAACTTGACGAGGCGGAACCGCACTACCTGGCAGCGCTGAAGATCAAGCCCGACGACCCGCAAACGCACCGGCGATTCGCATCACTCTTGATGCGGCAGGGACGCAACCGCGAGGCGCTTGCCCACCTGCGGATGGCGCTGGTCTTGTCCGCGAAGCCGGACATCAAACTCCGCCTGGACTATGCAAACCTCCTGATTCGGAGCGGCGATCTGCGTCTGGCGGTCACTCAGCTTCGCCAGGTGGTTTTGCTCCAACCCGATTCGGTGGAGGCCTTGAACAATCTTGCCTGGTTGCTGGCCACGGCTTCAGACGACACGGTGCGGAACGGAGCCGAAGCAGTGCAATACGCCGAGCGGGCTTCCCGTCTGCCGCCGGTGAAGGGGATGTGTGTACCCGGCACGCTGGCTGCCGCCTACGCGGAAGCCGGACGGTTTTCCGAGGCAGTTGCCACGGCTGAAAAGGCCGTGGAGGACGAAACCGCCACGGGTGAAACGCGCTTCGCGGCCCTCAATCAGCAGCTTTTAGGCTTATATCGTAAAGGCCGCCCCTTTCATGAACCGCCGCCAAACAAGCCATAGTCGCGCAGTGTCCGCTTCCATTGAATGGGCATCAGATTCATTTTGGGTTAATGCCCAATGGAAGGGCAAACGCATCAAAATTTTCGGGGCCAGTCCGGCTCTGATTTACACTGCGCATTAGCCCGATGGGATGGCTGGCCTGCAACCTTTTTAACCCCGAAAGCGTTGGGGTTTCCGGAGCGACGGTAAGCCGTTAAAACGGCTGGAGTCCGACTTATGCTTGCTCGACACCGGGCTAAAGCCGCGGTGTTAATGGGAAACGCCAGGTTTTAGTTGCGTCTGGCCTTGTAACCAATATGGAGCAGCTTGCAAAAGGCCGGCAAACGGACCAATATCGTCCGCGAATCTTGGACAGCCTAAAAATAATATGAAAATAAATGCATTTAATTGGCCGTCCGGCTTGGCGCTGGGCGCGTTGCTCTTTCTCAGCTTTTTGCCCGCTGCCACCGCCGCTGACAAGCTCAAGGCTTTGATCGTCGATGGCCAGAATAATCACAATTGGAAGGCAACGACGCCGATCATCCAGGCCGCCCTCGAAAGTTCCGGGCGCTTTACAGTCGATGTCGCCACCAGTCCGCCGCATGGCCCAGCGATGGAGGATTTCAAGCTCAATTTTTCCAAATATAGCGTCGTCGTTCTCAACTACAATGGTGACCTTTGGCCAGCCGCGACCACGACCGCGTTCGAGGATTACGTCAAAAACGGCGGGGGCGTGGTGAGCGTCCATGCTTCGGACAACTCCTTCCCGCAGTGGGTGGAATATAACAAAATGATCGGCGTCGGCGGTTGGGGTGGCCGCAACCAGGATTCCGGCCCCATGATCCGCTGGCGAGATGGCAAACAGGTTCTGGACGCCGGCGGTCCCGGTGGCAGGGGAACGCACGGCGCGTTCTTTTCATGGGTTGTTGAGATCCGCAATCCGGACCATCCCATCACCAAAGGCCTGCCGGAAAGGTGGCTGCATACCCGCGACGAACTATACTCAATGCTGGCAGGCCCAGCCCAAAACGTCACCGTTCTTGCCACCGCGAAATCCGACAGCACCCGCGAGGACGAACCTATTCTGATGACCATAACCTACGGCAAAGGCCGCATCTTCCATACCACGATGGGGCATGACGTGGAATCGATGAAGGACGTCGGATTTGTGACGACGCTCGACCGTGGCGCGGAGTGGGCCGCCACCGGCCAGGTGACGATTCCTGTTCCCGCCGACTTTCCGACCGCGGACAAAGTCAGCGTCTGGACCCCGCCGGCCCGATAGCGCCATTACATAGTGTTGACATAAAGGCGAGTTTCGGCATAAGTTTCACCGCCAAATGGCTCGGCGGGAGCCTCGCCCTACCGAGTTGTTTATGGCGGGGCGAGACTCTTGGCGAGACGGGGAGGGACTGAGGTCCGATTTTTAAAACATGCTCTGAACTCGCAGGGGAGCAAGAAATGTGCGGAAATGCGCAAGAAATTCGACATTTTTTTGCTGTTCTTTCTTGATGTTCAATCGGCTTTCTGCGATTATCATCATGTCCTATGAATTTGCAGCCAGCGACAACATCTGGAACACTGGACGAAAAGCAAAGGAGAGCTTTGGTCAGCCTGCTGGCGGATGACGACCCCAATGTATATCGCACTGTGCGGGAAAAAATCATCTCCTACGGCCCGGCCAGCGTTCCCTGGCTGCATGAGCACACCCTGAGCAACGATCCGGTCCTGCGCCGTCGCGCCCATGAAATCGTCAGCCATTTTGCCCGCCAGACGGCCGATACGCAGTTGCTGGCCTTTTGTTTGAATCAGGGGGAGGATTTTGACCTGGAGCAGAGCGCTTTGCTGCTGTCCCGCACGCAATACCCGGACATCAATCCCGAGGCTTACAGCGCGTTGCTGGATGATTTTGCGGGTGAATTGCGCGACCGGCTTGATTTAAACGGCGATCCCAGCATGATTCTCAGGATCACCAGCGATTATCTTTTCCGCGAATTGAAGTTTACGGGCGATGAACATAATTTTTACGATCCGGACAACAGTTACTTCAATCGCGTCATGGATCGGCGGCTTGGCAATCCGATCAGCCTGAGCCTGGTTTATTTGTTGGTGGCGCGGCGTCTCCGCCTGCCCATGGCGGGGATAGGGCTTCCGGGGCATTTTCTCTGCCGCTATCAATCCACGCGCAGCGAGGTTTTTGTGGACGCTTTTCGGGGAGGCTGCCTCATGACCAAGGCCGACTGCATCAAGCGGGTGCTGCAATTGCGCCAGCGCTTCGACGAAAGCTGCCTGGCTCCGGTCAGTTCGCGGCGCATCCTCCTGCGCATCTGCGCCAATCTCCATCAGATTTACACGCAACGAAAGTCCGCCGAGCAGGTGGAGCGACTGCAGCGCTATCTCATCGCGCTGGCGAAGTAGGCCTGCGCTCAAGGATTGAGGTTTGACGTCTTGTGCCTTCGCGCCAGATTGATTTTGCTCAGACTCGTTTTCCACCAGCGCAATTGATGCCTGGCAATCAACGGGTCAATTCGCGCCATAATGATGTGAGCCACCCGGGCTTTCATCCGGTCTAAAAAGGTTCGCGAACGCCGCCAGTCTGTCATCTGGATTCGCCGGCAATGCGCCAGAATTCCGGCAAAAATCTCGCGGCCTTCCGCCACCAGCGCGGGGCTGGCCAGCCTTACCATCAGCTCGTAGTTGATGTTCAGGCTCCGTCCGTCCAGGTTGGCCGAGCCGGCATAAACTATTTGGTCGACAACATACAGCTTCGCATGGAGAATTTGCGGCTGATATTCGTGAATCTCGACTCCCGCAGCCATGAACCGGCGATAAAAGCTTTGCGCGGCCATCCGCATCACAGGAAGATCGCACTTGGCGGGCAAGATCAATCGTACTTTGGCGCCGTGGCGGGCCAGGCGCATGAGCAAGCGCCGGATTTTCCACGGCGGCACAAAATACGGCGATATAATCAGGACCTCGCGCGCTTCCTTCATGTCGTCCAGCAAGGCGCGCTTGAGGGGATTGTTTCTGCCGGGTCCGCCCAGCAAAAGTTTTGCCTCGAGCGCCGAGACGGTTTTGAGCAGGAACGATTTGCGCAGACGGGTAAACGGCCTGTGTTTGAAATCCGCGCAGGCAAACATGTCGTCAAACGCCACCGCCAGATCCCGTGCCAGCGGACTTCGCATCCTCAATCCCAGGTCGCGCCAGCCAGCGGTGACGCCGTTGCCGCGGTATTCTGTGGCGATGTTAAACCCGCCGATAAAAGCGAGGCCGTCATCGCACACCAGCATCTTGCGATGATCCCGAATGAAGACATGATGCAGGCTCAACGGGTTAAACCACCGGAATTCCCCGCCACTCGCCCGAAATGGTTCCCAAAACGAGTCCGGCAAATAAGCCGAACCCAAGGCATCCACCAGCACCCGCACACGCAATCCCCGTTTGCAGGCGTTGACGAGGGCGTCCCGAAACTGGTTGGCCGTCGGGCCGGCATGAAAGATGTACATCTCCAGGCGGACGGACTGGGTGGCGCCGGCAATGGCGGCCAGCATTTGCTCCAGCGCTTCCTCGCCGGTGTGCAGCCATTTGTATTCCGCGTCCCGGCCTGAACTCATTTTATGAGGTTGTGGGTTGGAAGCAGGCTGCATGGCATTTTGTTCATTGGCCAGTACCGATCTCGAATCTCATGTCCCATGGTCAAAGGCAACGCTCCATCTGAATCAGGATTAAGGTTAGGATTAAGTTGCGGAAACCGCCACCCCAAAAGGTGAGATTTTGCGGGGTTAATGTTTTGCAAATCAGGGGCCGCTGACGTAAAAACTACCTTCCGCGCCGTGACTGGCTTTTGCCGGCCCCCGCGGCTTATGAAACCTGACGTGGAAATATATGATACGACCCTGCGCGACGGCAGCCAGGGGGAGGGCATCAATTTTTCGGTGGCGGACAAGATCCGCATCGCCGAGAGGCTTGACGCCTTCGGGGTGCATTACATTGAGGGCGGGTGGCCGGGGAGCAACCCCAAGGACCTGGAATTCTTCAGGCAAGCTTCGCGGCGGAAGTGGAAGAACGCCAAGATCGCGGCCTTCAGCATGACCCGCCGCAAAGGCGTTGCCGTGGAAAGCGATGATTTGATGCGGCAAATTCTCGAAGCCGAAACCCCCGTCGTCACCATCGTCGGCAAGAGCTGGCTGCTGCACGTCACGGAGGTGCTGCGCGTGACGCCGGACGAAAACCTGGCCATGATCGGCGATACGATTCGATTTCTCAGAGACCATGGCAAAACTGTCATCTACGATGCCGAACACAGCTTTGACGGCTGGAAGGACGAACCGGAGTACGCGCTGGCGACGTGGCAGGCGGCGGAAAAAGCGGGGGCGGACTGCATCGTGTTTTGCGACACCAACGGCGGATGTCTGCCGGAGGAAATCTCGAAAATCACGGCGCTGGCGAAAGGAAAATTGAACACCCGCATCGGCATCCATACGCATGACGATTGCGGCGTAGGCGTGGCCAACGCCCTGGCGGGCATCGAAGCCGGCGCGACCCAGGTGCAGGGGACGATCAACGGTTATGGGGAGCGGACGGGCAATTGCAATTTGATCAGCATCATCCCGCTCCTGCATTTTAAGATGAAGAAAAGAGGTGTGCCGGCGGCGTCTCTGCCGAAATTGAAGGAGCTTTCCGAATATGTGGATGAAATCGCCAACATGCGCCACAATCCGCGCCAGCCGTGGGTCGGACAGACGGCCTTCGCCCACAAGGGCGGCATGCACGTTCACGCCATTGACCGCGTCGCGCGCAGTTACGAGCACATCCAGCCCGACGCCGTGGGCAATTCCCGCCGTGTGCTGATCAGCGACATGTCCGGGCGCACGAACGTTTTGATGAAGGCCGTGGAACTGGGTTTCAAGCTGAAGGCGGACACGGCGGAGCTCAAAACCATTGTCAGCCGCGTGAAAGAGTTGGAGAACGCCGGTTACGAATACGAAGCCGCCGAAGGCTCGCTGGCGTTGCTGATCAGCAGGATGCTCTGCCATCGCGAACCGCCGTTCACGGTGGATTCGTATCATGTTTCAATGCGGCATGGGGCGGGGGAGTCCGTTTGCGAAGCCACCATCAAAGTACGCGTCAAAGGCCGGGAGCATCAAACCGTGGCGGAGGGCGACGGTCCGGTCGATGCGCTCGACGGCGCATTGCGTCTGGCGCTGGTGAAGTTTTTTCCGCAGTTGAAAAAAGTGACCCTGACGGATTACAAGGTGCGCATCCTCGACAGCTCCACTGGCACTGCGGCCAAAACGCGCGTGCTCATTCAATCCGGCGACGGCAAACGCGAATGGGGCACCGTTGGCGTCCATGAAAACATCATCGAGGCCAGCCTTCAGGCGTTGACGGACTCGCTGGATTACGCGCTGCTAAGAAAAGGAGCTTGATATATATACATTGCGATGTATATATGGTGTAATGAAGGCAAAAAGAAACAGAAAAACTCGTGCCGGGACGCCCAAGATCGGCCTAAAGGACGAAGCTCATTTTGGTAGCAAAACCGGAGAGCCTAAATTTTTTAAGGAAACGGCCACTGCTTACAAGGTGGACGAACCACCCATGATTCGCACTCAGATATACCTGAGCAAGTCGGAGCATGATTTCATTCAGCATGAGGCGGCGCGCCATGGGCAGCCCATGGCGGGCGTCATCCGGGCGTTCATTGATGAGAAGATGGACGTGCCCGACGAAGTTTGGACCAACAATCCGCTGCTGCGTCCTCCGGCGCCGGATCCCGGCTGGATCGGAAATGATGATGGGGCGATCAACCACGACCATTACGTTTATGGCAGCCCAAAGAAATGGATGGAGCGCAACGGCCAATGGGTTGAGACTCCGCCGCTGCCGGAGGATTATTACAGCAATCCTCAGAGCCGCCGCGCCTACGATGATGAGGTCAATCGCAGGACATGAGAGAACGCATTTTCATGGATTCGTCGTTTTGGATTTTGTTGCGTGACGACAAGGGGCCGGAATATGGCCGGATCGTTGAAGTGACCCGGCGGTTACTTTGTAATCGGGGCCAGTTGGTGGTGACAGAACTGGTGCTGGCCGAAACTCACGCCTATTTTTGCAGATCGCCGTTGCGCTCGCTCCAGATTCTTGACGACTTTGAGAATAACCGCGCCCTTCATTGCGAGCCGACAGCACCGTCCGACCAGCAGGAAGCCTTTCAATTGCTGCGCCGGCAGCGTGACAAGACCTGGTCGTTTTGCGACGCGATTTCCTTCGCGGTAATGCGCCGTCTGGGCATCCGCAAAGCGGCGGCAGCGGATCATCACTTCCGCCAGTTCGGCGAATTTGAAATAATTTGTTAATGACATGAACGAAATCCCCAAAGCTTACGAACCGCAGGCGGTCGAGGAAAAATGGTACAAATTCTGGCTTGACCGGAATTACTTCACCGCCAACCCGCAATCTCCCAAGCCGGCTTACTCGATAGTTATCCCGCCGCCCAATGTCACGGGCATGCTCACGCTGGGCCACGTCCTCAATAATACCATCCAGGACATCCTGGCCCGCAAGGCGCGCATGGACGGCAAGGAGGTTCTCTGGCTGCCGGGTACGGACCATGCCGGGATTGCGACGCAGACCGTGGTGGAGCGCACGCTGAAAAAATCCGGCGAAATCAAGCATCGCGACGATCTGGGCCGTGAAAAATTTCTCGAACGCGTCTGGCAATGGAAGGAAAGACACGGCGGCATCATCATCCAGCAATTGAAAAAGCTCGGCGCATCTTGCGACTGGACGCGCGAACGTTTCACGATGGACCCGGAGTATTCGCGCTGCGTGCAGAAGGTGTTTGTCGAGCTTTACAAAAAGGGACTCATCTATCGCGGCAAGCGGATGGTGAACTGGTGCCCCGCCTCGCTGACCGCCCTGTCCGACGAGGAAGTGGTGATGAAGGAACAGAAGGGCTTCCTCTATTATTTCAAAGTCGAAATCGCGGAAGAACCGGGAACCTTTTTGACCATCGCCACGACGCGGCCGGAGACTATTCCCGGCGACACTGCCGTGGCCGTGAATCCCAAAGACCCGCGCTACGCGAAATACATCGGCAAACACGTCGCGCGCCCTCTTCCTGCGGAATTGCCGCGGGAACAGAAGCTCATCCCCATCATCGGCGACGAGCACGTGGATTTTGAGTTCGGAACGGGCGTTTTGAAGGTCACACCCGCGCACGACAAGGCGGACTTTGAAATCGGGCTGCGCCACAAGCTGCCGCAGATCGATATCATGCACCCGAACGGTCACATGAACGAATCGGCCGGGGCTGATTTAAATGGACTGGACCGTTTCAAGGCGCGCAAGGTTTCCTTGGAAAAACTCAAGGAACTGGGTGCGCTGGAAAAAGAGGAGCCTTATACGAACAATATCGGGTACAGCGAGCGCGCCGACGTGCCGATTGAGCCGCGTTTGAGCGAGCAATGGTTTTTGAAATACCCGAGTGTGGAGAAATCCCGCGCGGTCGTGGCGGGCGGCGAAATGAAGTTTCATCCGGATCGGTGGGCCAAGGTGTATGATCATTGGATGGGCAACATCCAGGACTGGTGCATCAGCCGCCAGCTCTGGTGGGGGCATCGCATTCCTGTTTGGTACCGAAATGAGGAAGTTTACTGTGGAGTCGAAGTTCCGCCGGGAGACGGCTGGACACAGGATCCTGACGTGCTCGATACGTGGTTCAGTTCGTGGCTTTGGCCTTTTGCGACGATGGGCTGGCCGGAAAAGACGAACACGTTGAAGAAATTTTATCCAACGACCGATCTTGTAACCGGGCCGGACATCATTTTCTTCTGGGTGGCACGCATGATTATGGCGGGCTACGAATTCATGGGGGACATGCCGTTCCGGAATGTCTATTTCACGGGCATTATTCGCGACAAGCAAGGCCGCAAGATGTCCAAGAGCCTGGGCAATTCACCGGATCCCCTTGATCTGATTGCCAAGTTTGGCGCGGACGCGTTGCGTTTTGGCGTCATGCGCTCGGCGCCGTTGGGGCAGGACGTTTTGTTCGACGAGCAACAGGTTGAGTTGGGACGCAACTTTTGCAACAAACTCTGGAATGCCTGCCGCTTCCGCCAGATGCAGGCCGGTGAAGCGGAAGGCGAGATCAATCCGTCCCTGCTCAACAATGATGACAAATGGATCCTGCTCAAGCTGGATCAGGCCGTCACGGAATTGACGGGCGCAATTGGCGGTTACAGATTCAATGAAGCAGCCCAGATTCTGTACCGCTTTTTCTGGAGCGAATATTGCGATTGGTACTTGGAGGCCAGCAAGTCTGCAATGACCAGCGGCGATTCTGCCGTTAAAGCCAATACGCTGGCTGTGATCGACTTCGTTCTGTCGAACATGCTGCGATTGTTCCATCCGTTCATGCCGTTCATCACGGAAGAATTGTGGCATGGCATGGGGTATCACGAGGAGTTACCTGAAGAGCAGGGGGGAGGGACGATCATGATCGCGCATTGGCCCAAGCCGCTCGGGCAAGTTTTTCACGAGCACTATGGGCTGGACGATTCCGGCTTGAAAGTCGTTGATAGCCGCAACCAACTGATCACCCAAGGCCGTAACTTGCGCCAGGTCGGCCACATCCCGGCCGGCAAGAAGGTCAAATTCGTCCTGGCGTCCGTTGGAGACATATCCGCGCACGATCTGGCTGCCGTGCAGCAATTGCTGAATGCCGAGGCATTGGAGTTGAACCGCGATTACCAGCCGCCCAAGGGAACCCCCGCTGTCCATTCGGATCTGGGGGCGCTCTACCTGCCGTTGGGCGGATTGATCGATGTTGAAGCGGAAAAAGTCCGGCTGACGAAGGAACTGGCAAAGAACCAGGCAGAAATCGCCAAGGTGGAACAGAAACTGAATAACCCGGCCTTCACCCAAAAAGTGCCTCCGGCAGTTTTAGCGGAACACAAGCAACGCCTCGCCGATTGGCAGGCAAAGCGCGCGCAATTGCAGAGCGCTTTCGAAGCAGTGCAAGGATAAGCGAGGTGACAAATTGCCCCTGATCGTGTAGTTTATTGGCAATGAGTACGGTGACGGAAATCCTTGATGCTGTAAAGCAGCTCCCTGAAGACCAGAAGGGGGAGTTTCTCGACCGGCTGTGCGAAATTGATTTCGAGGACGCTTGGGATCGGCGCATTGAAGCGGACGCTAAAGCTGGCCGACTGGATCCGCTTTGGCAGCAAGCGGTCAAAGACATCGAAGCGGGGCGCGCCAAATCACTTGATGAAGTCATCAACGGCTCCTAGTTTCTGGAAGAATTACCAATCGCTTCCTCCGGAAATCAAGGCGAATGCCAGGAAAGTGTATCGCCTTTGGCTTCGTAATCCGCGTCATCCTTCCCTCCGATTTGAACCGAAAGGCAGCTACTGGAGCATCCGCATAACAAGTGGCTGGCGCGCACTGGCCCGTGAGTACAAAGGCGTCTTGTACTGGTTCTGGATTGGGCCACACGACGAATATGAACGACTGCTCAAGTTGTGATTTCCGAGGCGGCGAGCCGCCCTGGCGCTTCGGCCCACGCGGCCGATTGTTTTGGCTCGTAGTATTGCACATCGCTGGAGGCGCGGATGACTTCGCGCATTTCAGCCAGCGAGGATAGTTCTCCGCTGGCGCGGACCTGGGTGAGCAAATTGCCCAACGCCGTGGCTTCCACTGGACCAGTCACCACCGGCCGATGACAGACATCCGCCGCGAATTGGTTCAAAACATTGTTCCGCGAACCGCCGCCCACGATGTGGATCACTTCAATGCTCTCGCCGGTGAGTTCTTCGAGCGAGGCCAGGACTTTGCCATACTTGATCGCGAGGCTTTCGTAGCAGCACCGCACCAGCTCGCCTTCGGTCTTGGGAACAGGCTGTTTGGTCTCGCGGCAAAAATCTTGAATGGCCTTCGGCATGTCGGGCGGATTGAGGAAGCGCGGATCGTCAGGATTGACCAAGGAGCGCAACGGCGCGGCCTTGGCGGCAAGCTTCGCGAGTTGAGCATAATCGTATTGCACGCCGCGCGCTTCGAACGCCCGCTTGCACTGCTGAACCAGCCACAGCCCCATGATGTTTTTGAGCAGGCGGCAGGTGCCGTCCAAACCTCCTTCGTTGGTCATGTTTAAGTCCAGCGCGCGACGGGAAAGCACCGGTTTCTGCGCTTCGACGCCCATGAGGGACCATGTGCCGGAACTGACGTAAGCCCAATTGGCCTTGCCAGTGAGGGCGGTGGGGACCCCCGCCACGGCGGAGGCGGTGTCGTGCGACGGCGGCGCAACGACTTTGACTCCCGGGAGGATTGTCCGAAGCTTGCCCAAGGTCGTGCCGGGCGGAACGATCTCCGGCAGGAAATGTGTGGGCAGGCCGAGCTTCCTGAGCAGCGGCCGAGACCAGTTGCGCCGCATGGGATGCACGAATTGGGAAGTCGAGGCGATGGTGAATTCCGCGCGCTTGGTTCCACACATCGCCCAATGCAGGAAATCGGGCATGAATAGGAGGCAATCCGCCGCGTCGAGGATTGCAGGTGAATGGGCCTGCCACGCGAGCAACTGATAGAGCGAGTTCAATTGCATGAACTGAAGGCCCGACTGGGCGAAGATTTCCGCGCGCGGCATTTTCTTGAACGCCTTCTCCATCAGGCCATTGGTGCGGGCATCGCGATAATGATACGGCTGGCCGAGCATTTCGTTGTTCTTGTCCAGCAGCACAAAATCCACGCCCCAGGTGTCCGCGCCGACGGAGACAATAGAGTTACCGAACCTCTTTCCCGCTAGCGCGAGTCCGTTCTGGATCTCCGCCCAAAGCCGCAAGACATCCCAACGCAAGGTGCCGGCCAGAGACACCGGGCCATTGGGGAAACGGTGGATTTCTTCAAGCTGGATTTTTCGGCCGTTCCACAGACCCGCCATGACCCGCCCGCTTTCCGCACCCAGATCGACCGCAAGATATACTTTTTCGGCCATAAGAATTTCTCAAGTTTTGCTCTTCAAATAGGTGCCGCATCCGATGATGATGGTGGACAGGATCAGCGTTGCGATGCCCGCCGCGATCAGGCCGTGCGCCTTCCTGCTCGAGCCTTTCCATTCATGGAGAATCCAGCCCCATATCGTGCTGAAGATAATAATGCTCGCCATATGCAATGTCCAAGAGGCGAACCTATACTTGCCCATCTGCGTCTCGCCCATGGTGTAGAAGAAGAACTGAAAGTACCACGTTGTGCCCGCCAGCGCGGAAAAAAGGTAATTGCCGAGCATCGGGGATTTGAGATCCGCCGTCGCGGGAGCCGTGCCCGAAGCCGTCGATCCGGCGTGTTCCGGTCGAACCTCTGAGGCGAGATATTGATAGCCAGTGCGATTTTTGATGTTAAGCAACACGCACCAAATGAAGTTGGTGGTGAATCCCCCCAGCAGCACCACAACCAATTTGGGCAACCCGGTCCAAAGCGTGGAGGTTCCCGCCGCCGCCGAGGCTTCGCCAATCGGTATGCCGGCCGTCAGAGCGAACGAAAAGCAGGCGCTCATAATTCCGGAGAACGTGGCGACAGAAAAGCCCTTGGTGAAATTGAATTCGCCGATGACTTTTCTCTTCTCGGCCTCCGGCATTTCACGTTCCTTCGTCAGGCCGGCATAGGCCGCCACCGCGATGCCGAGCAAACAGACAAAAACGCCCAAGAGGGTGATTTGCCCCGGGGCGGCGGAAGCGATCTGCATGATATTCTCGGCCACAGGAATTCCCGGGAAAAACGCTTTGACGACCGGCGGCAACAGCGTTCCAAGTGCCGCGCAATAGCCCAGCGCCACCCCCATGCCCAGCGACATGCCCAAGTAACGCATCGTCAACCCGAACGTCAGCCCGCCAAAGCCCCACATCGCGCCGAAGAAATACGTCCACCAAAGCGTGCTGAGGGGTTGGCGGCTAATCACGCCAAAAAGGTCCTTGCTCAAAAGGGAGGCCAATACCACCGGGCAGATAATCCACGAGAAAAAACCGCCGACCAGCCAGTAGGTCTCCCAGGACCACTTCTTGACGCCTCGATACGGAACGTAAAAACTTCCGGAGGCCAGGCCGCCGAGCCAGTGAAAAATGACGCCCAGGAATGGATTCATGCCTGGACGGATTGCATTTGAGGCGGACGGATCATTTCCGATTGCTCAGGACGTTTTTTTCGTAACGCTGGATTTCCTCCAGCCACGCCGCCCCGACAGGCGCGCCTTTCTCCAGGCAGTGATAATCCCAAACCGCGCCGAACGGCAGTGTTTTGGCTTCTTCCATCAGCGCGAGGCGAGAAGTGTAATCGCCCTCGCGTTCCAGCTTCTTATATTGGGCGTGGGGCTCGAGCATGGCGCAGCACAGGGCGCGCAGCATGTTGCGCGCGCCGATGACCCACGCCGCGACGCGGTTGATGCTGGCGTCAAAATAATCCAGACCGATGTGCGTGCGCCTGAGGTAATCGCCCCGCACCAGTTCCTGCGCGACGGCCTGCAAGTCGTCGTTGAGAATGACGACGTGGTCGCTGTCCCAGCGCACCCCGCGGCTGACGTGCAGCAAAATCTCCGGCACAAAGCACAGCACTGATGAAATCTTGTCCGACATGTTTTCCGTCGGGTGATAATGGCCGGCGTCGAGGCAGACCAGCTTCTTGTGTTTCACAGCGTAGCCGAGGTAAAACTCGTGCATGCCCACGGTGTAACTCTCCGCGCCGATGCCGAACAGCTTGCCTTCGACGGCGTCGAGATTGTGTTTGGGATTCAACTTTTTCTTGAAAACCTCGTCGAGCGATTGTTCCAAACGCTCGCGCGGCCCGCGCCGGTCGGCCGGCGTGTCCTTCATGCCGTCGGGTATCCAGACGTTGGTGACGGCGGCGCTGCCGAGCGCCCGGCCCATGGCCGCGCCAATTTCGCGGCTGGCCTGGCAATGCGCGATCCAGAATTGGCGGACGGCCTTGTCCGGATGCGACAGCGTGAAGCCACTGGCCGCGTTGGGATGCGAAAAACAGGTGGGGTTGAAATCCAGCCCGATGCCGATGGATTTGGCCCAGTCAATCCAGGTCTTGAAATGGCGCGGCTCGAATTCATCGCGCCCGACACGTTTGCCCGCGGGAACTTCGGCGTAGCAAGCGTGCAGATTGAAACGGTGCGTGCCGGGAATCAAAGACAGCGCCATCTCGGCGTCGGCACGGAGTTCGTTTGGGGTGCGGGCCTTGCCTGGGTAATTGCCGGTCACGGCCAAACCACCCCCCAACCCGCCGTCAATGTTCTCAAAGCCGCCCACGTCATCGCCCTGCCAGCAATGGAGCGAAACTGGCACTTCGGCCAGGGCGCGGCGAACTTTGTCAGTGTCCACACCGAACGTGGCGTAGCGTTCGCGAGCCAGTTTATACGATGCCGCAATGTTCTTTGCCGTGGCCATTTTGTGTCGCGGAACTTTCGCCGAAATCCCGGCTCCTGCCAAGGCGAATTTGGACTGGACGAATAAAGAAGGTAGTGTAGTTGTGTCAGCGGCATGAGGCTGGCATGGTCGCAGCATTAGAAGCGGAAATCACTATGAACGAGAAAGCAGTACTGCAATTGGATGGGAAGGCGTTCGATCTTCCCATCGTCACCGGCACGGAAAGTGAAAAGGCTGTCGATATCTCGGCTTTGCGCGACACAACAGGCTACATCACGCTGGACGATGGCTACGCCAACACCGGCGCCTGCAGGAGCGGCATCACCTTCATCGACGGAGAGGAGGGCATTTTGCGCTACCGCGGCATCCCGATTGAGGAACTTGCGGTCCAATCCAGATTCATTGAGACCGCTTATTTGGTGATTTACGGAAAGCTGCCCTCGCAGGCGCAATTGCGAAAATTTTCACAGCTTCTCACGCAAAACCAAAATTTGCATGAGGACATGAAGTACCATTTCGAAGGCTTCCCGCGGGGAGCGCACCCCATGGCCATACTTTCGGCCATGATCAACGCCAGCGGCTGTTTTTATCCCGGCCTGATGAAGGGACAGCCCAGCCGGGAGGAGTTTGACGAGCAGGCGGCGCGGCTGATTTCCCAGGTGCGAACCATCGCGGCCTTTTCCTACCGCAAATCCCGCGGATTGCCCTTCACTTATGCCAAGCCTGAATACGATTACACTTCAAACTTTCTGCACATGCTCTTTTCCAATCCTTATGCAGATTACCATTTGCAGCCGGAAGTGGTGAAAGCCCTCGACCTGATCTTTCTTCTCCATGCCGATCACGAGCAGAACTGTTCGACTTCGACCGTGCGCATGGTGGCGTCGAGCGAGGCAAATCTGTTCGCCAGCGCCGCCGCTGGGGTCTGCGCACTGTGGGGTCCGTTGCACGGCGGGGCCAACATGGCGGTCATCACCATGTTGCAGGAAATACACAATTCCGGGGATGACGGGCACCGGTTTATCGAGGCGGCCAAGGACAAACACAGCGGGAAGCGATTGATGGGGTTTGGCCACCGCGTGTACAAACATTACGATCCGCGCGCCAAGATCATCAAAGAAGCCTGCGACAACCTGCTCCAGATCCTGCACCGCGAAGATCCGCTGCTCGACATCGCCAAGAAGCTCGAACAGGCCGCCTTGCATGATTCCTATTTCGTTGAGCGCAAACTGTATCCCAACGTGGACTTTTACAGCGGCATCATTATGAGGGCCATTGGGATACCGACGGAGATGTTCACCGTGATGTTTGCCATTGGGCGCATGCCGGGCTGGATCGCCAATTTTAAGGAAATCCTCGATGAACCGCGCAAGCGCATTTCCCGTCCGCGGCAGATTTACGTTGGGCCAACGAACAACCATTACGTTCCCATCGAAGCGCGCCCGTGATCATGGCTGCGGATTCCCATCGTGGATTTAACTTGCCTTGGCTGGGGCTTCTACCTAAACAAGTCCCGCTGGGTTGGTAGCGGATGAGATTGGAATGTGGTATTTTGAGCCGTTTAGCCAGTTTAGCTCAGTGGTAGAGCAACGGTTTTGTAAACCGTCGGTCGCCGGTTCAAGTCCGGCAACTGGCTCCAGCTTTCGAATCAATCACGATTCCGGTGGGAAGTTTCTCAACCGTCATATTTAACCATGTTGAAATCCACGCGGGACATTTTCTGCTTTGCGGCACTGGCTGGAGTATTGCTCATTCTTCTGCACGAGTCCTTGTTTATGGGTAAAGGACTGGTCCCGGCGGATACATTGCTGAAAGTGCCGCCGTGGAACCAGAAAGTGCATCCGTTGAATTATCTGCTGCTCGATCAATTTCTTACGTTTCTTCCAACGCAGGAATTTGTCCACCAGCAAATGAGTTTTCCGCTGTGGAACCCTAAGATCTGCTGTGGCGTGCCCAACCTCGGGGCCATTCAGGGGGCGCTGCTGTTTCCGATTCGCTTGCTTTTATCGCCGTTGGGTCCTTTTTCAGCGAGCGGTCCGGCGGCCTTTTTAAAACTTTGCCTGGCGGGTTGGTTCACCGTGCTGTACCTCCGCCTCCTGGGCGTGTCGCGCCCGGCTGCCCTCCTGGCGGGATTGGTCTTTAGTCTGTCGGGGTTCATGATTGTTTGGCTCGGGCATCCGCATGTGAACAGCGCGATGTGGCTCCCACTGTTGCTCTATTTCTTGGAGAAATCGTTCAGGCACGGACGGGAAAATGCAGTCGCGGGGTCCGCTCTCCGGGACTGGGTCGGTTTCGCGTTGGCCTTTGCTTTCATGATCCTGGGGGGCCATCCGCCAACAGCGATACACATCACGGTCGTCGTGGTAATTTATTTCCTTTTCCGCCTGATGGAACATCGTGATGGGAAGGTGTTCCAACGGGCAGGTTTGCTGGCTGGTGCAATTGCTGTTGGGCTGCTCTTGGCAGCGCCCCAAATTCTTCCGTTTCTGGAGTATTACGGCCAAAGCTCAAGCACTCTGTCTTCGGCTTCAATGGAGCGATGGTCAGCACACCTCCCGTTTGCCTCGCTCATCCATTATCTGCTGCCTAACGCCTTGGGCAATCCGGCCTTGGGGTTTGAAGACTTGCCGATTCTCCTAAAATGGCCCGAAGAGCCTAACTTTAATGAGAGAACGGGGTACGTTGGAGTACTGCCACTCTTCCTTGCAGCCTGTGGACTCGCGCGCCGGCGATGCCGATTCACCAAATTCTTTTTCTCCCTCGCCCTCGGATCGATGCTCGTGATATGCGGCGTCCCTCCCTTTCCGGCTCTCATGCGGGCGTTGCCCGTTCTCTGCGATGCGAACCAGTCGCGGCTGCTTCTCATCGTGGGGTTCAGTGTGGCGGTGCTCGCCGGGTTGGGCTGGGATGAATTATTCAGCCGAACGAGGAATCAGCGCCGAACCATGATTGTCACAATTGGTTTCTCCTTGCTTGTAGGCGGGGCGCTCCTTTGTTTTTGGTTTGTCACAGGCCCAAAACTCCTCAATTTGGATTCATCTCATTGGGCTTTTCTCAGGCGGCAGATTCTTATTCTGGCCGGCGGGATGACAGCCGTTCTCTTTTTGGCCATGTGGCCAACGCGTTGGAAGGTCTGGATACCGATGGTAGTTTGCTTGGGCTGGACGGGAGGCGATTTGCTTTGTTTCGGGACCGGCTATAATCCGTCCATCCCCCGCGACCTCTATTACCCATTGACTCCGGCCATAGAGTGGCTGCAGAAGGACGACTCTCTCTTCCGAATATTCGCCCCAGGAACAGTTCTCCCCCCCAACTCCGCAGAAGTCTTCGGCCTTAGTGACACTCGTGGATGCGATTTCATGACCGTGCGACGTTATGAGGAGCTAATCACTGGAAAGGCGGGCCTGTTTTCCTTCTTTCTGAGCCCGGCGAAGTTTCCAAAGACTTTGCCACTGCTGAATGTGAAATATTTGTTGTCGGCAAAGGTGCTCCCGCCAAGCCCTTCCATGTTTGAATTGGTTTATTCGAAGGAAATCTCAATCTACTTCTGCAAGGAGTTCCTGGATCGCGCTCTCCTGGTGTTCGATTATCAAGTGGAATCAGACCGGGCGGCAGCTCTGGCTCGCGTCTCCTCCGAGGAGTTCAACCCTCGCCAGACTTTGCTGCTCGAAGAGCACCCGGTCCCCGCGAGAAGGAGCAGCGGTGAAGGGATTGTCGGGACCAACGCCGGGCAGTCCGTGCATGTAATCTCCTATGAACCGGACGACGTCCGGATCGACGCGTCGCTTCCCCGCCCTGGGTTTCTCCTGTTGCTGGACACCTATTTCCCCGGCTGGTCCGCAACCGTTAATGGAGAGCCAGCCCTGATTCTCCGGGCCGACTATAACTTTCGCGCGGTCTGTCTTCCCGCGGGAAGATCAATCGTGAGTTTTTCCTACCGTCCAGCGAGCTTCCGGATTGGTCTGTATCTGTGCGCGGCGGGAATCCTGCTATTGGCCGCCGGCTGGTTCCTGCCGTGGGGAAAGAAATCTAGCGGGGGATCCCAGACGCGAACGCTGCCAAATCCCGGCACAATATCGCGGAAACAACCAGGGGCAATGGCCGGATAAAGTAAATAATGTCCAAATCCGTTACCACACCCGCCAAGGCCCAATCGCATGGGGCGCTTTTGAGACCGGTGCGCGATATGTTCTGGTTTGCGGCGCTGGCGGGAGTGTTGCTCATTTTTCTGCACGAGTCATTGTTCCTGGGCAAAGGGCTGGTCCCGGCGGATGCAATATTGAAGTGGCCGCCATGGAATCAGGCAAACCGCCTCTCGAACTTTGTGCTTTCTGATCAGTATCTTGTGTTTCTTCCCATCCAGGAGTTCGTTCACCAGCACAAAGGCCTTCCCCTATGGAACCCCGGTATATGCTGCGGTGCTCCGAATCTCGGGTCCATCCAAGGAGCGCTGCTCTTTCCGATTCGGCTGCTGTTGACGCCGCTGGATCCTTTTTACGCGAGCGGTCTGGCTGCTTTTTTAAAACTTTGTCTGGCGGGTTGGTTCACCATGCTCTACGTCCGTCTTTTGGGCGTGTCGCGCCCGGCCGCCTTTATGGCGGGGCTGGTTTTTAGTCTGTCCGGGTTCATGATTGTCTGGCTCGGGCATCCCCATGTGAACTGCGCGATGTGGCTGCCGCTGTTGCTCTACTTTTTGGAGAAGTCATTCAGGCAAAGCGAGGGAAACGCCTTCGCGGCCACAGATCTGCGCACCTGGTGCGGCTTCGCGGTCGCCTTTGCTTTCATGATTCTGGGGGGGCACCCGCCGACCTGCATACACAGCATGATTGTTTTGGCGATCTACTTCCTTTTCCGCCTGATGGAGCATCGCCACGGGCAAAAGCTCCAACGAGCGGGTTTGCTGGCCGGTGCCATCGCCATAGGATTGCTCCTGGCAGCGCCACAGATTGTCCCTTTTCTGGAGTATTACCGTCACAGTTCGAGCGCTCAAGCCTCGGCCTTGCTGGCTCAGTGGTCACTTCACCTCAACTTTCCATCGCTCATTCATTTTCTGCTGCCCAACGCCCTGGACAATCCGGTCCTGGGATTTGCGGATCTCCCAAAGCTCTTGGGATGGCACGAGGCGCACAATTTTAGTGAGAAGACGGGATACGTGGGAATCCTTCCACTCTTCCTTGCGGCCTGCGCGATCGCGCTTCGGCCCTGCAAATTTACCCTTTTTTTCTTCTCCCTCGCCATCGGATCAATGCTCGTGATATGCGGGGTCCCGCCCTTACCCGCGCTCATGCGGGCATTGCCCATCATCCGCTATATGAATCAGATGCGCCTGCTTCTCGTAGTGGGGTTCTGCGTGGCGGTGCTCGCCGGTTTCGGCTGGGATGAATTGTTCAGCCGGACAAGGAGTCAGCGCCGGACCATCATCGTCACCATTGGCTTTTGCGCGCTTGCAGGTCTGGCGCTCCTCTGCTTTTGCCGTGTCACGGGGCCGGCAATCCTTGCTTTGGATGGATCTCACTGGGACTTTCTAAGGCGGCAGTTTCTCATTGTTGTCGGCGGGATGTTAATCGCCGTTGTCCTGGCGTTGTGGCCGGCACATTGGAACGTTCGACTGCCGATGGTTGTGTGCCTAGGTTGGACGGCAGTCGATCTGCTGTGCTTTGGGACCGGCTATAATCCGTTCATACCGCGCGCCCTCTACTATCCGCGGACTCCGGCTATTGAATGGCTGCAAAAAGATGATTCACTCTTCAGAATATTTGGAGAGGCAAGGGTTTTCCCTGGCAACTCCCCGGAAGTTTTTGGCCTGAGTGACGCGCGGGGGATAGACTACATGACGGTGCAGCGTTATGAAGAGCTAATCACGGGAGAGGCGGGCAACTTCTTTTTCTATGGGAACTCGGAAATGATCCCACCGGTATTTCCGCTCCTGAATGTGAAATATTTGTTGTCGCCAAAGGCACTCATCGTGAACCCTCTCTTGTTCGAGTTGGTTTATTCGAAAGAAATCTTTATTTATGGCTACAAGGAGTGCCTGGATCGTGCTTTTCCGGTCTTTGATTATGAAGTGGAACCAGACCGGGCCGCAGCACTAGCCCGCGTCTCCTCCGCGGAATTTGACCCTCGTCGAACTCTGCTGCTCGAAGAGCAACCGGTACTTGCGAAATCGAGTGCCGGGAACCGGACCGTCGGGACGAACGCAGGGCAGTCCGTGCGCATTATCTCCTATGAACCGGACGACGTCCGGATTGAGGCGTCGCTTCCCCGCCCCGGGTTTCTTCTTTTGCTGGACACCTATTTCCCCGGCTGGTCTGCAGCCGTGAATTGTGAGCCGGCCCAGATTCTCCGGGCGGACTACAATTTCCGCGCGGTCTCTCTTCCCGCGGGAAGATCAACCGTGAGTTTCTTCTACCGTCCAGCGAGCTTCCGGATTGGCCTGTGTCTCTGCGCGGCGGGCATCCTGGTATTGGCCGCCGGATTGTTTCTGCCGTGGAAACGGAAACCCGGCGGGACAATTCCCGGCGGAAACTAAGCCGCAAAGATCAGGGTTGTTCCTCTTCGGTGATGTTCCGAATCCAGATGTTGCGGAATCGCACGGCATTGCCGTGGTCTTGCAGGGCAATAGGACCGCGGGCTGGAGTCTCCTTGCTGTAATTGGCCAGAGTTCTCCAGCCTGTTGGACCAAGAAGCGCCTGTTTGTGATGCAGCAGCACGCCGTTTTGGAGGACCGTGATGCTGGCGGGCCTGATTAACTTGTGGTTTGCCCCAAACCGGGCCGTCTGGAAAATAATGTCGTAAGTCTGCCACGCGCCTGGTTTCTTGCACACGTTGGCCAACGGCGGGGACTGGCCGTAAAGCCCGCCGCACAGGCCGTCGGCATAGGAGGGATTCTCGTAATTATCCAGAATCTGCACTTCGTAAATGCCCTGGAGAAAAACTCCGCTGTTGCCGCGGTCCTGGCTGGCGCCGGTTGTCACTTCGGGTTCGGCCCATTCCAGATGCAACTGGCAGTCGCCGAATTTTTCCCTCGTGTGGATATAACCAGTGTGTGGCTCAACTTCCATGTAGCCATCCTGCACCTTCCATTGCGGCTTGCCCTTGTCGCCCGCCCACTTGGACAGATCGTGGCCGTCGAACAGCACAATGGCATCTGAAGGAGGCGGAGCCTCATCGCTGAAGGTGGCGCCGGGCGTGACCACTGGCGGCTTTGGACGCGCCGGATCATGCACGTGCCACTTGCCTGAAGGCAGCATCGGCGTGTCCGTATAACCCATGCCGTGGTATGGATCGGGGGGCGGAGGATCAGCGAGCAGAGATTGGGGGACGCAGCTGGCAAGACCCGTGACTGCCAGGACGCCGAATGTGAACAAGCGCTTCATCATTGCGGTATATTTCAAGTATTTACGGGAAATTGCAATGCCGGAATATTTCAGCGCCCTCCGCGCCGGGCGGAGGCGTTGCGCAAAAAGTCATCGTAAGCGGCCCGAATACCCGTTTCCAAATCGATCGCCGGCTTCCAGCCGAGCGCGAAGATTCGCGTGCTGTCCATCAGCTTGCGCGGAGTTCCGTCTGGTTTGGTGGCGTCCCAAACAATCTCTCCGGCAAAGCCCACAATGCGCCGCACCAGTTCGGCCAGGGCCTTGATCGTAATTTCGGAATCTGAACCGACGTTAATAATCTGTTCATCGCTGTAACGGCGCATCAGAAAAACACATGCCGCCGCCAAATCATCTGCATGGAGGAATTCCCGCAATGGCGCGCCGCTGCCCCAGCACGTCACACTTTTCGCGCCGGCGATTTTGCGTTCGTGGAATTTGCGAATGAGCGCCGGCAGGACGCGGGAACTTTGCAAGTCGTAGTTGTCGTTTGGGCCGTAGAGATTCGTCGGCATGGCGCTGACGAAATCGCACCCGTATTGGCGCCGAAAGGCCTGGCACAATTTGATCCCGGCGATTTTTGCCACCGCGTACCACTGATTGGTCGGCTCCAGCGGCCCGCTGAGCAGGGATTCCTCTTTGATCGGTTGCGGGGCGTGCTTGGGATAAACGCAGGAACTGCCTAGGAACAATAATTTCTTCACCCCCGCCAGGCGCGCATGATCAAACAGGTGGTTTTGGATCTGGAGATTCTCGAAGAGGAAACTGGCGGGATTTCTGTCGTTGGCCAGGATGCCGCCGACCCGGGCGGCGGCGACAAACACGTAATCGGGCCTTTCCGCTGCGAAAAACTTCGCCACGGCGGCTTCGTCAAGCAAGTCCAGTTCAGCATGAGTTTTGCCGATGAGGCCGGAAAAGCCCTGGCGGCCAAGTTCGCGCCAAATGGCGCTGCCCACCATGCCGCGGTGGCCAGCAACATAAATGCGTGCGTCAGAGTTCGTTCCGACAAAGTGAAACCACCTTCACGAAAAGCCTAGCTTAAAAAACGTCTCTCTCTGTATGCTGATGCCGCCATGAACAATGTGGTTGAGGTCAATAATTTGCGGGTGGAGTTCCCCGGCCGCGAATTGCGGGAGCGCCCCAAACTGGCGGTGGATGGCCTGTGTTTGCAAGTGCGTGCAGGTGAGGTCTTCGGTTTTCTAGGGCCGAATGGCGCCGGCAAAACCACGACCATGAATGTGCTCCTTGGCTTCGTCAACGCCACCAGCGGTTCTGCCTCCATTTTCGGAGTGGATGTCCGGCAGCCCATCGCGCGGCAACGCATCGGCTATCTCCCGGAGATGACTTACTATTATAAGTTTCTCAACACGGAGGAACTGCTGCGTTTTTACGCGCGCATTTTCCGCATCCCTCGTGTTGATCGGGAAAGGCGGATCGACGCCGTCCTTAAGCTGGTCGATCTGGAACCGGCGCGCAAACGGCTGATCAAGACTTATTCCAAAGGCATGCAGCAGCGCGTCGGCCTGGCCCAAGCCCTGATCAACAATCCGGACCTGCTCATCTTGGACGAGCCAACCAGCGGCCTGGACCCGTTGGGCCGGATGAAAGTGCGCGAGATCATCCAACGCCTCAAAGAGCAGGGTAAAACCGTCTTCTTCTCCTCCCACGAACTGGGCGAAGTCGAAACCGTCTGCGATCGCGTCGCCATTCTTCATCAAGGCCGCTTGCTGATTAAGGGGCGCGTGGAGGATCTGGTCAAACAATACCAGTGCGATTTGGAACATGTTTTCCTGAAAGTCATCGGCTACCAACCCTCATTCTGATATGAACAACGTTTTGGCATTGGCGGGAGTGGTCATCAAGGAGATGCGCCGGCGCAAGGATTTTTACGTGCTGTTCATCTTGACCGCGCTGATTACGACTGTTCTTGGCTCGGTCAAATTCTTTAACGACGACCGCGTCGTGCGCTATCTCAAGGATGCTTGCTTGCTACTTATCTGGATTTCCTCGCTCGTCATCGCCGTGACAACCGCTGCCCGCCAGCTTCCGGCCGAGCGGGAAAGCCGAACCATTTTCCCGTTGCTGGCCAAACCAGTCAGCCGCGCGCAAGTGATCGCGGGGAAATTTGTAGGCTGCTGGCTGGCGTGTGGATTGGCCTTGGTCGTCTTTTATTTCTTTTTTGGCGCCATTACCGCCTCGCGGGAGCATTCCTGGCCCCTCGCCATTTACTTCCAGGCTTTGTGGCTGCATTGGATCTGTCTCGGCATTGTTGTCGCATTGGTTTTGTTCGGGTCAGTGGTTTTCACCGCGCCTTCCTCCAATGCAACCATTTCTTTAATCGTAGTGGTCGGGATCCTGTTTTGCGGAGGGCATCTGAACGGCGTGGCCGTCCACATGCAAGGCATCAGCGGAAGCATCCTCTACATCATTTATTACTGCATCCCGCATCTGGAATGGTACGACGTGCGCGACCTCCTGATCCACAATTGGGAGCGCATTTCCTGGGCTGTCTGCGCCGGGGCAACCTTTTACGGTCTGCTTTATTCCGCGTTCCTTCTTGGGGCGGCGTGGCTGGTCTTCCGGCGAAAAACGCTCACCGTATGACCCGGCTTGTTTTAGTGCTGGTTTTTGTTTGCTGTTTCACGCTGGCGACGCAATTGGCGCCGGTTTTTGAATCGTTGCAGGCCAGGGGAGGTCGCAGCAGCCCTCTGTTGGCGCTGGTGGGCGATAGTCGCCGTTTGTTTGCCAATCAATTCTTCGTCATGGCGGATGTTTACTTCCACAGCGGTTATTACCCGACCATCTTTGACGCGCGAAAAAAAGAAGGTCCCTCTCATCTCGACGTCGCCGAGCAGGAGGGTGGGGACACTGCTAGGTCTGGAAGAAAGGTGGTTGTAGACGATGAGCAATTCATGGGAGCACCGAGGGATTGGATCGAGCGTTTTGGCCGGAATTTTTTCCCTACCGTCCATACGCATTTGCAGGGCGAAACGGCGCGCGAAATCATGCCCTGGCTCAAACTCTCGGCGGAAACGGACCCGACACGGATTGACACCTATGTGACCGCGTCTTATTGGTTACGCACACGCTTGGACAAACCCAAGGAAGCCGAGGAATTCCTGCGCGAGGGCCTCCGCGCCAATCCGGGCAGCTATGAATTACTATTGGAGTTGGGCCGGGTCTATTCTTACGAAGAGAAAAACTCCCGGGTGGCGCGAAACATCTGGGAACTGGCCCTCGACAAGTGGCGTCGCCAACGCTCGGCTGGGGAAAATCCGGACCCGCGCGGCCAGGAGGAAATATTGGGCGAACTGGTGCGGGAGGATCAGCAGTCTGGAAATCTGAAACAGTTGCTGGCCGATTTGGAGGAATTGGATGAAGCAACGCCGAGGAACGCTGTCATCGAGAAAGAAATTCAGGACGTCAAAGCCAAACTGGCGCATTGATCCGGTGGTTCCTGAACCGGGCCGGACGCATCTAAATTCCACCGTGAAACCCTCGATTGAACCTTCAGCAATACTTTGCGTCGGGTAGCGATTCTGTTAGTGTGTATGCGGAGAATGAATACAACGACGGCGCCATTTGAGATCAGCGACGCGATTAATGCCCGCATTCTGGCCATTTCCGAAGACAAGCTACAGGGTTTTCAACGCGAACCGTGGGGAGAAATCGCCCGTCAAAGCGGGGTGGGACTCGCAGTTGTGATTGAGCGGGTTCGCGCCATGCTTGAAGCCGGCACGATCCGCCGCGTCCGCCAGACCTTGCTGGCTACCAACCTCGCCCAGGGTGCGCTCGTGGCCTGGCAGGTGCCCGACGAAAAGCTCGACGGCGCGTTCGACTTCATGTTCCAGCAAGACCCGTTCTCCGGGCACGTCGTGCTGCGTTCCACCGACACCTCCACGGCGGGTTCCAATCACAAACTATGGACCACGCTTAAAGTCCCGCAGGGTTTTTCCATGCAAAAACACTGCGAGTTCCTGGCCCGGAAAACCGGTGCTGAACATTTTCGATTGATGCCCGCCAAACGGTTGTTCGCCCTGGGGGTCGGCCATATGCGCCGGCGCGGCCTGGCCCCGGGCGCGAAGGCCGACATCCCGGCAGAAGTCACCGAAGTGGCCATCGCGCAGCTAAATGAGTTGGAATGGCAGGTTTTGACCGCCCTCAAGCGGGAATTCGCGCTCGAGGAAATCCAACTAGACATGTGGGGCACGCGGGCGGAGGAGGCTGGCGTTACCGTTGATACGTTTTATGAGATCGCCGAGGACTTGGATCGCCGGAAAATCATTGGTCGCTTTTCCACTTTTCTGGAACATGTCAAACCCCTTAAAGACGGCGAAAGGGTGACGCGATTCAACGCGCTGTTCCATTGGGCGGTGCCGCCGGGCCGTGAGATCGAAGCTGGCAGGGAAGTGGGCCGGCATTATATTATGACGCACGCTTACTGGCGCGAAGGCGGTCCGGAATTTCATAACGTCAACGTCATGGGTGTGGCGCATGGCATGGAAAAGCCAATTTTGTTGGCCCACAAAGCCGCCATCGACGCGCATCTGGCCCGATGCGACATCCCGGTCAGTTACACCAACGTGTTTTGGGGAGGCCGCAGCGAAATCAAGCCGTCAGAAATTGCGCCAGCCGCCTACCGCCATTGGAGCGTCCGTGCCGGCCTGGACTTGGTCCTCAACTCCTAACATCCAAAGGGACCGGCAATTTGCCGGAAATTAAACGATCCAGCCGCAGGCCTGGGCCAACCGCACCAGCCCGTAGCCCATCGCGCCCGTGGCGGGGATGGTGAAGACCCAGGCCCAAGCCATCTGCTCCACCACCGTCCATTTGATGGCGCTGAAGCGTTTGGCGCAACCGACCCCCATGATAGCGGCGGAGATATTGTGAGTGGTCGATACCGGAATCCCGAGCAGTGACGCCAGCCCAATGACCGTCGCCGAACTGGACTCCGCCGCAAAACCGTTGATCGGATGCAGTTTGACCACCTTGTGCCCCAGGGTCTTGATGATGCGCCAACCACCCACGGCAGTGCCCGACGCCATGGTCAACGCGCAAACAACCTTTATCCACGCGGCGATTTCCAATTCCTTCCCCGGCGGGGGCAGGGGCGCGCGGAGAAAATCCAGCCAGCCGGGCAAGTGATCCAGGGTCCCCGCCTTAGTGGCCGAAAGCAGGGCCAGCGCGATGATTCCCATCGTTTTTTGAGCGTCGTTGGTGCCGTGCATCACGCCCATGGAGCCGGCACTGAACATTTGAGCGACGCCAAAAAATCGATTGACCTTGGAAGGGCGCTTGCGCCGCAGGGTGATGTAGAGCAGGGCCATCAACACGAATCCAAACACGAACCCAAGCAGGGGCGAAAGGAACATCGGCACAACGACTTTCCACAACAGCCCCTTGCCCAGGAACCAATGCACCGCGCTGGGCTGCGACCAAATGATGACACTCCAACGGTTGTGGGAAGCCGCCAGCGCTGCGCCGCACAAACCGCCGATCAAAGCGTGACTCGAGCTGGACGGCATTCCGAACCACCAAGTGATTAGGTCCCATCCGATGGCCCCCATTAACGCGCAGGCAATGATTTGCGAGGTGATCGATACGACTCCAGAATCGACCAGACCCCCGGTGATGGTCTTGGCCACGGCCGTGCCCAAAAGAGCTCCGCCCAGGTTGGTGCAGGCCGCCAGCACCACGGCTTGGCGCGGCGTCAACACCTTGGTGGAGACGACAGTGGCGATGGAATTGGCCGTATCGTGAAAGCCGTTGATGTACTCAAAGACTAGGGCAATCGCGATTACCGTAATGAGAAGCGACATGCCGGGTCAGGAGTTTTTGAGCGCGATGTTGGAGATCACGTTGCCGACGTCCCGGCAGCGGTCGATGACCTTCTCGAGCAACTCGTAAAGGTCCTTGCGCACGATCACCTTGATCGGATCGTTCGTGCCGGTGAACAAATCGCGGAGCAACTCGGTGATGGCTTTGTCGGCCTCTCCTTCAAGATACTGCATTTTATCATTCAGACTGCGGATTTCCTCAAGATTCACCCCCCTGCGGAGGCTTTTGACCATCTGCTTGACCGTGCGGGTTGCCTCTGTCAGGAGGTTGATTTGCCGGGTGAAATCGATGCCTTGAATGTGTTGTGGAGTCAGAAGAAGGCGGTTGCCAAACTTCTCCACCGTCTTGGGAATCCGGTAAAGGGCGTTAGCCAGGCTCTCGATATCCTCGCGCTCCAATGACGTCACAAAGGTGGTGTAGATCGCCTCGCTGATCTTCTCGCGCAACCCCCGTTCATTGCGCCGCGACTGGACAAACTCATACGTGAGCGAGGTTTGATTCGGATCGGCGACCAATTTGACCAACGCATCCACGCTGGACTGCGCCTGCTGTGCGCTGGCCTCCAAGAGGTCGAAGAATTGGTCGTTTTTGCCTAGCAGTTTTTGAAGCGAAAACATCCAGACTACATTTAATGATCCGAACGGGGGCCGTAAACAGATTTTTTGTTACAATCGTGTGTCGACGCCCGCGCGTATTGGATGCGTCACTGGATTGCGTCGGCGAAGGTCGGCGCATCCGGCAGGACTTAAAACTGCAACCTCCTTATCCGAACACAGCGATCCACAGACCGCACGTTCAGATTCAGACCACCCACCAGCCCCGTTGCTTGCCGCGCGCAAGCCGCTTTCCAAAGCGCCACATGTTGTTCCCGTTTGAGCGTCTGAACAAGCCGTAAGGATCGTCTCCGAAGTTTGCGCGCGATCTGAAAAGTCGTCCAGGCATGATGAGAGGCCGCCAGTTTTTGTGTTTTCGTCCACTTGGCGAACTCATGCTTATTTCAACAGAGCCACGGCCTGTTCAAAAGTGGCCGCAAACAACCAGGCCTGGCTTTCCTCATAATCGAGGCATTGTTTGTGGATAGCTTCTGAGCCGGTGATGGCGCAACGCAGCGACAACTTGCCGGCGGCCTGAATGGCGGAGAGCATCAGCTCAACAACGGGCAAACTGACGGTTTCCACCGGGGTAAGATCAATGATGAG
>JBEKDI010000069.1:0-31888 GCA_050014435.1 Verrucomicrobiota bacterium | reverse complement strand
GCCGTTTGATGCGACATCACCCCTACCGGCTTTTCATCGCGTCCACGCGACCAGAGGAGCCAAGCCATCATCTCGCCATCCTCGGGCGGCGGGAGATGCGTCATCCGATAAATGCCCCGACAAACTCGCTCCCAATTCCCGGCGCGAACGTGGTACGGGTGCGTATTGTCCGCGTAGCCAGCCTCGATGGCTTGCTTCGTCGTAAAATAGCCTTGCTGGTTTTGCGCGACATTCATCAGCACAGCGAAGGGATCGTTTTTCTTCGGCATTCACACATCCTCAACTTATTTGAGGAACTGTGCAAGCCGATAATTCATTCAGGCTTGGCTCCGTGGCTCCACGGGTTGCTTGTTTTCATGGTGTACATAGGAATTGATAATTCCCGCGTCCAGAGGATGCGCTATGTGGTCTTGTTGTTGGGGAGATAGGAATTGATTCCGACCCGTCTCTCTGCAAACCAAGTCTCATCTGGTCGGAGTCTTCAGCTTGTTTGGAAGACATGGCAAGCAGAGGTCCTGGCACGAAACGCCCTTTACTTTGCCTGGCCATCAAGACGCCACCGACGAACGCCTTTGCTGTCACTATCTCTGATTAGAACTCTCGACGTCAAATCATGCATCAGCAACTCCTCCGGCGACACCCCAAAAAGGCGGCCGAGTCCTGCCACCTGAGTCGGTGTTGGCGAGCTTGCTCCGCTACATAAATCATCTATACCCGTGCCAGCCACGGCAAACCCTCTGCAAACGGTAAATGGCTTGAACCTGGTTTGCCCAAACAAATGTCGAAGATTGGCGGCAAAGAATCCAGTGAGTTTGATTTCTGGCCAGGTTGGATCGGCTAATTGATCAACGCTCACCTGCAAGCCGTCAGCAATTTTGGCGAGAACTTCTCGGTTAGGGCGGTCAACCTCGCCCCGCAGATATCTGACAAGAGCCTTTTCGTCGACACGACATTTCGTGCGAAGGTGTTGCCGCACAATTCCACGCTCGAAAAACAGGCTGTTCAGGTTTCGCGCCACTACCGCCGCGTCAATAGCCGGAGCACAGGGAAACTTTGCGGTCACGTCTTCGCTCAGCAACTCCCGGATAGAAATTTGCTCGTACGCGGCCACTTTCTTGGCCTGGTGAGGCGAGATTTCCCCGGTCAACAAGGTGAGTTTGAAGCATATCTTGCCGACTTTCAGACTGCTGAAATACTCATTATCCGACATTTCATGGTGGTTTCGGATGGCGCGCAGGTTGGCTTTTATCTTGGTTGGATCGGGGATAATGCTATCCCGTTCGGGGTTAAAAATATCGGCATCCCGGACACCCAATGCCATTGACAGCTTGGCCAGGGTGGAATCAAAAGGAATGCAGGCGCCTCCGACATATCGGTAGATTACTGTCTTGGAGACGCCACTTTTGGTCGCCAGTTCGGGAACGGTCAAATCTCTCTCGTAGAGGAGACTCAGAAGATTGCGACTCACCGTCAGGGCCAGAGCGATGGGATTCTGTTCCAAAACAAGGTCATCCGCCGACTTTTCGCGCGGCGCGTCCGATTCGGCGTTCGGGTCGGCAGCTTGGTTGGCATCTTCGGCGGCCTTTGTGGGCTCGGAGCCCGCCGCATCCGGAACTGTGGATCCGTTCTGGGCGGCGGCATCGAAAGTGCTTGCATCCTCAAGATCGACCGTGAGCAGGTCCATCGGAGTAACGTTGAAGTAACCACATAATTTCGGCAAAACAACCGCCTGTAGCTTGCCGGTACAGTAAGCGCTTTCGATTTTCGTTAGTTTAATGCCGGTCGCTATAGCTATGTCGGTGCATACAATGCCCTTCTGCGCAACCAAGTAGTGCAGATTCTTTTTCAGAAGCTGATAATTGGGTTCTATCGCAATCCGTTGGGACGGCGGCACGTAAATGGGCAGGGCCGGCAGCCTGTGACCTGGCAGAGCTGAGAGCGCCTCGTAATCCCCGTCGTCGACTTGAGTCTCGATCCAGAGAATATGATCGAGAATCAGGGCAGCGTGAGTTTTGTCCAAGTTTTGAAATTTCGCCAGTGCCCGCTGGGCCTTGGCGCAGGCGGCGCTGAGTGTGGCGTCCGCTACGGCGCCCGGGAGAAGCTTGAGGGAGCGGACCTTGGGATCCAAATGTGCGGCGCAAGCTTGCCGGTACGCGAACAGCAGCGCTTCCCCGCCGTCGTTGTGGCAGAGCAATTCCGCGATTGCAAGCGGGTCGCCCGTCTGCTCCAGACACATCGTTGCAAACCACTTTCGACATGCGTGGTGGTACCAATTGGCTAGGCCTGCGTGTTTGGCGGCGGCTTTGAGGGCCCCGTTGATGTTTGCCCCGCTAAATAAAAAGTCGTCCGGGCCCAATTTTCGAGCCTTGATCCAACGCTCGAGGATAATCGCCAATTCCTCGAGCATTGGCACTTCCTTTTCGTCAGGCTGGCCCTCGCGGTGTTTGAGTTTGGTCAGCTTGATCCTCCGGCGGGCGAAGTTGATATGCTTCACCTGGGCGGCGTTGACCGTCTGCAGGCGCGAACCGCAGAGAAAGAAAAAGTCGGCTTTTACACCACACTGGCCCCGAGATCGACCCGCCCGTATCTTATACAGGTAGGCGCGCATTTTTGTGAATTGCTCACTTGTGGGAATTTCCACCTTTCGGCTCGATTTTGTGGCCCATTTGATAACATTTTTCAGTGCCAGATATTGCTCCGCTGTCAGCTTTTTTTGCTCAAAAAGGTACTTCACCAAATGGTAAATGGGAGCCATGTAGGTGTTGTATGTTGACTTCGTCAGACCCTTTCCAGGTGAAGTGTCCTTGTACCGGCGGTCCCGGGCTTTCGTAAGAAGTGTGTCCTGCAATTCTTTGATCGCATCTGGATCGAATTGCTCCAGTTGAATGGTGTTAAATCTAGCCCAGTGAGCAGCCACATGCCGGATCTTCAGAATTTCGTCGTCTACGGTGTCCTGGCTTATCTTGCCCAGTGTGATCAACTCCTGTCGCGACTTGAAATAGCCCGGTAGGAAGCTGGCCAGAGCATCTTTTGCCACCCCGACGAGCCCTTGATTCTTGAGGAGGCCGGCCACCCATTCTGCCCTGCTGGTCCGGGCCGTTGCGGGGTCATCGGTCTCCATAGCCTTGGTGTGGGTCCCTCCGGCGATTTTGACCTTCGCGAAGATTCCCCACACGCCGGCAATCCTAAACAGTCCCGAACCCTTTGGCCCGACGCGGGAGGTTTTGCGATAGGACCTTTGCAGGCATTTGGAAATTTCACCGGGGTAGGCGTCGTGGAGCACCATCCGACGGAGTTTCTGGAGGTCCGCACCAGTTGGCCGCTGCTTGACCAATTCGATTGTTTCCGGAGTCAGGGTCAGCTCACCAAACCATTCCTCTTGGCTAGCAGTCTGGATGAACCGGTTGAGATCGGCAACGAAGGCATCATGCACTTCCGCCGGCGACACTTCCGGCCATTTCGACACAAGTGCAGAGGAGCCCGCCGAAAGCTGGCTGGCCAGGTGGAGCGACAACCGGCGGCTTCGCGGATCAACATCCGGATTCTTGAGCTTCTCGACGAACTTCTTCAGTCTGGCGATCTTGCGGACCAAGAACTGTGCCGACGTTTCCTCTTTTTCTCTTGCCCTCGCCCGGCGCTTGCCTCCTGAGCCGTTCGCCGACTGTGGAGCAGATTTGATTTGGCAAGCAGCTTGGTTGACGCCATCTGTTGACGCCACTTGGCCTTTATCTTTTGTTTCACCAATAGTGTTCATGGATATTTAGATAAGTATTTTCTGCTCAAATCTGACAAAACTACCGCGTATAATGCGTATATTTGGGCAAAGCGATAAATACGTATTATTGTGGTGCTTCTCATGCCGCTTTATACGCATTTCAATTCGAACATACTCACTGTAAGCTACTTGTGCATTTGGTTGACGCCAGCCGTTGACGCTACTTTCTAGCGAGATTCCCGACAGGAATTCTTCGGCCAGCAGCGATAGCTTTTCTCTGGTCCGTAGTTGACGTTCAGCATTCATTTCGTGTACCTATTATTCCAGATGTTCCTGTGGTACAGCATTACCGACGTTCTCCTCGCCATTTGCGTACTTTTCATCCAATTGTGGCAAGTTGTCCCGAAGCTTCACCCACCCGTCAGCAACAACGAAAAAATCAAGTTGGGGCTTTAGCTGCCGAAGCCAATTGGTTGTGGGTGACTTCTCCTTTGTCATAAACCCCATATCCCTCAGAGCATTTGGAACCTCATCGAGGGCAATGCCGTCTGGATGGAATTGTTCGAGGTACTCGCGCAGGAGCCACGGTTTGATCCTTGGACGAATGGGCTGTTCTATTCCCTCGCCTTCCTGAAGTAGCGCGAGCATGCGCTTTCTAATAGCCAAACCCTCCTCGAACGCCGCTATTTGCGTCTGAAGATTCTTCTTCAGTATCATATTTGACGTCTCAATCTGCATAAGCACACAATTCCTTAATTAAATGCACTTTAAATGTTGTGGTGGAATTGGGCTGTGACACCAGGGGTCTTTACGGCGTGCGGGATTCTCAGCAGGGCCTCGACATCCGGCCCGTAGCACAACGGGACAAAAAGTCGCCCCGTTTTTAGCTCACTGTGGCTGGACCGGATTCCGTAATTCCATTGCATGTAAAACACGCTATGCATGGCTTAATTATAAGACACACGAGGCCAAATTATTTGGTAACAGAGAATTCCGTTTGTAAGAGGCACCTTTTGTGGGTTTCAATTTTAAGGACGTTTCCTATGGATCCCCAGGAAGTAGCCCCCCTTCGAAGGTAATGACGCGTAATGCACACCTGCAGTCCGACCAAGAGAGCAAAGCCAGTCAATATGCCCCGCCGGATATAGGGGGACAATTCGAGTTTGAGGGGGTACCCGATCGCACGCCGCGCCGGGTGGGCCTGGTTTTCCCGGTGGGGAGAACAAATAAACGCCAAAAGCAATTTGCACTAGAATGTTACCGTGAGTGAGAATGACAAAGACAAAGGTGAGGCTCTGATAACTGTATCCGAGATGGCCGACCGGCTACAGTGCGGAAATGACTGGGTGTATGATAAGGTGAACGATGGCACCTTACCTTGCATAAAAATCAACGCTCGCTTTTGGCGTTTTCACTGGCCGACGGTTCTGGAGGCTTTGAAGCGGCGGCGATAGCGGCCTTGTCCGCAGCATCCCTGAGCACCTTCAACCACTTCCTGCTTTTGCGGTACTCCTTTACTTTCCCTGGTGTTATCATCCAGTGCTCCAACGATACGGCCTCCGGTGTCCTTAACTCTGCATAAGCCTTCACCATCACCCTCACGCTGTTGCCCAAATCCTTGACCACCTCGTAATCGTTTTTGTAAACCGCGCGAAGGTGCGTGGCACAGTTCTTCCTTAAGCCGTCCCGGATCCAATCATCCAGGCCGATCAATTCACAGATTAACCTCGCCGTCCGAAATTCGTCCACAGGAGGGAGGGGACAGCCAAGTTCTTGTGCCAGCTTCAGCCATTCAATCGCACAGGGCTGGAGGCGAATCACCCGCTCATCCCCGGTTTTTGCAACGTCCACACTGACTGATACCAGGCCGTTCTTGAGGTCTATGTCCTTCCACCCGAACCATTTTTCTACAGGCAAGCCAGTGGCCTTTGGTTTCTCGCTCGTGATCTCCTCCGGCCTCATGCACCCGAAAAACCCCAAGGCCATTGGCGCCAGATAGGTCTGTGTCTTTGCGTTTTCCAAGGTGGCAGCCATGAGGTCGAGTGTGGTTTCGTTGTTGTAAATCTTTTTTTGCCGACCGAGTTTTCCGATGGGTTCCAGCCGGTCCACGATGTTGAGGGTGGCCCAGCCCTTCGCAATTGCCACCACCCACAGCGATGAAAAGAGCGACATGTTAGTTCTCTTAGTGGAGAGGCCCCATGGCTTGCCGAAGTCCTTTCCCCGCTTTTGGATCTTCTGGCTGTTAATATATTTGTCCAGTTCGGCAGGCATTATCTCGTGGATATTGCGCCTCTCTTGGCCTTTTCCAAACTTCATGAGGTCAGCCGCAGCGTGATAAACATACCGCTCGGATTTGCCGGCAGCTTTTTTCCGGCGCTTCCATTCCGTGACGACATCCTCGTAGGCCGTGGGCGTGGTGACCGAGGCCGCAGCGGCTGCCTGTTGTTTTTGGTACGCCTGGTAATCCTCCCAAATTTTCGTGATCGTCAAGCCGGCTGCGCTGGCTTGTGTGTGGACCAGTTGGAGGGCCAGCCGTTCTGCTGGAGTCAACCGGGCCCACCACTCCCCAGCCAGTTTGACGTCCTTATTGAACTTATCAATCGCGGCGTTAGCCTCCTTCTCAGTGCCGTAATAATTGCGGCATCGTTTCCCCTCATAAGCGGGAGTCTCGACTTCCCAACATTTTTTTCCGTGCTGCACTGCTGGTCGTTTAATCGGCATATTATTTCCTCCAAACCCCGCCAGTATTACCTCCAGCTCCCTCCAGGTAAAGTCCTAATAATTGCCCTAAAACCACCAATAACTCCCAAAGTAGCATATCCTCCTTATCCATTGAAAATCAACGTTTTAAGATGGTCGGGGCGGTGAGATTTGAACTCACGACCTTCTGAACCCCATTCAGACGCGCTACCAAGCTACGCTACGCCCCGGCCAGTGGCGAACCACTTGCGCCATTCTCTCCAATCTCGTTCCGCTTTTCAATACTTTTCCCCGTGTCTTTTTCATCTGTCCAAATTTCATTGACGATGGGGGCGGGGCAGCTAACATCGACTCCTAATTTCGGTAATCACACCGGAGCGCTTAGAAAGAAATAAAATTATGGCAGTTAAAGTTGCAATCAATGGTTTTGGACGCATTGGCCGGCTCGTTTTCCGCGCCATCGAGGAACAGGGCATGATCGGAAAGGACGTTGAAGTCGTCGCCGTGGGCGATATTGTCCCGGCCGACAATCTGGCTTACCTCTTGAAATACGATTCCACCCAGGGCCGGTTCAAAGGCGTAGTCTCTTCCCGCAAATCGGCGCCGGACAAGCCCGACGACGATATTCTGGTCGTCAATGGCCGTGACATCCATGTGGTGAGCGCCAAAGATCCGTCCGGGTTGCCTTGGAAGCAGTTGGGGGCGGAGTTGATCATCGAATCCACCGGTCTTTTCACCGACGCGGTGAAATCCAAGGGCCACATCGCGGCGGGCGCGAAGAAGGTCATCATTTCCGCCCCGGCCAAAAATGAGGACATCACCCTCGTCCTCGGGGTTAACGAACAAAAATACGATCCAGCCAAGCACAACATCATTTCCAATGCTTCCTGCACCACGAACTGCCTGGCGCCGGTCGTGCATGTTTTGCTCAAGGAAGGTTTTGGCATCGAGGAAGGGCTGATGACCACCATCCACTCTTACACTGCCACACAAAAGACGGTCGATGGCCCCAGCAGAAAGGATTGGAAGGGCGGACGCAGCGCGGCCCTCAACATCATCCCCTCCACCACCGGCGCGGCCAGGGCTGTGGGCCTAGTCTGCCCGGAGGTCAAGGGCAAGCTGACCGGCATGGCGTTTCGCGTGCCGACCCCGACCTCCTCGTGCGTGGACCTGACGGTGCGCACCGTCAAGGACACCAGCTACGCGGAGATCTCCGCCGCCATGAAGAAGGCCAGTCAAACCTATTTGAAAGGCATTCTCGACTACACTGAGGACGAAGTGGTCAGCTCTGATTTCATCCACTCGAGCTTTTCCTCGATTTTCGACGCCGGTTCCGGCATCGAGTTGAACAAGCGGTTTTTCAAACTGATCAGTTGGTACGACAACGAATGGGGCTATAGCTGCCGTGTGGCCGACCTGGTCAAGTTCATGATTTCCAAAGGCCTGTAATCTAAACGACCAATGACGAAATCCTGATGACCAATCAATCTCCCGGCCCCAATGATGAACCTCGTCAGGGCCGGGACTTTTTATCGTCATCGGGCATTTGAGCATCATGCCGTCATTCGTGCCTGGTCATTGGTCATTTCCTTAGATGCGTCTCATCGGCGGCAGCGCGGCCGGCACGATCCTCAAGGTCCCCAAGGGCTTCGAGGTCAGGCCCACGCCCGATTTGGTGCGCCAGGCGGTTTTTAACAGCCTCGGCCCGCGCGTGGCGGGCGCCGCGGTGCTGGAGATCTTTGCCGGGACGGGCGCGTTGAGCCTGGAATGCCTCAGCCGCGGCGCAGCCGGCGCCGTTTGTGTGGAGAAATCGGGCCGTCACGCCCGCTTTATCCAACAGAACCTCGCCCTGGCCCGCCTGCCGGAGGGCGCGCTGGAAATTCGCGTCCAGGACGCCTTCATCGCCCTGGCGCAACTGGCCGCCGCCGGCTGTCAATTCGATTTGCTCCTGGCCGATCCGCCCTACGGCGAAAAAAACATCGGCCGCCGCTCCACCTCACTTGCCCAGCAACTGCTGGACGACCCCAGCCCGCCCAAACTGCTCCGGCCGGGCGCGCTCTTCGTCTTGGGCCACACCAAACGCGACACGCTGGACCTCCCGCCGTTCTGGCACGAACGCAAATTGCTCAAACACGGCGACTCCGTGATGCGCTTTCTGCAACTCACTCCCCTATGATTTTGACCAGGGCGCGTTTGCGCCGGCGTCCGTCAAATTCGCCGTAAAAAATTTGCTCCCACGGGCCGAAGTCGAGTTTGCCTTTGGTGATGGCCACCACCACTTCGCGTCCCATGATTTGCCGTTTCATGTGGGCGTCGGCATTGTCCTCGCCCGTGCGGTTGTGATGGTAACCGCTGACCGGCTCATGCGGGGCCAATTTCTCCAGCCAGACGTCATAATCATGCAACAATCCGTCCTCCGCGTCGTTGATGAACACCGAGGCGGTGATGTGCATGGCATTGACCAGGCAGAGACCCTCCGCCACGCCGCTTTTGCGCACCAATTTCTCCACCTCATCGGTGATGTTGACAAAGCCGCGCCGTCCCGGAACCTCAAAAAACAAATACTCCGTTAATGATTTCATGCTGGAGATTTGCCCAAAATATCTATTCGGCCCGGCCAGTTGCCAGATCAAGATTGGCCATCACCGGTTCCAGCGCGCTTTTCCATACTGCATAACCCGTCGCATTCAGATGAAGATGATCAGCGCGGAAGTCAGCCGCGATTTGATGGCCCTTTTTGTCGGTGAAAGCGCTCCAGGTGTCGCATATGGCGAAATTCGGTTCTCTCTTGACGAACTTCTTCACCAGGGAGTTCACCTTCCGGATTTTCTTTGAGTAAGCGCGCGCATCGCCGTCCGCTCGCGGCATCACGTCGCAGACGATCACCTTCAATTTGGGATTGTAATTCTGGATCGCCTGGAGGATCAGCCGGATGTTTGCCGCCACGTCTTCAGGGTCGGCTCCGTCCCCCACGTCGTTCGTCCCGATGAGCAGCACGATCGCGGCGGGGTTCAGGCTCAACACGTCCGGCTTCAGCCGGTAAAGCACTCCGCTCGTGATGTCGCCCCCGATGCCGCGGTCGGCCACCTTGAGTTTTGGAAAATCCTGCGCCAGCGTGCTCCACCCTTCCGTGATGGAATCTCCCAGGAACACCACTGCTCCAACTTCGTTGCTGGCAGTTGCCTTCCATTGCGCATGATCGCGCGCCCATACTTTCGCCAACCCGTTCCATACTCGTGGCGGCGCTTTTCCGGGCAATTGGTTCAGGCCGGGAAATTGCGAAGCGTCGGCGCTGTCCTGCCCCACGGCCGCGCCGCTGGTCAGTTGGGGGCGGGCCGGCGCGCCTCCGGCGCCTGCCAGAAGAATTACGGCGCACGCCAACACCAGGGACCCTGACTTTTCGCGGACGGAAGATGTAACATTCATGCGCGAATGGATTACGGGAAGGCGGCAAAAAAATCCAGAACAGTTTTATCCCGTCTGCCCTGAAATCTGTGCTCGCCAGAAGGGCCATCCGCGGTGATAATTACACAGTAACGGCATGAAAAATAGTCCAAATCCCGGTTCTTCCGATTCGCCGCACGGCTTCGACAGCCTCGTGCGCTTTTGGGCGTGTTTTTTCCTTTGTCTGATTGCTCTGGGCATCATTTCGGGTCTGATGCTGGGTGGACTTTTTCTTTTGATGGGGTACCGGATGTTTTGAACCAGCCAGGCGGAGAAATTCCCTTCTGTGCCGAAATCACTTTATGATCTGATACCCAAGGACGGGAAACCGGACAACGATGCGTTGCTGGGCCGCTTTCTCGATTACGCCCAGGGACTGCGTCTGCAGCTTTATCCCGCGCAGGAATCGGCCATCCTTGAGTTGTTCGAGGAGAAGAACGTCATCCTCAACACCCCCACCGGCTCGGGCAAATCGCTCGTGGCCGCCGCCCTCCACTTCAAGTCCATCGCCCAGGGCCGGCGCTCGGTTTACACCTGCCCGGTCAAGGCGCTTGTCAATGAGAAATTCATGGCCCTCTGCCGCGAGTTCGGCCCGGACAACGTCGGCCTTTGCACCGGCGACGCCTCCGTCAACCGCGACGCCCCCATTCTCTGCTGCACGGCGGAAATCCTGGCCAACATCGCCTTGCGCGAAGGCGCGCAGGCCGGCGTTCAGGAAGTTGTCATGGACGAGTTCCACTACTACGCCGACCGCGAACGCGGCGTGGCCTGGCAAACGCCATTGTTGACTTTGCCCCAGGCCCGTTTCCTGCTCATGTCCGCCACCCTGGGGGACACGGCGTTTTTCGAGCAGGAACTGACCCGCCTGACCGGCCGGCCCAGCGTCAGCATTTCGTCCACCGACCGTCCCGTGCCGCTCGAATTTGCCTATTCGGAACTGCCCCTGGCCAAGACCGTCGAAAGCCTCGTGGCTGACCGCAAAACGCCGGCCTATGTCGTCCATTTCACCCAATTGGAGGCCGCCCAGAGCGCGCAGGATTTCACCAGCATCAATGTCTGCACCCGCGAACAAAAAAACGCCATCGCCGCCGCCCTGGATGGGGTCAAGTTCAGCAGTCCTTACGGCCCTGAGATCAAGAAATGGCTCAAACACGGCATCGGCCTGCATCACGCCGGCCTGCTGCCCAAATACCGCGTGCTCGTCGAGCAACTCGCCCAAAAGGGCCTGCTCCACATCATCTGCGGGACGGACACCCTCGGCGTGGGCATCAATGTCCCCATCCGCACCGTGCTCTTCACCCGCTTGTGCAAGTTCGACGGACAGAAGACCGTCCTGCTCAGCGCGCGGGACTTCCACCAGATCAGCGGACGCGCCGGCCGCAAGGGATTCGACGACCGCGGCTGGGTGGTGGCACAGGCCCCGGAACACGCCATCGAAAATCTCAAGCTCGCCGAAAAATCCGCCCGCGACGGCAAAAAAACCGTCAAGCGCCAGGCGCCCGAAAGGAACTTTGTCAACTGGGACAAAAACACTTTCGCCCGCCTGATGGCCGCGCCGCCGGAACGGTTGACTTCCCGCTTCCACATATCTCACGGCATGTTGCTCAACGTCCTCAGCCGCAAAGGCGACGGCTGCGGCGCCATGCGGCAACTGATCCGCGATTGCCATGATTCTCCCAAGATGAAAAAAGCCCACCGGGATCGCGCCTGGCAATTGTTCCGCTCGCTGCTGGATCGCAAGATCGTCGAATTCATTCCCAAGACCGAGGCCGGCGCGACCCTGCGCGTCAACATCGACCTCCAGGACGATTTTTCCATGGACCAGACGCTGTCGTTGTATTTGCTGGACACGATTCCCTTGCTGGACCCGCAACAGCCGGACTACGCCCTGGTCCTGCTTACGCTGGTCGAGTCCATAGTGGAGGATCCCGACATCATCCTGCGCAGACAACTGGACAAGCTTAAGACCCAAAAAATGGCGGAGATGAAGATGGAAGGGATCGAATACGACCAGCGCATGGAAGAGCTTGAAAAGCTCGAATATCCCAAACCCAACCGCGACTTCATTTACTCCACCTTCAACGCCTTCGCCGACCGGCATCCGTGGGTGGGCCAGGAGAACATCCACCCCAAGTCCATCGCGCGCGAGATGTTTGAGTCATTCCGGTCCTTCTCCGACTACATTCGCGACTACGAACTGCAGCGCGCCGAGGGCGTCCTCCTGCGCCATCTGAACGGCGTATTCAAAGTGCTCGCCCAAACCGTGCCCGACGCCGCCAAGAACGAACAAGTCCGCGAGATGGAACTTTATCTGGCCACCATGATCCGGCAAATCGATTCCAGCCTCCTGGACGAATGGGAAAAAATGCGCGATCCAAATTACCAGCGCGTCGAAACCAAGGAAGCCCGCCCGCCCGGAGCGGAACAAGCCGAAGCCGACGTCACGCAGGACGTCAAAACATTCACCGCCGCCATCCGCAACCGCATCTTCACCTTCCTGCGTGGCCTGGTCATTTTCGACTTCGAAACCGCCATCGCCGCCCTCGCATCGCCCGAAGACGCCGACAACAAGCCCTGGACGCCGGAGCGTCTAAAACAGGCGCTGGAAACCTACGAGGCGGAGCACGAGCGTATCTGCCTGGACCCCGAAGCCCGCAACACGCGCCACACCTACGTCACCCCCTCCGAAGACAAAAAGACATGGCGCGTCCAACAAATGTTGATTGACCCCGAAGCCCACAACGACTGGATGGCCGAATTCGAGGTGGACTTGGCCGAGTCAAGAAAGACAAGCGAGCCGGTAATGAAGCTGCGCCGCCTGGGCAGCTTGGGAGGCGGTTAGCTCGACTACATGACTAGATCAGTGCTTGCTTGACAATAGCGTGCCGCAAGGCAACAAAGATCACGGTGAAACTCCTTCCCGAGAACTCAATGGCCCGTCACATGGTTCAAATTGTGGCTCTGGCAGTTTTTGCTGCGGCCACAATCTGGATTAACTATGAAGTGAAAGTGAATGTTCAGGGAGGCCACGCAGGCGGCTCTGTGCATGAGATGGGCAATGTCAAACTCGGTCAGCCCGCTCCCGATTTTTCCGTGCCGGATCTATCCGGCAACAAGGTTTCGTTGTCCGCCTATCGCCGCCAGAAAGTGGTTCTGCTGGATTTTTGGGCAACTTGGTGCGGCCCATGCCGGATGGCCATGGTCGGCTTGCAGACTTTGCAGGATAAATACAAAGGCCAGGGATTGGAGATTCTCAGTTTAAATCAAGGGGAACCTGCCGACCAGGTCCGCCAATTCATCAACCGCAAGAAGTATGGTTTTCACGTTGTCCTGGACGCCGACGGAAATGTCGGTGCAAAATACGGGGTGCGCGGCATACCGACTCTGGTGCTAGTGGACAAAAGCGGAGTCATTCAGTGGCTGCAAGTTGGATACAACAAAGACGAGAGTGAGATGCAGCAGGCTGTCGAGCGCCTGATCAAGCAATAAATTTATGGCGGCCATTGAAACAGAGAAACTGGGGAAGTGGTTTTCCAACAGAATGTTTGAGCGGGAGGACGCGCCGGCCTTGAAAGACTTGTCCTTCGAAGTTCGGGAAGGAGAGACTTTTGGATTCCTTGGACCAAACGGCGCTGGCAAAACCACCACCATCCTGCTGTTGCTCAATCTCATCCGGCCCACTTCCGGCAATGCGCTTCTTTTTGGAGAGCCTGTTACGGATTCCAGCGTGCATCATCGTCTGGGCTATTTGCCTGAATCGGTCAACTTGCACGATTACTACACCGGTCAAGGACTGTTGGAATTCTATGCCGCTTTGCAGGATACCCCGCCGGAGACCCGCGGGGCGCGCATTGCGGAACTGCTCAAACTTTTACACCTTGAGGACGCCGCGCATAAATCCGTCTCCAAGTATTCCAAGGGCATGTTGCAACGCCTTGGCTTCGCCCAAGCCATGCTGCACGATCCGGATTTGCTCATCCTGGACGAACCCACCGCCAGCCTGGACCCGGTCGGGCGCAAGGAATTTCGCGACATTCTGGTTGAACTGAAGCGTCGCGGAAAAACCATCTTCATCAGCTCTCACATTTTATCCGAAGTTGAATCCGTGTGCGACCGCGTGGCGATTTTGCAGAAAGGAGAATTGAAGCGCGTCGGGACGCTTCAGGAGCTTTCCTCAGCCCGAAGCACGCGGCTCATTTTGAAAAACGTCCCCGCCACCCTGCTGGAAGCCATGGCTGCGACCTCGGCTGAGGTCACGATGTCGCACGGCCAGACCATCGTTAAATGCGGAGACGCAGCAACCCAGGCACGGGTGGAAGAACTGCTCCGGTTACAGGGAATCCAGCCGGAACGAACCGAGGTGGAGACTCAGTCTCTTGAAGACATCTTCTTCTCAACCATTGCACCGCCGCCCAAAACATGAATGTGATTTTCCTGATTGCCCGCGACAGCATTAGAGCCTTGTTGCATCAGCGTTTGTTGATTGGATTGATGCTGGTTTGCCTTGCCATGACGGTGTTCTTCTCGGCCATGATGAGCCGGATGCGGGAAAACATCACCACCCAATTTGACACTTCCGCTCAAACCAATTCGCCTGCGTTCCAGAAGATGAGCGAGGAGGACAAAAAGAAAATGAACGAAGCCATGGAGCAGGGCACCTCTTATGTCCAAGGATTCTTTTATGCGGCAAGTTCTTTTGGAGGAAGCTTGGTGGCTCTAATGATCTTCAGCACAGCCGTGACTTCGGAAGTCCGCAGGGGAACCATCCGTCTGACTCTATCCAAACCAGTGAGCCGGGTGGAGTATCTGCTGGGCAAGTATTTTGGCGGCGTTGCCGTGATGGCCGGTTATGCGATCATCACCAGCATCGCCGTTCTGATTTTTTCAGCGACCGAAAAAGTGGAGCTAAGTCCGGCCCTGCACTATGCGCCTTGGCTCATGTTCTGCTGGCAGTTGATGCTCGGCTCGGTGGCCATGCTGTTTTCCCTTTTTGTTCATCCGGCCATCGGCGCCGTTGTGGCGTTCTTTGCCGGCAACGGCCTGTGTTCAACGGCAAACCCCTTCTATTACCTTTTGCCCAGTTACGCCCCCTTCAACGTTTTTCTGGACATTCTTCAAGGCAGCATCATGAAAGGGACCGATGTCATTCTTTTGACCCTTTACGCTCTGGACTTCATTGTCTTGATGCTGCTCCTGGCACTATGGCGTTTCCAAAAGAAAGAGGTTTGCTGAAACCATTCTCCGTACGACACCCAAGCCCTGACTGACTGGCCCGCAGCCCGCTTTTTTTGCATCGCTAAAATGCAGATCTTCGGCGATAAACAGCAGGAACATTATGATTTCCCTGCAAAAACTAACCAAGAAGTTTGGAAGTCAAACAGCGGTTGATGCGCTCTCGCTGGAAATTCCAGCAGGGCAGATCGTCGGGTTTCTTGGACCCAATGGCGCTGGAAAATCCACCACGTTGAAGATGCTGACCGGCATCCTCGCCCCCACCAGCGGAACGGCGACGATCTGCGGATTTAATTTGCTGCTGGACACAATTGAAGTGAAGCGACGGGTCGGCTTCGTACCGGAATCAGGCGCGGTTTTTGAATCCCTGACGGGCTTGGAATATTTGGAAATGGTGGCGGCGCTTTACGCCATCCCGGCCGAGGCAGCCCGTGCGCGCATCCGGCAGTTCATTGCCTTCTTCGATTTAAGCTTCGAGACTCTGACGGACAAGCTCTTGGGAGCCTACTCCAAGGGAATGCGGCGCAAGGTGGTGATCACGGCCGCGCTGCTGCATAATCCGCCAGTCGTCTTTTTCGACGAGCCTCTGGACGGCTTGGACGCCAACGCGGCGGTGGGGTTCAAGGCGCTCATCCAGACTCTGGCCCACGAGGGCAAAACCATCGTTTACAGTTCGCACATCCTGGACGTGGTGGAGCGGGTGTGCAACCGGGTGATAATAATTGACAAGGGCCGCCTGCTTCTGGATGGCCGTCCGGACGAACTGGTGGCAGAGCACGGCAGCGGCACGTTGGAACGGCTGTTCACGCAGTTGACCGGCGGGACCGAAATGGAACAGCGCGCCCAGGATTTTGCCAAAACCTTCCGGCCATGAGCGAACTTCCGCCCAGCTCTCCTCCGCCGCTTCCCGGGCGCGCGCCTTCGGCGGAACAGGCTTTGCACAAGCTCTTTCTGACATTGTTTCTGCGGGGCCATTCAGCCCGGGGACTGCAAAAACAAGGAGCGCCAAAGTCGGTGGGGTCTAAACTTGGGCTGGTGCTGTTTTTCTACACGGCGGCGGGCTGTTTCGCGCTTTTCTTTATCCACCAGCCGGTGTTTGCGCTGTCGCTCTATATGCACGCCATGACCCTGGTCTTTCTGGGGATGTTCATCGCCGCTTCGTCCGGGGAAATACTATTCAACAAGGAAGAGGCGGACATCCTTCTGCACCGTCCGGTGACACCTCAAGCTCTCTTGTGGGCCAAGATTGGCGTGCTGGTGAGAGTGTCACTCTGGCTGGCGGGGGCGTTCAATCTGGCCGCTTTCTTTGCAGGCATGGGCGCGAGCGATGGCGGCTGGCTCTATCTGCCCGCCCACGTCGTTTCCACCATCTTGCAGGCCTTGTTTTGCGCCGGGTTCGTGGTGGTGGTTTATCAACTTTGCTTGCGCTGGTTCGGGCGCGAACGGCTGGACGGCTTGATGACCCTGGCCCAAGTCATCGTAGCGGTGGTCGCTGTGCTCGCCGGGCAGATACCGCAATTAATCCGGCGTTTCAACGGAAATCTCAATTTCAACGTCCACTCCTGGTGGGTTTGCCTCCTGCCTCCTGCCTGGTTTGCCGGCTTGGATGACTCCATTGCCGGAAGCAGGTCCGCCACCTCGGCAATTCTGGCGGTGGTGGGAATCACCGTCACCGCCGCCGTTCTCTGGCTCGCTTTTGAGAAACTGGCGCGTGATTACCAAACGGGTTTGCAAACAATGGGTGAAGCCGCCGTGCCAAAACGACCCCAGGGATCCCGCCGCCGCTGGCTTGACAACCTGGCCGGCCGGCCGCCGTTGCGCTGGTGGCTGCGGGATCCGGTGTCTCGTGGGTCATTTTTGCTCGTCGCCGCCTACTTGTTGCGCGACCGCGATGTCAAGCTGCGCGTGTATCCCGGCTTGGCGCCAATGCTGGTATGGCCGTTGATTATGTTGATCCAGGACCGCGAGCCCGGCAGACCCGGGGATTTCTCAGCCCTTTCGGGCTTTGGCATTGCGTTCACCGGCATATTCATCGGAATCATTCCCATGCTCGCGCTGGATTTGCTGCGCTACTCGCAACAATGGCAGGCGGCGGATCTTTTCCGCGTGGCTCCGATGGATGGCCCGGGGCCGTTGTGTGATGGGGCAAGGCGGGCGGTGCTGTGCGTGTTGACACTTCCGGTGATTGCGATTACATTAGTATTGACTCTTCTGGTGGGCGGAGGAAACTCCCACCTCCCGTTGCTGCTCCCGGGAATTATCGCCCTGCCGTTTTATGCCATGCTCGCCTGTCTCGGCGGCAAGGCGGTGCCGTTGTCCCTGCCCGGTGAAGAGGCGAAATCCGCCGCAAGGGGCCTCACCATGATGGCGGTGATGATGGTATCCGGGCTTTTCGCGCTGCTGGCCACTCTTTCCTGGAACTACGGCTGGTTTAAACTGCTGTTGTTTGCTGAGGCCGTTTCTGTCATCGGATTATACATCCCCATGCGGGCCTCGGTGGAATCTTCCCGCTGGGTTTCCCTGGAGTGATAATTGCTAACGAGCGTGTGGCTAAGAGGCTGGCGCTCAATATTAAGCAACAAACTCAATTCGCATGGGGTGGCGCAGTCGCGGGAGCAGGAGGAGTGCTGGGCGCCAGTGAAACGACAACCCCGGGAGCTGGCAATTGCAAGTATTCGGAAGCCACGAAAGCACACGCATTGGTTGGCGTTTCAATTTCCAGCCACCCCTCCTTTTCGAGAATTTCGTTGACGGCAGCCCCCTGGTTTAACTGGGCGACAATGCTGTATCTCTCCCCGGGGCCGCCCCGCACATTCAATTTACTGACGCGCACAGTCTTGGTTTCGGGATCAATAAGCGTGGCTTTCACCCAAACCGGAGTGTTGGCGGGCATGGCAATGCGGGACCATTGGCCAGGCTCCCCCGGGCGCCCACCGCGCGAAGTGATTTCTTCCAAAACAGTCACGCTTTCTCCCTGCTTCAATTGATTGATCACTTCCCCGGCGAAGGAGCCCTGGCTCCGAACACTTAATACATCACATTTGACGATGGCCCGGAAGGGTGGATTCAGACCCATACTGTTCTTGAATCCAGGCACGTTGGTTGGACTGGTTTTTGCCGCAGGCTCCTGCGCTGGTTTCGTCGCGGGCTCGATGGCGGTCGCGGTGGCAGCAGAAGAGGTCTCGGGAGACTTAAGGGCCACTTCCGCGGCCTTGGAAGAGGCGACGTTGGCTTGCGCAACATCGGCCAGTTTCTTTTCCAACTCATCACGCCGCTGCTCAGCTTGTTGGAGTGCCGCGCGCACACTCGAAAGTTCCTGGTTGGCGCGCGCATCGGCTTCTGCCAGGTCTTTCGAATGCCCGGCTAATTCCTCCTTCAATTTGTCGCGTTCCGCAGCGACTGCTTTCGCCTCTTCCGCCGAGTGGGCGTCCGCCGTACGCGTGGCTTTCAGCGTGTCCAGTTCGCTGTTGGCTGCGGCCATTTTCTTTTCCAACTCATCACGCCGCTGCTCGGCTTGTTGGAGTGCCGCCCGCGCGCTCGAAAGTTCCTGGTTGGCGCGCTCCTCGGCTTTTGCCATGTCTTTCGAATGCCCGGCTAATTCCTCCTTCAATTTGTCGCGTTCCGCAGCGACTGCTTTCGCCTCTTCCGCCGAGTGGGCTTCCGCTGCACGGGCGGCTTTCAGGGTGTCCAGTTCGCTGTTGGCCGCGACCAGTTTCTTTTCCGACTCATCACGCCGCTGCTCGGCTTGTTGGAGTGCCGCCCGCACGCTCGAAAGTTCCTGGTTGGCGCGCGCATCGGCTTCTGCCAGGTCTTTCGAATGCCCGGCCAATTCTTCTTTCAATTGGTCGCGTTCCGCGGCCACTGCTTTCAACTCTTCCGCCGAGTGGGCTTCCGCCACACGGGCTGCTTTCAATGTGTCCAGTTCGCTGTTGGCCGCGGCCACTTTCTTTTCCGCCCCGAGCAAGGCTTCGGTCAGCCGGGCGATTTGCGCTTCGTCCTTCGCGATCTCAGCCTGTTGCGCTTTCAGTTGGTTGCGTTCCTCGGTATTCTGTTTCGCGACATCTCCAGTCGGATTTTTCGCCAGTCGCTCTGCCCGCATCGACTCCAGCTCCTTGGTGGCTTCACTCACCTTCTTCTCCAACTCTGCGGCAGACTCGCGCGCCTGGGCCAGTTCCTTCCGGGATTTCTGCTCGATGGCGTCGGCGCGGGCTTTCCAGGTGACGATTTCCTGATCGGCGGGTGCGGCTTTAATCGCCGTCATCGTGCTGGCACTGGCAGCTTTCTTCTGGTCGAGGGCAACCGTGAGCAAATCCCTTTCCTTTTCCAGTATAAGAGTTTTTGCCTCCGCCTTGGCCAGCTCCGCCGGGCTGACTGCGGCCGGTTGCACCGAAAGCGCCTCCTTGAGTTTGCCCTGCAATTCCGTGTTGGCGTCGATCAATGAACGGATTTGTTCCTGGAGTCCGGCGATCTGCTGCGTCACGGCCGCGGTGGAAGACTGCGGCCTCACGGGAGGCTGAATGGGGGGCGGCGCGACAACCGGCGGCGCGTTGGTGGACGGCAGATATTTTGAAAGCGACTGAAGTTTCTCCGCCAGGTATTCGAGGCGGAAATTCACAAGCTCGGTACTCCACGACGGATGCCTCGCCTGGAAGTCCCGCAGGTCGTTTTGCGCCTGAAGGTAGCTGAAAGCGGCGGCGGCGGAATGGCCGCTCTCCGCCAAGCCATCCGCCTGGAGGATCTCCTTGTAAACATCAAGATACTCGTCCGATCCGGCGGCCCGGGCGGAACAGGCCAAGACGAGAAAAAACGCCATGATCGCAATCCATCTCATACTCGTTAAGTTTGACGTACAGCCAGCGCTTTCATGGCAAAACTTTAGCCCTTTTGCCCGGCTCCGGCAAGCCCTGTTCATGGCGGCATCCAGAGGCCCTGATGACAGGACCGCCCCCGGGCTTCTTTTCATCTCTAACATGCTGATCCTGAGGGATAAACAGCAGGGATTGTGCGGCGAATTATGCCGGCTTAAAAATAATTTTGCATAAATTTCAAATAACTGTTGATTTAATGGATAACTATGATATCATCTCGTCAGATGAAGGGTTAATTGAATTCGTGATGAAAAGAAACAGAAATGACCGCCCAACCGCAAACACCTCTCAAGGCATGAAAGCCCGCAAAGGCAAAATCGCCGGCCTGTCCTCCCCTGTCCGCGCAGAACTGAACGACCGTCTGGAACGCTCCGAGCCTGACCCCTCATTGCTTGCAGGGCTGGATGCGCTGCCGGAGGTGCAAGAGCAGGTTCGGAGAGTCTTCGGCGGCGAACCCATCAGCAAACAAAACCTGAGCCGGTGAACTTGCCGAAACAAACAACTTTGATTCCATTGCTCCAATCAAGCTTCGTCAAAGCAAGTCACAGCGAGTCACAGTGAAGAAATTTTGGGAATGCCGGGTTTGACGCCCGGCGTGAACAAGGTTAAATTAAAGCGATGACTGGCCCCTGCGCTCTGAAACCATTCCCGCTTGCTGCAATTGTTCTCGGATTGTTGGTGTCCATGAATCATGCTCAGAACGCTCGGGCGCAGACCGTAATCGTGGACCAGTTCAATCCATCGGGAGTTGGCGGCAATAATTACGCGGACGGCCAAATCATCAACGTTTGGGGCAATTGGTTCGGGGATGCGTTTCAATCCCTGGCCTGGGACTCCACCAGCGACGCCAGCAATAATCCCGCTTCGGGTTCAATGAAAATCACCCTCGATTTTAATGGTTTGGGTGGAATCCCGAACCAGTTTGATGTTTTCGACGGTTTCAGCGGCATCATGCCCGCGTTGAGCGGGTTGATCTACTCAAACTTCGAGTGCGACGTGCGTTTTGCGCCCGGCTCCGCCACCGTTATGGCCAATGGCACAAGTGTTTTTGGCCATGTCGAATTCGGCGTTGCCACTCCCAGCTTCGGACAGGACTATTTCGGCGGCATTGATGTGCCCGCCAGCAATACCAACTGGGTCCACGTCAGCATCCCCCTTAACGCCATGGCCGACACCAATTTGCTGGGCATCAACGATGTCTTGATTCATATTTATGGACCTTATTACAGTCCGGGCCTGAGCGGCGTTTCGACCCTCTGGGTGGACAACATCGCGTTTACCGGCATGGTGTCGCCGCCCACCAATTGCGTCGTGGATTGGAACAATGTGCATCAAAGAATCGACGGTTTTGGAGCATCATCAGCCTGGAACGGAAATTGGACCACAGCACAAGCCGACATGTTTTTCTCCACCAACAGCGGCGCCGGCGCCAGCCTGGATGGCACCACCAACTTCTCCTTCAACGGTGTTGATCTTTCCCTGCTGCGCAGTCGCATCGCGCCAGGGGGAACCACGGTTGAACAGAGCATCATGCAGATGGCCCAAGCCCGGGGCGCGAAAGTGTGGAGCACACCCTGGAGTCCGGACACGCCTTTCAAAAGCAACACAAATGTCGACGGCGGATATTTTGTGGGAACACCGGCCAATTACCAGGCCTATGCCAACGTACAGGCCGGTTACGTGGCCCTCATGAAGAGCCAATACGGCCTCAATCTTTACGCCATCTCCATTCAAAATGAACCGGATGCAGAGGTCACTAATTACGAATCATGCAACTGGACCGCCCAGCAAATTCATGATTTTGTTCCTTATCTCCACAATGCCTTGGTGGCCAGCAACGTGGCCTCCACAAAAATCATGCTGCCCGAAAGCCAGAATTGGCAGGATTATTCAAATCTGGCCGTCACGGCCATGACCGATCCAAATGTCGCGCCGGACGTGGGCATTATCGCCGACCACAATTATGACGGCCCAAATGGACCGGCTACGTTGACGAAGAACCACTACGGAAAGGCGCTGTGGGAAACGGAAATTTCCGCGTTCAGTGCATTTGATGGCAGCATCACTGATGGCGTCTATATCGCGCAACGGATTTATCTTTTCATGACCCAGGCGCAAGCCAATGCCTGGCACTATTGGTGGCTCGTCTCGGACAACTCTGACAACGAGGGACTGACCGATACCAACGGCATTCCAACCATGCGAATGTATACTCTTGGCCAATACAGCCGCTTTGTCCGCCCGAATTTTTACCGCATCGACGCCAATGCGAATTGCAGCCCGCTTTTGATCAGCGCCTACAAGGATTCGACAACCACGGCCTTTGCCATCGTCGCCGTGAACACCGACCCGGCATCATCTGTCAATCAGAAGTTTATCCTGACCAATTTCACCGCCGGTTCGGTCACTCCGTGGATTACTTCGGGCACTCAATCGCTGGCAAACCTGGCTCCTGTCGCCGTTGCCAATGCGTCCTTCACTTACACAGTCCCTGGCCTGAGTGTCGTGACCTTCGTTGGCCAGGCAACGCTGCCGGCGTCCATCATCACGATCTCGAATGCTGCTGTCAACGGAAGCGGTTTTGTCCTGGCTTGGGATTCAGTTCCGGGCGGATTCTACACCGTGTTCAAAACCAATGCGCTGGCCCATTCCGCCACCAACTGGTCCGCCATTATCACGGGCTACCCGGCGGGCGGCGCGGCAGGCGGTTCGCTTTCCTACACGGATTCCGCAGTGAGTTTGCCCTCGGGTTTTTACCAGGTGCGCAGTCCATAACCGTCGCGACCATTGAGCCACTCATGGACTTGCCGCCAGCAACTCGTTGACCTTGGCCATCACCTCGAACGCGTCAGCCACATACAGCACGTCGGCTTTGCCGCGCGCCCAGCCGCAGTTCGGGTCGAGGCTGATGGCGCGGCGCTCGCCGATGAAACGCCAGCCCACCGTGTGCGGCTCTTCGCCGTGGCAGCAAGTGCTCAAGCCCTTGGCGTGCCGCGGTGTCGCGCCGGTCTGGCCGATCTGGTTCAGATGCGAGAGGAACGGCAGCACCGCCTGGCCTTCGCCGCCCAGATCCACCAGCGATTTGCTGCTACCAAGCGATGCGCGCGTAGCTTTGAGAAAATCCACAATCAACTTCTCCGCCTCGGGAACGCGCGTCCGCCCGTCCGCCTGTTTTTTGGTCCAGCCCGCGCCGGTAACGAACAACAGTTGCGCATCGGGACGAATCGTTTGCGCATCGGCCTTCGGCTCGCGGATGCCGACCACCGTGGTGCGTTTGCCGGCATCGGCCAGATTGACCGGCACCAATTCAACCTCCGCTGTGCCCGCGCCGCAGTCGCACGCCGTCTGGCTGCCGGGGTCGATGAGCATAAACCATGGACGTTGCGTTCTGGTCAACGTGGCTTCCATGCGTTGGCGATAGCACCAGCGGCTGACCACAGGCTTCCCCTCTACATCGCCGACGCCGGTCACGTGGCAATCCACGCGACCGCCGAGCCGTTGCGCCACACCAGACAAAACGCGGTTCCAGCGCGAAGTGGCCGGAGCGACCACCAGTGTGGCCTGCGCCGCTTTGCAAAGAGCTTCCGCCGCCAGCGCATCCGTGGAATAACGCGACTGGCCAAACTCCGCGCCCGCCACTCCGAAATACTTCGTGGCGGGACACGCCGCGATGGAATCCGCCGCCGCTTGAACGCTTTCGCCAACCAGCCCCACGAACAGATTCGAGCCGGCGATGGCTTTGTTCAAAGCGCGTGCGGCGTGCAACGCTTCGCGGGCGGATTTGGCCAGGGAGCCGCCTGCTTCGACGTGAGCCAGAAGAAGAATGGTTTCCATATTAATAATTTCTGTGTCTCTTGCGCCTTTTCGCGGCAATCATTTCTTAATCCACTCCACGATTTCCTTCGCGATGTCGCCGGGCGATTTGTCTTTGACGATTTGTGTGGCGCGAAGCTGTTTGGGCAGAGTCACGCTCACGAAGGTCAACCCTTCGCCCGCGAGTTTCGTCGGCGCGGCCTTCTGCAACGCCGGCATGACGGCGCGCATGTTGGCCATGCCGACCTGTGGATTGTTTTTCGGTTCGGGCAGGTTCCCCGTGGCCCAGCCCAGCAACGCCGGCGGCCCGGCGCACCTCGACACCTGATGCCTGCCGCCTTCAATCCGTTCCAGAATCTCCAGCGAGCCGTCGGGGTTCATCTTCAATTCGTCCACGCCTTGAAATTGGTCCACGATGCCCAGCTTCTCGCCCACCATCTGCATCGTGGCAGACGCGCCGCGCGAAGCGGATTCCCAGCCGCCGAAAACCAGCAGCCTCGATTTGTCCAAGCCGGGGATCGCCTGGATGGCCCCGGCCAGCGCGGCGGCGACTTCCGACGCCTCGGTGAATCCGCTCGCCGAACCGTCAAGCGCCACGAGTTCAAACGGAACTTTTTGCGCGACGGTCATCATCACCTGCTGGAGCTTGGCCTTGGGGCCGAGGCTGACCAGCCAGACCTTGCTGCCGGGCGTATTCTTGGCCAGGTTCGCCGCCTCATAAAGCGCGTGGCCCGCCCACGGATCGAGGATGGCGGGCAGCATCATTTCATTTTTCAACGCCGGACCGGTTGCGGCGGCCACGGGCTCCAGGGTTTGGAGCGGGTCCGGCACAATCCCGCCGCAGACAACAATTTGAAAAGCCAGGCTCATAAAACTCCTTTTCGCGCAATAGGTGGATAATGGCACGACACAGTTTTCGCAACCTCCAACAGCCATCCGGCGCGTTGTTGCGGCGTGCTGGTGATGACAACCGAAAATGTCCGTCGATGCACGTCGCGCACGCCGCAAAGGTCAAACACGCATTTCTTCCACAAGCTTTCCAGTGGATCGCCGAAAGTCTCGCGCTCGCGGTCCTCCGGCGTGTTGGCGGTGTTGAAAACAATCGCCGACCTGGCCTTGAGCAGTCCGACGGGCACGCCTTCACCTTTGTCATTGGCCACAAACCGGTAGGCGATTTCCATCCGCAACACACGGTCAATCCAACCCTTCAAAATCGCCGGCGGCATGCCCCACCAGTTCGGATGCACGATGATAATGCCATCGGCCGTGACGATTTCCTTGCAATGCCCGGCAATGACCGGATCCAGCCGGGCATTGGCCTTCAATTCAGCGGCGGGCAGCAGCGGCGGGAATTGCTCCTGACAAAGATCGTGCAGCAGGACGTTGTGGCCGTTCTTCCGAAGAGCATCCGCCGCCGTGTTGGCGATGGCGTGGTTGAAACTCCCTGGATTCGGATGAGCGAGAATGATTGAGATGTTCATTAAAGTCTGTCTTTTACGATCCTACAGGATACCCAGTCAACCGTCCGAGCTAAAAGTTTCAATTCTCGGCGGAGTGCAGGCCGCCAGTGCCGGCGCGAAAGGAGACGGCCATGCGTTCGGGATTTGCGGGCGAGGCGGACGCGCAGTTCCACAGACACGCGCCGCAGTGAACACATTTCTCGCGGTCAAAGGCAGGCAGGCCGTTTTCACCGGGCGTGATGGCCTGCCCGGAACAGATTTCAACGCACAGCTTGGTGCCGCATCGCTCGCATTCCTCCGGGAAGACAAACGCGACGTGATCGGCGTAACCAAGCGGCGCCTGCACCTTCCCGCCCATCAGCAATGCGTCCTGCTGCGAGACGAGCAACTGGCCGTCGTACGGAATGGCCGGCCAGCCGGCCCGTTCCATGAGCGCCGCGTGCGCCGAAACGCCCCGCGCGTAACAGTCGCGGCGAATCTCCCGCACTTCGCTGGCAGGAATGCGCCCGCGAAAATAATCTTCGATGGAAGGAATGCGCTCCCAAGGACGCAACGGTTTGCCGGGCAGGGCAAGCCGTCCGCCGCTCAACCCCGCCAGCGCCATGCCCAGCAGGCCGGGAACAACGCCGCTTTGAAATCCGTTCCGCGAATTTTCGGCGGCGCGGGCGTCCCGTTCCACCCAACTCTCGCGGCGGCGCTGCACGTAAGTGGCTTCGAGATTCTCCTTCGTGAAAGGTTTCTTTGCCTTGAGCAATTCGAGCACCGCCCCGGCCAGTTGCGCGCCGGTGGCCCAGGCCTCGTCCACGCCGGAGCCGGTGAGGACGTTGGTGCTGCCGCTGCCTTCGCCAATGCGCGCGTAGCCGTCGCCCGCCAGGTGCGGTTCGCCGTGCCGCCCGGATTCGCCAAGAGTCTTCGCGCCCCAGGACCGGAGCTTGCCCCCCTTGAGAAAATGCCAGAGATACGGGTGCATCATCCAATGCTGAAGGTAGCGGTAAGTTGTGCGCACCGGGCTGTCGAACCACGACGGAACAAAAATACCCAGCGACGCGACCCGGCCGGGATGCACATAAAGGAACCCGAAGATTTCCGGCTCGGGATAGCCGAACGTGTGCAGCACCGTGCCCGGTTTGAGCGGCGTGTCCTCCGGCAGATCCACCACAAACTTCATGCCGACCGCCCAGTCGCGCGCGTGATGGTTCTTGGGCAGGCCGAAATGCTCGTCGAGTTGCTGCCCGACAGGACCAATCGGCCCGTCTCCGACAACGGTGAGCGCGGCATGAATGTCCATGCCCGGCGTGAAGCCCTCTGCCGGCGCGCCTTGCCTGTCAACACCCTGATCGAGGAGCCTGACACCGACGACTTTGTCACCTTCGATGAGCGCCTGCGAGACGGGCGTCCCGGGCCAGATCTGGACCATGCCCGTGCTTTGCACTTGCGCGCCAACCCATTGCATGAATTGCCCCATCGACAAGACCAAACCGCCGTTTTTGTGCAGGAACCCGGGCGTCCAAGGCAGGTCCAATGCATCCCGCTCGAAGGGCAGCGCCCACTTGAATGCGCGAATGGATTTATCGGCCAGACGCAGCAGGCCCGACCGCCGGCTCGCGCCAACCGGATCCAGCAGGTAAAGCACTTTTTCGTCGCCGACCGGCGCGGCCATGGGGATGTTGGCCTGGTCGATGTCCGGCAGGCTCGACCGCAATGCGCGGGCCTTGGTGACAATCCCCGAAACACCGAAGCCGATGTCGTCCGCGCGTTCGTAACAAAGCACCTGGAGCGGCAGACCGGGCGCGACGGCGCTTTCCACGGCGGGCGCGCCGTCGGGACTGGCCAATTGCTTGGAAAGGGTGGACAGAAAACCCGCCGTCGCCGGCCCGAATCCGACGCATACGATGTCCGCATCCATGCGCGGACGGTCAATAATCGGGGTCTCTGATGCTGGATGCGACATTTTTGCGAACTTAATTCAGGTTATTGTTTCCCGGCGAACCGGCGCGCGAATGGCTTTGTCCGGATTCCGTCGTGAACATGAAATCCAATTTCACGGCGTTTCGGTTCGGGTTGAGATGGCAGCGGTTCCATGAGCTTTTTGATTTCGTCGAGGATGTGGACGATGGCTTTCTCGTGAACGTCCAACCGTCCCGTCAACCGCTGTTCCAACTCCGCAAGTTTCTCCGCCAGCCGTCCATTCTGCGTCAGCACCTCGCGCATTTTTACAAACGCCCGCACCACAAACACACTCATCTGAACGGCGCGCGGACTGTTCAGGACACTCGCCGCCATGATCGCGCCGTGCTCGGTAAAGGCCCAGGGACGATAACGAATGTTCCGCTTGGATGCGGTCGCAATTTGCGACCGCATGCTTGGTGCGTGATCTGGAGATCCAGTCACAATCTGCGATCGCAAGAGTTCATGTTCCTGCGACTCAAGCCGAAATGCAAAGTCTGGTGGAAAACGATCCGCATTCCGTTTGACTGCTTCGTTGAGACGCTTTGTTGGAACTCGGTAAACCCGCGCCAGATCGTCGTCCAAAATGACGCGCTGGCCGCGAATGATGCGGATGAAGTGTTCGACGGGCTGTCGGGGAATCATGGGGGTATTGAATTTCATTTGGTCGCAAGACGTTTTTCTATTTTCTGCGATCTCGATTTACCGGCGGATGGATTTAACCAAAGCATCCCGGTCAAGAACTTTGTCATATTTCTCTTCCCTAATTTCCTTGGTAGAAATGTCGTTGTAAATCCGCGAAAGGAACTCCTTGAAATCGGGGTTCATAGCCGTGAGTTTGTTGATTGATTCCAAGTCCAGATTTTCCCGCGTTCGTGCCGGGAACAAGATTTCGGATGAATTCGGGTCATCAAGGCTTAACTGAATTATTCCGATGCCAAAAGAGATGGAAAGCCGCTGCAACTCGGCGCGAAAATCCTCATCACTTAAAACCTCTGCGGCGACCAGATAGCCCTCATGCGCCCAGGTGGAGTTCGAGACGGTTTGAAAAAATGATTCCCGCAAATTGTCGAAGGTGAGTTCCTTCTTCAGTTCAAAAGAGAACATCTTGATTGCAACATTGCCGATTCTGGAGCCGAATTCTATAACTTCCCGCTCCCAATCGGGAAAGCAGCAGCCGACCATGTCGGGATGTATCCACTCGCCGAATTGCCGCTTGTCGGAACGTGAATGGTGAATCGTTTTTGTGTAGGCTTTGAGGTAGAGGTTGGCGTAGTAGGCTAGGAATGGATGAAGGTCTTTCTCAAAGTAATCCAAGCTCTTCGTAATGGTTTGAGGCTCAATCTGGCCGGATTCGAGTGACTGAAGTTGGCTTTTGCCCAATTCTCCTTTCAGGTAGAAGCGTTTGGGGCGCGCTCCAACCGTGGCAAATACCGTGTCTTTTCGGTCACGCACGTTCACATGAAGGAGTGCTCCCAATGTTGCCCAAGGTGTCTTGCCTTGCCCTCTCAATAGTTGATCGAGGCCCTTCGACTTGGCCAATTTCCAGACCTCGTCCACCGACAACGGTTTCTTTTCTTCCTCCAAAACCCGCTTCGCCAATTCAAGAAATGTCAAACCTTCCATGCGATTCCTTTCATAAACTCATTAGCATCGCGTTACATACTCCTATTCAGAGTCTCCTCATGTCGGCTCCTGCGGTTTCTACGCCGGATAATCCAGCGCCTCGCGCGTCATGACCTTGGTCAGCGAATCGGCAGCGCGATCTTTGGCCAGGCGGCAGCCGGTCAGGCAGGTGTCCAGTTTGGCGCGAAGAGAGACGAACCCTTCCAGTCCATCGCATTTCACGCACGGGCCGGCTTTGGGCGGATGCGCTTCGCCGGATTCGGCCACGTCGGCATAGGCGCGGGCCGAGCCGTCGATGCCGGGCATGATTCCTTCCAGCGCAGTAAGCTCCTCCGCGGAGTAACAAGTACGGCAGCCCGCATTGTCCCATGCCGGGTGGCGGTTGTAGCCGTGAACGATCTCGGCGGCAATGCGCCCCACTTCGCCCGCAGCGCGCGCCGCCTGCACGTGGCAGAGATCGGTGAAAAACGCCACCGTGCCGGCGAGCCCGTCCGCCAGCGCGGGGTTCCCCGCGCCTTTTGTTTCAAGCTCAATGACATCGAGGATGAACTGCCGCGCCGCAAGCAGCCAGCACAGCGCATCGGCCAGCGGGAAAGTCACACCCTGCCGCGTCTTGTGGTAAAGCTTCACCCCGGCGGCGTCGTTGGCGGTCTGAACGTGTTGCAACGTCCAGAGCCACAGTTTCATCGCCGTGCCAAGCGCGCAGGCGCCGGTGCCGGGACGTTCAGACGCGATGTTTTTCAGGTCGGCAATCCACTGCTTGAATTGCGCCAGGAACAGCGGATTGGCCATCGTGATGGAAAGCTGCAAGCGCTGCACCGCCTCCGGGCCTTCGTAAGTGGCCTCGAGTTGCGCGTCCATCCATTTCTGGCCGAGGAATCCGGGGCAATCCTCCGTCACGCCGTAACCGCCCATGAGACTGACGGCTTCGCGCATCATGTTCGCGCCGTGTCCGGTGTTCCAAAGCTTGCAGGCGGGGCAAAGAACGCTCGCCATCGAATCGAGTTGGGCAAACCTGGCCAGCGGACTCTCGATGGGCTTGTGCGCCGCGAGCAATTTCACCGCTTCCTCCTGGCCCTTGACCAATTTCTTGAACGCGGCGCGACCGGCCAGTTTCTTCTCGGCCAGGTTCCGTTCCATTTCCTTTTCCAGCGGGTCGAGCTGGTCGAATAGCCGCGCCGCCTCAAACCCCAGCGACGCGCTGGCTTCGCCCGTGGCCCAGATGTCCACCAGCCGGTGCAGGGCGTCTTCCTTTTGCTGGATGCCCAGTTCGTAGCGCGGCGTGCCGGGCGCGCCCTGTCCGCCGCGAAACCGCCGGCGCTGATAAAGAATCACCGGCTCGACGGCGGAAAGCAGCTTGGCCGAAGTCATCAAGCCGACCGTCACGCGCGTGCGGCGAAACACGGCTTCGATGATTTCACTGTGCGAATAATTTGGCACGATGACCCCATCCTTGATCGCATAACCGCCGACGATCCGGCTGGCGGGCACCTTCAGATTGAAAACCGGATCGTTGGTGGACGAAAGCTGGTGAACGAGTTTTTTGGTGGGCGTGCCGCGGTCCCAAATCCCCGGATCGCCTTCCTCCAAAATCACCATGCAACTGCCCTTGAGCTTCGGGTCGTCGGACTGCACGGCGGCGGTGACGACATTGGCGAAACCCATGTTGGTGATGAACCGGCCGCGTTTCTCGACCTGCAACAGCGGTTCCGAGCCGTCCTTCCATTCCGCGATGCGCACCTTGCCGGCCAGCATCCCCGTCTCGACGCCCACGAACGGGATCGGTTCAGTGAGAGCGAAGGCGGCGCGCACTTGTTTGCGGTTTTCACCGGGCTTGAGCGGCGCGGCGTTGGCGACGTATTTGGCGCGTTGCTCCGGCGTGCCGCGCTCGTGAATCGGGGCCAGGCCGAGATTGCCCGCCAGACTGCACGTGGCCGCGCCCGCATCGACCCAGGACAATTCAAAAGCGATCAGCGCCAGGGCGAGATTCTTTGGCCCGGCGATGAACCCGCCCTGTTCCGGGTCGAGGAACGCCGCCGTGATGCCGCTTTCGTCGAAATGCGGCAGGAGACTGGCCTTTTCCGGCGTCCAATCGTGCGAATTGCGGCCGCCGGCGGCGACGAGCCTTGCCACCGGCCCGCGCGCCACGCCCCGCGTCCCTTGCACGAGCATGTGAAGATCATAACGGTCGGCAAAGCGCCACATGATCTGGCGGAGATCGTCGGAGGGCAGGGTGGTCAGCGCCGGGGACAGGGTTTCTTCAGGAGTGGCGTTCATATATTTTCAGGAGTTCTCCCGCGTCAAATTTCCCGCGCGGTCATGTCGGACAGATTCGGCGGGCGGGCCATAAGAATCAATCTTATTCGCCGCACAATCATGTAATGGCCGGTAAATATCCATAATGACCAATGAAGGTTGAAGGTTGAAGGCTGAAGTTCAAACCGGCGGCTACGCCGCGAAAACTGGCTGGAAAGGGCTGATTGATACATTGGTCTGACAGGATGAACGCCCCTGGACCCACAGGATTGTAGCCGGGACGGTTTTGGCCACAGATGAAGGCAGATGGACACAGATTTGAATTGCCGACGGCAGATTGATACATTGGTCCGGAAAACCCGCTACACCCGCTACAGGGTTGATAGTCAATATGTTAACCCGCTACAAAAATAGCAACATGGCCGCTACAAACCCGCTACATTTTTCGGGGTTCGCCTCGGTCTGGCTAAATTTGACCAGCGGCCCGTTCACTGTTGGCCTCTGGCAGCGCCTTTGCCCAGAACTGTTCTTGCGAGAGCGCCGTGGCGGGGTTCCGTTCGTAATCGGCCCAACGCCTTTCCAGTTCCAATCGATGAGCCACTTGCGCCGGCAACGCCTCCGGGTTGCGGATGGAGTTGACCAATTCTTCGGCCAAGGCCAATCGCTCAAGGTCCGGAAGTTGCTCGAAATTTGGAATGTGTCAATAGTGAGGACTGACACGAATGGCGCTTAGATAAGACCCAAAACTTTCTTGCCCAGGCGTTTACGGCGGTTTGGATTTGGGATGGTTGTAAACAACACTTCGCGGGAAAGGTGCTGCATTTCTT
>JBEKDI010000068.1:0-32494 GCA_050014435.1 Verrucomicrobiota bacterium | reverse complement strand
TTTGCCACGGATGCCGCGCTTTTTGGTTTTCTCCCTTTTGAGGAGATTAAAGGCCAGACGACGCAACGTGGCCAGATTCTCCGCTGCATAACCGGCCCGTGCCCGGCTTTGATCTTCCCGAAGGGGTCAGTCCTAGGATGTTGGCATTGTCAAAGAAGAATGACACGATGGGATTGACGGGTTGTGTTTGGCCTCTTAGAGCGTGTTTTGAAAATGGCATTTTCATGTTGATGCGAGACGTTTGACCATGAGGCGAATCATACAAATCCGAATCATCGCTTCGCTATGATCCAGCCGCACTTCATAGTCGCGGCACAATCGCCGCGATTTGAAAAACCAACCGAAGGTGCGTTCTACGATCCAGCGTTTTGGAAGGACGGCGAAGCCTTTGACTTGATCGGAGCGCCGCACGATCTCCAGCTTCAGTTTGCCATAGGGACGGAGTTGTTTGACCCACTGCACCAAGGCTCCCAGGTAGCCGCCGTCAGCCCAAATGAGTTGCAGCCGGCCAAACCATTTCACCAGCGTCTTGACCAAGGTTTTGGCGGCGTCCCGGTCTTGCACGGCGGCGGGAGTGATCATAACGGCCAGCACCAAGCCCAAGGTGTCCACCGCCACATGGTGTTTGCGGCCCTTGATCTTTTTGCCCGCGTCGTAGCCGCGCTCTCCGGCTTGGTCGGGCGTTTTGACCGATTGGCTGTCAATAACGGCCGCCGTGGGAGCCACGTTGCGGCCTTCTGTGTAGCGCAACCAGTCGCGCAGGGTGTCGTGGATGAACGTCCAGGTCCGATCCTGGCTCCACCGGCGAAAGTAGCCATAGACGGTTTGCCAGGGGCCAAAGTCCTTGGGCAGAAGCCGCCACGCGCAACCCGCTCGCACCACGTAAAAGATGGCGTTGACCAGAGTGCGGCGGTCGTTGCGGATGGGGCGTCTGCGTTTGCCCCGGCCGGACTTCGGCGCAGGCACCAGCGATTTGATTTGATTCCATTCTTCATCGGTCAGATCCGTTGGATAGCTTATAGGATGCGTTTGCATCCACTCTATTTATGACACAGACCTAATGTTGTACAACATAAGCAACTTACTTAGGATTGACTCTTTGCCATTTTCAAAACACGCTCTTACGCATGAGCCGATGTATGCCTCTCGTCGCCTTCGTTTCAAGTACGCCAGCGCGGTTTATCACGTCATGGCACTTGGGTGACGCCGATAATGAAACCAGCAAAAGGTGCTACATGTCGCGGCTGTGTTGCTTCGCGTGTTGCGGGTTAACTTGTTGACTATGAACCATGTGGCGGATGTGGCGCCTTTTCCAGACCTATGTATCAATCAGGCAGATGTCATCCCTTGCGGTGGTAGGCCATGGCCAGCATGCGGCTGTCCAGTTCGATGACCGAATAGCCCCAGGGAACGTATCGGCTGGATCCCCTGGCTTCCGGATGCTCCACCCGCCAGGCGGTGACCTGCCACCCATCGGCCGTCTTCCGAACCTCCCATTCGGCCCGGTCCGCCCAATCCTCCCTTTGCTCCAACAGGCGTTTCGCCGCCGCGATCTGTTCGTGGTAGCAGCCCTGAGGATCCTCGGATTGCGCCATGCGGTCGCTCTCGCCACATCCGGCGAGCAACAACAGGAAAAACGCGAAAATCCAGCATCTGGCCATTCTTCTCCTTATCGGCAGGATGGCGTTCGTCTTAAGTCTGCGCCCTGCAAAGAGTTGAGGAGATTTGCTGCGGTGATTAAAGCTTGATTTTGGCGGTTTTAAGCCGATATAATCATGTATGAAAACGCAACTCCTGCTGCGGGGGCTTTTTGTCGCCTCGCTTTTGGCTTTCTCATCCTCGCTGCTGGCCCAAGCCAATCTGCCTGTTTACACGGATAATCTTGTAAACGGCTGGCAGGACTGGAGTTGGATACCGGATAATCTCGCCAACTCATACCCCGTCCACAGTGGGTCGTGCTCGATTAGCGCCACGGCGGACAACAATAACTACGAAGCGCTATCGTTTGAAGAACCCGTCGCCGATTCCTACGTGGGCGGTTTTAACACCAGCCTGTACCAGGCACTCGTGTTTTGGGCAAACGGCGGCACTGGGGGGCAAGTGTTGCAGGTCAATGTCCAATACGGCACCAATGGCGATTCGGGTCCAACTTATGGCCCTTTATCTCTGCCAACCAATTCCTGGCAGCAATACATTATTCCTCTTTCCTCCCTTTTGCCTGGCGGCGTCTCGAATCTGAACCGTATCACCATCCAATTGACCGACGCCGGCACACTCAGCACCTTTTATGTGGACGACATCTTCTTTACCGCGCAGTCCGCCCCTGCCCTTCAGCATTTGTCTGCAGACGCTTCACAAACCATTCGCACCGCCGACCCGCGTTGGTTCGGTGTTAATACCGCAGTCTGGGATGGCTATCTCGACACTGCCGCCACTACCAACGCCCTCAGTCAGGCCGGCGTCCTTTCCCTGCGCTTCCCCGGTGGCGGGGCGTCGGACGACTATGATTGGTCCACCGGCATGTCCATCAGTGGCGGCTATTATTGGAACAGCGATTTCGCGAATTTCATGCACGTCGCCACCAATTTGGGAGCGCAGGCTTTCATTACTGTCAACTACGGCTCGGGCACCAGCAATTTGGCCGCCGCCTGGGTGCTCGATTCCAACGTGACCAACCATTGCGGCTTTAAATATTGGGAAGTGGGCAATGAAGTCTATGGCACTTGGGAGGAGGACAATAATAACCCGCCCAACGACCCTTATACATACGCCGTCCGCTTCGCCGGTTACCAGGCCCTCATGAAAGCCGCCGATCCATCCATCAAAGTCGGCGCCGTCAGCACGCCCGGCGAGGACAGTTACGCTAATTATTACACCCATCCGGCCACCAACTCCGCCACCCATGCTATCCACTACGGCTGGACGCCGGTGATGCTCGCCACGCTCAAAAGCCTCGGCGTCACTCCCGATTTCCTCATTTATCATTTTTATCCTGAATATACCCCGGACGAATCCCCCGCCCCGGTCGCTGACAGCGATCCGCTGGTGCTCCAGGTTTCCTCCCAAGTCGCCGGTGATGCCTGCAATTTTCGCTACATGATCAACAATTATTTCGGCGCCGGCGGGTCAAACATCGAACTGGTCTGCACGGAAAACAACAGCGACGCTGGCGCCGAAGGACGCCAGATAACCAGTTTGGTCAACGCCTTATTTGTGGCCGACACCCTTGGCCGTCTCATGAAAACCGAGTTTAATGCTTACACTTTTTGGGACCTCCGCAACGGCGCAGGCACCACTGGCAGCTTCGACTCCACTCTTTACGGATGGCGCGATGAAGGCGACGAAGGCCTGATCGACAACCTTGACTCTTATTATCCGGATTATTACGCCATGAAACTAATGCAGTATTTCATGCGGCCGGGAGATACGGTGCTCAGCGCCAACAGCGATTACCTGCTGCTTTCGGCCTACGCTGCCCGCGGCGCCGACGGTTCGCTCCGCCTGCTTGTCATAAATAAGGACACCAATGCCACCTACAATGCCCAAATCAGCCTGACCAACTTTGCGCCGTCTCCGTCGGCCACCGTCTATTCCTACGGCATGCCACAGGACAATGCCGTGGAATACAATCAAAGCACAAATCTCCAGGACATTGCCGTGTCCAGTTATTCCCCGGCCTCGACGCTGTTCACCAACTCCTTTGCGCCGCTGTCGCTGACATTGTTTAATTTTGCCCCTGCCGCCGCGTCGTTAAAAGCGCTTTCGGTCACCTCCGGCCGGTTCGCCTTTCAACTGACTGGCCAATCGATGACCCCCTACATCATCCAGACCTCCACCAATCTCGTCGCCTGGACCTCCATCTCCACCAATTTCCTGACCGGGACTCCCTTGAATATCACCAACGCCATTCCGCTTGGAACAATCAATGAGTACTGGCGCGCCGTCTGGCAACCATAAGATCCGGTATGTTCTATAAACACGTGAAAACTCAATTACTTCTGCCAGGTCTTTTCGTAGCCTCGCTTCTGGCCTTCTCGCAATCTCTCCCGGCCCAGGCCCCCCTGCCTGTTTACACGGACAATCTTGTGAACGGCTGGCAGGACTGGAGTTGGATACCGAATAATCTCGCCAACACAAACCCGGTGTACAGTGGAACACACTCGATCAGCGCCTCGGCGAGCGACAATGACTACGAAGCGCTTTCGTTTGAGGAACCCATCGTCAATTCCTACGTGGGCGGATTTAACACCAGTCCCTACCAGGACTTCGTTCTCTATGCGAACGGCGGAGGCTCCGGCGGCCAATTGCTGCAAGTCTATGCTCAATACGGGACCAATTCCGCTTCAGGCCCGGATTATGCCTTGTCGGCCCTGCCGGCCAATTCCTGGCAGGAATACAGCATTCCCCTTTCGTCCCTTCTGCCGGCGGGGGTGTCGAACCTGAGCCGAATCAACATCCAATTGAGGCCCAACGGTTCAACCAACACTTTTTACGTGGACAACATTTACTTCAGCGCGCAGCCGGCGCCGGCCATGACACAACTGTCCGTCAATGCATCGCAAACCCTTCGCACTGCCGACCCCCGCTGGTTCGGTGTCAATACTGCAACTTGGGACGGCGATTTGGACACCTCCTATACGTCCAGCGCCCTCAGCCAGGCCGGCGTCCTTTCCTTGCGTTTCCCGGGCGGCTCCGAATCGGACGTTTATAATTGGGAGACCGGCGCCATCACCACCTGGTCCAACAACCAGGTCATCGCAACTAATTATGACTCCACGGTTTTCACGAATTTCATGCATGTCGCCACCAACCTCGGTGCGCAGGCATTTATTACGGTCAATTATGGCACGGGCACGAGCAATTTGGCTGCCGCATGGGTGCTCGACGCCAACGTGACCAATCAATGCAATTTCAAATACTGGGAAGTCGGCAACGAAGTCTATGGCACCTGGGAAGAGGATACGAACAACGCCCCCAATGACCCTTATTCTTACGCCGTGCGTTTTGCCGGCTACCAGGCCCTCATGAAGGCCGCCGATCCTGCGATCAAAGTCGGCGCCGTGAGCGCGCCCGGCGAAGATAGTTTCGATACTTACGCCAACCTTTCTGCCACCAACGCCACCACCCATCAGGTCCATCATGGCTGGACGCCGGTCATGCTCGCCACCATGAAGAGTCTGGGCGTCACGCCGGATTTCCTCGTTTATCATTTCTACCCGGAAGACACTGCTGTTGAGAACCCCGCCCCGGCCTCTGACTGCGATGCGCTGGCGCTCCAAGTCTCCTCCCAGGTTGCCGGGGATGCCGCCAATCTTCGCTACATGATCAGCAATTATTTGGGCGCCGCCGGCACCAACACCGAACTGGTCTGCACCGAGAACAACGCCGACGCCGGCGCGGAAGGACGCCAGAGCACCAGCCTGGTCAATGCCCTGTATCTGGCCGACACCCTTGGCCAACTCATGAAGACCGAGTTCAACTCCTATACTTTTTGGGACCTGCGCAATGGCACTGGCACCAGCGGCAGTTTCGACCCCACTCTCTACGGCTGGCGCACCAAGGGCAACGAGGGCCTCATCAACAACCAGAACTCCTACTATCCGGATTATTACGCCATGAGCATGATGCAGCATTTTGTGCGTCCGGGAGATACCGTGCTCACCGCTTCCAGCAGTTACCTGCTGCTCTCGGCCTACGCTTCCCTTGGCACCAACGGCGCGCTCAAGATCCTTGTCATAAACAAGGATACCAACGCCACTTTCAACGCTCAAATCAGTATTACGGACTTTGTGCCGTCTTCATCCGCCACCGTGTATTCATACGGCATTCCGCAGGACCAAGCCGTTGAAAGCAATCTAAGCCTCTCCCTTCAACAAATTGCCGTGTCCAATTTGACCACGGCCTCGAAGCAGTTCACCAACTCCTTTGCTCCGTTGTCGCTGACGGTTTTTAACTTCTCCCCGTTGCCCGGCACCACTGTCATTTTGACCTCTGGCGCCAATCCTTCGACCTACGGCAACCCGGTCACCTTCACCGCAACAGTCGAGACCAATGGTGTGGCGGTTGGGGGGATCAGCGGAGAAACAGTTACTTTCTACAACGGAGCGACTCAAATCGGCTCCGGGGCATTGAACACGAGCGGCCAGGCCAGTTACACCACCGCCGCCGCTCAGCTAGCCGCCGGCATTTCCTCCATTACGGCCGCATACAGCGGCGATGGAGATTACTCCGCCAGCACAAACTCACCCGCCTTGTTGCAAACCATCAACCAAGCCACTCCGATAATTACCTGGTCCAGTCCCACCCCCATTGTCTATGGCGCAGCCTTGGGCTCCACCCAGTTGGACGCCTCAGCGAGCACGCCTGGCAGCTTTGCCTACAATCCATTCGCCAGCGCGGTTTTGAACGCGGGGACCCAGACCCTTTCCGTCACTTTCACTCCGTCCAACACCGTTGACTATGCCAGCGCAACCGACAGTCTGAGCTTGGCGGTATCGCCCGCCGCATTGACCGTGACAGCCTCCAATGCCAGCCGGGCCTATGGCCAGGCCAGCCCCTCATTCACAGGCTCGATCACCGGATTGCAGAATGGGGACAACATCACGGCCAACTACAGTTGCAGCGCGACGAGCAGCAGTCCGGTGGGGACGAATGCCATCACCCCCACACTGTCGGACCCGAACAACCGCCTGACCAATTACACACTTACCATCATCGACGGCACGCTTACTATCGCCATGGCCACGCCCTTGCTGAGTTGGCCTGCGCCGTCTGCCGTCACTTATGGCACCGCCCTCGATACGAACCAGCTCAATGCCACAGCCAACCTGCCGGGCAACTTTGCCTACAATCCATCCGCAGGCGCGGTCTTGAATCCGGGCACCAATCTGCTTGGCGTCCTTTTCACCCCGTCCGACACGCTTGATTACAGCAACGCAACCGACAGCGTGGACTTGGTGGTATCGCTCGCGCCCATTGCTCTGAACATCCAACTGGCGGGCGACAATGTTGTCTTGAGCTGGAACGATCCCGCATCGATCTTTGCCCTTCAAGCCGCGCCTGCCGTAACCAACGTCTTTACCAACGTGCCCGGCGCGGCCAGTCCGTACACCAACGCCATCACAGGCGCGCAGCAATTCTTCCAATTGTTTGCTCCGGCAAATTAACCAATAAGAATTTGAGATGCGCTCTCGCGGGCGTATGACGCGGGATTTTCATTGAACCCAGGCGGTTCTTTATCCACACTGGCTGGACGCATGGGAGCACAATGGAAACAAGCCGGGCGCGAGATCAGCGCGCAGAAAAAAGGCCAGATGGTCGTCAAACTGGTGCGCGAGATCACCGTCGCCGCCAAGCTGGGCGGAGCTGATCCAGACCTGAATCCCCGCCTGGCCGCCGCCGTCGAGAAGGCAAAGAAAGCTTCCGTCTATCGGGAGACCATCGAGCGTGCCATCAAAAAGGGCGCAGGTCTGACCGGCGAAAAGGTGGCGATTGAAACAGTCGTCTATGAGGGTTTCGCGCCGCACAAAGTGCCGGTGGTGGTCGAGTGCCTGACCGACAACCGCAATCGCACCGCGCCGGAAATCCGCCATTTGTTCCAAGGCGGTTCGATGGGCGCTCCCGGCAGTGTGGCGTTTTTCTTCAATCATTTGGGGGTGGTCGAAGCCACCCATCCTGACGCGCAGCGCGACGCCGAAGCCGACGCCATTGAAGCCGGCGCGCAGGAATTCGAGCCGCTGGAAGCCTGCGAAACGCCTCCCGGGCAAAAGGGCGCGCGATTCCTAACGGCCACAAAAGACCTGGATGCGGTTGCCAAGGCGTTGAAGGCCGCGGGTTGGAACGTCATCGCATCAGAAATGCGATACATCGCCAAGAATTTTACGGAAGTTTCCGACGCGCACCGCAAGCAAGTCACGGATTTTCTCAATGCGCTCGACGACCACGACGACGTCCATCACGTTTACGCCGCAATGAAACCGGCCTAAGGCAGCCGGGACGCCACCTTATATCCCCACTGCAGCATGCGCTCGGTGGCTTCCCAGCCCAGACAGGCGTCCGTGATGGAGACTCCAGGAATCAGGCTGGTCGGATTGTCCTTCGGGAATGGTTGCGTGCCCTCTTTCAGATAGCTTTCGACCATAAGTCCAATCAGCGACCGGGTGCCGGCGGCACGTTGCTCAATGACGTTGCGCCACACGTCCTCCTGCCGCGCCGGTTGTTTGCCCGAATTCGCATGACTGCAATCCACCATCAGGACCTTGGGCAAACCGTGCGCCGCCAGTTGATTTTCCGCTTCACCAATGCTTTCCGCGTCATAATTGGCGCGCAAGCGCCCGCCCCTCAGCACGACGTGTCCGTGGGGGTTGCCCGCCGTGCGAACAACACTGGTCACGCCCTCCTGATCAATCCCGATGAAGCTGTGAGGACGCATCGCCGCGCCCATGGCATCGATCGCAATCTGCAAACTGCCGTCCGTGCCGTTCTTAAATCCGACGGGCATGGAAAGGCCGCTGGCCATCTCGCGGTGGGATTGGGATTCGGTGGTGCGCGCGCCGATGGCCGCCCAACTGATCAGATCGGAAAAATATTGTGGCGTGATCGCGTCCAGGAATTCGGTCGCGGCCGGCAGACCCAGCGCGGTGATGTCCAGCAGAAGGCGGCGGGCTGTTTTGAGGCCGCCCTCGATGTCGTAGGAATTGTCGAGATGCGGATCATTGATCAACCCCTTCCAGCCGATGGTCGTGCGAGGCTTCTCGAAATAGACGCGCATAACGATTTCCAGGCGGCTGCCAAACTCCTGCCGAAGGGCATTAAGTTCTCCCGCATATTCCAGAGCGCCAACCGGGTCGTGAATCGAGCAGGGACCAACCACGACCAGCAATCGCGGATCTTGCTGCGCCAGAATGGCGTTAATGGCCTGGCGCCCGCGCACCACCGTGGCGTTGCAAGTCTCGGTCATGGGCAATTCATCCTTCAACGCCCGCGGCGGCAGCAGCCGGACAATCTCTTTTACATTTAAATCCTGAGTTGGAAACATCCCCGCCAACATGCCACAAATTGACGAATGAGTAAATCCCAATGACGAATGCATTTCCATCTTATGAAAATCTGTCATTAGGATTTCGACATTTGTCATTCCATCATCTATCCTGTGTCCGTGCAAAAAATTGATCCTTTTCATGCGCCACCGCGTCTCCTGCTGGGGCCGGGCCCCAGCAACGCGGCTCCTTCAGTGCTCAAGGCCATGTCCCAACCGCTCGTGGGCCATCTCGATCCTGTCTTCATCCAAATGATGGAGGAGATCAAAACCATGCTGCGTGCCGTCTTCGTCACGAAGAACGAAATGACTTTCCCCATCAGCGGCACGGGCAGCGCGGGAATGGAGTTTTGCTTCGTCAATCTGATTGAACCGGACGATGAAGTCGTTATCGGCGTCAATGGCGTGTTCGGGACGCGCATGGTGGACGTCGCGGAACGCTGCGGGGCGCGCGTGACAAAAGTCGAGGCGCCTTGGGGCCAAATCATTGAGCCGGCACAAGTCGCGGAAGCCTTGAAGAAAGTGCGGCCCAAACTGGTGGCCATGGTCCACGCCGAAACGTCCACCGGCGTGGCCAGCCCCGTCGAGGAAATTTCAAGGATGGCGCACGAAGCGGGCGCGTTGTTTGTGCTTGATACAGTCACGTCCCTGGGCGGCTTCCCGCTCAAACTCGACCAATGGGAAGTCGATGCCGCTTACAGCGGCACCCAGAAGTGCCTGAGTTGTCCGCCGGGCCTGGCCCCCGTGTCGCTCAATGCGCGCGCCCTGGCTGCCGCCGCGCACCGCAAGCGCAAGGTCCAAAGCTGGTACCTGGATGTCAATTTGCTGGCGTCGTATTGGGGTCAAGACCGCGTTTATCATCATACTGCGCCGATTTCCATGAATTACGCATTGCACGAAGCGCTGCGCCTGGTGCTGGAGGAAGGGCTGGAAAACCGCTGGAGCCGCCACGAACGCAGTTATTTGGCGCTGAAAGAGGGGCTGGCCGGGCGTGGCCTGGAACTGGCCTCGCAACCCGGCTATCAACTGTGGCCGCTCAATTCAGTGCGCGTGCCGGCGGGAGTCGATGAGGCCGCGGTGCGCAAAAGGCTGCTTGGCGATTTCAACATCGAAATCGGTGCCGGCCTGGGCCCGCTCAAGGGAAAAATCTGGCGCGTGGGACTCATGGGAGAGAACAGCCGGAAAGAAAACGTGGACGCTTTTTTGACCGCCTTGAAATCGATTCTGAAGAACTGATTAGAAATCCATTACAAACGGACACCAATTTTTTACTTGGAATGCGCAGAATATGGTGCATTGTCAGTATTGGGGGTGTGAAAGCACTCCTTCTGTCGTGCAGTTCTATTCTATTGCCTATGAAAATTAAAAAAAGTGCGGCAATGGCCGCCCTGATACCGAATGCTAAAACAACCGCTGCAATGCCTGCAAAGCCCTTTGCTGCGGCTCCAAAGACTCCCACTCAAGCGCCTGCCCATTCTGGCGCTGTCACAACCATTGAAGTCAAACTGGACGTTGGATTTGGCAACGCCGTGTTTCTCCGGGGACAAGGCGGCGGTCTGACGTGGGAACGCGGTGTGGCGCTGTCCTGTGTGGATGGCAAAACCTGGCGCTGGTCGGGCACCGTCAAGGACCCGATCACCTTCAAGCCGCTGCTCAATGACAAAATCTGGTCCGCGGGAACCGACCTCACGGTCAAGCCCGGCCAGAAGCTCGAGATCAAGCCGGTTTTTGCTTGATCCCGTCAGCGGGAAAGCGCGTTGACGGTTGAGACCCGCCAATCGTGATTTGGCTTCGTGAGCACCGCGAAGCACAAGGAAGTGCATACGCCAAATGCGGCTGCTTATTCCAAGGGTGTAGTGTCCCCTCGCCCGGCCGCCATCAGATGATTTCGGCTCGTTCACATTCAGGAGTTTGCCGATACCTGGGCAACCGGAGTCGAACTGGTTGGCGCGGGATTGCCGGGCATGAGACGAGGGGGACAGACACGGCGTCGAGCACAGTGCAAAGCGGAGTAAGCAATGCGTCTACTGTGGAGCGCGTCACTGGACCGGCGATAACGGTTCAAACGCCTCTTAACCCTTGACCGGCTCAAGCCAGCCTCAGACGAGGCCGCAAACTCAAGGGAAGGGCCATAGAACGCGCCATGGCTGCGGCATATCTGCCACCTGTCAAACATATGGAAGTGGTGCCACCACACCCAGCCGCCCGCAGGGCGGCAGGTGTGGTGGCTCGCTTGAAGATGAACTCTGCCCAAATGAAATTAAAGGAACAAAACTCCAGGCCGCCTCCTGCCCAAGTTTTTGCGCTACATTGGGGGGTGATCGACGAAACAGAACGGATTCAGAAGAAGCGCGGCCTTCGGTGGCTCTTAGGTTATTCTTGGCCGCCGTGCTGGCGCAGGAACGTGGCCACATCTCTGCTTCTATTAATGGTCGCCAGTCGCAATGAGGTTTGGCCATTTGTGTCTTTGGCATTAGCATCAGCCCCATTAGCCAGCAGCAATTCTGCTAAGCGTCTCTCGTTCCTCATTGCCGCCGAGTGCAACGGAGTCCGTCCCTTCGTATCTCTTGCATTGACCTCGGCTCTTTTTGCCAACGACAATTCCGCAACGTGTTCGCAACTCACATGCAAAGGCGTCCAACCACCCGATATTTTGGCATTAATATCGGCTTTATTAGCCAGCAATAATTCCGCGATTTCCGTGTGGCCCGTACGCGCCGCATTGTGCAATGGCGTATCGCCGTTTTCGTCTTTGCTAAAAACCAACTCAGGATTGCTCTTGAGCATCGCCCTGATTTCCGCCAAGTCCCCATGCTGTGCCGCCGACAGGAATTCACGGCTATGGTCCCGGCTACACGAAAAAATGCTGCTGCAAGCCAAGGCGACCAGAACGATAGAGGCACAGCGGGAGATGGGGACACGGCAAACCAAACTACGGAAAGTCTGCATACTCTCGACTATTATTTCGACCGACGTGGAACGTCAACCCGAAAAGTTCCATTTCGATTCAAACATCCTAAGGGGAGAATGGTGATACTGGGATCTGATAATGTTTGCCAATTTTGGAGCAGATTCGTGATGATTGAGGCAGACGCAAAACCGTGGAACACCTTGATAATCAAGTCCGGGATGACGTGTGGGGACTCCTGCAAAGTTTGATTTTCAATTTCGAGTCATCTTCCCGCCTCTGCCCTCAAGACTCTGCCGTCTTCACGGTGGATGACTTTCCAACAGCGTGTTTTAAAAATCTCATTTTTTCAGGCCCCGGCTCGGCAGGAGTCTCGCCCTATAGACGTCTCGGTTGGGCGAGGCTCCTGTCGAGCCATTTGGCGGCGGGTGCTCAAACATCTGATTCTTCAAACACGCTCCAAGCCTTGGCTGTTGAACATCTTTGACCCGCATTTCGCAAAGGTCACAATCTGGTTTAAACAAAATAGAAATAATCTATTGACGAATATGAATAATAACTGTATTGTTCGCTTAATGAATGTGCAATTAAAGGCGTGCGAAGGGAAAGGCGGAATGATGAGAAATGAATTAAAAATGATTCGCTTGCAGAAATGGGCTGGAGCGGAAAGACCGGAAAAAGTCAACCCCTCCGCCGGGTCTGTTTCCCTCCTGTTTTTCCATCGCGTTCCGAATCGTGGCATGTAGTCGAATCGGCGCATTAGGCCTGAACCCATGAAAGTACTGATGCATTTACCTTGCACTCAACCTCTTACAGCACAAACGCCCACCTTGATGTTTCAGGGTGATTCGGGGTGATTAAAAGTAATTAAAAGCAAAAAAAATCAAAATCCGATTCTTAACATTCTTGAGCTTATGGCCCGCAAAGGAAAAATTGCCCGGTTGCCCGAGCACATTCGTGAACACATCAACCGCCGCCTTCAGGACGGTGAAAATGGCCGTGAAATCATCGCCTGGTTAAACACAAACGACGAGGTCAGGACGCTGCTTGCGCAGAAGTTCGGTGGCTACAAAATCAATGACACCAACCTTTCTCAATGGAGGCGGGGCGGCTTTCGTGATTGGCAGGCCCGGCAAGCCGCCCTGACCGAAGCGTGCCGCATCACCTCCGAAGAAACAGGATTGTCCGAAACCGGCGGGACTGCGCTTGCGCACAGACTGGCCGTGTGGCTGTTGGCCCGGTATATTGTGGCCGCGCGCAAAGTGTTCGAAAATGGCCATGATCCAAAGATATGGAAATTGTTGCGCGAACTTTGTCATGATCTGGTGGCATTGCGGCGCGGCGATCCTGGCGCGACATGGCCGCGCCTCGAACAGGAACGGAAAAACCTGTCTGGCATTTAGCCTGTCATCTTTTCTTCTCACTTGCGGTAAAATGAGAAAACGCACAGTCTGAATCGGGTATGAACAACCATGAATCTGTTTAGACGAAAAACCGTGACCTCTTTGCAGGCCGAAGCAAAAGGGGATCACAGCCTGACGCGGGCGTTGGGCGCGGTGAACCTGACCGCGCTGGGCATCGGGGCGATTATCGGCACGGGCATCTTCGTTTTGACGGGAACGGTCGCGGCGCAGAACGCCGGTCCGGCCGTGGTCCTTTCGTTTGTGCTGGCGGGGATTGCCTCGGTCTTTGCCGCTCTGTGTTACAGCGAACTTGCCTCGCTCGTGCCGATGGCCGGCAGCGCCTACACTTACGGTTATGCGACTTTGGGCGAACTGATCGCGTGGATCATCGGGTGGGACTTGATTTTGGAATATGCGGTCGGCGCAATCACGGTGGCCGTCGGCTGGTCGGGTTACGTGGTTTCATTTCTGCGGGGCTTGGGGATCGTGGTGCCCCCTGCCCTTTCCGCGGCGCGGGGAACGGAATTGGTTGACATTCCGGCCACCCTGGCGGGAGCGATGAACATCAAGGCGGGATGGACCGCTTTCAGTCCGTCTCTGGCTGACCAAATCAATGCGAGCGGCGCTAATGCCATGGCCTTGGCCCATGCAACAGCGGTCTTCAATCTGCCGGCGGTGATTATCATTTTCCTGGTCACCACTCTCCTGGTCATCGGCATCAAGGAATCAGCGGCCTTTAACGACATAATTGTTTTCATAAAGGTTGCGGTCGTGTTGCTGTTTATCGGGGGCGCGGCCCGCGCCATCAGCGCGGCCAATTGGCATCCGTTTATTCCGCAGTATATTCCGCCTGCCGGCGGGCAACCCGGGCATTTTGGATTCAGCGGTGTGCTGACCGGAGCGGGGACGGTGTTTTTCGCGTATATTGGCTTTGACGCGGTGAGCACAGCCGCCCAGGAGGCGAAGAATCCGCAACGCGACGTGCCGATTGGCATCATTGGATCGCTCCTGATTTGCACCGTGCTCTACATATTGGTGTCGGCCATTGCCACGGGCGTGGTGCCTTACCAGCTATTGGATGTGCCCGATCCGATCGCGCTTGCGGCAGACCGAGCTGGCATGGGTTGGATGGCTGGTTTGATCAAGCTCGGTGCCATTGCGGGTTTGTCGGCGGTGGTCATGGTCATGTTGCTTGGGCAATCAAGGGTGTTTTACAGCATGGCCAGAGACGGCTTACTGCCGCCCATTGTCAGCCGGGTTCATCCCCGCTTCCATACGCCGTGGCTGGGATCGATTATTACCGGTTTGGTGGTGGCGTTTTTTGCGGCTATTATCACAGTGCGCGAAGCCAGCTATCTTTGTTCCATCGGAACACTGCTCGCGTTCGTGATCGTGTCCATTGGCGTTCTGGTGCTGCGCGTTCGTGAACCGGGGCTGGACCGGAAATTTACCGCGCCGTGGGTATGGTTTGTTGCACCCGCGGGAGCTATGTCGGCTTTGATTCTGATGTTTAATCTTCCGTGGCTGACTTGGGTGAGGCTCATCGTTTGGTTTGTCATCGGCATTTTCGTTTATATTTTTTATGGAAGGCACCACAGCAAATTGAACCAGCCTCCCCCGCCAAATTCTGAGAGTCCGGGTAAATAAAAGCGGTCAGTGATTGAAGCCTATTTGAGATGAGCCTGTGCTTCCCAGCCCCCGCCCAGCACGGAGTAAAGATTGACCTGGTTGGCGAGCTTTGCCAGGTGCAGGGAGACCAGTCCCTGCTGTGCTGCGTATAGGGAACGTTGCGCATCAAGGACGCTCAGGTAGCTGTCGATCCCCATGTTGTAACGGGAATTGGACAAGCGATAGGTTTCCGCCACGGCATGAACCAGGGATTGTTGCGCCTCGACTTGCTGGTCCACGGTGCTGCGGACTGCGAGGGCGTCAGCCACCTCCCTGAAGGCGCTCTGAATCGCCTTCTCGTATTGGGTCACGGCGATTTCCCGTTGCACCTTGGCGGCCTTGTGGGCCGACCAGGTGCGGGCATCGAAAACCGGCATCACAATCTGGGGCGCATAAGTCCAGGCGCCCGAGCCGGCTTTGAACAGTCCCGAGAGGTCGCTGCTGGAAGTGCCAATGGCGGCCGTCAGGGAAATTTGCGGGAAGAATGCCGCCCGGGCCGCGCCGATTTCGGCATTGGCCGCCTTGAGCAAATCCTCGGCTTCCAGCACGTCCGGCCGGCGCAGGAGCACCTCGGAAGACAAGCCGGCGCTTATTTCTTTGGGAGGAACAATGTCGCCCAGCCCGGTGGGCTGGAGGCGGTCCGGCGACGGCGCGCCGACGAGAAGGTTCAAAGCATTTTGATCCTGCGCGATGAGTTGTTTGTAGCTGGCGATGTCCCTGCGAGCGCCCTCCACTTGTGTTTGCGCGCGCTCGACATCCAAGTCCGCCGCAAGGCCCAAGTCATGGCGTCGCCCGACCATTTTGTAAGTGCTCTGCTGCGCGGCAAGGGTGGTTTTCGCCAGGACCAGGTTTTCCTGGTCCGCGGCCAGGGTCAGATACGCGTCAGCCACTGAAGACACGAGGAGTATTTGCGCGCCGCGGCGGGCCTGCTCCGTGGCAAGGTACTCCTCCAAGGCTTGGTCCTTGAGGCTGCGGATGCGGCCGAAGAAGTCGATTTCCCAGGAGGCGACGCCGAGATTGGCGCTGTAATTCTTGATCGTCATCTCTTCCGGGAAGCCCTCGACATTGGCTGGAATCCGTTGATACATCTCGCCGCCGGTGGCATTGACAGAGGGCAACAGTTCGGCTCTTTGAATGCCGTACTCGGCCCGGGCGAACTCCACATTCAGAGCGGCAACCCGCAAATCGCGGTTGTTGGTCAAGGCCGACGCGATGACTTGTTGCAGTTTGTCGTCAGTGAAAAATTCCCGCCACAACAGATGTTGAGCATCCGGCGCATTGGTTGCCGTTTGCATCGCCTGGTAAGCTGTGCCGGTGGGCCAGTTGGCGGGAACCGGCGCTTTTGGCCGCGTGTATTTCGGAGCCATCGTGCAGCCAGCCAGGAGGGCGGCTGATCCAACCAGTAGAAGAATTATGTTCCTGTTCATCTTATTGATTCCCGGGTGGATTTGATTCAGTGCCGTCGGTTGCTCGTTGCGGGACTCGTTTCCCAAAGGTCTTCTGGATCAACACATAGAACAGCGGCGCGAACAGGGTGACCAGAAAGGTGGAAGTGACCACCCCTCCCAACACCGCCGTGCCGATGGCCTTTTGAGCGCCTGAGCCGGCCCCGTTCGCCAGCGTCAAAGGCAACACACCAAACCCGAACGCCAGCGAAGTCATAATGATGGGACGGAGCCGCAGCTTGGCCGCTTCCAGAGTTGCCTCCATCAGCCCCATGCCTTCATCCACTCGTGCCTTGGCAAACTGTACGATAAGGATGGCGTTCTTGGTCGTCAGACCAAGGGTGGTCAACAGGCCGATCTGGAAGTAAATGTCATTGGGCAATCCCCGGAGCGACGTGCCGATCACGCCGCCGATGACACCCAGGGGCAGCGCCAGCAGGATTGAAATGGGGATGGGCCAGCTTTCGTAGAGAGCGGCCAGGCAAAGGAAGACCACGAGGACGGAAAAGGCGTAAATGGGAGCCGTCTGTGAACCGGCCTCCCGCTCCTGGTAAGAAAGTCCGTTCCAGTCAAAGCCGGTGCCGTGCGGCAATTTCTTCACGAACCCTTCCATGGCTTGCATGGCTTCGCCGGAACTCCTCCCCGGCGCAGCCTCACCCAAAATGTTGATGGATGGAAAACCGTTGAAACGCTCCAGTCTTGGAGAGCCGGAAGTCCAGTGCCCGGACGCGAAGGAGGAGAAGGGAACCATCCTGCCCATGTTGTTGCGCACATAGAGCTTTTCCAAATCTTTGGGCAACCTGCGATAAGGAGCATCAGCTTGGGCAAAGACCCTCTTGACGCGGCCACCTTGGATGAAGTCATTGACATACGCGCTGCCGAAGGCGGTTGAGATCGTGTCGTGAATGGCATTGATGGGCGCGCCCATCGCGCCGGCCTTCTCCCAATCCACGTCCACCCGGTACTGGGGGACATCTTCAAAACCATTTGGCCGGATCTTGGTCAGAACAGGGTCCTGTGCCGCCATGCCGAGGAGCTGGTTGCGTGCAGACATCAGGCCGGCGTGACTCAGCCCGCCGCGATCCAGCAACTGAAAATCAAATCCCTTGGCCAGGCCCAACTCGACGACCGCCGGCGGCGCAAAGGCGAAAACCATGGCGTTGCGGATCCTGGAAAACTCGGCCATGGCTCTTCCGGCGACCGGGCCGACTTTCAAGTCCGGGCTTTCGCGATACTTCCAATCCTTGAGTTTAACGAAGGCCAGCCCCGCGTTCTGTCCCTGGCCGGAGAGGTTCATGCCGGAAATCGTCATGCAGGATTCGACTGCTTTCTTCTCCTTATTGACAAAATAATCATTGACTCCATCCATCACCTTTTTCGTCTGTTCCAAAGTTGAGTTCGCCGGGAGCACGGCCTGCACCAACAGAAGTCCTTGATCTTCGTCCGGGAGATAGGCCGTGGGCATCCGTTTGAAGAGGAATCCCAATGCGACCACGATGAGAAGAAACACGACCATGAAGCGAATTTTATTGGAAAGGGACCGCCCCACCAATTGCAGGTACCGGTCCCTGGCCCGGAAGAAAAGATGGTCGAACCATTGGAAGAACGGCCGCAGAAACCAGACCCCGCCCTCGGCCGCTTCATGCCCCTTGGCCACCGGCTTCAGGAACGATGCGCACAACACAGGCGTTAAGACCAACGCCACCACCACCGAAAGGAGCATCGAGGCGATGATGGTGACGGAAAACTGACGGTAAATAACGCCGGTGGAGCCTTTGAAAAATGCCATGGGGCCGAAAACAGCCGAGAGCACCAGGCCGATGCCGATCAAGGCGCTGGTGATTTGGTCCATGGACTTCCGGGTGGCCTCCAAGGGCGAAAGGCCCTCCTCGCTCATGATCCGTTCGACGTTTTCCACCACCACAATGGCGTCGTCCACCAGAAGGCCGATGGCCAGCACCATGGCGAACATGGTGAGCATGTTGATGGAGAAGCCAAACAGCCCCAACACCGCGAAAGTTCCCAGCAGCACCACAGGCACGGCGATGGTTGGGATCAAGGTGGCCCGCATGGTTCCCATGAACAGGTACATGACAAGGAAAACCAGCAGGATCGCTTCGAAAAGAGTTTTGACAACTTCGCCGATGGCTACCCTGACGAACGGGGTGGTGTCGTACGGATAAACGACTTTCATGCCGGGTGGAAAGAAGTGGCTCATCTCATCCAATGTGGCCCGGATGGCATTGGCCGTGTCCAAGGCATTGGCGCCGGCGGACTGCCGGATGGCCATGGCGGCGGAGGGTTTTCCGTTGTAAAATACTTCGACATCGTAGGATTCAGTGCCGAGTTCCGTCCGTCCAACATCCTTGATGCGCACTCTGGAACCATCAGGATTGGTGCGGATTGGGATGGAGGCAAACTCTTCCGGTGTCTTGAGCAGGCTTTGGACGATGATGGATGCATTCAGGCGCTGGCCTTTTTCCGCAGGCGCTCCACCGAACTGCCCCGCGGACACTTCCACGTTGTAGGCTTGCAGCGCGGTGACCACATCCTGAATCGTCATGTTATATTCGGTCAACTTGTCGGGATTCAGCCAAATGCGCATTGAATACTGGCTGCCGAATTCATCCACTTCCCCCACTCCCGGCACGCGCGAAACGACCTTCTCCAAAGTGGACTGCGTGTAGTCTCGCAAGTCATTCCCATCCATACTCCCGTCTTCCGAAATCAAGCCAACGACCAACAGATAGTTTCGGGTGGACTTGCTCACCATCACGCCCTGCCGCTGAACGACTTCCGGCAGGCTGGCGGTGGCGAGCTGAAGCTTGTTCTGCACCTGCGCCCAAGCAAGGTCGGCATCGGTCCCAGGAGCAAACGTCAGCTCGATGCGGGCGTTGCCGGAGGAATCGCTTGTGGCGGACAAGTACAGCATCGAGTCGAAGCCGGTCATCTTCTGCTCGATGATTTGCGTCACACTGTTCTCGACTGTTTCCGCCGACGCTCCCGGATAATACGCGGTGATCGCGATGGAAGGGGGAGCGATGGGCGGGTACTGGGATATGGGCAAACTGAAAATCGCCAGACCGCCCGCCACCATGAGGATGATGGCGATGACCCAGGCGAAGACGGGACGCTTCAGGAAAAATCTCGATAACATGGCGCGTCTCCGTTAATTCGATGCCGAGGCGGGTTGGGCGGTGTTCCCCGGGTTTGTCTTCCCCGTCCGGCCGTCTTCAAAGGGAACTTCTTTCACCGATACGCCAAGTTGAACTTTCTGCATGCCCTCGGCGATGACCCGGTCACCGGGCAAAAGGCCGGAAGAGACAAGCCATTGGTCGCCAATGGCGCGGTCAAGGCCGAGCATCCGTTGCTCAACTTTGCCGGAAGTATTCACGATCAAGGCCAACGGATTGCCCTTTGGATCGCGCGACACGGCTTGCTGTGGAATCAAAATGCCTTGATCATTGCCCCCTTCCTTCACCACGACGCGAACGAACATGCCCGGCAGGAGAACCCCATCCGGATTGGGGAAAACCATCCGCAGAATCACGGATGCGGTTGTCGGATCCACCGAGACATCGCGGAATTGAAGGGTTCCCACCGAAGAGTACTTTGTGCCGTCTTCAAGAATGAGATCCACTTGGTTCGCGTTTGTTCCGCCATGGTTCATCCGCTTCTCTTCCAAGCGGCGCTGCAATCGGAGCAATTCCGTGGTCGATTGGGGCACATCCACATAAATGGGGTCCAATTGCTGAATGGTGGCCAGGGCCGTGGGTTGATAAGCCGTCACGATGGCGCCGTCCGTCACAGAAGACCTTCCAATTCGACCGGAGATTGGCGAGACCACGCGCGTGTATCCAAGGCTGATGCGGGCCGTTTCCACCATCGCCTGGTAATAGGCAATATCAGCCACGGACTGTTTCAGGGCGGCTGTGGCATCGTCCAGGTCCTGCTGGCTGACTGCTTTGTCGGCCAGCGCCTCCTTGTAGCGCCCTGCCCTCAACTGAAGGGCGGGCAAATTTGCTTCCGCCCGGCCAAGGGCGGCCTTGGCGTTGTCAAGCGATGCTTGGAAGGGAGCCGGATCAATCTGGTACAACTCCTGCCCGGCCTGGACATCAGAACCTTCGGTAAACAGGCGTTTCTGTATGAGGCCGTTGACCTGGGGCCGGATTTCCGCGATGCGATAGGGCGACGTGCGCCCCGGCAACTCGGTTGTCAGCAGAACTTGCTGCCGGGCGATCGTCAGAGTCGCGACTTCCGGCGCCATCGACGGCGGCGCTTGATTCTGCCGACTGCAAGCCGTCAGTATCAGGGCGCATGACAACGCTGTCAGAGCCGTTTTCCATTTATAAAAGGGATTGCCAGATGGTTGAGTATCAAGTTGCATCATAATTTGAAGAACCGGAATCGCGCGGTTATTTGGTTTTTAGTGAACGTTTGCTCACTTTTGGATTGCTTGATTTGTCGTCGGCATCGGAAAACAAAGCCAGGGCCTTTGGGTTGTAATAAGTGCTGATGGCCTTGTCCGTCACCCCCATCCCCCGAAGGATGAACCAAACGGCCTGGTAAACGAGCTCCTCGCTTGTCGTTTGGCATTTGATGACCGGCTTGGAGGGCAGATGAACCGAGGCCAGCCACGCGGCCAGATAATGACCGAAGCTTGCTCGGTTTCCAGGTGAGAGAGGGCTTTTGACCGCTTCGCCCGAGGCCACGGCGGCATCGAGACAAGCCTCAATCCGGACGCAAAAATCCTCAAACCGATCCCGGTACATGATTCGCGCAAAAGCGCCGTCTTCGAGCAGGCTTTTCAGCATCAGGCGTTGCCATGTGTCCAAAGAAATCGCGCCGGCCGGCTTTCCCAAGACTTGAAGCCGAACCAGATAATAGACCAGATAGACCAAAGTCGAAGTGGACGCCTCGACTTCCGAGAGCAGTTCGGTGAACTTGCGGGAAACTGCGTCGTTGCCGTGGCAGCAAAAGTTGTGAATTTCGAGATAAAGCGCCTCCTTGCTGGGGAAATGCTTATAGAGCAAAGGCTCGGAAACCCCGGCCGCCTTGGCAAGTTCCTTGGTGGTGGTTTCGGCGTAACCCTGACGGGCAAAAAGCGGCAGCGCGGCCATGACAATGGCCTGCTTCCGGTCTTTGGCTGACATGCGCCCCCTCTTCATTGCCCATGAGGTTAGTGCCTGCTAACTTTATGTCAAGGGGGAGAATTCGTTTTCCATTGGACAGGCTGTGCCATAGAATCAATCCATGAATGAGCAGACAACTGTGGGTGGAAAAGCGCCCGGGCCGCTTCCGCCCCCGCCGACTGCGTCCAAATCCCGCCGCAATCTGGCCCTGATCCTCGGCGTGATGCTTCTGGTTGTCATCGCGGGAGTAATCGTTTTCTACATTCACTTTTTCGCCCCGTATGAGTCCACCGACGACGCCTTTATTGAAGGTCATGTCACCATCATAAGCCCTCGAGTATCAGGACCGGTTACCCGCCTGCTGATTCAGGATAATCAGGTGCTCAAGCAAGGTGATCCGCTTCTGGAAATTGACCCTCGCGATTACGAAACGAAACTGGCGCAAACAATCGCCGACCTCGCCGCGGCCCGCAGCCAATTGGAACAAGCCAAGGCGCAAGTGGCAGTGGATGAAGCTAAAGCCGCGCAGGAATTGGCTGCCGTTACGGCTGCCGAAGCGGAAGCGCGGCGGGCCGGCGCGGATTTGGAGCGCTATCAGTCGGTGGAGAGCCGCGCCGTGTCGAAGACCCAACTCGATCTGGAGCAGACCCAAGCCAAATCGACCACCGCCAGCCTGGAAGTGGCCCGCCAAAAAGCCAAAGCGGCTCAGGCGCAGGTCGGTTTGAGCCGGGCGAACATCGATACCGCCGCTGCCGGACTGCGGCAGGCCGAGGCGAAAATGGACCAGGCCCAACTGGATGTTTCCTACACCAAAATCGCCGCGCCCGTGGATGGGCGTGTCACCCGGCGGTCCGTTGAGAAGGGGGCTTACGTGCAAACTGGAGAATCGTTGCTGGCCCTGGTGCCAACCAATGTGTGGGTGGTCGCCAATTTCAAGGAAACCCAACTGACCGATATGCGCCCCGGCCAGCCGGTCCGCATCAGGATCGATGCCTTTCCCAAGCGCTATTTCAAGGGAACTGTGGATAGTTTGCAGGCCGGCACCGGCGCCCGTTTCAGTCTCCTGCCTCCTGAAAATGCGGTGGGCAACTACGTCAAAGTCGTGCAACGCGTTCCTGTCAAGATTGTTTTCGACGAACTGCTGGATCCCCGCCTCGACATCGCCCCGGGCATGTCGGTCGAACCGAAGGTCAGGGTCAAATGATGCGCGCTGGCCCAATGCTGCAAAATAATTAGCTCCGCATGAGTTCCGCCTCCCCCTCGCAGCACGCCATGCCGGCCGACCACTCACACTGGCGGCCGCGGGTTAATCCCTGGCTGATAGCCTTTGCCGTGATGCTGGCAACGTTCATGGAGGTGCTGGACACATCCATCGCATCCGTGGCCCTTCCGCATATCGCCGGCAATCTCGGGGCCACCACCGATGAAGCAACCTGGGTACTGACCAGTTACTTGGTGTCCAACGCCATCGTGCTGCCCACCAGCGCCTGGTTTGGAAGTTTCTTCGGTCGGAAAAGATTCTTGATTGGGTGCATCATCCTCTTCACGGTGTCCTCCTTCTTGTGCGGGGCGGCCACGAGCCTGGGCATGCTCATCGTCGCCCGTGTGTTGCAAGGCGCGGGAGGCGGCGCGTTGCAACCCTTGGGGCAGGCGATTTTGCTGGAGAGTTTTCCGCCGGCGCGCAGGGGAATTGCCATGGCGGTGTACGGCGTTGGAGTGGTATGCGCCCCCATTATCGGCCCCACCTTGGGCGGCTGGCTGACCGACAGTTATTCCTGGCGGTGGGCTTTCTACATCAACCTCCCCGTGGGAGCTTTGGCCGTGTTCCTGATTTTCCTCTTCGTGGAAGACCCGCCCTATATACAGGGCGCAAAACGGGGCCGCTTCGACGCCATCGGCTTTGCTTTCCTGACCTTGTGGCTGGCCACACTTCAGATCACTCTCGACAAAGGGCAGGAGGCGGACTGGTTCGGGGCAGTGTGGCTGCGTTGGTTTGCGGGGATTTCCGTGGTTTCGTTTGTTTGCTTCGTCATCCGGGAATTGCGCGCGCCATTTCCCATTGTCAATCTGCGCGCCCTCAAGAACCGTAATTTTGCCGCGGGCTGCGGTGTGTTTCTGATTTTCGGCGCGGCGCTTTACGCGCTGGTGACGATGCTGCCTTTGTTCCTTCAAACGCTTATGGGATATACGGCTCTGGACGCCGGGCTGACGGTCAGTCCGCGCGGTTTGGGAGTTTTGCTGGCTCTCGCTTTTGTCGGTGTGCTGGTGCAGAAAGTGAATTTGCGGTTGCTGCTGGGTTTTGGATTCACCATCCTGGGAATGTCCTGCTTTCTGTTGAGCCGCCTCAATCTGCAGATGGCCATGACCAATATCATCACAGCCAATCTCCTGATGGGGTTTGGCATGGGATTTATCTTTGTCCCGCTGACGACGCTCAGCGTCAGCACGTTGCGCAACGATCAAATGGGCAACGCCACCGGCATCCAGAACCTGATGCGCAATGTTGGCGGCAGCGTCGGCATCTCCTGGCTATCGACCATGTTGGCGCGCTACGCGCAGAAGCATCAAGTGTTTCTGGCGGCGCACTTGACGTCATTTGATGCCGCATATCAGGAGCGGTTGGGCGCGCTGCGGAAGGGTTTTGCCTCGCATTTCAGCCCCGTGGATGCGCTGCAAAGGGCGCAGGCTGTCATTTACAATACGTTGCTGCAGCAGGCTGGCTACTGGGCTTATGTGGATGTATTCTATCTGGTGATGTGGGCCTGTGCTCTGTGCCTGTTGGGAGTGGGCTTGTTCCATAACATCAAATCCACCCGTGCGGCGGCCTTGCATTGAACCATGAAACGAATACTCGTCCTTGAACGTGAGTTTGGCGCAGGCGGAAGTGTCATCGCCGAGAGGACGGCCCGCCGGCTCGGTTGGAAGCTCCTCGACCAGGAACTGACGGCGGAGATCGCCCGGCTGGCCAAAGTCAGCCCGGAGGAATGCCAACGCCGCGAAGAACGAGTCGATCCTTGGATGTATCGACTCGCCAAGGTCTTTTGGCGCGGCAGCCACGAACGCAGCGCGGAGTTCAATGACGCGGATATTTTGGATGCAGACCGGCTTATTTGCCTCACTCAACAAGTCGTGGAACAAGCGGCTGCGGCGGGCCATTGCGTAATCGTGGGGCGCGCTGCGCCTTATTTTTTGCGGAATCGCGACGATACATTTTGCGTTTTCCTTTACGCGCCACGCGAGGCGAAGTTTCACCGCGTGCGACTGGAGACAAAAGACGATGCGGAAGCCATCCATCTGGTGGACACCGTTGATCAGGAACGGGCTGATTTCATCAAGCACTATTTCAACGCCCCCTGGCCCAGCCGCCATCTCTATCACGCCATGCTCAATACGACCGTCGGAGAGGATGAGACCGTCAATACCATCCTTGATTTGATCGAGGCCTCCAATAAGAAGTCGGAGGCGGGCGGATCATGAGCGGAGCGCGCAAATTCCTTCCGGCTGTCCTCCTCGCGCTGCTGTCCGGCTGCACGGTTGGACCATCCTACCATCCGCCTGCCATCAAGGCGGCCACGCAGTGGTCATCACCCCTGGCCGGTGGCGAAACAGGCGGTTCCGCATCAATCGCTCTCTGGTGGAAGAATTTCCACGACCCCGAACTTGATTTGCTGATTGACCGGGCCATCCAATCCAATCTCGATCTGCGGATTGCCACGGCACGGGTCCGCGAAGCCCGGGCGCAATATAAAGTTATTTATGCTGATTTGGGGCCGTCACTTGAAACCTCCGGTTCCTATCAGCGACAATTGGAAAGCAAACATCAGCCCATTCTCGGCGCGATCCCTTTGCCTGGGAACATTCCCTTTGAGAATAATGTCTATCAAGCAGGGTTCGACGCGGCATGGGAAATTGACGTGTTCGGCGGCACTCGGCGGGCGGTGGAGGCCGCCAAAACGGACGTTGCCGCCGCGGAATATGGCCGGCGGGCCACGCTTGTTTCCCTCTTGGGCGAAGTGGCGCGGTACTACGTCGAGGCCCGCGGTTCTCAACAACGGCTCGCCATCGCAAGCCGGAACATCGATGCGCAGCAGGCCATTGTCGAGCTGACCCGCAGCCAGTTCAAAGGGGGTCTGACCAGCGATCTCGACGTGCAGCAAGCAAGCGCGCTCCTGGCCACGACCAAAGCGCAAGTGCCTGCGCTGGAAACCAGTTTCAAGGAAGCGGCCCATCGCCTCGGCGTGCTCCTTGGCCAATCGCCGGGCGCGTTGCTGGAGGAGCTTTCCAGGGTGGCACCCATTCCGGGCGCGCCGCCAGAAGTGCCGGTGGGTTTGCCGTCGGCCTTGTTGCGGCGGCGGCCCGACATTCAGCAGGCCGAACGCGATCTGGCCGGCGCGACCGCCCGCATCGGCGTGGCCGTGGCGGATCTGTATCCGAAGTTCTCGTTGACGGGAGACATAGGGTTGCAGAGTGTCAGCACCAGCGACTGGTTTTCCTCCGGCAGCCGCTTCTGGTCGGCTGGCCCGACCGTGCAATGGAAGATTTTTGAGGCCGGGCGGATCAAGGCCAATATCAGGGTGCAAAATACCCGGGAGGAACAGGCCCTGGCGCACTACGAACAGACCGTGTTGGCCTCGTTTGAAGACGTGGAGAACGCGCTTACGGCCTATGCCAAGGAACAAACCCGACGCCAATCATTGGCGGACGCCGTGGAGGCCAACCAGCAGGCGGTCGAAATCGCCGGCCAGCTTTACCGAAATGGCCTGGTGGATTTTCTGCGTGTCCTTGACTCCCAGCGGGCCTTGTTCGAAAGCCAGGACGCCCTTGTTCAGAGCGAACACACGGTCGCTTTAAACCTGGTCAAGCTCTACAAAGCGCTGGGCGGCGGCTGGGAAAGTTTGGAGGGCGGGGCAGTCCATCGGAGTTGAATTGTCTTGAAACCGGCATGGCGGCGGGAGCAAGAATACCCAAAGTTGCAACAACGAATATCTGAATCAAACTATGCGGCCTGAACAATGGGACACATTCAAGAAAGCGTCGCGCCTTGAAATACTGGACAGGGTGCCGATGGCCCTGATCGTGGACAGTCCCTGGATACCCGGCTATCTGGGCGTGAAACACATGGACTTTTATCTCGACCCTGAGGTGTGGTTCCAATCGCACTTGAGAATTCACCGGGAGTTTCCCGACATTACTTTTGTGCCGTCCTGGTGGATGGAATACGGCATGGCGGCGGAGCCGTCGGCGCTTGGGGCCAAGATCAAATTCTGGCAGGACAATACTCCCAGCGAATATCACACCCTCTATCACATCGAGGACATCGAGAATTTCCCGGAATACGAGGTGGAGAACGACGCCTTCATGGCGATGACCCTCCATCGCATCCGCATGCAGCGGCAGCGCATCCTGGACACGGGGGAAATCCTGCCGTTGGTGACGTCGCGCGGCCCGATGTGCACGGCCGGTTTTGTGCGCAGCACGACGGATTTCATGATCGACTTGGTGGAGAAACCGGAATGGGCCCATAAACTCCTGGAGCTTTGCACGAAACTTATCATTGACTGGCTTAAGGCCCAGCAGAAGGCCATGGGCGACACCGTGGAAGGCATTTTCATCCTGGACGACATTGTTGGCTTCGTCAACGAGGAGCACTACATGGAATTCGCCCATCCCTATCTGAAAAGAATCTGCGACGCTTTCCCCAAGGATTGGGTGAAGCTTTATCATAATGACGCGGAAATCACCGCCTGCCTGGACCACTTGCCGGACGCGGGGTTCAACGTGTTGAACTGGGGCAAGCAAACGGATATCGCCGAGGTCAAGGAGCGCGTCGGCGACCGGATGTGCCTGATGGGGAATGTGAATCCGCTGGAAGTCGGCGTCCGCGGCACGCCGGAAGAAGTGCGGGAAGCCACCCTAGACGTGCTGGAGAAGAGCGGAGGCCGGGGAATCATCCTGTCCGTCGGCGGAGGAACGAGTCCGGGCATGCCGAGGCAAAACATCCAGGCCATGTTGCAGGCTTTGGATGAATTCAATTCCAAACCAGCGGGTCGTTGAGCGGAACGAAATCACCATGCCAGATTACGCCTTGATCAATCAGTGCGTCTATGAGGGCAAAGCCAGGGAAGTTGCCGAGATGACGCAGGCCGCCCTGGATGAGGGCCGGCCGGTCCAGGAAGTACTGAGCGAAGGACTGATCGCGGGCATGAGCGTGGTGGGCGAGGACTTCAAATACAATATACTTTACGTGCCTGAGGTTTTAATTGCGGCCCGCGCCATGAAGGCCGGCATGGCCGTCCTGAAACCACTGCTGACGACTCATGGGCCGGGCAGCACGTCCGCCGGTGTACTGGTCATGGGAACTGTGCGCGGCGACTTGCATGACATCGGCAAGAATCTGGTTGGCATGATGGCCGAGGGCGCGGGTTTTCAGGTGCATGACATCGGAGTGGATCAAAGCATTGAGAAGTTTCTCGCCGCCGCCGAGTTGCACAAGCCGGACATCATCGGCATGAGCGCATTGCTGACCACGACCATGACTTACATGAAAGTGGTGATCGACGGCTTCGAGGAACGCGGTCTGGGCCACATCAAGATGGCCATCGGCGGCGCGCCCATCAGCCAGATGTATGCGGACGAAATCGGCGCGGACGGATACGGCGCGGATGCTTCCAGCGCCGTTGATTTGTTTTTGAGATTGGTCGCCGGGAAGAAAGGTTGAGGCTCCGTCAGACGCCGACCAGGATTTCGCTGTCAGTGATATTTAATTCCACGCCCGCGGCCCGGGCGGCTTCCTGAAGGGCCGCGCCCAACATCACGACGGGATCCTTGCTGACATCGAGCCGGCGCAGCAGTCCCTCGCCCTTTTTTGCGCCAACCACCAGGGTGATCTTCAGGCCTTTGCGCTTGCAGGAAACGCGCGTGCCGTCGGCCAGTTTGGTGTTCATCGGTTTGATGAAGGCGTCGGCGTAATGGCTGCCGACGCCGGATTTCTCCTGGAACTGCGGCGGGAGTTTTTCCTTCGCCGCGAGATTGATGTCGCAAAGTTTTGTCATATTGGCTGCTGCCGTTATCCCAGAATCTCCGCATTTTGTCGATGGCCGGCCTATTCCTTCTCGCGCTGCACCAGAGCATAATGGATCACTTCGAAGACGAGGCCCCATTTGTGGGCGCGGCGGTCGGCGTCGCAAAAGCAGCCGGAGGGACTGAAAGGGCGCTGCCAGGCCAGCACGTCATTCAGCGGCGCCCCCAGCAGCGGCTTCTTACTGTCAATACTATGCATGAACGACGCGGCATCCTTGAGATGTTCGCACTGGAGGGCGTGGCCGGTGTCGCCGGGAGCGGGGAGACAGGCGGCCTCGACGATGCGATGCCCCTCCCGGGCCGGGCCAAGGAGGATGTGGTAGTCATACTCAAGGGGCCACCCCAAATTGGAGCAGGTGGCGCCTTCGTAGCGAAAATGGGCTTCGATCGAGCCGTCGGGCCGGGCGCTGAGTTGCAGCCGTTCCCGCGACCATTTGCGCAACGCCTTAAGGTTGACGGAGTATTTGGCATCGTGGCGCAGGCCGGAGGGGCTGGTGGTCCGCGTCGAAGGATCTGATGCGAGCTGGCGCGCGTTTTCGAGTTCCGGCAGGGAATGCAGGTGGGGCGCGCGACGGTATTGGCAGCCCGCCAACGAACAATTCTCGCACGGGACCAGCCAGGTCTTCACCTTGTCCAAATGACGGGTGAGGCCGAAAAGCGCCAGCAGCGATTTTTTTGGACGGAGCATGCCGGAGTCCATGACGCGGAGTTCGCCAGGGCAATCGCCGCCATCCGTTTTTCGGATTATTTCCCACAATTTCGGCTGATCCGCCATGTCCCAGCTTGAGTAGCCCGGGCTGTAATGCTGCAGGGCGGCCATCCCCTGCCCGTCCGCCCAACCGCAAATCCGGCCACTGGCCACAGCGACCAGATGCTCGACCACGGCCGAGCCGAACATTTCCATGAAGAAATATTCGTCGGGCTTGCCCTCCTGCCAGAGCTGGCGCGATTTCTCCTCGCATTCCCCGCCCGCGCTGAATGCAGCCAGCATGGCGCTCTGAGCCTGGGCGGCGCTGAAATTGTCATGGAGTTGCCGCGATGAAAACACGGCGCCGTCGATGCGAACGCGTCCGCAGCCTAGTTCCAAGCCCTCGATCTGCCGGGCATAAATCCACGGTCTGCCGTTTTGCGCGTACCATTGGCGGCTTTGATCAGCCAGTTCGCGGGAACGCCCCTCCAGCACATAGTCCAACGGAAAACCGAGCAACCGTTTGTATTCGGATTCCTGGACGTTGCTGTCCGGGTGGATGTCGATCAATTCAAACATGTCACGGGGCGGAATCTTGCAGCGTGTTCAACGCTGCAACGGGGTTGAATTGGCAGCCTTCAACGAAGTAATTGAAAAAGCCGGGGTGGGTTTCCAGGCGGCAATGAGTGACCCGCCTGACCATTTCCTCCAATTCGGCGCGGCGGGTGCGGGACAGCAACGCCAGAGAGGCGCCCTCGATTGAGGCGTTGCCCACCTGGCGGATTTTCGCGCCGTCAATGTTCGGGATGAGGCCGATGCGCTTGGCCGAGGACACGTTGAGATGGCGGCCAAAACCTCCCGCGAGGTAAAAGACATCAAGGTCATCGAAGCGCGCCCCGTATTGATCGAAAATCACATGCAATCCGGCCACATTCGCGCCCTTGGCCTGGGCCAGTTCGTTGACATCGCTTTCCGTGAAACAGATTGGCGCGCCATTCTTCGCATCCAGCACGATTGCTTCGTCGCCATGGTGAAAACGGCCCAAGGTGTTCATGCGTTCGGCCCTGAGCAATTCGCTCAGCAGATCGATCAAGCCCGAACCGCAAATGCCCTCGGCGGGACCGTCGCCGATGACTTGAAAGCGCATCGAGCCGTCGGCGTTGATGGCCACTTTCTCAATCGCGCCGGGCAACCCGGGCATGCCGCAGGTGATTTTGCCGCCCTCGAAGGCTGGGCCGGCGGGACAGGATGCGGCCAGGATTTTGTTCTTGTTGCCGAGAATCAGTTCCGTATTGGTGCCAATGTCCATGAGGGCGACGAGGCGTTCCTCGCGGGCCAGATCCACGGCTAGCAGACAGGCGGCGGCGTCGGCCCCGACATGTCCGCTGATGATTGGCAATCCATAGACCCGCGCCTTGGGATGCAGCGGCAGCAACAGCCGCCGGGCCGATTCCACCAGGCTGGTCGTTGTGCGGCGGCCTTCGGCCATGTCCAGTTCCGTGATGGAGCGATACGGGCTTTGGCCGATGGAATAAACGTTCAGGCCGAAGAAGAGATCGCGCATGGTGGAGTTGCCCGCCACAACCATTTCGTAAATGGACTTTGGATCGACGGGAAATTCCGCAACGGCATGGTTGAGATAACCGGCCAGGGTTCGTTGCAAAAGCCTTGTGCCGTCCAAGGTGTCGTAATGAATGCGGGACATGACATCGGAGCCGCCGAAGCGTTGAGGATTCTCAAAGGCGGCATCAGCCACGATCTCGCCTGTCTCGAGGTTCAAAAGCCGCACGACAACGGTGGTGGTGCCCAGGTCCATGGCTAGCCCGTGGATTGGTCCGAGACGGCGATCTATTTCCACGCCGTCGAGGAGAATTCGGTCGCCGTCTCGGGTGACGGCAGGGTCAAGCGGCGACTTTTGGTCGCGGACAGGCAATTGCAAGGCATGCCGTTCGATGCGCAGGTCGCCGCGACGCATCGTATAGCAGCGGACAATGCCAAAATCCGCGGCGACATGACAACGGCAGGACAGCCGGAAGTTTTCCTTGAGATGCTTTTCCTCGGGGCTTCTGGGCGTGAGAAGCTCCATGCCCTCGACGACTTCCACCAGGCACTCCTTGCACATGCCCTGTTTGTGGCAGGAAGTGGGCACCTGGATGCCGAGCTTTTCCGCGTAATCGAACAGCGAAGGGCCGAGGGCGGCGTTGGTCTGTTGCCGGTTATAATGCAACTCCACGCTCATGAGACAGCACTTAGGTTCGCACACATATCGAAGTGATAGAGTATAATGGATTGGGCCGCAAAAATCACCTCAAACCGGTTTGGTTAAAAAATCACTGTGATTCACTTTGACCAAGTGTGACGGTTGGAACATCGATTGTCTTGTAAGCGCATCATATTGAATGGTTTGCATAAGTTTGTTGGTTTGGGAAACGGGTTTGAGCCGGGTTTGATTTGCGAGCGAACATCAAGTGGGGACAAACGCCCGGCAGGATTGGCAAAGGAATGATTGTCAAGGGAATCGGAAGATTGCAGATTATGCCGACAAACATTCACTGAACGCCGTTCGACAATTCGTCCTTCATGCGCTTTCATTTCCAAAAAGGCCTTGATTGGCATTTCATTAGACGAATTATATATTTAATATACTATTTCGTCAACTGGTTTTTGAAAGAATTTATAAAAAATGTGCTTTTGGGAGGCAACAATTTTAAATGCTTGCACTGCAAGGGCTTGGTTTGCCTGAGCCGCAGACTTTCTGTCCTTGCTGTCCGTGGAATACGGAGGTAGGATGGAATTATGCTGGATTGGAGCAACTGTTCGGCGGTGGAGCGCGTGCCCGGAAAGGTCAGCGGCGCCTGGATTTTCAAAAGCACGCGGGTCCCAGTCGCGGCGCTATTCGAGAATCTTGAAGGAGGCGCAACGGTGGATGATTTCCTCGAATGGTTTCAGGGTGTGACGCGCGAACAGGTCGAGTCCGTGCTGAAACATGCGGAGCAGAGCTTAATTGTGGCCTAGCCTGGATTTCCACGGAACAGAATTCGCCTAAGGTTTGGGCTGTTTGATGGGGCCGCTATAGGTTGTCAGGCGCAAGGGCAGCCCATTCCACCAGGGGACTGCAACGGGCTTTTCTACG